>CAZZXY010000058.1:0-28708 GCA_964658105.1 Verrucomicrobia bacterium Tous-C9LFEB | reverse complement strand
ACCCAGAAGGGCAGGCGTGGATGAAAGCCAGCCAGCCAGCCGCCGAGGGCCGGACCTACGATGAAGCCGAAGCCAAAGGCGGACTGCAGCATGCCAAAGGCGGCGGCGCGGCGCTCGCGTGGCGTGATGTCGCTCATGTAGGCCTGCGCCGTGGGCACGGAGGATGCGGTGATCCCGGAGAGCACGCGGCCGATGAACAGAAACCGCAGCGAGGGCGCCAGGGCCATCAGGACGTAGTCAAAGCCGAGGCCGAAGTTGGAGAGCAGCACGATGGGCCGGCGGCCGTAGCGGTCGGAGAGCGACCCGAGCACGGGCGAAAAGAAGAACTGCATGATCGCAAAGACTGTGCCGAAAAGACCGATGACCTCGGCGGTCTTCTCCGTGGATCCGCCCACGAAACCCTCCACCAGATGCGGCAGGACGGGCGCGATCATGCCCAGGGCGAGCATGTCGAGACTGACAGTTAAAAAGATAAAGATGACGGCGGCCCGCTGGCGTCTGGGTAGGATTCCCGGCATCGCCGTGTCATCGGGCGGCGGCAGTTCGGTGGGATTTTGTGCGCCCGCCGGGCCGGCGCTTGTCGAAGCTTCGGGATCAGGCGGTGGAACTGCGGAAGACTTCGACATCTCTGGACAGCGTACCGGAGGAATTCACGGGAGCGTCAGGGTTCTGCCGATTTACACCAGCCCGGACCCGAGGACGGCCTCGCGAAAACGTGCGGGACTGAGGTCCTTCGCGGATGGTCTGGGTGGGTTGGCGAACTCGAGGCGTTCGGAATGAAAGGCGGGGTCCGGAAACCCGTCATAGCGTCTTGCCCAGAGACAAGGTGCGCCAGCCAGGGCCTGGCAAGCCTCGTAGCCTGGGTCACGATCACGTTCCTGGGGCGTGGCGAGATGAGGGCAGGGAAAATCGATTGGAAGGGAAGTCATCTTCGAGTCAGTCTACCGATTTCACCCCTAATTCCACGCAAGTCCCGATTCCATGAATCGACCGGGGAATCACCTCCGGAAGTCCGGGGCGGGTGCTGCTCGATATAATGCCCCCATCCTTCTTTTGGGCCAGGAGCTCGCGATTCGTACGTGCAAGAACAGCGTCCCTGGGCTACCGATGAACTTCCTACCGAACCTGAGCACCCGGGCTTGGCGCGCAGCGCAGACGTATTCAGATCGTCACGAGAATGCGGCTGGCGGCGTGCTGCGGGGACTCGGCAGGAAAACAGCTTTTGCAAGGAACCAATGATGAAGTGGGGACAGCTTCTCCCGGCGTTTTTGCTTGGGATCGCAGCGACCGGCGCGCATGCCCAGGTAAGCGCATATTTCAACCCAATTGTGACCCGTGTCTCCAACTCGCAGGTCGATACCGGGACCTTCGCCTACCTTGGGCAGGGAAACACCTCGGCGTTGCGCGGCGGTGTTTCGATTGGTGCCTCCTATATGTTCGCGCACGGATCCAAGGCATCGTTTGGGGTGGACCTGCGGGACGAGTGGCAGCGCGGCAGCAACGCCCTGCTAAATGACTTCCTCATCGGCGTCATTGCGCAGGGGAAGGTGGGCGACCGGCTGAAGCCCTACGTGCAGCTTTCCGGCGGTGCTGGCACCACGCGTGCGCCGTTTACGGCGGTGCGTACCAGCAAGGGGCTCTTCAAGGTGTACGGCGGCCTGGACTACACACTGAACAAGCGTCTGGACTTCCGCGCCATCGAGATCGGGTATGGATCACTGACCACGGCCAACACCGCGCTCTATAACTCGACCACCAGCTATCCCTCGAGCACATTGTTCAGCTTTTCCAGCGGTCTGGTCGTTCACTTCGGCAAGTAAGCGGCCGCGCCGGATCTAGAAGCGGAGCAGGTAGCTGGCTTTGAGGAAGAACTGTCGGCCGTCGTTGAGGTAGTTCGAGGAGCGAGGCAGGATGGGTTCGTCGAGATCGCAGCCACCGCCGGGGACGCGCTGGCATAACGTGCGATCCAGATTCTGGACGTCGTTGTTATAGCCGAAATAGATCGCCGTGCCCGGATGCGGCAACCAGGTCAGCAGGGCCTGCGTGGAAACCTGCTTGGTGCGTACGAGCGAGGTCTCGGCAGGGTTGACGAGGACGGAGTCGTACTCGACGATGACGCGGGCTGAGAGCGCGCGCGTGAACTGGTAGTTCAGCTTGGTGCGCAGCGTCTGGTTCTCAAAGACGTCAGCCCCGGTTGCGGCGGCGTGGTTCCGGTCGAGCAGGTACGTGTTGTCGATCGTCAGTGAGTGGAAGGGAAGAATGCTGACCAGAGCCTGAAGGTAGTCCTCATGCAGCAGGGAGGGCTGCGCTCCGGAAGCCGGGTTGTAGTTTGGATTGCCGCCATGGGTGAAGACGATGTTCCAGTTCATTTGCCGCAGCGGGGCGCTGCGGAAGACGAGGCCGCCGAAGTTTTCCGTCAGGTTCTTGTTCGCGGGCAGAGCGTAGCCGTCCTGGGGCCCGAGCGTATCGGAGTTTTGGCCGATCAGCGGCGCAATGGTGGTCTTGCGGCCGAGAAGAAAAAAGGGGTCCACGGTCGTGTAGTGGTAGAGCCGGTTGCCCTGATGATCCCAAGCGATGTTGTCGGAGGTTTCCAGGCCGATGCTCTGGAAAAGACTGTGCCGGGGGTACCACTGGTAGTTGGCATGGAAGTTGTCGCCGCGAATGTCCGTCGTGGTGATGAAGCCGACCTGGGAGCCAAAGCCGGTGGCGTAGTCCTTGTAGACGTTGTCCATGTTGAAGGCGTGGCCGCTGCGGACGACCTCGAGATAACTGGCCGGACCGGCACGATAGGGTGCATCGCCGAGAGGCTTTGAGGCGCTCTCCACGACCTGGCCCAGTGCGGTCCACTTGTCGTTGAAGCGGGCGGTGAAGTCAAGGCCGCCGATGCGGTTGAAGCTGCCGGCGAACTCGTAATCGGTGTAGATCGCGCCGATGCTCGAGCCCTGGCCGAGATCCTGGGTGACACGGCCTACTGCGAAGAGTGCGTGCTTGTCGACTTCCGGTGTGCCGATGGGGGCAGCCTCGCCGGGCTCGCGATCGTCGATGGCGAGGAGGCCGACGTTGGTCTTGTCGATCTTGCCGGTGACGCGGACCCCGAATTCTGGCCGCACGATATTGCGCGTGTACAGCAGGTTGATCGGCGTGGAAAAGTAGTTGGCGTTCTCCAGGAAAAAGGGGCGGAGCTCCGGAAAGTAGACGGGATAGCGCTGGTTGACGGTGAACTGCGGCTGGTCGGATTCGACCTGGCTGAAGTCGGGGTTGACCGTGGCATCGAGGACGATGGAATCCTTGATGACCGCCTTGGCTTCACCGCCTGCCGTGCCTTCGAAATGGCGCGTACTGAAGTATGGGTTGTTGGGATCGAGCGAGAGGAGGGTATGTTCACTCTGCCCGAGCACATAGGGGTTGAGCTGGACGTTGTGGGACCCGGTCGTGCCCTCGATGCCGCGCAAGGTGCCTTCCTGGGTTAGAACGCCCGAGACCGAAGTGGCGATATGGGGCCAGTTGTCGGACTCGGAGTTGCGCGGCAGGTTGCGTGTGAAGACGGCCCCCCAGCCCGGGGCACCGGGGCGGAACCGGATGGAGCGGAAGGGGATGGCGAACAGCGCCATCCAGCCCTGCGAGTTGATCCGGCCGTCGGAGTCCCACACCTGGTCGTAGCTGTAATCCGTGCCGTTGCCGTCGGTCCAGGCGGCGTCAGCCTGCACGCCCGCGGGGTTGAGCTGGAAGAAGATGCCGCGGCGGTGGTCCTGGAAGGGATCCAGCAGCACCGCGACGTTGTCGTCGGCCGCAATGTTTTCGCGCCGGGCAAGGTGGGAGCGAATCAGGCCCGGGTGATCGTCGAAGCAGAGAAAGACGACGTAGAGAGTGCTGGAGGTGTACCCCAGATAAACCTCTGTCTTCTGTGTGGCAGCCTGCCCATCGTTGGGTTCGGTCTGCTCAAAGCCACTCACCTCGGTCAGTTGGTCCTTCAGTGCAGCGCTGGGATGCATGCCTTCGAAGTCGGCCAGGCGTAGCGGCGCGGTCAGTTCGGGGATCTTGCGATCGCTGGGGGGCTGCTCGTGAGGCGGTGCGTCAGGAACGACGGTGGGTTTGCCCTCCTGCGCAGACGCCGTCCAGCAGCACGGCATCAGGAGGGCTACCCAAGCCAGAAAGCAGGTCGCAGCTCGCCTCAGGGAGGGCTGTATCGTTGAGACTCGAAAGGGAGGTCTGGCCTGCAAAACGTACGCTCCAAGGGTCCGGCACTTCAGGGAAGCGCAACGCGATCCATGGGGTATACGGGGGTGAACGGGGGTTGGTTCCGACAGGTGTTTATGATGCAAAAGTGACGGATTTGCTTTGCTTCCAGGAAGAAACTGCATCCGCAACAGCGAAGCAGAACGTATACGCTATGCCGCTTGCTGAGCCTGGTTGGCGGCGGTCAGACCCATCACTTCTGCAAGAAGAGTGTAGCTGCGCAGGCGGGCCTCATGCGAGTGCGTGATGGTGTTCACGATAAGCTCGCCAATCTGCAACTCGCGGGCGATGGAGGTTAAGCGGGCTGCGACGCGATCGGGGGTGCCGACGACGTAACGCGGGAACTCCTCGTCCGGTTCATCGAAGGATCCGGCAGTAAAGGAGAGCAGGGGATTGGGCGCCTGCGGTATGGCGGCAAGCTGCTTCAGCGCGTCTTCCGGCGTGGCGACGGGCCGACGGTCACCGGTGCGGATGCGGCGCTGCAGCAGGCGCACGGAGGCATGGAGAAACTCGGCCTCCTCCTGCGTGGGAGCGCAGATCACGCCGATGGCAATGGTCGCTTCGGGGCTTTGGCGGCCGTCCTTGGCGAAACGGCTGGGCTGGAAGTTGCGCTGGTAGAACTCGATCGCCTGGCGCGTTCCCTGTGCCGAGAAGAAGTGGGCGAAGGCATAAGGCAGGCCTTCCGCAGCGGCGGTGACAGAGGACCACATGCTGGAGCCAAGCAGCCAGAGGTCGGGCGCTCCTGGTGCCGCGGGTGACACGGTTAGATTGCGGAAGGGGTGATCCGCGGGAAAGCGCTCGGGGTCCAGGTAGGCCTGCAGCTCCGCGAGCTGCTGCGGGAAGTCGTCGGGCTGCGGCCCTCCGCGGGTGCGGCGCAGTGCCAGGGACTCGAGCTGACCGCCACCGGGTGCGCGCCCGATGCCCAGGTCGATGCGGTCGGGAAACATCGCATGCAGCGTGCGAAAGACTTCCGCGACTTTGAAAGACGAGTAGTGCGGCAGCATGACGCCGCCAGAGCCAACACGAATGCGTGCTGTCGCGGCAGCAGCGCGGGCGATCAGGATCTCGGGCGCGGTGCAGGCCAGCATCTCCATGGCGTGGTGCTCGGAGTACCAGAGGCGTGTGTAGCCGAGGCGGTCAGCATGCCCGGCGAGGTCCAGCGAGTTCGCCAGGGCCTGGCTGGGGGTGTGCCCTGCGGGTACGGGGGACTGGTCGAGAACCGAAAGGCGCAGCGGGGAGGCCATACGTTTTGGATGAAGTGACCCCGGCGGACGACGCAAAGCGAGCGTGTGACGCCCCGCCGTCACACGCTGAGGTCGGCGAACTGGCGACCTCACCTCGTTTAGCATCGTAGAGTTCTGTCCGCCGGGAGGTTTGATGAATCGAAGGCTCCCCGAGAGCAGACCTCGCAACCGGGCCGCGATCCTTGCGGTGCTGGTGCTGTTTGTGTGCGCCGGGTGCGCGCTGTATCGCGACGCGGATGGGCAGGATCTGGCGTCCTCCTACGTAGGGGCGCGACTGCTCGCCGAAGGGCAAGGGCAGCACCTGTTCAGCTATGACCCGCAGGACTTCTCCGAGATCGGTGATGACGACAACTGGACCGATGTAGCCCAGGATGGCGGGTTTTTCGGTTTCCTGCACCCCTACGTGCAAACGCCCCTGTGGGCCTATGCGCTCCAGCCGCTGTGCCGCCGGATCAACTTTCTTGCCTTTAACTACATCTTCACGGCGCTGAACATGCTGGCGTTCGCTGGCACCCTGTGGCTGGTGGCGAAGTATTGGGCGCGCTCGTTGTTCAGCCCCTACGCCATCGCCCTGGTGGCAGTTGCTCTTATGCTCTCCCAGCCGTTCCAGTACGCCATGTTCCTGAACCAGACGCACATGCTGTTTGTGTTCCTGATGGTTGCGGCCCTCCTGCTTGCGGAGCACGACTGGCCGATTGCGGCGGGGTTCTTACTGGCTTATGCGGCATCCATCAAGGTCACCCCCGGCCTGCTGGTGGTGTACTGGCTGTTTACGCGTCGCTGGAAGGCCGCGTTCAGCACACTGGTCTGGTCGGCTGTGCTTTGGGCGCTCACACTGGCCGCAGTGGGCCCAGCCCTGATGCACACTTATGGAGAGAACCTGCAGCGGATCTCGCGGGTTCTGCTGCTCTCGCAGAACAACCAATCACTGGCGGCGTGGTGGATGGCTCGCTTCTATTCGCCGGATGAGGTCTGGGACATTACCATCCTGCCTCTGCCGGCCGTGGTTCGCCTCGTGTCGACCGGCCTGGTGGTACTGTTTACGGCTTGGGGTGGATGGCTGGACCGGGCGCGACGGCGCGGGCCGGACGGGGGCTACCAGGCGCCTCTTGGGGCGATGATGGCGATGATCGCCGCCACGGTCTTCGCGCCCATCGCATGGACGCACTACTCGATCATCCTGTTCGTGCCGCTCATGATGCTCGTAGACGCGCATCGGGAGCGGCGCGCATCGTGGCTTTCCGTCCTGATTGCCGCGGCCCTGCTGCTGAACTACCGGCCCCTTGCCACGGACATCGTGCATGGCCTGATCGGCCCGTACTCGATTGTGCGCGGTCAGTTCTACGCTTGCGTGTTGACGCTGGGGGCGTTGGCTGCGGTGGCGGTGTCCCAGGCGCGAACAGGTCGCGCTGCCGCACCGGAGACGGTGCGTGGTGGTCGGGAAGTCACAGCATGACAGCAGCCAGCAGAACGGACGGACCGGCTCCGCTATGCTCGACGGATGAGTGTGGTTGAAGCGCGTCCGCTGCTATCCGTGCGCGATCTGCAGGTCCGCTTCAACGGCCGGGATGCCGTCAAGGACGTCTCGTTCGATGTCGGGCAGGGTGAGACGCTGGGGCTGGTGGGGGAGTCGGGCTCGGGGAAGTCCGTGACCTCGATGGCCATCATGCGATTGCTGGGGCCGCAGGCTGCCGTCGGTGGGCGCATTCTGCTGTGCCCACACGAGACTCATGGATCGGCCGGGGAGCCGATCGACCTCCTGGCGTTGCCCGAAGAAGCCATGCGGCGGCAGCGCGGGCGCAGCATCGCCATGATCTTTCAGGAGCCGATGACTGCGTTAAATCCGATGATGTCCATCGGTCGGCAGGTAGGGGAGGCGGTGCTGGCGCATGCGCCGCGAACGCCCCGAAGGCAGGTGCGGGGGCGCGTGCTGGAGGTGCTACAGGCAGTGGCCCTGCCGGATCCCGAGCGACGCCTGCGTGACTACCCCCACCAGTTCTCCGGCGGTCAACGGCAACGCATCGTGATTGCCATGGCACTGATCAACCGGCCCCGCCTGGTGATCGCCGACGAGCCGACCACTGCGCTGGACGTCACCGTGCAGGCCCAGATTCTGCAGTTGCTGAAGGGTCTGCGCGCGGAGTATGGGCTGAGTCTGCTGTTTATCTCGCATGATCTGGCGGTTGTGGGGCAGATCGCGGATCGCATTGCCGTCATGCGGCACGGCGAGATCGTGGAGCAGGGTCTGGCCCACGACCTGCTGACGCGTCCACAGCACCCTTACACCCAGGGGCTGCTGGCAGCCGCACCGACGATGCGCACACCGCGCGATCAGCCCCTGCGCACGGGGATTGCTGCGAGCCTGTAATGTGCTCTTGTATAGCTCTGCTTCTTCGAGTCCGAGTTGTCATCCCGTAGCGAAGCGAAGGGATCCGCTTTCGCTGGAAGCGCTGTCACTTTGAGAAAACAGCAGATGCCTGCGCTGCGCTACGGAATGACAAGAAGATGGATTGGCTTGGCCCCGTCCACAAACTCCGCGCCGAACGAAAGAGTTATTTCCCTATTCACACATCTGTGATCGAAGTGCGGTTCATTGGATAGGGCACCTGCCGCGACAAGTGAATGTGTTCTGGCACGAGTGTGGATGTCCGTCCTTTGGAGATATGTGCATGAAAAGAACTCGTAGCAGAATCCCCGTCCTGATGGCAGCCTACGTCGCCATGATCCCGTGCCTGGCAAGTGCCCAGAGCGCGGAGGAAGCCGTCACCATCTCACCCAAATCAAGTGCCGCGGTACATGCGAGAGTCGTTACGGCCGAACGTCAGGTCAAGTTGACCCATGCGCAGAAGCTGGCATTGCTGCAGCAAAACATCAAGTACGTCTTCGTGCTGTTTCAGGAAAATCGGTCGTTTGACTTCTATTTCGGCACGTATCCGGGTGCAAACGGGCTCTTCTCCAAGCCCGCCGCGGAGACGCCCGGTTTTGTGCAGCCGCTCATCAACACCAACGGCGATGTGGAGAAGATCAGCCCGTTCCGCATCCCTTTGTCGGTCACGAATGTGAATGGCAAGACGGTGCCGTTGTATCCCGCGGACACGGACTCGGTGAACCACTCGCACACGGCATATATCCAGAAAATCGATCTGCAGAACGGCGTGACCAAGAACGACCAGTATGCCGTGACCGAAGAGGGCATCACGCTGGATCAATACGGACGGCCGAACCGGCGCCCGACGTTGAGGCAGAAGCAGATGGGCGAACTCGTGATGGGCTACGTCGACTGCAACACCGCACCGGTGATGTGGAACTACGCGGACCGGTTCACGCTGTTCGATAACTTTCACCAAACCGTGCTTTCAGCGTCCACGCCCAATGCGATCGCCATGGTGGCAGGGCAGTCCGGCGAGACGCAGTGGGTGAAGCATCCCGAAGACAGCACCAAGGCTTTTGGTTCAATCTCCGGCAACGGCGTGCCGGTCGTCAGCGACGGCGATCCGTTCTGGGGTTCGCAGCTGGACTACTTCGGCAGCAATCAGCCGGCAAACCCGCCCAGTGCCAACCCGCAGGTCAACCTTACCTTTGCCTCACTGCCCCTCAGCTTCATGGGTAAGGAAGCGCAGACGCTGACCGAGCAGGACTCGCAGCCGCAGACTGACCTGACCGATATCGAGAAGGACATCAAGGAGCTGACGGGCAGTGGCCAGATGCCCACCAACTGGGGCTGGTATCAGCAGGGCTACAACCACGAAACGACGGATACCACCTCGACAGCGACCCACGCCGACTACATTGCGCACCACAACGGACCGCAGTACTTCGGCTATGTCTCGAACAACCCGCAGATCGCGCCCCATCTGCATGGCCTGACTGACTTTTTCAACGATGTTTCCGCAAAGAATCTGCCTCGTGACGGTGGCGTGTTCTATGTGCGTGGCGGCTACAACAATCTCCAGGGACTGAGCCCTGTGGATCCGAACCCGGCCCTGAAAACCGTCTTCTACGGCAATGACGATCATCCGGGCTACTCGGATCTGCAGATCTCCAGCGCGTTGCTGGCGCAGGAAGTCAATGCGATCGCCACCAGCCCGTACTGGAAAAACAGCGCCATCATCATTGCGTACGACGAGACGGATGGTCTCTACGACCATGCGCCTGAAGTGATCCGCACGTATGACCCGTACGGCGAGCCGCTGGATCAGGGACCTCGCATCCCGGCAATCGTGATGTCACCCTACGGCGTGGTGCATGGCGTATCGCACGAGGCCGCTGAGCATAGCTCGATCATCAAGCTCATCAACGAGCTGTACGGGCTTAAACCGCTGGCTAACCTGCCTGACGAAAAGCAGGCACGCGCGGAGGGCATCAAGACGCTGGGACAGCAGTATCTTGGACCGGCAGATGCAGGTGTACCCGGCGTGGGCAACATGTTCTCGGCGTTTGACAACGCCCGTCTGACGGGTGCGGAACCGCCGCTGCCAGCAAGTTATGTCGAGATCCCCAAGAGCCTGTACATGAACCTGCCGCAGTACAACAACAACGGTTGCCAGATCCTGAACATTCAGCCAACCGACCATGGCAAGCCCAACCCCGTGCCGGCAGACTTCAACCCGCGGCCGGGTTCCACGCCGGGGATCCCGACCGCGGCAGACTGGACGCCGTAAGCTGGGTCGCAGGGAACAATGCACAGCGCGCCAAGACGGTCGCCAGGTGTCCGTGAGGACCCCTGGCGGCCTCGGCGACTTTCTTCTTTCCTGGTCATTGCTTGCCGAGCAGTGACGCAAAAAGCGTGTCCTTAACGGCCTTTTAGGGCGACAACGCGCTCCCTGCAACGTATTTTCACGTTTGACGTAGAAAGCGTGCTCTTAAGCGGCTTTTGCGTAGATCTAGAGGGAGGTTTTCCCAGAGATGATCCCTGCATTTCGTTGGACCGTGTTCCTGGCCTTTGCGCTGCCGGTGCCCTTGCCTGCGTCGGGGCAAACGGCGCTGCAGGCACCGCCGCCGTCGGCAGCTATGCGGCCACCTCTGCCTGCCCTGCCTCACCCAACGCTGGATCGCATCCACGCGGCCAACGCGGTCGCGTGTGGGGTGGTGAAGGAAGAAGAGGATTACTCGCGCCATGAAGACCACGGCAATCGAGCCGCGTTTGACATCGACCTGTGCAAGGCCGTGGCAGTAGCGACGCTGGGGCCGGGAGCACGCCTGATCGTGAGAAGTTATCCCGATGAGCCGTTTGCGCTGCGTGCGTTGAAGTCCGGTGAAGTGGATCTTGTCGCGACGGCCAGCCTGACGGTGGCGAACATGACGCAGAGTGTGGCGCTGTCTGCGCCTGTTCTGCTGGACGGGCAGGGGGTGCTCTTTCCCAGGAACGCGGCAATTCATACCGCCGCGGACCTGGCGGGGAAGAAGGTCTGCTTTCTCACGGGATCGGCGGCGGAACAGGGGCTGCACAGCTACGCCGAGGCGCACGGGGTTTCGTACGTGTGGTACCCGTTCTCGGAAGCCGGCGAGATGGAAGCCGCCTTTTTCACCGGAAACTGCGATGCCGTGACCGGAGACATGACGCAGCTGGCGAACATCCGAGGTATCGATGAGAAGCGGGCCTCCGAGTTCACGATCCTGCAGGAGACGCTGCGCAGCGACCCGCTCGCTGCCGCAACCTGGGCCGGCGACACGGGCTTCGGCGCGGTGGTGTACTGGACGACGCAGGCGCTGCTGGGCGCCGAGCAACTAGGCATCACGCAGCGCAATGTGAAGGAGATGGCCAGCTCGCCCAAACCGGAGATCCAGGCGTTGCTTGGCCAGCGGCTGGGGGCGGCAGCGATGCTCCGCGCTCGTCCACACTGGGGTGCCGAGGTCATCGAGGCCGTGGGCAACTACGGTGAACTTTATGAGCGGGATCTTGGAGCGCAGTCGCCGTCGCGTTTGGATCGAGGCAGGAACCGCCTCACAACGCAGGGTGGTGACTTGTACGCCGTTCCGCTGACGGACCAGTAGTCAGTCTCCAGATAGATTCCCTGTACCACGTTTACGTCTACGCTTCTGCCTCCTTCGCGGTATTCTCATCGCATCTTCACATCCCCTAAAGTCGCAAAAAGGCCGAAAGCAGCCGGGCGGCTTTGTCCGCGATGACTGCAGATCCGAGGGAAAACGATGCGCAAACCCGTGTTTGAGGAGATCGATTCCAACCTGTGGCAGTGGGGCGACTGGTTTATCGCCAAGACCAGCGGCAGTTTCTGGCTGCTGACCGCCGCGGCGCGTGAGTTCGGTCCGTTTCAGCAGTTCGACCAGGCCTACTGCCAAACCGTGTACCTGGCGTAACCCGCCCACGAGGAGCAGCGCGCTGCGGCGAAAGCCGATCCGTGCACCGCTGCCCTTCGCTGACTCAGCCCCTGGTTGTGCTGCGTCCCGCGACCCAGACGCCTGAGCTCTGCCGCCCCCTTCCGATGTCTGTCCGACATCGTTGACGCAGGTGGTCCGAGCCACCTGCGTCCCCCCTCAAAGATTGCTCTCGTGCAAGGCCCGTGGCGCGGTTGCGTCCGCCTGAAGAATGTCCAGGCTGAGATTCCTCTTCAGTCTGGCGGCATTCGCGCCCAGAATGATGCGAAGGGCGCGAGCCGTTCTTCCGTTGACCCCGATGAGCTTGCCCATGTCGCTCGGGTGCGCCTGAACTCGGAAAGTGAGACTGGCTTCGCCGGGAATCGGTGTGATGACGACGTCATCCGGCCGGTCGACCAGTGATCGGACAACGGTAACAAGCATGTCGTGTACTTCATCTTCCTTGTGATCCTTCATTGCCGCTTCGCTTTCTGCATGAGGTGGGATGGACAAGAGAATACTTTGCTTGTTGCTTATAAACAACAGCCAGCAGAAAACCCAGTTGATCGTTTGACTTCCCCGTAAAAAGCCGCGAGGACACTTAAGTCCTTGATTTGAGCGCTCGTTTCCCTTACACAACTGCCAAGCTAAAACGATCAGATTTTTCAGAGAATTTGCCTAATCTCCGTTCGAGCGCACCCAGCGCCCGAAAAAAAGGAGAAGCTCCCATGATCGTTCTGACTGCTCGCCGTTTCACTCTCGCCCTGGTTCTTGGTGTGTTCTCGTTGGCCACGGTCGACGTCGCTCGTGCACAAGGTGCAACCAAAACTTCGAGCGCCACCCCGGCCGGCAACGTGACTGGCACGGATCCGATGCCTCCGACCTGCGGTTGCAAGCCAGCAGTACCCAGCAGCAGCGTCTCGAGTGCAACGACAAGCGGATCGAATGCGGGAGCGATGGCGCAGGCCCTGCTGGTCCTTCTCGGACTCGCCTAGCGTCTCGGGTAGAATGACGGCACCTCATGTGCCGAGCGGTCCAGAACGGATTGTCATGCTGATCCTCAGCGGTTTCGACAATCTGCTCTGGGCCGTCGGTCTTTTCGGCAATGTCGCGCTTCTGGCGGTCCTGCTGGTGCGACACCGGGGAAAAAACTTCCCCTTTTTTACGGCGTTCATCGCAGGCAGCCTTTGCAGAAGTCTTCTGTTGCTTGCCCTGGCGCGCCACTATGTCCCGCACGTCTACTTCCTGTCCTTCTGGTCACTGGCCATCCTGGTGGATGTCGTTCTGCAGTCGGCCGTAGTGTACGAGACGGCAGGGCACGTCTTTCGCCCTCTGGGTCACTGGGCGGCGGATGCGCGCCGCGGCATGGGCTGGATCATCGGGGGGAGCTTCCTGACGGCCGGGCTGCTCGCGTGGCTGGCAACCCCCGTCAGTGCCATTTGGCAGCAATCTCTCGTGGCGAAGGGTGACTTCTTTTTCTCGATCCTGATGAGCGAGCTATTTATCGGGATGGTGATGCTTTCCGTGACGGTGGGTCTTCCCTGGCGGACCCACGTGGCACGTATCGCGCAGGGACTTGGCGCCTACTCTCTGCTGAACCTGGCCCTTGAAGCAGGCCATGCGCTCTATGGCAGGGAGTACCAGGCGAGCGTTGACACGCTGCTCACCCATACGCGGAAGATCTTTTACCTGGGGTGCGTAGTTTACTGGATTGCGACGTTATGGCAAGATGCTCCCGAACCCCGGCAGCTGCCTGCAGCTGCTCGTCAACATCTACGCGATCTACAGTCGCGTATCACTTATGATCTGTACACGCTCCGAAATGGGAGAAGACCGTGATTGCGCATTCAGAGATTTTTGCCATCGCCGTCTCGCTGGTATTGGCCCTGTTGTTGGCCGCGGCTGGATATTCTCTTTGGCGTGCCAGACGTATGCAGGGCGACCCCTCCATCGATGCGTTGATGGCCCGGCTGATCGCGGTTGACCGAGACAAGGTCTCCCTGATCGCTGCGGTTCATAGTGACTCGGAACGGGACTTCGCGGCAGAGGACGGCCTCGAGAGCTGGCAAATGTGGGAGATGATCGGCGGCATGCAGGGCTTCGAGGCACTGGCCGCGAACTGCGAGGTGCTGATCGACCTGGCCTGTTATGTGCAGCGATGGTACCCCGAGGCATTGCCGGTAGCGGAGCAGCTGCGGCTGAATGCCCGCGAGATCCAGTGGCACCTGGAACGGCTGAAGGGCGCCGAACAGCGCGGCAATCTCCAGGCGGTGTTTCCCGACTACGCGCAACGGGCTGTGGTGGTGTACTACGGGATGACGCAGCATGTGCTGGCACTGTACGAAGCAAGCCAGGTTCCGGGGTGGAATCGCCTGCAGACAGCGCTGTAGCTCAGGCGACGCGCCGCATGAAGACGCCGGTCACCGTGCCAATGACTTCAATTTCCTTGCGATAACGCCAGCGCTTGTTGGACTCGTAGGAAAGGGCATGCGGGACGAGGGTCAGCCATTCCGATTCCTTGTCGAGCTCACAGAAGCCTGAGACGTACCCGGTGCGGGTGAGCAGGAAGTAGATCGGGCGATCGAACTCGTGGGTCCACTCTTTGCGGCCGGCGATGGCCCGCTTCTGGGTATCAATGAGGACGAGGGAACCGGCGCGGATCATGGGTTCCAGCGTGCGGTCGCGCCGGCCGATGATGCCGCGTCGATAGTGACTGGGGAGATTGTTATTTTCCGCGGGAAGAAGGGTGGTCTCTTCCGGCGGGGGTTCGGTGACCAGCTTCTCGGGCAGCCATTGCTTGGCATGCTCTTCCAGGGGCCCCTGCGTTAACAGAAGCGTGGCGTTTGGACTGGAGGCGTGCTCCATCTGCACTGACGATGTAGCGGAGGGAGGGCACAGGGCCAGCATCTGCTCCGCGGTGAGATTGTAGATAAAGGCCAGGACAATCAGCTTGGTGGCCGAGAGGCCCCGATTTTCGCGCTCGACGCGATCCAGCCAGCTCGCGGAGATGCGATACGCGGGATTCCCCCACTCCTGAGCCAGGCGACTGCTGCGCTCCTCTACCTCACGGAGTGTGAGTTGCCACTGGAGCCGAGATGTGCGGAGCTTACCTCCGATGCCATGCATGAACCGATCTCCCGTGAGACGACTTCGTTCTTCGAAGTACGTGGGCGACTTAAATCACTGCGGTAAACCGATGATTCGAGAGGTCTTTTTCATATGATAAATCAATCAGGGCGCCTGAATCCGTCTTCGGCCTCCCGTCGACAATGTTGCGTAAACGAAACACCGTTACGTCACCGGCAGGGCTCGCGGAGGGTGGACGCAAGGGATTTCTTAGTACCTGCCTGCATTTAGAGCCTCACCAGACAGCGGATGCACCGGGCAAGCAACAAGCGTCCGGAATGGCTGGGATTGCGGACGCCAGCATGGGACAGTATGTCCACCACCGTACAGCAACACCGTTCCGGTGCCTGGCATTCAATGCAGGTGGAGAGCATAGCCGAGCGACATAGGGGCCGGTCTGGAGATGGAGGCGAATGCTTCCCCTGGGCTGGCCCCGTGCTCTTTGGGACACTGCCCGGCGTCAGCTACGTTGAAAGTCGACGCCGGTTAGTGCCACACTCGCATTGTGAGCAGTGCCGTTGAGACGATCCGAGGAATGGAACTGACAGACGAGCAGGTCGCCGCCATCAGTCGAGCTGTGGCCGATCCGCGCCGCTTTGCGATGTTGCAGCAGATTGCGGCGGAAGCGGAACTGGCCTGCACGGGATTGCGCGCGCAGGGCTGCATCAGTCCGGCCACGATCTCCCATCACCTGAAAGAGTTACAGATCGCGGGGCTGGTTTTGGCAGAACGCGAGGGCCGCGGGATGAAGCTGTCGTTCCAGCGCAGCGTATGGCAGGCGTATCTGCGCCAACTGGCCTCCCTTTAGCCGACCTGTCACTTTGGAACAGGGACTGGCACTGGAGGTTCGGCAGCCGCCGAGATGGCTGGAACCCTAGTGCATGAGCAGGGACTGGGAAAGAAAGATCTCGGTAGCAGCCAGGTTTTTGTCGTACCAGTGGCGACTGCGCCAGTAGCTATGACCGGCTCCCATCGCAGGAAAGGGTGTTACGGGATCGTGGGCGGCCTGCAGGAGGCTGATGAACGTAGTCGCCTGGGAGTAGGGAATCAGGTGGTCGTGGGTGCCGTGGCCGACGAAGATGGGCGGAGCACCGGGGTGAATGTGGCTGTCGGGTGAGGCATCCGTGCAGATGTCAGGGATCTCATCACAGGAACCACCGAGGTAGCGGCGGAGGACCCAGGAGCGGGGGTGGGCATCATACCCGCCATTGAAGAGGACGGCCGCGGCGACAGGCAGGGGCCCGGGTGCGGGTATAGCGGATGCGGCGGGTTGGCTTGTGGGCAGGCTCGTCGGGGCAGGACCTTCCGGAGCAATCGCGAGCAGGGCAGCTAGCTGACCGCCGGCGGAGGTGCCGAGGACGGCGATGCGCGCGGGATCGATGTTGTATTCGGCAGCATGGGCACGGAGAAAGACGAGGGCGGCGCGGGACTCCTGCCAGGAGATGGGGAATGAGCGGCGGTGCACGTCGTAGTCGATGGAGAAGCAGGTATAGCCGCGGGCGGCGAGATCGAGGCTGAGCTTGCGCAGCTCGGACTTGTGACCGGAGCGCCAGCTGCCGCCATGGATCATGACGAGGGCGGGATGTGGGCCGGGAGTTGGCGGCTGGTAGAGGTCAGCGCCATAGGTGCCGGTTACGTCCGAGGTGTAGACGATGTCGCGCGTGACGGTGGGGGCCTGTCCAAAGCTCAATGTGGCGACAGCGAGTGATGCTACAGCGACCCAGCGGTGCAAAAGGCGTGCAGAGCAAAGCAAAGGGGACGACCTCAAAAATTAGAGATGAGCAAAAGTGTCCTGCCGTCACAAAACGTAAGACCTCAAGGGTAGAACGTTTTGACCGGAGCGAAGTCGGGAGAAGCGAGGGTGAAGTACAACTTTCGCCCGGACCTTCAGGGTCGTTCCTGCCTGATTGCCTGCTCAGCGTGCGGCAACGCCTTGGAGCACGGGCGTTGGGTGGGGTTGTTTTGCGCCGCGGAGCCTGCGGTTGAGTGGCTCGGAGAAGACGTGGGCGAGCAGCCAGCCAAGTGGGATGGTCAACGCGAAGATGGCGAGGAACCAGAGTGCCATGTGCGCGAGAGGCGGCTGGTAAAGGGCGAGCTTGTCCCCGTGTGGGTTGGGGTGGATGCGCAGAAACAGTTGAATCATCCAGATCACGACGAACTCGTGAGTGAGATAAATCTCATAGCTGTGACGGCCATACCAGCGGAGCGGCGCAGTGAGGCGTGAGAGGGTGTTGGGCGAGGCGGCAGGTTGACGGAGAACGCTGCCCAGCATGACGAGGCAGGTCGCGAAGGCGATCTCGGTGCCGTAGATCTCGTATTTCGTTGGGATCAGCTTCCAGAACCAGCCAGGGCCGAGCGCAATCACGATGAGGGCCGCGGCGCCAGTGGACTGCAGGCCGAGCAGCAGGCGTTTGTGGGTGAAGGCCCAGGTGCCGTTGCCGCGTTTGGCGAGCGCGTCGGTGAAGAGCGCGGTGAGGCAGCCAAGGGCAATGCCGTCCATGCCGCCGAGATAGGTTTTCTCCTGCCAGATCTCATTGGCGGTCCATACGCTACGCGCGAAGGGACCCATCGCGACGAATGCGAACAGGACGAAGAGCAAGAAGGTAATGCCCCGGCGGTAGTGGAAGCAGGCCAGGCAGACGAGTGGAAAGAAGAGATAGAACATCTCCTCAATGGACAGCGACCAGAGGACGTCCCAATTGGCGGGCAGATAGCCGTGCCGGGCCTCGAGCCAGTTGAGGTGGAAGGTCAGGGCGGCAAGCACGGCGCGCCAGAGGGGCGGGTGCTTGTGGGTGAACTGGAAGCCATCTGCGTGCGCCAGCGCGAGTGCTGTGAGGATCGAGACAACGAGCAGAAGCAACGGCGCGATGCGGGCAAAGCGGATGCGGTAGAAGAGGCGCGGCTTCACCTTCGCGAGGCCGCCGAAGCGACGGACCGATGTGAGCGTGATCAGGAAGCCAGAGATGGCAAAGAAAACGGTGACGCCATTCTGGCCATTCCAGAAAAGGGTTCGCTCGAGCATCTGGGGCACGCGCCGATGCATAGGGTAGCCCGCAAAGAGGAGGCGGAGCATCGTGTGATGCAAGACCACGGCGAGGATCGACAGACCACGCAGGACGTCGATGGTGTTGAAGCGCTGCGTAGCGGCGGAAGTGACGCCGTTCTTTGAACCCATGTGGCCATGCTAGGCGGCGCACCCCTAGGGGTTGCTGACGCTGAGACGGGGAGACTCAGGACCTGCAACAGCACGTGGATGGTGCGCGCCTAGCGCGAGCTTTCATTGCTTGCGAAGGTTCGCTTTTCCGGTTGTGTGGAGTGTTGTCTTGAAGGCCTAGGCTGATGTGCGCGCGAGGTACTGCGTGCGAAGATATCCAGCGTTCAGGCTCATAATGGCGCTCGCCTCGTCCACACGGTGGGGAGCGTCGACCAGCAGAAAGGTGCCCTTGTCCTTCATGTCCAGCTGCAGCAGGAAGATGACGTCTCGCGAAACCGCGAGAGCCTGCAGGGCGCGCGCGAGATCCAGAGTGGAGCAGGTTGGATTGATGCCCTCTGGAGGCAGCCGATTGACGCCCCTGATCTGGTCAGCGCCTCGCCGTTGCCGGTCATGAACGTGGAGACGATTCAATCGCCAACGGAAGGTGTGCGCACCGATAGCGTTTTGGAGTGGTTGATCAAGCGCCACGCTCAATGCAATCTGATCCTGCCGTGGAGAAGCTGCGATGTTGATTTGCGGCCCCTCAAAGCCGGCGATGCAGAGGTCCCGGGCAGCGTCATGCAGGTTTTCCGGGCTTGGAAAATACGCGAGCGCGATGTTGTCGATCGTTCGCGAAGTGAAGTGATTTGAAACGGTTCCCATGGTGTTCATGCTCTCTACCCATGTGATGGATTTCCGCCGAGAGTCAAGTCTGGTGGGAGGTGCCTATCTCGCCGTTGTTGTGTGCTGTCGTCGTGGTTGCGCCAATGTTGCGCGGGGTGCGCACGAGTCATGCGCGGAGGCGATCTGCTTGGCTGACGCGAGCCGACCTACATGTACTCAACACCGTACTGGACGGGGATTTGTGTGAAGGCGATGCGGGTGGGTGCGGTGTCGCGGGCGGGGAGCATGCCGGCAAAGTGCACGGTGGTGTGACCGAACTTGAGATTGAGCTTGTCCATGGTGGCCGATAGCTCATTGCGGTGACCGGGCTCTTCGAAGAGGGTGGCCGGCAGCTCGGTGTCGGGCAGGAGGTTGCGCAAGGTTACGCCGACGAAGAAGGGTTTCTGGTGTTCGGGACCGTTCGGACGCTGGGCCCAGATGCCGCGCAAAGCTTCAAGCAGGGTCAGGGTGTCCTGCGCGGGGCGGAAGCGGGCTTCCATGCCCCAGGCCGTTTGGGTGATGCCGGAGGTGTGTTTTTTGACCTTGGGAGGCTTGCTGCGATGACTGCCGGGAGATGGGGCAGGGGCAAATACAGGGGTCTCTCCGCTCAGCGCTTCGCGCTCCGGTCGAGAAGACAGGTTTGTGGCGAGGGTGTCCTGCCGCGATGTTTTGGAGATGGCGGCGGCTTGTTCGCGCGTGAGGGAATACTTGATGGTGACGGCCAGGTTGGCGGCGTAGAAGTGTTCCATGCGGAGGCGCATGGTGGCCTTGTGCAGGAGCTTGTGGGCGACGGCCCAGGCGCCGTCCTGCGAGCGGTGGTCGGGTCCGAGAACGTGCGAGTGACCGAGGGATTTCTGGGTTTCGTTGGGGACGGGCGCGCCGTCGTCACCGGTGGCGTGGCCGCGCAGCCAATGGTAGAGCCGATCGCCCCACACGGAGTCCCAGAGCTTGTGCATGCCGGTGCGGTCGAGCGCGAGCAGGTCGGGCATGGTGTGGATGCCCTTGGCTTTGAGGCGTTCTTCGGTGCGCGCGCCGACGCCAGGCAGGTCGCGCAGCTCAAGATGGGCGATGGCGCGGGGCAGCTGGCTGGGTAAGAGCCCGATGAGGCCGTCGGGCTTCTGCATGTCCGAGGCGATCTTGGCGAGGTAGCGGTTGGGGGCCATGCCTATCGAGCAGCGCAGCGTTTCCCCAACGTCGGTCTTGATGGCTTGCTTGATGGCCAGGGCGATTTGTCGGGCGCGGGGAGGCTCCTGCTCGCGGCCAATGAGCTCGCAGACCATCTCGTCGATGGACGGGGTGTGCGCAACGGGGCAGACCTTTTCTACGGCGGCGGCGATCTTGTGGGAGTACTCCGCGTAGGTGGTGTGGGAGCCGTTCACGAAGATGATGTCTGGAATCAGCGCCTTGGCTTCGGCAACCTTGGTGAGGGTTTTGACGCCTCTCGCTTTGCACTCGTAACTGGCAGCGATGATGGTGCCGGTGTCGGCCATGGTACCGACCACGGCAGTGGGCTTGCCGCGGTATTCCGGGTGGAGCTGCTGCTCGACCGAGGCGAAGAAGCTGTTGAGGTCGATGTGCAGAAAGCCGAAACGGTCCTCCGCCGGCGACAGGGCGGAGTTCGGAGAGGGGGGTGCCGCGAACCGGGGCTCAGGGGCATCACTCATGGCGCTCCCTTCAGCTTAACGCGTCTTCGCCGTTTGTTTGCTGCGATTGCGGTGCTTCCGGTGCAGAAAAGTCACATGTGTACTGGGCGGCTTTGGGCGAGTAGACGGCGTCTGACGCGGAGGGTATCGCAGCGTGCGTTGCGGTCCCGCAAGGAGAACGACAATGCGCAACATGCTCAAGCTGGCGATGGGAACAGTGCTCCTAACTGCAAGTACCTGCGCGATGGCGCAAGCGCCGTATGGCCCGCCGCGACCCCCAAGTGGACAGGGTGGTGACGACTGGCGGTACAACAACGGACCTGGAAGCTGGAACCCAGGTTGGGACCAGCGGCCCAACCCGGGACGGGGTGCATGCTTTTATAGCGATGCCAACTTTCGGGGGCACCGCTTCTGCATACGGGCAGGAGACCGAATCGGTCAGATGCCGGGCAACTTCAACGATCGCATTTCCTCCATTCAGACGTTTGGTGGGGCGAAGGTGCGTGTGTTCCATGATCGCGATTTCCGAGGCAAGCAGGCACAATTTCCGTCCAGCATCTCCGACCTTAGCCGCGTGCGGGCGGGTTCGGGCCCTTCCTGGAACGATCAGATCTCCTCCATCGTGGTAGCACGGTAGATCCCAGCGAGCGCTGCTGCAGAGAATCGATCTGCGTGCGTCGCAAAGGGGAGCGAGAGTATGCGCATTCTGGTCAGCGGATCGACGGGGCTCATCGGGACAGCCGTGCTGGCGTCCCGTCGTGCCGCCGGCGATGAGGTGGTGCCACTGGTACGGCAGAGTGGGCCACCTGGTGCGGTTCGGTGGCGTCCCGACGGGGAACTGGATCCGTCAGCGGTGAGCGGTTTCGACGTGGTGGTTCACCTGGCAGGGGAGCCCGTAGCCAGCGGTCGCTGGACGGAAGCGAAGAAGCGGCGCATTCGCGACAGCCGCGTGGAAGGCACGCGCAGGCTGGTTGCAGCCTTGCGCGCTGCGGAGCGGCCGCCCGGGGTGCTGCTGTGTGCGTCGGGAATCAACTATTACGGAGATTGCGGGGATGCTCCTGTTGATGAAAGCACGCCGTTGGGCCGAGGGTTCCTCGCTGCTGTGTGCAAGGAGTGGGAGGCCGCGGCCGAGGGGTTGGCGGCGGTTTCGCGTGTGGTGTCTCTGCGTATCGGCGTCGTGCTCAGCCCGGAAGGTGGAACGCTGGCCACCATGTTGCCGCTGTTCCGTATGGGACTGGCGGGTCCGATTGGCGGTGGGAAGGCCTTCGTGAGCTGGGTTACGTTGGGGGATGTGGTGAGGGTCGTGGAGCATGCGATCGGCTCGGAAAGCCTGCATGGGCCCGTGAATGTGGTGTCGCCGGAGCCCGTGACGGGTGGGGAGTTTACGCGTGTCGTGGCGGCCGCTGTTTGTAAACCTGCTGTTCTGCCCGTGCCGGCGTGGGCAGCGCGGCTGATGCTGAGTGAGATGGCGGAAGAGACCGTCCTGACGAGTATCAGGGCAGTCCCGCAGCGATTGATGGAGGACGGGTTTGTGTTCGCGGACGCAAAGTTGGCAGAGGCCTTGGCGGGTTGGAATCTGCGCCGGTGAGGAGCGCATTTGCTCGTGCTGAGGTGAGAACAGCAGGTTCCCCGTTTGGGAATGACAAAGAAAAAAGGCAAGGGCCAGATTAGGAGCTTTCGGTGGGGTCTGGGCCGCGAGTTGGCTTGCTTGGCGGAGCGACCTTGACGGCACGGCCGGTGCGGGCGGACTCGTAGATGGCTTCGATGAGGCGCTGGTCATGAAGACCTTCTTCGCCGGGGGTGTGAGGTTGTTTGTTCGCCATCACGCACTCGGCCATGTGGTCCATCTCGAGGGCGAACTGGTCTTTGTCCGGGATGGTGGGCTCCATGGCGGTTTCGTGGCCGTCGATAAACCTTGAAGACTTGAGCTTCAGGCCGTGATAACCGAAGGCGGGGGCGAGTTCTGCCCAGGCATCGGAGCCTTCGAGCCGGAGGAACGAAGAGTGGTGCCCGGCATAGCCTGTACTGCAGGCTGCAATGAATCCTGAGGGGAAGCGCAGGGTGAAATTACAGGTCGCTTCGACTTCTTTGAAGCGGGGATCGCCTGTTGGCTGCACGGTATAGCCGAAAACCTCGCTGGGCTCTTCGCCCGTGAGGAAGCGCGCGGCGTTCAGGCAGTAGATGCCCACGTCCGGGAGACAGCCGCCGCCGGCGAGTTTGCGGTTAAGACGCCACTGGGTGGGGTCTCCCTCGTTCTGCGTGTTGGTGGCGATGTAGCTGCGCAGGGTGCCAAGCTTGCCTTCCTTCACCATTTTGACGATGGCGCGGTTGTTGGGCTCGTACTGCTGGCGATAGGCAATCATCAGCTTGACGTTGGCGGCGTTGCAGGCGGCGATCATCTTTTCGCAGTCAGCAACACTGGTGGCCATGGGCTTTTCACAGAGGATGTGCTTGCCGGCCCCCGCACCGCGCACCGTGTACTCAAGGTGCATGCTGTTGGGCAGCACGATGTAGATGACCTTGACCTCGGGATTTTGCGCGATCTGATCGTAAGTCTCGTAGGTGTAACAGGCGCTGGGCTTGATGCCGTACTGGGCAGCGATCTTGTGGGCCTTTTCGGGTTCGCCGGAGACGAGCGCCACGGCTTTGCAGAGTTTGGACGTGGCAAAGGCGGGCAGGATCTCGTCCAGGCTGAGACGGCCGAGACCGACGATCGCGAAGCCGACGCGCGCGTCGCTGGGTTCGAAAGGGCCGGGTTCTTTCTCCGGGCCTTCGGTCCCGACGTTGTGAATGGGCGAAAGGGAGACGTAGTTCCCACCGTTGGGTTGCTGCGCCGGGCTCTGCGCCTGCCCAAGCGGAGCCAGCCCTGCCGCGGCAAGGAGGCCTCCAGCAGTGTGTAGAAAATGTCGGCGGTCCAACGGGGTATTAGAAGTGGGGGCCGGGATGTCCTGGAGTCGCGGGAACTTCGGTGCACTGCTCATGCCGATTGGGATGCGGGATGGCGGTGGGTGTGTCGCTTATGCCTCGATTGGTTGATGGGACATGAAGCAGGTTCCCCGTTCGGGGATGTCAGAGGAAAGCGACCCGGAAACCGGGCGGAGAAACCTCGACCCTCAGCAGGGAGGGCGTTAGAAGATGCCGAGGAACTTCTTCTTTTTCTCAGGGGTGAGTTTCAGGATGATGTGGAAGTGCACGTGGCTGTTGAACTGACTGATGAACTTGTGCTTGGTTTCCACACCGTTCTGCTCGGCCCAGACCTCGTAATCGGTCTGTGGCGAAATTTGGGAGAAGTGGAAGTAGCCCTTTTCATCCGTCAGATAACTGGTGACGTCGAGGCTCTTGGGATTTTCGAGGTACACGACGGCACCGGCTACGGGAGCCTTGGCGTCGTTGAGGACGTTGCCCTCGATCGTATGGCGCACGGCTGGTTTGGCCTGAGCGCGTGTGATCGCCGGAACAAAGGTGACGGAAAAGATGAGGGCCGCCGCGATGCCGAGAGACGGCAGACGTCGCGGGCGGACGGTGGTGGAAGCGGTTGCGGGCGAGGACAACTTATTCGTCCTCGTCCTCGTCGTTGGTACGGCGATCGCTTTCGTCTTCGTCGTCGTAGCCTTCTTCCTCGACCGGGGCGATCTCCAGCGGATCAGCCGAGACGATTTCGAAGTCCGTACCGCACTCGGCACACTGAACGGTGTCGCCCTCTTCAACTTCATCAGGGTCAAGATCGAGGGGGTGATCGCATTCGGGGCAAACGACCGGCATGAAACTCTCCTTATAGCTGGGGCCCAGCAAACGGGCTAGTACGATGGTGGTGAGGGGCTAGCGAGTGAGCTTCCCCTAGTTCTAGCGGTAGGCTCCGTCGCAGTCAACATGAGACGCACGGACGCGGAAAGCGGTTTCTTGCGCAAGCGAAAGAGAGTGTGCGAATGATGAAACGCCGTCTGCGACAGGGAATGCTGGTGGCCATCGCCGCCGGTGCATGCGGCGCACCGGTACTGCGGGCCCAAACCGGGGCGGCTACCGATCCTCTCCCCAATTTGGTCGCAGACCCGAAGATCGCGGGAGTTATTGCTTCCATCAAGCCAGAGGACGTGCACGCGGACATTGCCAAGCTGGTGTCCTTTGGGACACGTAATACGCTTTCCAGCATGAGCACGGACCTGCCGGCAGGTCAGGGCATTCTGCCCGCAGCGGACTGGATTGAGAGCGAGTTCAAGCGGATCTCGGCCGGATGCGGCGGATGCCTGGAGGTCAAGCGCGACGACTACACAGAACCGGGCAGCGCCGAGGCGCGGTCGCGGATCAAGCAGCCGACGCGGTTGGTGAATGTCTATGCCGTGTTGCATGGAACGAGCACGGACAAGGCCGCGCCATGGGTGCTGGTCACCGGACACTACGATTCGCGCGCGACGGATGTGATGGACCCCAAGCTGACGGCACCTGGTGCCAATGACGATGCGAGCGGCGTGGCGGTATCGCTGGAGTCGGCCCGCGCGCTGAGTCAGTTGAAGCTGACCGGCACGATCGTGTTCGTGGCGGTTGCGGGCGAGGAGCAGGGCCTGAACGGGTCTCGGCACCTGGCCAAAGTGGCGAAGAGCGAAGGATGGCCCCTGGAGGCCGTGCTGAACAACGACATTGTGGGCGGGGATACGACCCCCGGAGACACCTTGGCGAACAAGAGCGTGGTGCGAGTGTTCTCGGAGAGTGTACCCAGTGTGGCAACGCCGGATCAGGCCAAGCAGACGCTGGGTCTTGGCGCGGAAAATGACTCGCCCTCACGGGAGTTGGCCCGGACGGTGGCCGAGATTGCGCCGGAGTACTTTCAGCCGGGTACGCAGAGGATGCCCTCCGCGCCGAACGGGGCGCGCAGCAATGCGGTGCGGCAGGTGGCGGCATTCCATCCTGTGCTGATCCAGCGACGCGACCGGTACCTGCGTGGAGGCGACCACACGAGCTTTAATGCAGAAGGCTTTACGGCGGTTCGCTTGACGGAGTGGCGGGAGAACTTCGACCACCAGCACCAGACACTCCGCACCGAGAACGGGGTGGAGTATGGCGATTACCTGAAGTTCGTTGATGTGGATTATGTAGCGAACGTGGCTCGTCTGAATGCGGCTGTACTGGCGTCGCTGGCAGAGGCACCCAGTGAGCCGCAGGACGTTCGTGTGCTGACAACGGCTTTGGATAACGACTCCGAGCTGACCTGGAAGCCAAGTCTCTTTGCGCCCGCGGGGACGACCTACGAGGTGGTCTGGCGTGACACGGACGAGATGGCGTGGGCGCACGCACAGACTGCCGGAACCGAGACCCATCTGAAGCTGAATGTGAGCAAAGACAACGTGCTGTTTGGGGTGCGTGCGGTGGCACCGGGCGGGCACTGTTCCCTGCCGGTCCCTCCGGTTCCCGCACGATAGGAGAAACGCGTGGCCTTTCGATCCAATGGTCCGGTGATGGTGGCGCTTCCGCCGTTTCGCGGTGTTACGCGGCAGATCCTGCTGGCAGCTGTTGGGATGTACTTCGCGCTGCTCGTCATCGGGCTCTTTTCGCATGAGCTTGCGGGCACGCTGGGAGCCCTTCTTGTTCTGGTGCCGGCTCAGGCGGCGCATCGGCTGCTTTGGGAATTTGCCACTTACCCCTTCATCTCTATCGGCATCTTCAGCGTGCTGTTCGCGGCACTTTCCATCTGGTTCTTTGGGTCGTCGTTGGAAGAAGAGCTTGGGTCGCGGTGGATGGCTGAGTTCTTTGCTGTCTGTACGGTAGGCGGAGCTATCCTCGCAACGATCGTGACGTTTACCGCCGGCGAGAGAATCGAAGGTTTGAATCCCGCACAGGCCGGGTATGGACTCTGGCCGTTCTCCATGGCGCTGCTGCTGGTCTTTGCTCGGCTGCATCCTGACCAGGAACTGAATTTCAACTTCATTCTGCGCGTGAAGGCCAAGTACATCGCGATGCTCTACCTGCTGGTTTACCTGGCGGTCGCGCTCTCCGCTCACCAGCGCTTCGATGCCCTGCTGGTGATCAGCAATGGGCTAGCCGGCTGGTTGTTTGTGCGGTTTGCGCCACGTCGCGGCATTCGCTTCGCAGCGACCGAGGGGCTGTTCGGCCTGCGCAACGCGTGGTATCGGACGAGACGCCGGCGCGCGGCAAAGAAGTTCACGGTGTATATGCAGAAACAGGGGCGCGATGTGCGTTTTGATGAAAGCGGACGGTACATGGATCCCGATGGAGAGAAACGGGATCCGAACGACCGCAAGTGGATGAATTAGACAGCGCAGCCTGGCGCTGCAGCCGTGACCGAAGAACGATCCAAAGCGTGAGCGTGCCAGCACCCTACAACACTCTTCTAAGTGGCTTGGCTGATCGTGAGAAGCATGCGACGCGGGCAGGGGCGAACCGTTGCGGCGGACTGGTACATCTGAGTACGACAGGAGATGTGCATGCAGAAGCGCGCTTTAGGTAAGTCGGGGTTGGAGATCGTGCCGCTCGTATTTGGTGGCAATGTGTTTGGTTGGACGGCGGATGAGGCGACTTCGTTCCGGCTGCTGGATGCGTTTGTGGATCGTGGCTTCGATGCCATCGATACGGCCAATGTGTACTCGGTGTGGATCCCGGGGCATCAGGGTGGTGAGTCCGAGACGATCCTGGGCAAGTGGTTTGCGCGGAGTGGCAAGCGCGGCCAGGTGTTGCTGGCGACCAAGGTCGGCTTCAAAATGGGCGACGGGTCACAGGGGCTGAAGAAGGACTACATCCTGCGCTCGGTCGAGGACTCGCTGAAGCGGTTGCAGACGGACGTGATCGATCTGTACCAGTCGCACACAGATGACGCGGAGACGCCACTCGAAGAGACGCTGGGTGCGTATCACGAGCTGCTCAAAAGCGGCAAGGTGCGTGCGATCGGCGCTTCAAACTACAAGGGCGCGCGGCTAGCCGAGGCAGAGGACGTGGCGCAGCAGCACCGCTTGCCGGCGTACTCGACCCTGCAACCGGAGTACAACCTGTATGACCGTGAGAAGTATGAAACCGACTTGGCTCCTGTTGCAGAGCGTTTTGGGTTGGGCGTTATTCCGTACTTCTCGCTGGCGTCGGGCTTTCTCACAGGGAAGTATCAGTCGCTGGAGGACACCAAGGGTGCCAAGCGCGGATCGCGCGTGGAGAAATACTTTGACGATCGCGGGCTGCGCATCCTGAAGGCGTTGAAGCGCGTGAGCGACGAGACCGGGGCACAACAGGCTTCGGTGGCGCTGGCTTGGCTGTTGGCGCAGCCCACGATCACCGCGCCGATCGCGAGCGCGACCAGTGTGGAGCAGATGGATGCTTTGTTTGCGGCCGTGGACCTGAATCTGAGCGCGGAGCAGGTGAAGACCCTTACCGAGGCTAGTTCTTCGTAGAAGTCGGCGTTCCTGTCGACGCCGAGTTCGAGCCTTCGTCGCTCGTCGCGGCGGGCGAGGGCTCAACCCTTCCACTGGCCGTCAGATGAAAGCGATAGGTCGTAGCCGGGGGAGGCGAAGCCTTGGCCTTCCCGCCCGGTGAGTTGTCCTCTGCGCCGTTCGGCGGTGCCGGGACGAGCTGAAAATTGATGGAGTCCTCCGTCGTCGCGAGACGCGGCACCGTGTCGCCCTGGGTGTAGGCGTGCTGGAAGTGCCAGGCGACGGTCGGCTTCCGGGGATCCGCGGTCGGCGTCAGCAGGTCCAGATCAAATTGGCTGGGACGGGGCGTGTCGCCGCATCCCGGGTGGCCGTGTGCGACGAGGTAGCGCCAGGTGGGATTCTTGTAGCTGCCGGTAAGCGGCGTCAGCAGAACGAAGTCGCCGATGGCATCACCGACCGTCCTGTACTGTGCGGTATCCCAGCGCAGGCGCTCATGCCAGCTATCTGAGGCGCTATCCCCGGCTGCTTCGTAGACCAGCAGCAGGTGATCATCGCCGCACGCCACACCGTAACGGAAGTCGACCTCCAGGATCCGGGGTTTCCCGAAGAGCTCAAAGACCTGCACCGCAAGATCGGACCCGTAGGCACCGAGCTCCTTGCCGCCCCTGGTTTGTACCGTGGTTTCAGCGGCCTGGGCCAGGTTGGCGTGGAGGGCGTCGGCGAGTTGCCTTTGCAGTTGATCCGCCGAAGCAGCAGGGGACGCGCATGAAAAGGTGGCGTGCGCCGCTAGCGTGAGTGCATCCTTCAACCGCGCAAGCTGTTCACCCACGACAGCGGGGACGACAGGGTCGGACTCTGGGACGGCCTGCCCATGCAGATTCTGCCGGGTAACGGCAACGACTCTGGCTGCACTGCCAAGCT
>CAZZXY010000057.1:0-28732 GCA_964658105.1 Verrucomicrobia bacterium Tous-C9LFEB | reverse complement strand
GCAAGGTCACCAGCATCCAGCTCGTCGACGACACCACCGAGATGATGGTCATCAGTCAATTCGGCAAAATCATCCGCATCGACACCAAGCAGGTCCGCGCCGCCGGCCGAGCCACAATGGGCGTCAAGCTCCTTGATCTCGACGCTGACGACAAGGTAGCCGCCGCCATGGTCATCCCGCCGGAAGACCCCAAGACCAACGGGGAAAACGGCACGTTGCTGCAATAGTCTGGGCAGCTCAACACACAAAGGCGCGGCCACGGTCGCGCCTTTCTTTTGCCCGCATACAGCCCGCAGATCTCTTTCGATGGATTTGTGTTGAAATGAGCGGCAGATTCGGGTCTGATGCAGCCTGACGGAGAGGTTTGATCGCTGATGCCCGAGTTCTCCGTAGGCGCTCTCATCCTGACTCTTTCTCCATGGAGCGCGGACTGGATCTGGGGCTGCCCTCTGATCGTCCTGACCGTGATCTTTCATGTCGTAGGCCTCGGTTTTGCGGCGCGCGCGGCCGCCACCAGTCAGGCCAGAACACTCCACCGAAGCCACCCCGCGACGGCCGACACCATCCTCCTCGCGGGCACAACCGTCCTCGCCACCCTGCTGCATGCCTTCGAAGCCGGCCTCTGGGCACTTACCTACTGCTTTATCGGTGCCATGCCGGACTTCAAATCCTCCATGCTTTACTCCCTGGGCGCCCTGACCACCTACGGCCACGACGTGCTCGCCCTGCAACTCCACTGGCGCATGCTGGGTGCCATCGAGGCCCTCAACGGCTGGCTTCTCTTCGGTCTCACCGGAGCCTTCCTGATCTGGCTCATCCAGAGCCTCTGGCCCGCCAATCGCCAGGACCTCCGAACGTAGGACCCTCGCCCTACAAGGCTGCTACAGGTTGTCGACAAAGTACCCGCCGACGTCGCGGCCACCGAAAGCGTTGGATGGCTTGCGTTGATGGCCGGGTTAGGGGTTGGCCTGGCGTACCTCAGCGGCTGAAGCCGCTTGCTCATCGGGTGTTTGTGGCCCGACTGAAGTCGTGCCCTTCCGGTCGTGGTGTCCTGGAGGGGTTGGGGTGCTTCAGGCTGAAAGCAGGTCCCTCCGCTTCGCTCGGGATGACGATGTGTTCCAAGAGTTGGCTTTCGGGACCCGGTGTACCTCGGTGACGAAAGCCGCTGATTGCCGGTGTTTGTGGCACGACTGAAGTCGTGGCCTTCCGGTTTGTGGTTGTCCTGGAGGGGTAGGGCGCTGCGGGCTGGAAGCAAGTTCCTCGGCTTGGCTTGGGATGACGATGCGTTTCCAATATGCCAGCCGTAGCCGGACTTACCTCGGTGATCGGGCGTTCATTTAACGAAGAAAAGGAATATCTGGGCCGGAGTCACTCATGATGGAGCAACGACGTCTGACGCGGCTTTATAAATTTCACACGGAATAGGTCGTCTCAACTATGGTGCCCCTCTTCAGTCCAAGAGGGATCTTTGATCCCCAACCGGATCTCAGGCGCCTCCTGAATCGGACCTAGTTCCCCGGAGTCCTTGCTGTCATATCAGCACTCAGGTGCACCGAGTTTCCCGCGACGTTCATCGAACGCGTCCAGTCCTGATAGCCCTTCTTCTTCACCGTCACCGTATGCTGCCCCGGCGCCACGGAGAGCGTCGATGGCGTGTTGCCCACAAAGCTCCCGTCTATCTCAATGTCAGCTCCGGGTACGCTCGAATCTATAGACAGGCTCGCCATCTGCGACGTGCTGTCCGCAAGGACAGAACCTGGGGCGCCGGCGGGCGCGAACTTTGCCATATCCAGCTTGTCATCACCCGAGACGAACGCCGTGATTTCCGTCCCTTGCGGAATCGTGATGTCCTTGCCGTGGATGAACAGCAGCAGCGGCGCAGCGGGGAAGAACACAATTGCGGTTCCGACCATACCGGCCGTCATCGCTCCGGTGTGTCCGCCACCCTTCGCGCTCTTCGTGGCGCTCAGCATGGCCTTCTCGCCATCGATCAACCTGACTGAATCGATATTGACATCCAGCTTGCCAGCACGGCCCATGCTTCTCTTCGGTTCGGCGCTGGTAACAGTACCAACTGCCTGGGCTCCCTTGGCGATCACGGGCACCCCGTTTACATCCACCTCATCGATCACCTCAAAGGAGATATGCTGGCCCGCCTTCGCGGTGGCAGACGTGACGTTCTCCGCGAGCTTCAGCTTGACGGCAGTTCCATCCTGCAGCGTGTTCGAAGGCGGAGCAGATGTCGCGGCTGCAGCAGGTGAAGACGGACTCGCAGCCTGCGCGGGAGCGGGTGTAGCGGTCTGTTGAGAAAGGGCCGGGTCGGTAACAACAAACAAAAGGGCAAGAGCGCCAGCAAGGGGCTTCAAGTGAACCTCAACAATTGAAATGAAGATGCGAGATGTAGCTTATCGCCTACAAACCCCATGAGCAATGGAATGTCAGAACACTTTAGTAACCCCGCATCTGGAACGAAGCTAACCCTTTACCGCAGCCTCGATACTTCGGATCAGCGTAGCCGCGTCAAACGAGCCCTCGTGCTGCCGCCCGTTGATGTAGAAGGTGGGTGTGCCGCCGACACCGCTGGCCTCACCGCCCTGCAGGTCGGCATCCACACGATCGTGATACTCACCACTTTCCAAAGCCTGCTCCAGCGTCTTCGGATTCAGGCGAAGCTCTTTGGCTAACGTCGCGAAGAGCTCGGGGCTGAGGTCGTCCTGGTTCTCGTAGAGACCGTCATGCATGGGCCAGAACTTGTCATGGGCCGCCGCGAACTCTGAGGTTTCCGCCGCAGGCTCTGCCATGGGGTGCTGTTCCAGCGGAAACTGCCGGTATACGAAGCGCAACTGGTCGCCAAAAGTGCTTCTGCACATGCTTCACGATCGGATAGGCCTGACCGCAGGTCGGGCACTCGAAATCGCCGTACTCCACCAATGTGACGGGCGCGGACGCTGGCCCTTGGGCATGATCTCCGTCGTGTACTGCGATTTTCAGCTGCGACATGGGTTCACCTCTCCCTCTGAGATGCCCGGGACGCAGCGGGCACGCCACCAGTGAAGAACTCCCGCTTTATAAGCATTCGGGGGCGTCCCCCGAAAGCCGTTGCCATCCGGCCCTCCCCGCTCGTACCATCCCCGTGGTCAAGGTGCCCGCCCACGGCGAGCACGGAGCGGAGAAGCATGCGAACCCAGCAATCGGCACCCTCAGGGAGACTCCTGTCCATGGCAGCACTCCTCCTGACCCTTATGACAGGTCTGCTCGCCGCCACGCAGGCGCGAGCCGCCACACCGCGCCCCTGCGACCTCCTCGCCCCTGCCACACCCTGCGTAGCCGCCATCAGCACCACACGAGCGCTCTACGGCGCCTACAACGGCCCGCTTTACCAGGTCACACGAAGCTCCGACAGAGAATCCAAGGACATCGGTCTGCTGCCGGACGGTTACGCCCGAGCGAATACACAGGACAACTTCTGCAGCACCACCACCTGCACCATCACCAAGATCTACGACCAGTCGCCAAACCATAACGACCTCACCCCCGCACCGCCGGGCGGCGCGGCCAAGGGCCCCGGCCCCAATGGCTACGACATCCCAGCCATTGCGAATGCCCTGCCCATCACGCTGAACGGGCACAGGGTCTACGGTGTGGCCATCGCTCCCGGCATGGGCTACCGCAACGACACCACCAAGTCCATCCCGGCTCACGGCGAGCCCGAGGGCGTCTACATGGTCACCTCAGCCCTCCATCTCAACGGCGATCGGTGCTGCTTCGACTTCGGCAATGCCGAGATAGACAACAACGACAACAAGGCCGGCCACATGAACGCGATCAACATCATGTGCCACGACAACCCATGCCATCCCGACGCCGGACTCGACATGGAGGATGGCATCTACGGGCATCTTGCCATACCCGCCAACACCCCCTTTGTCAGCGACATGGGCAGCAGCGACGGCCAGCACACCTACTCCATCTACGGGGGCAGCGCCCAGGGAGGAGCTCTGAACGGTACCGGCCCACTCCCGCTGCCCAAGGGCTACCAGCCCATGCTCCAGGAGGGGGCCATCATTCTCGGGATCGGCGGCGACAACAGCAACTCGGCCAGCGGCTACTTCTTCGAAGGTGTGATGACCAAGGGAGCCCCCACAAAGGAAGCCATGGACGTTGTGCAGAGCAACATCGTTGCCGCCCGCTACGCTGGCCAGCTTCAGCCGTAAACCCCGGGTATCGGAGGTGATCTAGCGATACGGTCCCATGACCGCATACAGCGTTCTCGTGTGCGGACCGTACCAGGTGGTGAAGGTCACAGGAGCGACGGCTGCGGGGCCTCGGCAGGCCTTCGGATCGAAGGACAGGACGTACCGGGCCTGCACCACGGGCGACAGCTGGAGATCTTCGGTGCGACAAGGGTCGGTGGTGGGGACCTTGGCTAGAGGGAGATAAAGGTGTGCGGGACGCGTGATGCGTATGTCGTTCGTGTGCCCGGTTGCCGTGATCTGCGTCCAACCGTCGAACTGAGCTCCCGCATCGATCGCGGTCCGCGGCACGCCTGTGTTTATCAGTTGCTGCGCCAGCGCCGCCTGGGCGCGATAGAGGGCGAACGTGTCGTGCAGACCCATGGTGTCCAGAGTTGCCCCAAGTGCGATCAGCACCCAGATGGCGCCGGGCAGATGCCGGGATGTATTCCGTTGATAGACCACGGTCACCAGGACAAGGAAAGCAAACTCGGGAAACAGCATGTAACGATCCACAACGCTGGTTGTGATCAACCGGGTGAGCAGTAGCAGCAGGTAGGCGAGCGTGCAGGGCACCAGCAGCATGTAGAGGTCTGACCCTTTGAGCACGCGCCCGGGATCTACGGTGCTTTCTTCTGCGACGGATGCCGTGCGCTGGCCAAGGACCAGGGTGCACAGCAAGGCGAGGGCGCCCACGTAGATCAACGTGGTGATGGCCAGGCGAACCGGGTACGTGAGCAGAAGCGGCTGGTACCCGAGATAGGCATGGAAGAAGTCAAAGCCCGTATCCCAGACGCTGTTGAACAGGAAAGGGAACATCCAGCTGCCGGAAGTGTGTGTTCTGTGCGCGTTCAAGGCAACGACGAGCGCCAGTAGCAGAAAGACGAGTGCCGCCATGCGGCTGCGTCGCGTGCGCAGGATGTTCGGCGTACATACCAGCAGCAACGGCATGCTGAGAAAGAGCAGCTCGCAAAGGGACCGCTTCCAGAAAGGGATGAAGTAGTGGAAAACGAACAGCCTGGCCCTGGGGATCACGGGCGGGATGACGGGTTCACGCAGCGAATACGGCTGCTCCTGAAACCAATGCAGGATCGCGACCATGACGAGCAGGCCGACGATCGTTGACCCGGCACCCACCAGGAAGGGAAAGCGCCGTTTCCGCAGGAGCCAGAGGGTGCAGGGAACCATCACCAGCAGGCCGAACCAGGCAATCTGTCGCGCACTGCCGCCGACCGCGTTGCCCAGAGCCGCCGCGGCGATCCAGGCAGCTGACGTCGCTTGACTGCTGGCCTGCAGGGCTCGAATGCAGCAGTAGAAACAACCGATCATGACGAAGACGCCATACACGTCCGACATGAAGGAGAAGGTCATGGCCATGAAGACGGGAGAGAGTAAGAAGATCAGCGTTGCCGCCGCGCTGTTCCATTCCGTAATCCCAAGTCGCACAAGAACGCGCTGCATCAGGGCGGCCGTGCCCATCGCTACGAGCAGCGTGGCCACTCGAGGGGCGGTGAAAGAGAAACCGAAGATTTTGATGAGAAGTGCGCCGGCGTACAGCTGCCAGCCGAGCATGGCGGTCGCCCAGCCGTTGTAAACCACATGCCCGGTCGCGGCGAGAACCTGAGCCGTCCGGATATAGGACCAGTCGTCGATCACCCCAATCTCCGCCTGAGGACGAAGGAACAAGGCGCAGAGTGGCAGGGCCATCACGCACAGCAACAGGGGCAGGGCAGACTGACTTCTCCGAAGCAACGGGCAGTGTCCTCAAGAATCGATCGGAATAGGTTCCTGACCAGCATAGACGTCGCAGACGTGGTGTCCTCGTCACGGTTCCGGTTCCACGACGCCCCACTTTGTCCCGGAGGCGTGCGATGTCTCCTGAAATCGTTCGCGTATGTCAGGGGATCGTCCTATAGGAGGGGCGTCGTACCAGCAGGGGCGAGCAGGACAACGCAAGTAGACCATCGCCCGTGCGCGGAGGGGAGTCCGGTGTAGCGGGGAAGGGGGAGCTCCCGGCGCGCTTGCGCCCAAAAGCATAAACCTGATCTGACAAATTGCAATACCACAAACGATTTTTGTTCATATCAGCGAAGAGAAGAGTAACTTGCTGCTGTCCTCAGAACGGAGTACGACGATGGTTCTGCACACAGGTACCGTGGCCTGGTTTAACAATGCAATGCGATTTGGGTTTCTGCATGAGGAAGGACAGCCACAGGTCTTCTGTCACTACACGGCGATCCAGATGAACGGTTTCAAGACCCTGATTCAGGGTGAAATGGTCCAATTCGAAGTGGTTGAGGGACCGAGAGGCCCCCAGGCTTCCATGGTGAAGCGGGTAGCCTGAGTTCGCCAGGTAGATCCGGCGTGAGGGAATGGAAGCTGACCGGTGAGTTCGCGAAGAGCTCCCTGTAAGCGGACCCAAGCCAGAGCACTCTTGCCTCCGGAGCAAGCCACAAAGCCCGAGTAAGATTTTCGTGACAAGAGGGCTGAAGAACCCTTCCCCACTACGGAAAGGGTTCTGCTTGGAGCAAGACAGCCAGGATCTGTGCTCAATGCCCTTTGTACGCTACGTACAACTGCGGAAACTGCGTCTTCAGCGTCTGCAGCTTCGGACGGTCGCAGACCAGGATGTATGGATTGTCAGGGTTGTTGAGCGCATAGTCCTGGTGGTATTCCTCGGCGCGGTAGAAGCCCGGCGACGGCGTCACCTCCGTCACAATCGGCTGCGGGAATACCTTCTCCGAGGTGAGTTGCGCGATGTACGCAGTGGCGATCCGCTTCTGGTCCTCGCTCTCCGTGAAAATCGCCGAGCGGTACGAGGTGCCCTGGTCCGGCCCTTGCCGGTTCAGGGTTGTGGGATCGTGGATCGCGAAGAAGACCTGCAGGAGCTCGCCATACGTGATTTTGGAGGGGTCGAAGACGATTTCGACCGATTCGGCGTGTTTGGTGGTTTCTGTCGTCACCTGCGCATAGGTGGCCGAGTCCCTGGAGCCGCCGTCGTAGCCGGCCGTGGTCTTCAACACACCCTTTACGTGCTCGAAGACGGTCTGCGTTCCCCAAAAGCAGCCACCCGCAAACACCGCTGTCTCCCGCCCTGGCTTGGCTGCCAGGCTGGCGTCCGCCTTGGGGCCGGGAATCACCGGGCTCGCTGCCCTGCAGCCCGTGCCCATGCACAGCACCAGCACACCTAACGTGGCTAACCGCTTCAAGAACAACCCCGTGTGTACACCCGTTCCCATTTCCGCTCCAATCACGACACACCTCTGTGACGCTTACGTGCCTGCGAACGGAGCGGATTTCTTTGCCGCAGGCCGGGGCGTGGGAAGACATCCCCATTCCAGCCTTCTTCATCCACCCTATTGAAGGAAGAAGAGAGAGGAAAAGCCGAATTGTCTGAGCACCATCACGAACCGAAAGAGCACGCCCCGCACGCCGTCCACGAGGAAGAATCCAAGGGACCCCACGACCCGAAGGTCATCAACCCGAAGCTGTCGTCCGACATCGCGTACTGGTCCAAGGAGTTTGGTGTCACCGGAGATGTCCTCCACGAGACCATCCGCAGCCACGGCACGCATGTCGACAAAGTCCGCGCGGCGCTTCATCCCGTGAAGACTGCCTAGCTGCGCATCACAGGACGCGTGGCGAGCTAGTGAACGCCACGCATCTTGCGATCGTAGATGGCCATCTGGTCGGCGACAATTTGCGTCGTTTTTGTCAGGGCACCGACGGCCATCGGGTCCAGTTCAGCCCAGCGGCGGGTGATGTGCTGCATCGGCGTGGAGTCCTGCAGCAGCAAACCGTCCTGGCTGACCATGGAAGCGAAGATCAAGGTCACTGTCTTTTGCAGGGTGTCGACGGAAATCTCGCGAACGCGGTAACCGATGTCAATGCAGGCATCGAGGTGTGCTGCATCCGCTAAGCCCCACCCGGTCACGTCGCGTCGGCAGGCCCTCGATTTCTTGTATTGCGTGAAGAAGGAGGCGGTATACACGCCCTTGTTCTCGAAGTCGGCATAGTTGCGTTCGAGCCAGGGAGTGTTCGAGACATCCGGGATATAGACGTCCTGATCGGGATCGCCCGCTACCGGAATCGGGTTGGTCCACTGCTGCGTTTCGTCGTACACCTGAGACGGGACTCCCAACGCGCCACGCTGCACCACCTGCTGTCCCATGCTTAGAGTGGCCGCGCCCATGGCCAGCAACGTGAGCCACACTGTCCGCCCCAAAATGCCCAACAGAAACCGACGCATACACATACCCTTGTGACCCAAGAGTACAGCCAAAGGAAAGCAGCTGGCCGACACAAAGCGTCCGGGCGGGAGCACGACCGAACCCGAGGCAGCGGGGTACTCCCTGAGGGGGACCCGTCCATCGAAAGTTGGACACGAATTCATCCTTTGGGCCGATGACAGCCCTGCCAGGAGAGACGAGGATAAGGACAGCCCTCGAGAGAGCGGCACAGATAAAAGACACCCTCCCTACAGCGTCCTGAAAAGGACGCTGTGATTTTTGGTCCATGGGGCGGCTGGAGCTCGGACAGGCAGCTCTCCGGGATAAGAGGCTCGATGACGAAAAGGCACAAGCTTAGAGCTTGTGCCTTTTCTCTGCACAGCAGCTGATTTTAGGGAGCGGAGCTATGGGGCGACTGCTGGTAGATGCCCACGTTGTCCTTGGTGATGAGTGCACTGCCGGTGTCGACGTAAGCGGGAAAGGGTGACTTGAAGTTCACGCTGTAGTCGTGTTCCCAGCCGGAGTGCGGGCTGCGATAGGCTGCGTCGAGCGCCTTCATGCCTGCGTATCCCATGGTCCAGGGCCTTTGAGAGACCGTGGCGTCGATGGTGCCGTCGGCGATCAGGTTCAGCGTCTCCGGGTCGACATCCATGGCGATCAGTTCACGATCGGTCAGGTGATTGCGTTTGAGCACCTCGGCGACGGCCTTTCCCGACTCGGATTCAAGGCAGATAAAGGCGTCGATCTTGTCGGCACCTGTGCGGTGAACGTACTGGTCGGTCTGGTCGAAGGCATTGGTGGATTCACCCCCGGTCGACACGATCCCGGTGACCCTGATACCGGGGCTGTTGCCGAAGCTCTCCTCGTACCCGCGCATGCGCTCGTCCAGATTGGGTTGGCCGGGGATGCTGTAGAAGACCACGTTGCCTTTGCCATGGAGGCGTTGCACCACCCGCTGCCCACCCAGGTGACCCACTTCCAGATTGTTGGTGCCGATGAAGTAGAGCCGCTCAGAGAAGGGGGCGTCGGAGTCGACGGTGATGACGGGGATGCCCTGGCCGATAGCGGAGGCAATATCCGAGTGGAGCGCACTGGCCGCGGCCGCGGAGACGAGAATGCCTGCAGGGTGACGCGCCACGGCATCGGAGAACGCGCTTGCTTCTGCTGCCGGGTCGTATGTTTCAGGGCCGGCGACCACAGGGGTGACGCCGTACTCTTGGGCAGCCTGCCGGAAGCCTTCCTGGACGTTTTTCCAGTAGGGGAGCTTCAGGTTGGGAGCCACAAGATAAAAGGTGTCGTGGGTGGAACGGTAGTGGCATCCGCCCAGGGCGAGGCAACCGGCCGCGCTTAGAACGAAGACAAGGGCCTTCAACGATTGGCGCATGGGATCTCCCGAGGTCTGACTCCGCAGATCTTTGCGGCCGGTTGGAAGCCGCGGAAGATCGCGGGCCTGAAGAGCCGGAATTGTACTCCTGCCCGTGGGGCAAACGCACCGTAATCGTCGATGCTGCCTGTAGATAGGGGAGGGCCCGGGGTGGCGGAGATCCGCGGCTGCCGGGGCTGACGATCCCACAGGCATCCCCTTGGCCCGGTTCCGCCCTCAGACGGGTCAGCATCACGTCCGGTTTTGCCTCGGGCGGGTGGCGCGAGGCTGTTACCTTCAGTGTGCGCACCCGCCCGGTGAGCTGGTTCGGCGGCTGACCTTTGGAGGTAAACAGAGCATGGAGTTTCATATCGCGCGGTCGCTTCGTGAGCGGCTGGACGTAGGCGACCTCCTTTTCAGCTATACCGGCAACGTTGTATTTGCGAACGTCGCCGCCGCACGCAGGCTTGCTCTTGCGCTGAACACCCTACGCAATGAGCAGAATGGCGGCGTGCCCGATCCCGCGCGGCAGGTGAACGCCGGCGCGCTGTACGCCATGGGTCTCATTGATGAACTCAGCCATGCCATGGTGGCGCGCTACCGCAAGGAGATCGATCCCGAGGTCCTGACCGAGGCACTGAAATGGTTTAGTGTGCAGAACGGACAGGCGGAGGTGGATCGGCTGCTGCGCACCTTTACGGAGCGCTTTCCGAACCAGGAGATCCTTGCGGGCAGGATCACGGCAGAGAAGTGGCTGGCAGGCGAGACAGATGGCCTGCCGAACCGCGAAGCTGCCTTTGAAGAGCTGTTGCTGCTGCACCTGGCGAACACCAATCCTGCGTTTCAGCGCTTTGGGGAGCTCTTCGACGACAAGGACCTGAAGGAGGGAACCTCGTATCGCGGAGTTGTCGCGGAGTTCCCTCAGTTCTTCGCGACGCGCCCGCCTGTGTCGCCCGAAGCCGGCTCGCTGCTTGACGCGCTGGAGGCACCCAAGCGCCTCAGCCCTGACTCGCTCACCGCTCAGCTGGATTACATTCGCGAGCACTGGGCGAAGTACATTGACGCGGACCTCAAGACGATCCTGCTGGCAATCGATACGGTGAAGGAAGAGGACATCGCGATCTGGATGCGCTTCAACCCGGCCGGGCCGGATGTCTACCGGCACGGTGCACCCGGCTTCGGCGGCGAGGGCTTCCGTGGGGATGAGTACATCGGCTTCGAGGATGCGTACGAGATTGGGCCGGACGGCGTCCGCCGTCTGAAGCCAGGTCAGCGAGGCTATGCAACCGACTACCAGGCGCCGCTGAACGAGTACGAGGCCTTCTCTGCCGACCAGGCATGGATGCCCACGGTCGTCATGATCGCCAAGAGCACCTACGTGTGGCTGGAGCAGCTTAGCCGCAAGTACGGCCGCCACATTCATAAGCTCGACATGATCCCTGACGAGGAGTTGCGGCTGCTCGCCGATCGCGGCATGACGGCGTTGTGGTTGATCGGCTTGTGGGAGCGCTCGGTGGCCTCGCAGCGCATCAAGCATCTGCGTGGACAGAGCGATGCTGTGGCGTCGGCGTACTCGCTCAAGGAGTACAACATCGCCGAAGATCTCGGCGGCAACACGGCGTACCAGAATCTGCGCGACCGGGCTGGCCGTTATGGCCTGCGGCTGGCGAGCGATATGGTGCCGAATCACATGGGCATCGACTCGCCCTGGGTGATCGAGCACCCCGACTGGTTCGTGATGCGTTGGGAGAGCCCGTACCCGGCGTACAGCTTTAACGGTCCTGACCTGAGCGCCGATTCCCGCGCCGAGATCAAGATCGATGATCACTACTACGACCAGACGGATGCCGCTGTGGCGTTCCGCATTCGCTACAACAGCAGTGGCGAGACGCGCTATATCTATCACGGCAACGACGGCACTACCTTTGCCTGGAATGACACCGCCCAACTGGATTATTCCAAGGCATACGTGCGCGAGCAGGTGATGCAGACCATTCTGCACGTCGCGCGGATGTTCCCGATTATTCGTTTTGACGCTGCCATGGTGCTGGCCAAGCGTCACGTGCAACGCCTCTGGTTTCCGTTGCCCGGCGTCGGCGGGTCCATTCCGTCACGTGCCGAAAACGCCATGACGGATGAGGAGTTTAACGCGATCATGCCCGCGGAGTTCTGGCGCGAAGTCGTCGATCGTGTGGCGGCGGAGGTGCCCGGCACCCTGCTGCTCGCCGAGGCCTTCTGGATGCTCGAAGGCTACTTCGTGCGCACGCTTGGCATGCACCGCGTCTACAACTCCGCCTTCATGAACATGCTACGCGATGAAGAGAACGCCAAGTATCGCAGCTACCTGAAGAAGACGATCGAGTTCGATCCGGACATCCTGAAGCGCTATGTCAACTTCATGTCCAATCCGGATGAGCGCACTACCATTGACCAGTTCGGCAGCGGTGACAAGTGCTTCGGTGTGGCCACGCTGATGAGCACCATGCCCGGTCTGCCCATGTTTGGGCACGGCCAGATTGAGGGCTACACCGAGCGTTACGGCATGGAGTTCAAGATGCCCCGCATGACCGAGTGGCCCGATGAGCACCTGGTCGCACGTCATCAGGCGGAGATCGCACCACTGTTGAAGAGGCGGTACATCTTTGCCGAGAGTGCCAACTTTGTTCTGTACGACTTCTGGACGGGCTATGGGTCGGTGAACGAGAACGTGTTTGCCTACTCCAACCGTAACGGCGACGAGCGTTCCATCGTTCTCTACAACAACTCCTACACAAGCACGGACGGCACCATCAAGATCTCCGCTGCGGACATGGACAAGAGCACCGGCGAACTACGGCAGCGTTCCCTTGCGGACGGGCTCGCTCTTCCGGGTGAGGGCAACGCCATCATGGCGTTCCGCGATCATGCGCGGCAGCTCGAATATCTGCGTCGGGCGTCAGACCTGCGGAACGAAGGCTTCCACATGGAATTGCGTGGATACCAGTCCGCCGTGCTGCTGAACTGGCGCGATCTTCGCTCCACCGAAGAGTATCCATGGGATCGCCTCTGCGATGCGCTTGGCGGGCAGGGCGTCCCCAACCTGCATGAGGCGTTGAACAAGCTGCGTTTTCAAGCCGTCCATGCGGCGCTGCGCCGGCTTCTTTGCCGCGAACAGGTGGAGGCTTTCCAGACTGCCTCAGAGAACGCCCGTGGCGATGCCGAGGCCCGCATCCGCACGGCGCACGTGGAGCCTGCAGCACTCGCGAGCCAGCCAGGTCAAAGCCCGGCGCTATCGTCCGTTGTGGTCGCTGCGGATGAGACGCCGGTACCGAGGGATGAGAACGCCGTGGTTGAGTCGGTGACTGACCCGATCGTTGATCGGTTCTTTCAGCTTGGCAACGAGTTCTACTGGCGACTGACCGAGGTCGCTTCGCCTGAGCTGCTCGAGCAGATCGCGCCCGATACGGCGAAGGGTGCCGTCGCCTACCAGGCTGGTCTCGCGCTGCTCGTGAAAGCCGCAGTGGCGCTGCCTAGCGTGGCTCGCGGCTTCTCGGCCGCGTGGCCGACTGCGGTGCGCGACTTCGTCCCGGGTGCGGCCGTGGGGATACCGCTCGAGCGCACCTGGACACCGATTCTTGCTTATCTGTTGTTCCACGCATTGCCCGGAACGGCCGATGGTCAGACCCTGTTTGACAGCCTCGAGATGCGTTCTGCGCTTGCTGAGACCTTCGCCGGAATCGGTCTGCCGAGTGAGGACGCCTGGCGCTATGCGGCGCGTGTTCGCCTCCTGCTGGGGGGGCGCATCGCGCTTGAAGAGCTGCGGACGGCTGGCTTCTGGGTGGATGGCAATGTCCGCTGGCTTGCGGGATTGAATGAAACCAAGGGCACGACCTACGTCAACAAGGAGAGCTTTGAGGAGCTTCTGTGCTGGCTGCAGATTCCGGAACTCTTAGGCATTGCCGGGCGTCTCGGCGGCGATGAGGCATACGAGAACGCCGCGGCAGAGCTCGCCGGGATAGAAGGCGCGCTCAGAGCGGAGTGCCAGCGCATGGCTGATGCTAGCTACAACCTGAAGACCTACATAGGAGAAGACAGCGAAGCAGAGCCAGAAGAGGTGGACGGCGACATGATCGTCCAGTAACGCCGGGCAGCAAGCGGTAAGTCTCAGGCGGAGACAGGGTGGGCACTTTGCCACCTTCAGCGCATCTTAAGGTCAATGCCCTTGGATCCCAGCTTTGCGCCGGCGAGCTCTCGACAGGATGGTCAACGCGATCCGGATGTGACCCCTGAGCCGCTGACCGATCCGGAGCCGGTGACGAGCCCGGCTCCCTTTGTCGCGCGGCGACGCGGCCTCTCTATCTGGGAGCTGTTGCGCCCCCACCAGGCACAGCTATGGCTGGGCCTGGTGGCCATTACCGGCGAGAGTGTCGCGGATGTACTGGGCCCGTGGCCGCTCAAAATCGTTCTGGATGACGTCATCGGCCACAAGCAGACGCATGGCTGGCTGATGCGCGTCATTCGCGGATCGGCTGGCTCCTCACCGCGGAGCATTCTGCTCTTCGCTTGTGCCGCCGTTCTGTTCATTGCCTTGCTGGACGCAGTGTGTACCTATGGTGAAAAGTGGGTGACCACGACGGTGGGACAGTGGGTCACGCATGACCTGCGGCGGCGCCTCTATGCGCAGGTACAGCGGCTGTCGCTGGCGTACCACGATCAATCCAAGACCGGCGACCTGATCAGCCGTGTCACATCGGACATCGATTCGATCCAGACCTTTATTGTCTCCGGCCTGCTCAGCATCATCGTGGACGTTGCCACGATCGCAGGCATGATCGGCGTCCTCTTTTACCTCAACTGGCGCCTCACGCTGATCGCCATGATGGTCGTTCCCGTTCTGTTTGCGATTGTGTATACGTATACGCGCCGCGTGAAGAAGTTCTCCCGCGAAGTCCGCCAGCATGAGGGCAAGATGCTTTCGGTGGTGCAGGAGGTGCTCGGTTCCATTCGCGTGGTGAAGGCCTTTGCCCGCGAGAACTATGAGGTCCATCGTCTCGAGGGCGAGAGTCTGGAGACAGTCGAGGCTGCCCTGCGGGCGCGCCGACTGAAGGCTCGCCTGGTTCCCGCGGTGAGTATCGTGACCGGGATTGGGACATGCCTTGTGCTGTACTTTGGCGGAACCAGTGCACTGACCGCCGGCGTAACAGGCGGCACCATCACCGTATTCCTCAGCTACATCAAGAGCATGTACAAGCCTATGCAGGACATCTCCAAGATCATGGACTCGTATTCCAAGGCGGACGTTGGTTACGAGCGCATCAGGGAGGTGATCGAGAGCGATGGCGAGATGCGCGACGCACCCGATGCAAAAGACGCACCGCAGCTAAGGGGCGATATCGACTTCCAGCATGTGAGCTTCGGGTACAGCAGCGATCGCCCGATCCTTGACGACATCAACCTGCACGTCGAGGCGGGCACCACCGTTGCCCTGGTGGGCCCTACCGGCTCTGGAAAATCAACGCTAGTCAACCTGATACCGCGCTTCTACGACGCGACCTCCGGGACCGTCCGTGTGGACGAATACGATGTGCAGAAGTTGAAGCAGAAGAGTCTCCGCGACCAGATCAGCCTTGTGCTGCAGGACACGGTTCTCTTTTCAGGCTCGATCTGGGACAACATCGCCTACGGGCGTCCCGAGGCGACCTCCGTCGAGATCGTCGCGGCCGCACGCACTGCGAATGCGCTCGAATTCATTGAGAAGCTGCCGAAGAAATTCGACACCACGGTCGGCGAGCGGGGCATCACGCTTTCCGGGGGACAGCGTCAACGCATTGCGATTGCGCGCGCCATCATTCGAAACACACCCATCCTGATTCTGGACGAGCCCAGCTCCGGCCTGGATGCAGAGAGCGAGCAACTCGTCTTTGAGGCACTGGATCGCCTCATGACAGGCAAGACCTCGATCGTGATCGCGCACCGGCTCTCCACGATTCGCAATGCGAGCTGCATCTTTGCGATTCAGGACGGCCATGTCGTGGAATCCGGGACGCACGATGAGCTCATGCGGCACGAGGACGGGCTTTACCGCCACCTTCATGACGTGCAGTTCAACGTGGAGAAGCCAGCACTGAGCTAGTCGAGGGATACTTGCCCGCTCGTGTTGCTACTGCCACTCCGGCGTCAGGGAATTTTCAGGGTGAGGTGACCGTGACCGAAATCGACGCTGTCGCGGGTACGCGAGGAGCGCACGACGCGATTTCTGCCGGTCCTCTTCGCTTCGTACAGTGCCTCGTCGGCCCGCTGCAGCATGAGGTGGAAGGTGTCTTCATCCCCTTCAAAGGTTGCAGTGCCAATACTGGCGCTGAGCTGTAGATCGGCATAGACCTGGTCTGCAAAGCGGGGGTCGGAAGACTCGATCAGCCGGATGTTCCTGCGAACCCGTTCTGCCACAATCAGCGTGGCTTCTTCGGAGGCGTTCGGTAGAAGAACGGCAAACTCCTCACCACCCCAGCGGCAAAGCACATCGATGCCGCGGATGGAGTCCTGGATGCGCTCCACGGCAGCACAGAGGACCTGGTCGCCTACGTGGTGCCCAAAGGTGTCGTTCACCTTCTTGAAATGGTCGAAGTCAAGCATCAACACGGAGTACGGCGCATGTAGCCGCTGGCTGCGGGCCTGCTCGCTCTCACACCATTGTAGAAACACACGACGGTTGAACACGCGGGTCAGGGGGTCGGTACTGGCCATGTGCTCTAACTCGAGACTGAGCTTGGTGGTGGTTCTCCAGAAAAACGCAAACGCGAGGCCAATCGCGGACGCCACAAACGAGCTGTAGCTGAGCAGGTTCAGCATCTCCGCGTGGGGTCCATAGGTCAGCATGCCGAGGGCAGCACCTACCCCCCGAGCCAGGTTTGCGGCGAGAAGGGTATACATCACGGCCACAGTCACACGGGCTGGCTGCCTTGACTTGCCTACGCCGTTACGCTGAATCACATCAGCCGTGGCTCGAATCTGGATAGCCACGAGCACGCTGAGGACAAAGGCGCTCGTGCTCCAGCCTGTCAGGTGAAGCCATTGAGACAGCATTGCCACTGCCTGGCAGGCAATCAGCACCGTAGTCTGCGTGTCAGTCTTCGTATCGAGGCCGATCAGGTGCCGATCAGCCCGGTAACAAAAGACGAACGCCAGCAGGATACACAAATTTGCCAACGGTTCCACGAAGCTGAATCGGCCGGATAGCAGGATGAGTCCCGCGCCCACCCCACCTACCACCAGGGCGTTTCCCATCCAGTTGAGCCCGCGTAAAAGAGGGTTCTTGTCATGAATCAGGACAAGCCCTCCCCCGCACCCCACCAGTGTCATCATGCCGAGCGATAGAACAGCTTGCTGCGCCGTCATAGGGGAGCCTTCGAGGTCAGGCCGTAGGAGAGAATAGCGCGCGTGCTGACCGTGCCCGGAGCGCCTTCCGCGGGCGATCCCGCGGAACCTGATTCCCCTTACGCCAAAAGGCTACTGGAGGCCTCGACGCTCAACCATGACGCGTAAGTTGCAAAGCGCCTGCCCCGCAGGCGCTACACCGGCGAACTTCGGTTTCGGATCTAGAGTGCCTTTAGTTGGGTGATGCGATCTTCCACAATCTGCACAAACTGCTCCCGCTCCGCATCCGGGAAGTTCCCAGCCCGGAAAGCATCTTCCAATTGCTTGTGACTCAACTGGCCGAGCAGGCCACCGATCCAGCGTGCATCCTCGAGCGGGATGTCATGGCCGATCCAATCGATCGCCGAGCGACGGACGGCTTCTCCCAGCAAGATGGGACCTTGCCGCAGTACCAATCCTCCCGGAAGCATCGGGGTGCCGAAGCTGACGTCCTTGTCGGTCTTTTTCGTGATGAACTTTGAGTGCTCGTAGCTGGCGAGATTGCCCTTATCCGTGTCGTGGTGGACGTGCTCGCTGTTGGAGGCAAAGGTTGCGCCGATGTCGGACACCAGGTAAATCTGCCGGTCGTGCTTGTCGTCCTGATACACGGCGTTGTTTACGTCTTTCAAGTCCCAGTTATTCATCACCGCCATCATGACGCGAAGGCCGTTGAACTCCTTCGTGCCCTTGAAGGGATTGTCTTTCCAGCGCCAGTCGTGGGTCCTCTTCTGCTGACCGGGCCTGCGTTGGAAGCGTGCGTCCGTAACCGTTTCGCCCTGGATCAAATCTGTCTTGCGTTTCATCTGGAGGTTGGCCACTGTAGCGGAGGGCAGCAGGTAATCGTCGTTGGTGAAGTAGCCAACTGCCCAGAGCAGCCGTGAAGCCACGACCTCAGGGCGGGCCTCCGATCCAAGCTTGACCTTCCATTTCTTTCCGTTTGCGTCCCTCGCGTCAAACTTCGGATTGGTCCCGTTGCTGTCTTCCTTGACGAAGGTATAGGGCGCCTTTGGTTGGTGATCGTCTCCGCCACGGCCCAGGAAGAGGTCCTTCTCCCTGATGGCACCGGGATCCTCCCAGAGGACCGGCTTGGTGTCCGCAGTTGCAGGGGAGGCGGTTTTGTCAGATTTGGTCTGTTTTGGTTTCTCCTCCGCTCCGTCCTGGGCGAAGACAGCGGGCTGGGCGGTGAGGGCAAGCAGCAGCGAAACAACGACTTGCTGCAGGGAAAACGGTCGGGCAAAGCGGGACATCAAGGTTCCTCGGCACGCGGAGAGAGGCACAAGCCTTAGAAGCAGATTCGCTTCAGAGAGCTTTCTGGATCGTCCAAAAACATCTTGCCGGGGGGCAGACGCATCCTTTGTGGCAATGGGCATGTTCTCTGTCCAGCAGAAGGACGCTCAGTGAAACTGCTTGTTCAGCCGGAAGACGGCATTCAGCCGATAATCGAGGCGCTGAACGGCGCGAAGAAGAGCATTCAGATCCTGATCTTCCGCATTGATCGAACCGAGATCGAGCGGGCCCTTGTCGAAGCAGCCCATCGCGGCGTGTCCGTCACCGCACTGATTGCTTACACGAATCATGGCGGTGAGAAGTACCTGCGTCGCTTCGAGATGCGGCTTCTGGAGCAGGGCATCACGGTAGCGCGCACCGCCGATGATCTCGTCCGATACCACGGCAAGATGTTCATCGTGGACGGCAAAGAGCTCCATCTGCTGGCCTTCAATTACACGCACATGGACATCACCCTGAGCCGGTCCTTTGCGGCGGTCGTAAAGGATTCGGACGTCGTCAAGGAGGCCCAGCGTCTCTTTGAAGCGGACGTGAAGCGCACACCGTTCACCTCGGAGAACGATCGCTTGTTAGTCAGCCCTGTCAACGCTCGGGAAGGTCTGAAGGCATTCATCCTCGGAGCAAAAAAGCAGCTCCTGATCTACGAGATGAAGCTCTCCGACCCGGAGTTTGTCCGCATTCTGAACAACAAAATCACGGCGGGCGTTGAGGTGCGTGTCATCTCGCGGGCTGCAATCAAGAACGGGAATCTACCCGTGCGTATCTCGGCAATGCGCCTCCATGTGCGGGGCATGATGCGCGACGGCCAGGAAGCCTTTCTTGGGAGCATGAGTATGCGCCGCCTGGAACTCGGTGCCCGGCGCGAAGTTGGAGTGATTTTCCGCGACAGCAAAGCCGTGAAAAAGATGACCGAGGTCTTTGAAGCCGACTGGGCGGTGGCCAAGCCGGCCATTCCGAGCGATCTGCTGGCAGCGGCGCTGGATGCGCCGGCGAAAAAGGTCGCCAAGGTGTTAGCCAAGAACCTGGACGTCGGTCCGCTGTTTGAGGAGATCCTGGACAAGATCATCGATCCCTCGCGGGAGCTTCGCTTCGAACCTGAAGAGGTCGCGCAGACTGTGCGCGATGCCTTTCGGGAGGAGGTTCACGACGCGGTCGTTGTGGCCCTGCGAGAGGTCGTCACCGGCGTGACGGAGGTCGACCCACCTCTCCTGCAGCCGAAAAGGCAAAAGCACCACCACTTACCTTCGCCGGCAGCGCATCGGCGCCGTCGCTAGACCGTCAACGGTAAAGGCTAGCTTTCCTTCCGGTATAGCAGGTCGCGAATTGCTTTGCGGCGCTCTGCATTTGCCCCGGCGTCACTCTTGTCAATGCCCCCTACGCTGGCTCGCTGGGAACGCTCCGCCTCTGCTTCGGGAGCGCTGCACTCAGGACACCGGTTCGCGAAGCCGGGCTTGTCCGGCCTCAGCTCGAACTCCTCATCACAAACGACACAGACCTTCCATGGAAACGCCATACACCACCCATTCTAAGAACTTCTCAGCGCTGTGGCGAACCGGCGCGTCCGCGGTGCGGGTTGACCATTGTGTATCGGCTGCTTGAAAGTGTCTGGCATGCGATTTGCCCACCGTTTGTTCACCCTTTGCCTACTGACAGCCGCTTCGGCCCTTCCTGCGACCCTTGCCAGGGCCCAGGGAGCCGCTCGGCCAGCGATCACAGGCATCGCATTCTTTCGCGACTACACCACGCACCCGGCAGAGGCTGAAAAGTTCTACGGCCCGACCATGGGCTTCGCTGAGACGAAGACCCCGAACGGCACGATGGTCTTTGCTGTGAATCGGTCGCAATGGGTCGAGGTGCTGCCCAATACGGCGCCGCCCGAGGCGAACAACCGGCTCGCCGCCGTGGCATTCACCACCCGTGACGTCCAGGGAATGGAAAAATACCTCACCGCGCACGGCGTACCCACGGTCGAGCCCATGCACGACAATGAGTTCGGCGTGCACGACCCCGAGGGGAACCTGGTTCTCTTCGTGCAAAGCCCGTATCGCACGTCTGCAGGCGGTGGAGGTCTCAGTGGCATCCCGAAGCTCGCCGCCGCCTCGCAGCCTCTTCCTTCCGCGACCAGCCATCGCATGATCCACGTGGGCTTTATCGTGGTGGACCGCGACAAGGAAGATACCTTCTGGCGCAAGACCCTCGGCTTCAGGGGGTACTGGCATGGCTGGCAAAATGATCCCTCGTCCAAGGACGACTACATCAGCCTGCAGGTCCCGGACGGCACGGACTGGCTTGAGTACATGATGCAGCCGAACCGCGAGGCAACGCTGCAGCATGCAGGCGTGATGAACCATTTCTCGCTCGGCACCGAGCGCATGCAGACGGTCCTGGCACAACTGCAGACCAACAAGTGCGAAGGCAAAGCCTGCACTTCGATCCAGGCAGGCCGCGACGGCAAAATTCAACTCAACCTTTATGACCCGGACCTGACGCGCGTGGAGTACATGGAGTTCACGAATGCCATGAAGCCCTGCTGCTCGGAGTTCACCGGCACCATGCCCGGACCGCGCGAGAGCGAGTAGCCCCACGGAGGCTCGCTGATCACCAACAACTCAGCTTCTTCAACGGCATCAGCCAGCCTGTCATATGAGGGCTGGCTGGTGCCGTGAACTGTTTCGGGCCCGACGGGTGGTGCAGGACTGCTGCCGAGTGTGGTAGCGTTTCCACTCGAAGGCAATCGCCCTCAGGAGCCTCCCCGCGTGCAGCGTCTGCGTTCGTCCCTGCTCTCCCTTGCTATTCTGCTCGCCTCACCGGCTGCCATCAGTGCCCAACAGGCCGCGCCCCAGCTTCTGCGGCCGCCCGCCACGCCGCTAATCACGCACGACCCCTACTTCAGCATCTGGTCGGACTCGGACAAGCTGACCGATTCGCCCACGAAGCATTGGACCGGTCACGCAGAGCCCCTCACCGGCCTCGTCCGTATCGACGGCAAGTCGTTCCGCCTGATCGGCCCTGATCCCAGGGATGTACCCGCGGCCACGCAGATCTCCACGACGCTGACCCCGACACACACCCGGTACAGCTTCACGGCGGCTGGCGTTCAGGTCGACCTCGCCTTCTTTACGCCGGCCTTCCTCGACGATCTCGACATCCTCTCCCGCCCTGTCACGTACATCACCTGGACGGCGCATAGCATCGACAACGCCCAGCACGCGGTTTCCGTTTTCCTCGGTGCGAACGCCGAGTTGGCCACCAGCTATGAAAACCAGCCGGTCAACTTTGCCCGCCACCGCACCGCTTCGGCCGAGGTCCTCTCCGTTGGCACCCGCGAGCAGGCCGTCCTCAATCGCTCCGGCGACGATCTCCGCGTTGACTGGGGCTACTTCCACCTCGTTGTTCCCACTGGCGAGCAGGCCGAGACCACCATCTCCGGCAACCCCGCACGCCAGTTCACCACAGCCGGTACCCTCGAGCGCGCCGACGATCTCGACCCCGAGCAAACCGGCAACCACCGCGCTCCGCAGATGGCTGTCGCCCTCTCCCTCGGGCAGGTCGGCACGCAGCCCGTCGACCGCCACCTTCTGGTCGCCTACACCGAGGAGTACGGCATCCAGTACCTCCGCCGAAACCTCCGTCCCTGGTGGCAGCGGGACAACAAGCCCGTCGCGACCATGCTGGATGAGGCCGAAGGGCAGTACCGCAGCCTCGACACGCGCGGCACGCAGTTCGACGAGCGGCTCATCGCCGATATGACCCGTGCCGGGGGCGAACACTACGCCTGGATCTGCACCCTCGCCTACCGGCAGTCCATCGCCGCTCACAAGCTTGTCGCCGACGTCAACGGTCAGCCCATGTACTTCGGCAAGGAGAACTTCTCGAACGGCAGTATCGATACAGTCGACGTGCTCTATCCCTCCGCTCCGCTTTTCCTGTTCTTCAACCCGCGTCTCCTCGAAGCCGAGATCCTCCCGCTCCTCGAATACGTCGCCTTGCCGAACCGCTGGCGCTTCCCCTTCGCCCCGCACGATCTCGGCCAGTACCCGCTCGCCAACGGCCAGACCTATGGCGGCGGCGAACAGACCGAAGAGAACCAGATGCCCGTCGAGGAAAGCGGCAACCTGCTCATCCTCATCGACGCCCTTGCCCAGCTGGGTAGCCAGGCGCATGGACTCGACCTGGCTCGCACATACTGGCCGACGCTGACCCAGTGGGCCAACTACCTGAAGGCGCACGGTCTCGACCCTGAAACGCAGCTCACCACGGATGACTTCGCTGGCCACGTCACCCACAACGCAAATCTCTCGCTCAAAGCCATCGACGCCCTCGCTGCCTACGCCGACCTCGCGAAGCGCCTCGACCACCCGGCCGAAGCCAGGGCCTATGCGGCCACGGCCAGGGACTACGCTGCCAAATGGATCACCATGGACAAGGAAGGCGACCACTACAAGCTCGCCTATAACTCCCCCGACACCTGGAGCCAGAAGTACAACCTCGTCTGGGACAAGATCCTTGACTACAACCTTTTCCCAAAGAGCGTGCGCGAAAGCGAGATCGCCTTCTACAAGACCAAACTCAACATCTACGGTCTTCCGCTCGACAGCCGCAAAGACTACACCAAGCTGGACTGGCAACTCTGGACTGCCACGCTCGCCGACAACCCTGCCGACTTTGCCACCCTCATCGATCCCATCTACAAGTGGACCAACGAGACCACCAGCCGCGTCCCCATGACCGACTGGTACGACACGAAGACCGGCGAGAAGTCAGGCTTTCAGGCCCGCTCGGTGGTGGGTGGTGTGTTCATCAAGGCCCTGAGCGACAAGGGACTCGCGAAGGAATACCGGGCCCACGCTGCTGCCTCGGGCGAGCCGAAATAGAGGCCTGCGTTCACCACCAGCCCAGCTGATCCGCGTTGACTCTGGCCTGCCTCACCCGAGGCGGGCCCTTGTTTTGCGCTTTGACAGTCTTTTCGGCCCGATGTTACCGTTACCGCGCGCCAAAAACATCGTCGCACTGCGACACCCTGCCCTTGTACCGTTCCGCTGCTCTGGACGGATCATGTGGTCATTTTGCCGTGGGCTGAGCCTGGCCTGCGTGCGGTTCTTCATGTTCAGGAGTTCACGTCATGTTGTCTCTCCCCAAGCTTCGGCTCGCCCTCGTGGCGCTCCTTGCCGCCAGCGCCGCTGCACCTTCACTGACCGCTCAGGTCATTGAGCCTTACACCTTCAAGCCGGTCAAAATCACAGCAGGTGGCTACATCCCTGGCATTGTGGCGCACCCGACCGAACCCGGACTGATCTACCTGCGCACCGACATCGGCGGGGTGTACCGCTGGAACAAGGCGGAGACCAAGTGGAAGCCCTTGCTGGATGCCCACTCGCCCGACCAGTACAACCTCAACGGACCGGAAAGTATCGCGCTCGACCCAACTGATCCCGAGCGCCTGTACATCGCGGCCGGCATGTACGCCTACCCGAACTGCTGCGCCTTTCTTGTCTCTGACGATCGCGGCAAAACATTTCAGAACTACCCCGCCCCCTTTGAAATGGGTGCCAACAACGACGGGCGCGCTGCGGGCGAACGCATGGCCGTCAACCCTTTCAAGCCTGCGGAGCTCATGATGGGCACGCGGTTCAACGGCCTGTGGATCAGCGAAGATCGCGCCCAGACCTGGACGCAGGTGAAGTCCTTCCCGGTACAGGCCTCCATCGACGGCTTCGGCGTGCATTGGGTCGTCTTCGACCCAAAGACTGCCGGCACGGTCTACGTCGGTTCGTACACGACAGCCACCGTCTATGTAAGCAAGGATGACGGCGCCACCTGGACCGTTGTTGCTGGTCAGCCCAAGGCCTGGCCCGCGTCCTACAACGCGAGCGCCGGAGCCCTGCCGCCCGCACCGGAGCGCGCCCTCTTCGGCGCCGATGGCAACCTGTATCTGACCTTCGACGACCTCCCGGGTCCTAACGTCATCAACTATGGCCTCGTTGAAAAATATGAGCCTTCGACCGGAAAGTGGACGGACATCACGCCCCCGATCGACGCTCCCTTCCAGGCCCAGCCCAGAGGCGGCTTCGTCGGCCTGACGGAAGACCCGACGCATCCGGGATGGGTAGCCGTGAGCACCATGGACCGCTGGTACCCGGTAGACACGGTGTACCTGACGCATGACGCCGGCGGCACATGGCAGAACCTCGGTGCCATCACCTCCAGCGCAGGAGACGACGGGCCGCCCTACGGGAACTACTACTTCAATCCCAATGTCTTCGCGTCCACCCCGTACCTGACCTTCGGCAACACCAGCTACCCCAACTCGCCCAATCCCTCGGCACGGTTCGGCTGGTGGATCTCCGGGCTGTTGATTGATCCCTCCGATCCCGATCACCTGCTGTATGCAACGGGTGCGACGATTTACGGCACGCATGACGTCTCGCTTGCTTCCACCGGGAACTCCCCGAACTGGACTGTGGAAGGCAACGGCGTCGAGGAGGCTGCCGTGATCGCCCTGATCAGCCCAAAACGCGGCGCGCACCTGCTCAGCGGCGTGGGCGATATTGGTGGCTTCGTCCACACGGACCTGAACGTGTCGCCACAGGCTGGCATGTACACCAATCCGGTTGCTACCTCGGTCGGTAGTCTGGACTGGGCGGGTGGGAAACCGTCAATCATCGTGCGGACGCAATCTCCCAGCAGTACCTCCACGACGGCCTGCAATTTTGGCGCGTCTTCCTCGGATGGCGGCACCACGTGGACACCGTTCCCGACATGCGCGCAGGGTGTGAGCTACTCGTACAACGGCGGGACCGCTACGGTCGACGCGAGTGGAACAACCGTGATGTGGACGCCGGGCGGCAACGCGGGTCCGACACAGTTCTCTACGGACGCCGGCAAGACCTGGATCCCGGTTACCAATCTCCCGATGGGCACCGTCGCGTACGCGGACAAGCTGGCAGCAAACACCTTCTTTGCGTACAGCAACGGGAACTTCTACCAGGCCAGGGTAGATCCAACACGCGGCACAGCCCACTTCGAGCAGGTGGCCAGCGGTCTTCCCGCAGTCTCCGGCTGCTATGGCTCAGGCTGCGGTGTGGTGGACGTCAACTTCGCCCGGGTGGGCGATATCTGGCTTCCGCTTGGCTCCAACGGTCTGTTCCATTCGCTGAACGGCGGCAAGACCTGGACGCATGTAGCCAATGTGCCCTATGCGAACTCGGTCGCCGTGGGTGCGCCCTCGCCGTTCACCCACGCGGAAGCCGTGTTCGTCTACGGCAAAGCTGGATCGGGAGCCATGGCCATCTACCGCACGGACACCAATGGAAGCCAGTGGGTTCGCGTGAACAACGACAAGCACCAGTACGGCGGTCCCACGCTGATCCAGGCTGACCCGCGCGTGTATGGGCGCGTCTACCTGGGCATGAACGGCCGCGGCATCATCTACGGCGACAGCAATATCGCGTCCGCTCTGGGTGAAGAGTAAGCAGTGAGGGGCCTCAGCGAAAGCTGAGGCCCCTCATCGCTTAAAAAGGCGCCGCGCACCTGTCGCGGCGCTTTTGTTGGCCGTCTTCCGGCTTGTGACGCCGCCACCAGTCGGCCGCCCGGTGCCGACCTATGCCAAACAGGTAGGTCCGCAGGCCTCCGCGTGACGGATCGAAGGCGTTCGGTTGGCTCCAGAGCTGGGTGAAGATGTCCTGCGTCAGGTCCTCGGCAGCCTGGGACGAGCCCACGATTTGCCGCAAAAACGCCCGCAGTCGTGGCGCATGCTCGCGGTATACCGCAGCAAAGGCATCGGGATCGCGCGCCCATTCTGTCCGAAGCTGCGGCTCAACGGTCAACCTATGTCTCCAACTCGATATTCGGGCCGAAGGGGCAAAAGGTTCACGCCCAGGCAAAAGAAAGGCGCCCATCCTAGGACGGGCGCCTCGTTTTCAGCTGTCCGCACTTCTGCGCTCTTAGGTCAGCACAACGATCTTGCCGCCTGCCTTGTTATCTTCCATCAATTGGTGCGCCTCGACGATCTGGTCGAGCTTCAGCACCTTGCCGACCTGTACCTTGAGGCTACCGTCTGCTACCTGATCCACCAGCTCCTGGAAGGGCATGGCCATGAAGTCGGGGTTCTCGCCCGCGTAGCTCGTCAGGCATACAGCGGTTGGAATAGCCTCCATTGGTGCAAACGAGTCGAAGGCCCAGCTATTGCCCACGATGCCCGTCATGCACACAATGCCGCCCTCCTTCGTGCAGCGCAGCGAGTCCTTCAGCGTCGTGGTCCCAATCAGCTCCAGCACCTTGTCTACCTTGCCGTCCTGCTCCAGCTGATTCGCAACCGCTCCATCGTCGATGAGGACCTTGTCTGCACCGCTTGAAAGCAGGAGCGATTCGCTCTTCGCATTGCGGGTTGTGGAGAATACACGCACGCCGAAGTTCTTTGCGATTGCGGCCGCGGCCAGACCGACAGAGGTGGTTCCGCCGCGCACCAGCAGCGTCTCTCCCTTCGCCAGGCGCAGCGACTTGAACAGCGAGCCCCAGGCCGTCTGCAGCATCTCCGGCAGTGCGCCCAGTATCTCCCAGGGCAGCTCCGTCTTGATCGACTTCACCTGGTTCGCCGGCACGCAGCAGAACTCGGCATACCCGCCATTGATGTCACGCCCAAGCCCTCCCATGACGGACGCCACAATGGCGTCCTTCGCGAACTCTCCACCAGGAGCCTCTTCCACCACGCCGGCAAGCTCAATGCCCAGCACGCGCGGGAACTTCACATTCGGCGAAAGCCCCTGCCGCGTGAACATCTCCGAACGATTCAGCCCAAAAGCCTTCACACGAATCAGGACCTCGCCGCTCTTCGGTGCAGGAACAGGGAGCGTCTCGAGCTTCAGGACCTCGGGGCCGCCCGCCTCATGAATGACCGCAGCTTTCATCTCCATACAAGTCTCCTCAGGGTGAATCTCGGTGCAGCCACTAGCCACTAGCTCCTAGCCACTAAGCACTAAGAACTAAGAACAGCAGCCGTCAGCTCCTGGCTGCCGTATTCCGAATCGCGTCCACCTCGGCCACATACGCCATCTTTGGCCTTAGGTCCGCGTCGAAGGGCAGTGCGCGCTCAGGTTGGTGATCCGGGCGAGAGTCTTCGCCGTTCAGCCACGTGTATTTGTCCGTGATGCCCCACGTCAGCACGGCGACCACATGGGGATTGGCTAACGTCGTCTTCAGGTAGCTTCCATAGGTCGCCGCGACCGCTTGATCCCGGGTGGGTATGTCCACCGGCAGCGCGCGATCATTCACATCCATCTCCGTCAGCAGCATCTTCAGGCCCATGCTCCCGACCTCCTGCATGAACTGCTGCAGACCCGCACCGTACACGTGCTTTGCCCCTGCGGAAATGTGGGATTGAATGCCAACAGCGTCGATCGGCACATTGCGCTCCTGCATGCCGCGCACCAGGGCCAGCACCGCATCGCGCTTGGCCTGTTGATCCGGTGCTTCGCCTTCGATGCCGTAGTCGTTGTAGCAAAGCAAGGCTTTGGGATCCACCTTGCGCGCGGTCCGGAAGGCCGCATCGATGTACTCCGGACCCAGCAGCTTGTACCAAGGGGAGTTGCGCAAGCCGCCCGGGAGCTTGTCGTCCACTTGAATGGCTTCGTTGACGACATCCCAGCTATGCACCCGGCCCGCATAGCGTCCGCCCACCGTTTCAATATGGTTGGTCAGGATGGAGGCGGCGTTCGCCTTCGTCGCATAGCCTTCAAACCACGGCGGCAACTGCCGGTGCCAGACAAAGTTGTGTCCCCGCACCTTGATGCCGTTGGCCTCCGCAAAGGCAAACAGCGCATCGGCATCGTCAAAGAAGAACTTGTCCGGTCCCGGACGCAGCGGGCCAAACTTCATGGCGTTCTCGGCGACGACGATGTTGGCCTGCTGCTTGATCAGTTCGGCATAGGCAGGGTTGGTGCGCAGCGGCCCTGCCGCGACAGCTGTCCCTACCAGGAAGCCTCGTTGTTCGCCGGCCTCGCGCAGGGTGGGCAGATCTGCGGGGATTGCCGTCGTCCCGGGAACGCCGGTCTTCTTTGGATCCTGCGGCCCGGCCGCCTGGGCCAGCCCGGTGCGCCCGAGTGCGAGTAGAGCCCCCGCAAAGGTGGCCTCCTGAAGAAAGGTACGGCGATTCGTCGACATATAAGCATCTTGCCATCTGGAAGCTGCGCTGCGCGATGGCGTTTCTGTTGGCGCTGCGCGTTGGCGTTCCT
>CAZZXY010000056.1:0-30006 GCA_964658105.1 Verrucomicrobia bacterium Tous-C9LFEB | reverse complement strand
GCCCAGCTCCGGCCAGCAACTCCGGGCGGCCGTGGTCCAGCTTGGATCGACACCGTGGCCGTCGCTGCCGATGGTGCCCACGCCTTTGTGTTTGGAGGAGCAGCCAAATGCGCCCGCCAGCAACACGGTAGCCGAGAGACCCGGGAGCAGGCAAAGCACCGATTTGGATCGCATGACAAACATGATTGGATCAACGACTCCGACTGCGGTTGAACTAGTGCGCTCCCACAAGCTCGTTGGTCTCGCCGAAGGGTTGGATCTGAATCAGCGGATGGTCGACGCGCGCGCCGGCGAGGTACTCCTCAAATTCAGAGCGGAACTTTTTAATGAAGCCGAGGGTGGGCATCGCTGCGGCATCGCCGAGTGGGCAGAAGGTGCGTCCCATCATGTTTTCGGCGAGGTACTGGATATTGTCGATGTCCTTTTTCGTGCCGGCGCCGGCATGGAAGCGCGTGAGGGTCTTCTTGAGCCAGTCCGTGCCTTCGCGGCAGGGAATGCACCAACCGCAGCTTTCGTGCTGGTAGAACTTGATGGTCCGCAGGGCGAACTCGACGATGGAGACCGATTCGTCGAGCACAACGACGCCGGCGGAGCCGAGCATGGTGCCGGCCTTGGCCATCTGGTCAAAATCCATGCCAACGTCGATCTCGTCGGCCTTGAGCACGGGGCAGGAAGAGCCACCAGGGACGACGGCCTTGAGCTTCTTGCCGTCCTTGATGCCGCCGGCAACCTCGTAGATGGCTTTGCGCAGCGAGTAGCCCATGGGCAGCTCGTAGACGCCGGGCCGCTCGACGTGGCCGGAGATCCCGAAGAGTCTCGTCCCGCCATTGCGCTCAGACCCGAGCTTGGCGTACTCAGGGCCGCCCATCAGGAGAATGTGCGGGGCGTTAGCGATGGTTTCTGCGTTGTTGATGACCGTGGGGCCACCGTACAGGCCGACAACGGCCGGGAACGGCGGCTTGATGCGCGGAACGCCGCGCTTGCCTTCGAGGGACTCCATCAGTGCGGACTCTTCGCCGACCTCGTAGGCCCCTGCACCGGTCTGGGTGACGATATCGAAGTCAACGCCTTCGCGGCCGAAGATGTTTCTGCCCAGAAAACCCTTGGCGTACGCGTCGGCGACGGCCTTTTCCACCACCTTGAGCAGGTAACGGTACTCGCCGCGGAGGTAAATGAAGCCTACCTTGGCGCCGATGGCAAGGCCCGCGATCATCGTGCCTTCCACGACCGCGTGGGGGTCGTTCAGGAAGATCACGTGATCCTTGCAGGTGCCGGGCTCGGATTCGTCGCCGTTGACGAGGACGTATTTCGGCTTCTCCGACTGCTTGGGGACGAAGCTCCACTTCATGCCGGTCGGGAAGCCGGCGCCGCCGCGGCCACGCAGGCCGGAGGCCTTCATGGTGTCGATGATCCAGGCGGGGCCGTCCGGGCCCTTGTCGAGGGCCATCTGGACGGCCTTGTAGCCGTCGAGCTCTACGTAGCGATCAATATCGGCAGCGCCCTGGCCGAAGCGGCGCTTGAGGACGATGACTTCGTCGGGATGCGAGACCTGATTGGGCATAAAGAAGGCAGTACCTGCTGGCTTTCAGTATACAAAGCGTGCGCGGGCGGATACCGGTGCACGCCCCAGGCTCTTCAAGTTCCTCGCCGATTGTTGCCGGGTGCAAAACGGGCTGCGTCAGCTCTCCGACGGGTATTTGGCCTTGAGCGCTTCGATTTCAGCCTGATGGTCCAGCATGAACTTCACATTCGCCGGATTGACGTGCGTTGACTTGACCACATCGTCCATCTTGGCCCCGTTCTGTACGGCAAAGGCGGCCAGCGCGTTTTGTACCATCGACATGGTAGCGACGGCGAAGCTGTGCGGCGTGAAACCGTGGGCGGCAAAGATAGCCACAGCCTTGGGCGACTTGCTCAGCGCGGCGCTCATTTGATCGAGCGTCTCCTGATCCTCTCCGTTGTCCGTCTTGACGCTGTCCTTTAAGGAAGGATCGGCCTTGGCAGCCTCGCTCAGGTCATGCATGACCTGTATCAGCCGCGTCATCTCGTCCATCGTGAGGGTGTGGCTCTGGAGAACAGCCTCGTCCTGCTCGAGCTGGGCCTTGTGCTGGGGTGAGTTCTGCGGCATCGGAAGGGCGGCGTGACAGGACAGGGCAGCAGAGAGAAGGAACGCAGGCAGGACACGCGACATACTTCGGGACCTCGGAGGGGGTCTCGACGCGGAAAGTTGGCGGGGCGTCGGCCGTCGCAGTCTAAGCGCGGGAAGCGCATTTTGTCACAGGAAACTTTGCCTTACGCGATCTACTTGACGTCCGTACCGCGCCCCTCGGAGTAGTCGGCGATCATCTGGTCGACCTTGGCGGGGGTCAGGAACTCGTGGAAATCATAGTTCACCTGCGCCGCGGGAGCCCAGCAGCAGGCGCCGATGCATTCCACCTCTTCGAGTGAGAACATGCCGTCAGGCGTGACGCCTTTGTGTTCGATCCCGAGCCGGTGTTTACAGTGGTCCAGGATCTCGTAGCCGCCGCGCAGCATGCAGGAGATATTGGTGCAGACCTGGATGTTGTACTTGCCGGCGGGTGCCGTGCGCAGCATGGAGTAGTAGCTGAGCACGTTGCGGACGTCCAGTTCCAGCAGATCGAGCCGCTGGGCGATCTCGGCGACCACCCCGTCAGAGACATAGCCGACCTCGTCCTGCGCGTAGAGCAGCATGGGAATCAGGGCGGAGCGCTGGATGGGGTACAGGGTCACGAGCCGGTCAAAGCGCTCGGCAAGCTGGGGGGAAAACATGGTGTTGGCAATCGCAGCCATATCGTCCTAAATCATACGGCCCTTTAGACCGCCGTGCACGCCGGCGCAGGGATCGCTTTTCGCCTCCCGCATCGCGGCGCAGATGCAATGGACGCGAGCGCCGCACGACTTCGCGCGGCTGCTCGCGCCCTTCGAGGCTCACAGGTGATACAGCCGGTCAGCGCCGTACACCAGCCCCAGCGTGATGGCGGCAATGACGATCTCACCGATTGCCCCGACCAGGAACGGACGGATGCCTTGCTTCGAGAGGTCCTTGAAGCTGGTGCGCAGGCCGACGCCGGCAAAGGTCAGCAGGAACGCCCAGCGGGACAGGTTGCCGAGGACGGTCAGCTCGGGCTTGCTGAAGACGCCAGCCGTCGCCAGCCCGGAGATAAGCAGGAAGCCGAGCACAAATTTCGGGAACTTGCGCCACAGGAACGACGCCTTGTTGTCGATATTCGCGGCTTGCCCCTTGGACGCCCAGTAGAGCGCGTACCCGAGCACAACGAAGCCGATCATCGCATTGCGGCAGGTCTTGGCCAGCACGGCGAACTTGCCCGCGGCGTCGGAGTACATCGCCCCGGCGGCCGTGGCCTCCGCGGTGTTGTCCACGGCCAGACCGGTCCAAACGCCGTACGCATGATCGCTCATGTGCAGCGCGTGGCCTATCAGCGGAAAGACGAGCAGCGAAATAGCGCCAAGGGCAAGAATGGCAGCGATCGCGTAGGAGGAGTCCTCCTCGTCCGCATCGATGGCACCCTGGGTAGCGATGATGGCGGAGACGCCGCAGACCGAGGAGCCCACGGCGAGCAGACTGACCAGCTTGGGGGAGAGCTTGAAGGCTTTTCCGAGATAGGTCATAAACGTCAGGGCCAGCGCGAGCTCGATGAAGACGAGTATCAATGAAATGCCGCCCAGCCGCGCGATGTCACCCAGAATGAACCGGGCTCCCAGCAGGACGATGCCGGTTTTGAGCCAGAACTCATACGTTGCCACGCCACGTCTGAAGATGGCTGGAAGGCCGACCGTGTTGGAGATCAGCAGACCAAACAGGATCGCCCACAGCACGTACTCGATGTTGGGCAGGATAAGGTGGTGTGCCTTGCCATATCGCGCGATGGATTGCTCCGTGAGCTTGCCGGCGTAGCCAACGACGCCTAGCAGAGCGATGCCGGGCAGCAGGCCCAGGAGATTGCCGGGCTTCGCCGCAGGGGACGAAATCTCGGGCAGAACGACCGCTTCTTCAGCGAGCTTTACGGTGTTGACGGACGACGACATAAGGGAGCTCCGGACTACCAGGGAACGGTTTTGAGCACATGGAGGCGAACGAGGATCGCCAGAACGATGGCAAGCAGCACGGCCCAGGTATCGGGCGAAAGACGGCGCGGAACGGCCGGCATGGGAACTCCTTGGGATGTGGGTTGCTAGGGGATGCGGCTCGTTAGAGCAGATCCGCAAGGCAGGGCGGATCGTGGGGCGACGTGTTTCAGCCGGCGCAACAGCAGGGACAACAGCGTCGCACAGGCATGAACCGGAACGTGGCGGGATGGAGTTCGGTAGGCACGCTTCCGTATAGAGATAGCACACGGGCCCTTGAGGGCCCAGAAGCTTTTGCCTTCAGCTGCGCGAACCCCGGGCCAGTGTCCCGGAACATTGGGTAGGCGCCCCGATCCTAGGAAGCAGGGATGTGGCTTGCCCCGGGGCTGATGCTGCTGGCGGTTTGCCGCCTTCGCTGCAGCAGTCGTTTGCCGTAGATGCGTGAGGGCTCTTCAACCAGGCGGTACAGGATGCCCGCGACACCGGCTGCCAGCAGCGTGCCCAGCACGACGCAGAGCAGGGCGCTCAAGAACGAGTGCACATGGAGGAAGTGCTCCACGATGTCCAGCGCAAAGGTATGGACCAGGTACATCGAGTAGGAGCGCCGTCCCAGCCAGACCATGAACTTCTGGCTGAGCCCGGCAGTGAGCCACGAGTTCAGGAGCAGAAGCGAGGCCAGCAGGCCCGCACCGACAATGTCAAAGAGAAAGGTGAAGTGCCAGTTCACCTTGACGAGGTAAAAGGCTCCCAGGGCAAGCATTACGCTGACGGTGGCCGGTATCCCCGAGAGTGCGGCTCGCCAGCGGACAGCGCTTTTGCCGTGCAGAACAATCGCGAGACTGCAGCCAATCAGCAGGCCGAAGTACGAGCGGTACAGCCAGTAGGCTGCCGTGTTCGACAGGAACAAGGGCGACAGCACCAACAGGAGAGCCGGAATGACATACCGCCGCCACTTGGGCGCGGCAAACACAAAGAAGACCAGCGGAAAAATCAGGTAGAACTTTTCTTCAATGCCGAGGGTCCAGGTGCTGCCGAAGGGGGGCTGGTTCTTGGGGTCGTACGGGAGAAATTTGATGAACTCTGCACAGAAAGTCAGCAGGTACTTGGAGTAGTAGAGCATGAGGTGCAAGCGGTGCTTGCTGAAGAGGGCAGCTGCGTAATAGCCGGCAAGAATCAGGGTGTAGATCGGGACGATGCGAAAGAAACGCCGCACGTAGAAGGCCACGATATCGACCCGGCCTACCTGGGCTTCCTCCCGGAAGAGCAGCGTTGTGATGATGAATCCGCTGATGAGGAAGAAGATGTCCACGCCCAGCCAGGTGGGAAGGTGGCCGAAGTACTGGGGGCCGCCCTTCAGGTGCTCGGCGATGACGAGCATGACGCAGATGGCGCGCAGACCATCGATGGCCGGAAAATACGGCTGGTCGATCTGTGGTGCTTTCACGACGTTGTTGCCCGAAGCTCCCCGATCAGCTTGCGTCAACATATCTGTTTTCCTCGGTTTGACAATACTGCCCAGATTATCACTGCGCTGCTACACGGAGCCATCCAGCGCTCCCGATAATGTGAGATTTCAGGCGAACGCCAGCATCTCGCGGGCAAAGCGTTCGGCTACGAGGTCCATCTCCTCTTCGGGATCGGACGCCAGGGTGACGGTGCCGTTTTCATTCAGCCTGAAGGCCTGGACAGGGTGATAGGAGCCTTCGACTTCGGTGTGCGTGAAGGTGAGCCAGCGTGAACCGACACGCAGCGTGATGGAATCGCTCGAAACCTCAACCACGGCGTGCTGGGGGGCGTTCAAGCCGTGGGCGGCGGCATAGGAGCGCAGCAGCGACGCCCAGGAGGTCCAGAGTTCGGTTTGCAACGCTGCGGCCGTGTGCATGGACGTATTCTTTCATCCCGAGCCGCGCGCCGGTACGGGCGGAAAGGACATGGTGCCCATCCCGGGTCCCAAAATCGCCGCGCTACACTGGAAGCCTGTCCATGTCTATCGTTCGGCTACAGAATATTCGCAAGGTGTACGACAGCAAGGTCGCGGTTGAGGCTTTGTCCCTCGTCATTGAACCCGGCACCATGTTTGGCCTGCTAGGCCCGAACGGATCCGGAAAAACCAGCACCATCCGCATGATGATCGGGATGACGGTCCCGGACTCCGGCGCCGTGGAGCTGTTTGGCAAGCCGTTCGACCGCTCTGCCCTGAACCGGATCGGCTACCTGCCGGAGGAACGCGGGCTCTATAAGAAGATGAAGGTCATTGACCAGCTCATCTTTCTGGGTCAGCTGCATGGCCTGACGGAAGCGACCGCACGGAAGCGTTCCCTTATCTGGTGCGAGCGGCTACAGATTGCCGAGTCGGTCGACAAGCGCACCGAAGAGCTCTCTAAAGGCATGCAACAGAAGATCCAGTTCATCGCCGCGCTGCTGCATGAGCCCGATCTGATCATCATGGACGAGCCCTTCAGCGGCCTGGACCCAGTAAACGCCACCCTGTTGCAGGACACTCTGGTGGAGCTGCGCAGCGAGGGCAAGGCCATCCTGTTCTCCACGCACCGCATGGACCAGGTGGAGAAGCTCTGCGACGCGATCGCGATCATCTACCAGGGCAAGCTGGTGCTCTCGGGCACCATGCGCGAGGTCAAGGGGCGCTACCCAAAGAACCGCGTGCAGATGGTCTTTTCCGGTCCGGAGCGCTTTCTGCAGCACCCGGGCGTGCTGGAATTCAAGAACTATGCGGGCATCGCCGAGGTCACGTTGAAGTCGCCGGAAGTCGCGCAATCCCTGCTGGCGGACGCCGTAGCCAGCGGCGTCGAGATCACGCGGTTCGAGGTCATGGAGCCAACCCTGGAAGAAATCTTCATTGAAACCGTAAAGGGCACGCCGGACTACGCCACGGCAGGAGGTCTGGTGCATGCCTAGCTCGCTGAACAACGTGTTTCTGATTGCCCGGCGTGAGTACCTGGAACGGGTCCGCGCGAAGAGTTTCCTCGTGATGACCGTGCTCATTCCCACCCTGATGGGCGGCATCATCTTTGCGATGAGCTTCATGGGCCGGAGTATGGGTTCGGGGCAGCACATCGCCGTACTCACCGACAACCCACGTTTCGGGACGGACCTGCAGACGGAGTTTGATAACGGCGTCAGCGGGACCAAGCCGGTGGTGGATGTCTTTTCACCCGTGGACGCGACGACGAGACAGCGGCTCGACGGGGAGCTGAAAAGCAAGGGCTCCACGCTGGACGGCTATCTCGTGGTGACCGCCGCGACCGAGGCCGGCGCGCGCCCGCAGTTTGAGTGGGTGCCCAAGGTGCAGTCCGACGTCATTACCCGGGGCCGCGTGGCGGATGCCGCACGAGCCGCCCTGACGCGCGAGCAGCTGGCCAAGGCAGGCATGTCGGCAGGCCAGGTGAGCTCGCTGCTGAAGCCGGTCGAGCTGGCCTCCCCCAACGGCAAAGGTGACCACGCCGGCGCGGCCGTGGCGAGTGCCTACGGCATGTACTTCCTGATGTACTTCGTGATCCTGTTCTACGGCATGAACGTGGCACGGTCGATCATCGAAGAGAAAACCTCGCGCGTGTTTGAGGTGCTGCTGGCGACGATCCGCCCGACGGAAATGCTGGCGGGCAAGGTCATCGGTGTCGGCGCGGTCGGGCTGACGCAGGTCGGCATCTGGATCACTCTGGCTCTGGTCGCGCTGAAGATGCAGCTGATCGGCCAGGACATGCATATCCTGCCCACCCTGGGCCAGACGGCGCTGTTTGTTGTCTTTTTCCTTCTCGGCTACCTCTTGTATTCGTCCGTTGCGGCGGCGCTGGGCGCAATGACCAACTCCGAGCAGGAGCTGCAGCAGATGCAGATCTTCCTCATGCTGCCGCTGATCATCAGCTCGCTGGTGATCTGGATCGTCATCACGAACCCGGATGGCGCGGTATCAAAGGCCTTCTCGTTCTTCCCGTTCACAACGCCGCTGATCATGTATTCACGCGTGATTGTGGGGCATCCGGGCGCGCTGGCTGTCGCCGGGTCGATCGCCGGTCTCGTGGTGACCATCGCCATCGTCCTCTGGCTGGCAAGCCGGATTTACCGTGTGGGCATCCTGATGTACGGCAAGAAGCCTAACCTCCCGGAGATCATGCGCTGGCTGCGGTATAGCTAACGCGGGGTGCCGGCATGCAGATCGATCTCGCAGGGGCCGGCGCCGGAACGTGGGGGGATCCGGCGGAGTTGCAGGCCCAGGTCTGCATCATCGGTGGCGGAATCGCAGGCCTCGTCCTGGCGAGCAAGCTTTGTGATGCTGGCGTCGACGTCGTGCTGCTGGAGGCCGGTGGTGCTTCGCCGGAGGCTGCCGAGCAGGAGCTGAGCTCCGAAGTCAGGCTCTCCGGCCAGCCGCACCTCGGAACGAGTGAGGGCCGGACGAGGGCCCTGGGCGGCAGTTCTGTCACGTGGGGTGGCCAGCTGCTGCCGATGAGTGACGGCGCCAACTGGCCCGTTCCGGTCTCCCAACTGGAGCCGTACTACGGCGAGATCCATCGACTGCTCGGCGTCGACGACCTGCCCTACGGTGCGCAGGCGTTTCTGGTGGCACAGGGCGATCCGTCGCTTAATCCTTCCGCGCCGATGTCGAAGCTGGTACCCACCATGTCCAGGTTTGCCCCCTTTGGCAGGCGAAATCTCGCCAGGTCACTCGGGCGCATGCTGCTCAAGCACCCTCGCGCCAGGGTTCTGCTGCACGCCCAGGCGACGGAGCTTGAGCTGAGTGCCGAGGGCGACCGCATCGAGGCGGTGCGGGTCCGTGCGCCGTGGGGGAAGCCGCTGGGCGTGCGGGCACAGCATACCGTCGTGGCCGCCGGAACAGCCGAGACCTGTCGCCTGCTGCTTCTGTCCCGTTCGCGCTGCCCTGCCGGGGTGGGGAACGGGCACGACCAGGTGGGCAGGAACTTCCACGACCACCTCACGGTCGAAGTGGCCGCATTTGAGGGCGCGGCACGTGAGAGGGCGGCCGCCCTGTTTCGGCCGTGGCTGGTCGGCGGCCTGCGCGGAACCGCCCATGCCTTTAAGCTGCAGACGCATACCAAGCTTGGCCTGAATCCGGCGGTGGCACATCTGACATTCGAGGAGCCGGCGGACTCCGGGGTCGGCGCCCTGCGCGAGGCGCTGCGCGCCTGGCAAAAGGACCCGGGTGCAGGCCCCTGGCGGCATCTCGGTGCTCTGCCGCGAGCCGGCCTGGATATGTGGCATCTGCAGCAGGAAGCGCATCAGTGCAGGCGACGGTACGTTTCCGCGCGCGCAAAGGTCGCGTTGCGGGTCAACGTCGCGCAGGAGATCCCATCGCGTTCGCGCGTGTTCCTTGGCGATGTCCCGGATCGTACAGGGCAAGCACAGGTGGCGGTCGACTGGCATCATGCCGCGGCCGACCTGCGGACGATCCGGGTTGTGGCCGCCTACCTGCGCACGCGGTTCGCCCAGATCGGCTTGAGCGAACAGAGCGGCATGATCTGGCGCAAGGACATCCTGCAGGGGAGTGCAGAGGGCCCGCCGCACGCCTCCGGGGCTGATCCACACCCCCAGATACCGGGTGTGGAGGACGCACGCCACGCCATGGGTGGCGCCTGCATGGGAACGGATCGGCGATCCAGTGTGGTGGATCCGCAGCTGCGGGTTCATGGGATCGGCAATCTGTGGATTGCGAGCGCGGCCGTCTTTCCGGATGGCAGTCCGCATCTGCCCACGCTGACGTTGATGGCCCTTGCGCTGCGGCTGGCGGAGCACCTGCGGGCCGACCTGCAGCGATGACGCCGTGCCTGCGGGCGGGGCAGGTACACTCGCCGTGATGCCTTCGTTCACCGGCAAGCAGAGAGCGTTGCTTGCGATCGTGCCGACCCTCACCGCGTGGCTGATCCGTGCGCTGGGCACAACCTGGCGCATGGAGGATATCGCCGCCCCGGATACGCCGGCAGGGCATACTGTGCCCGGTCCGACCGTCTTCGCCTTCTGGCACGAGGGCCTTTTGTCCTGCGCGTATCGCTTTCGTGGCCTGGGGATCGCCATTCTCATCTCGCGCTCGTTTGACGGCGAGTTGATTGCGCGCACCGTGGAGAAGCTGGGGTTTGTCGCGGTGCGGGGCTCCAGCTCACGGGGCGCTGCCGCTGGGCTGCGCGGCATGGTGGAGGCTTACGGCGCGGGGCACATCTGCGCCTTCACGGCAGACGGACCCAAGGGGCCTCGGCGCATTGCGAAGGCAGGGCCCGCGCAGTTGGCGCAGCTTGTCGGCGCGGGCTGGGTCGGGTGTTTTCACGCGGAACCCGAACGGGCGTGGCGCTTGCGTTCGTGGGACCGGTTCGCCATCCCCAAACCGTTTTCGGTGGTGCGTTTTGGATGGCCGTCGCATGGGCCACCGGAGCTTGAAGCCGTCCAGCGCGGGCTTGATCAGGCCGTCATACTTGCCCTGCCTGGTGCAGAGCAAAAGCCCTAGACTGGAGGAGCCGATGCTGGTCTCCGACTTCGATTTTGCGCTGCCCCCGGAACTGATTGCGCAACGCCCTCCCGCCGTCCGTGGCACCAGCCGGATGCTCCAACTGGACCGGCGGACCGGGTGCTGGCAGGATCGTACTTTTCCCGATCTACCGCAGTTGCTCTCGCCCGGAGATCTGCTGGTGCTGAACGACACCCGGGTCCTGCCGGCGCGGCTCTTTGCCACACGCGCTGGGCTGCGCACCCAGGCTGGCTCTCCGGCTCCTGCCGGGCTGGTGGAGGTCCTGCTCACGGAACAGGTCTCCACGAACGGGGAACAGGTCTGGAAGGCTCTCGTGAAGCCTGCGAAGAAGGCTCCCGTGGGGGAGTCGTTGCTCTTCGCCGAAGAGCCAGGGCGCGAGCCATTGCTCCGGGCCGAGGTCATCGCCGTCGGGGAGTTCGGTGAACGGACGCTGCAATTTGCTCCTGCCCCGAACTTTCTGGGAGCCGTCGAGCGAATCGGCTCGCTGCCGCTGCCGCCCTATATCCACCGAGACCGCGAGCACCCGGACACCCCGGAGGATCGCGAACGCTACCAAACCGTCTACTCGCAAGCGACCCAGGGGCGCTCGGCTGCCGCGCCGACAGCAGGGCTACATTTCACCCCGGAGACGCTGCAACAGATCGAAGCGCGTGGCGTGGAGATCGCGCGGATAACTCTGCACGTCGGGCTGGGGACCTTTCAACCGGTGCGGGTGGAGCGGACAGAGGATATCCGGCTGCACGCGGAGCCCTATACGTTGACCGACCAAGCCGCGGCGGCTTTAAACCGGGCCTGGGCAGCCAACCGGCGCATTGTGGCCGTGGGCACCACCACCACGCGCACGCTGGAGCACCTGGCGCGGCAGTTCGAGGCGCAGCATGGCCCCTTGTCCCCGGAGAACCCGCTCCAGCTGCAGGCACAGTCGGGCTCCACAGGCCTGTTTCTGTCACCCGGACCGGATGGCGATGACCGCTTCAAGCTCGTGGGCGGACTGCTGACGAACTTCCACCTGCCCCAGTCAACGCTGCTGATGCTGGTCAGCGCCCTTGCCGGACGGGAGCACGTGCTGGCGGCTTACGGGCACGCGGTGGAGCAGCGATACCGATTCTTCAGCTATGGGGATTGCATGCTGGTGCTGTAGCGCCGGGTAGAAGCCACCTAGCGCTTCCCGAAGCGTCCCTGGAACTGCTCAATCAGCGCGTGGACCTGGGACGGCCATGGGCGGTCACCCTGACCGCGGTAGGTCTCGGCCCAGAGCAGCGTTCCGCGCGATGAACTCTCGTTCGGCGCGTAGATGCGCAGCGTGGCGAGTTCATGATCGGCTGGCCCGATGTTCATCCCCGCCGTGTCAACGGGGATCACCAGCATGGTGAGGTCGGCCGGGTGACCCGCGGGGACCTCGCTCTTTCCCAGCTCACCGACCAGCGTTCTGACCTGGGTCGCGGTGGAGCGATCCAGGGAACCGGTCTCGACGGACACCGTGTGGGCGCGCTCAAAAGCGAGTTTGAAGCTCGACCAGTTGCAAAGATAGCTGCCCTTCTGCTGCACGCAGCCCGCGTCGGGCGCTACCGCTTGTTGGGCGCGGGCATGGATCGCAAAGCTTGCAGGGGTGAGGGCCAGGACGAGTGCCGCGAGCTGTGCCGGTGAACTCTTCATCTTCTGCACTTTAGCGCAGCCCGCGGTGCCGACGCGAGAAGCAGCGGGATACCGCTCCGCGAAGATAGGGCGGGGAAGCCCGGGGCGCGGTGGCATCCTAGGGTAGAGAGATCGTGATGCCTGAGAAAAACCCGAAGTCTGCCACATCCCCCGACACCAAGCCGCCCGTGTACCTGCTGGACACCATGGCATTCATCTTCCGCGCGTACCACGCCATGCAGCGGTCCCGGCCGATGTCGACGCGCACCGGGGTACCGACGGCGGCGACCTACGTCTTCGTCAACATGCTGAACAAGCTGCGCGAGGACTTCGCGCCGGAGTACCTGGCCGCGGTGTATGACGTAGGCCGGCCTGTGCACCGCAATGAGCTCGCCGGGCAGATGAAGGACGTGCAGAAGTTCAACATCAAAACGCAGCAGTTCGAGACCATCGAGTACGGCGGCTACAAGGCCAATCGCACCGAGACCCCGCCGGATCTCATTCAGCAGCAACCCTACATCCGGCGCGCGCTGGAGGCCTTCCGGATCCCGATCGTGTTCTACGAGGGTTTCGAGGCGGACGACGTGATCGGCACCCTGAGCTGTCAGCTCAGCGCGCTGGGCCACAAGGTCTACGTGGTTTCGAGCGACAAGGACATGATGCAGCTCGTGAACGAGAGCGTCCTGATCCTGAACCCGACCAAGGACAACCTGATCCTCGACGCCAAAGGGGTGGAGGAGACCCTCGGGGTCGTGCCGGAAAAGGTCGTAGACGTGATGGCGCTGCGTGGCGACGCGATCGACAACGTCCCGGGTGCGCCGGGCATCGGCGACAAGGGCTCCATCGAGCTCATTCAGCAGTTTGGGACCGTGGAAGCTGCGATTGCGGCTGCCACCGAGCAGCCCGAGGCGATCAAGCGCAAGACGTACCGCGAGTCGCTGGCCAACAACAAGGACAACATCCTGCTCTCGAAGGAGCTGGTGACCATCCATACCTCTGTGCCGATCGAGGCCGACCTGGAGCTGATGCGGACGCCCGCGCCCGACACCGCCGCTCTGCGCAAGCTGTACACCGAGCTCGAATTTACGACGCTGCTGAAGTCCTTGGTAGCGGATGTGGAAGAAGTGGTGCCGGAGTATGTGGCCCGCGCGACCGATGCCGACCTCGCCGCCCTGCTGAATGAGGCGCGCGAAGCGGGGTACCTCGCCATTGCGCTCGCGGAGACAGCGCAGGCGGTGAGCGAGGAGGTGGCAGCCGAAGCCGGAGACGCCGGTGCTGACGCCGAGCTGGAGGGCGCGGCTGAGATCGAGCCCGAGCCGCCGCAGACAATGTCGTTGTTTGGCGGTGCCTCGGACACGGCAGACGAACCTGCTGCAAAGGTCGAAGAGATCGCCGATGTTGCCCGCCGGATCGGCCTCGCCGTACAGCCGGCGCTGGGCATTGAAGTTGCCCTGGACGCGCCGGGGCTCCGCGAAGCCTTGACGGATCCCACCCTGCGGAAACAGGTGCATGACTACAAGGCGGTCCTGCGCGCGCTCGCACCCCAGGGCATCGAGCTGGCCGGCGAGATCACCGACGTCATGCTGGAGAGCTACCTCGTCAACCCGACGCATGGATCGCACACGCTGGTCGACATCGCCGCGCGAACGACCAGCCGCGCCCTGATCCATCAACCGACGAAGGAAAATCCCAAGGACAAGAACCGCCTGTCGGAGTCCGCAGCTGCTGTCGCCCGGCTCGCGATCGCGCTGCGCGAGCAGCTCGCGGAGGCTTCCACGGTAGAGCACGCCATTCCCAAGGACGAGCCCGGGCTGGGCGGTGCGCTCACAACCGAGATGCTGTTCGGTGATCCTGACGAAGCTGCGGCACCCGCCAAGCAGACCTCCCCTGCCCCCAGCCGGAAGGCAGGCAAAGGCAAGACGCGGGAAGCCGCTGAAGCGCAATCGCTCCCCGAGCTCGACGAGAACTCGTCCCTGACGGATGTCTATCGCGCGATCGACCTTCCCCTGGTGAACGTCCTGCTGCGGATGGAGCAGGTCGGCGTCTGCGTCGATCGGCCGCTGCTGGGCGAGATGGGATCGCGGCTGGCGGTGATGATCGATGATCTCGCCGAGAAAGTTTATGCCAGCTCGGGGCACCGCTTCAATATCAACTCGCCGAAGCAGTTGGGTGACGTGCTCTTCAACAGAATGGACCTGCCCAAGCCGCTGAAATACGGCAAAGGCAAGGTCATCTCCACCGCACAGGACATCCTCGAAGACCTGGCGCAGCACCATGAGGTGCCCGCATTGGTGCTGGAACACCGGCAACTCCAGAAGCTCAAGTCGACCTACCTGGACCAGCTTCCGGTGCTCGCCGATGCGCAGGGTCGTGTGCACACCACGTTCAACCAGGTCGGTACCGCCACGGGCCGGCTCAGTTCAACCAACCCGAACCTGCAAAACATCCCGATCCGCACGGCTGTGGGTCGCGAGATCCGGGCAGCGTTCATCGCCGCGCCCGGCAACCTGCTCATGTCCGCGGACTACTCGCAGATTGAGCTGCGTTTGATGGCGCACTTTTCCGGCGATCCACTGCTCGTGGACGCTTACCAGACCGGAAAAGACATCCACACGCTCACCGCGGCGGAGGTCTTCGAAGTCGATCCGGAAACGATGGACAAAGAGACACGCGCCCGGGCCAAGGCAGTCAACTTCGGAATCGTCTACGGCATCTCGCCGTTCGGTTTGGCCGCCAATCTCAACATCGATCAGAAGACGGCGCGCGAGTACATCGAGCGCTATTTCGCGCGGTACAAGGGCGTTGCGACGTTCATCGAGCACACGCTCGAAGAAGTCCGCAAGACGCAGGCCGTTAAAACGGCGTTTGGGCGCGTGCGGCCGATCCCTGACATTCAGTCACGCAACCCGAATCAACGCGGCTTTGCCGAGCGGACGGCCGTGAACACGCCGTTGCAGGGCACAGCCGCGGACCTGATCAAGATTGCCATGATTCGGATCGATGCAGAGATCCGGCGGCGGGAGCTGAAGTCCACCATGACGCTGCAGGTGCACGACGAACTGCTTTTCGATGTCGTGCCGGGCGAAGCCGACGAAATGCAGACGCTGGTGAAGGAGCAGATGGAAGGCGTCGCTCACTTCCGCGTGCCAATCGTCGCAGATGTCGGTCTCGGCCAGAACTGGCGGGATATCAAGTAACCCGGTGAGGTGAATGGGAACTCAGGACGCCATGGAGAACGATGTCCGCTCCGGGACGACATAAGCCGCAGAGGGTCTCCCCGGGAGGCGCAGCGGCATACTGCCGTTCCACCGTGCAACCGAATTTCGCAGAGCAGTGAAGCACTCTTCATCGAACTTGACGGGAACGTCCCTGCCAATCTCAGCGAGGATGTCTTTGGGGTCGAGCCCAGGCCGATAGGGGCGGTCTTCGGCCATCGCCGAGTAGCAGTCGGCGAGCGCAATCACGCGCGACTCAATCGAGAGGTCCTCTGCCTTTAGCCGGAAGGGATAGCCTGATCCGTCCAGCCTTTCGTGGTGCTCGGCGGCCAGGCACGCCAATTCGCGGAAGGCGCCCACCCGCTGCAAAATGGACCCTGACGTCTTCGGATGGCGCGTGATGAAGACCCATTCCCGTGCGTCCAGCTTGCTGCGCTTGTCCAGGATGTGGTTCGGCACGGCGAGCTTGCCAATGTCGTGCAGAAACGCGGCGCGGCGAACCAGCGAGATCCTGTCAGGCTGCAGGCCAAGCTCGGTCGCAATGGCCACCGCGACCTCGGTGACCCCGAGCGAATGATGGTAGGTGAAGGGCGACTTCGCATCCACAACGTTGCCAAAGGCCTCGCAGATCCGATCGACGTGCTCCGAGGTAAGCGGCGAAGAAGCGCCAGGGTCCAGCCGAAGCACCTCCGCGCGGGTGGCTTCAACATCGCGAGTCTGGCACTGGGACCAGAGGCGGCCAGAGACATGCAGTACCTGCGCCGCACGCACCAGTTCGGGATCGAACCAGGTGCCGCGACGCGCACGCACCATGCGCAGCGCGGTCTCGGGGCCGTGCTCGGAAGCAAATGCGTCCAGCGTCTGGGCGACGGCACAGATGCGTGCCAGACGGGGAATCGTCTCACCCTTCCGACCGTGCGGATGTCCCGAGCCGTCCCATCGCTCCGTGAGATGAGCAACAGCCGCGATGGTGGCATCACTCATGTTCAGGAGCCGCATGGTCTCAGCGCCGCGGTTCTCTTCTGTGGCGTCGCTGCCGTATGTGTCGCTCCGGCGGGCCTCGACACCAGCAAGGCGGCCAATGTTCGAAGGCAGAGGCACGCCCGGTAAAACTTCTTTCCATACCCGCTCAAGCAGCAACGGGTTGGAGCTGAGGTCCACCGGCAGGTCGGCCAGGGACCACGGTGCACGATCGTCGGTCGCCATGATCTGCGACAGCCGGGTCACGTGGTCGGCACAGCCGATGTCTTTCAAGAGCAGAGCGTAATAAAGACTGGTGAGCTCGTCGGCTGGAAGCCCCACGGCTTCAGCCAGGCGCATCCCCAGCAGGCACGTCCGCAGCGAATGGCCGGGCAGGGCGTTCTCCGTTAAGTCCAGCGCAAAGGTGAGCGCTGAAATGACTTCCGAAAGGATCACGGCTCCTTCGTTGTAGGAAATCGTTTGACCGAAGCTCGCCGACGTTTGGTGCATACCTTCCTCGCGCGAAGTGTCCCGCCGCTCAGCACGTGGTAGCCGAAAGCCACTCTGCCCTGGGTCCGTGAGCGTTGAAATCGCTTTCCTAGATTCCTGTGTCTCGCAATTCATGACCATTCCTCGAAGGACGTGACGAGGTCACGAAGGTGGCATTACCGTCGTGGGACTCGGGATCTTTCAGCATCTGGATCAAAGCCAGGCGCGTGCAGTCTGGTGATAGTCTCGCGGGGATGATGCCCCGGGGAGTTGGCTTACGCCTTCAGCGACTACGGTTCCTTGCTCTGGCCCTCACTGCTGTCCTTATCGGCACCTTCCCGCAAAAACTTGAGGCCCAATTGCCCCAGTTGCCCCTGCAGCAGCCAGGGCCAACCCGGAGCGGTCAGCCCACCCCGCTGCCCCCGGGCAACCCGCAGCAGCCGGCCCAACTAACGCCTGAAGACGTCACAGCCTTTCTGGACGGCTTTCTTCCGCTGCAGCTCCAGCGGGACGATATCGCGGGAGTCACCATTGGGATCAGCATGGACGGCAAGCCTCTGATCATGAAGGGCTACGGATACGCAAACTGGAAGACCAAAGCCTCGATCGACCCCGAAAAGACGACCTTCCGATTGGCCTCCATCTCCAAAACGCTCACCTACACCGCGATGATGCAGCAGGTGGAGCTGGGACGGCTGGATCTCGACGCCGACGTAAGCCGCTACCTCGACTTCCCGATCAATCCGGGTCCCACTGGCGTAGGAACAGCGCCGATTTCACTGCGTCAACTGGCAACGCACACTGCGGGCTTCGAAGAGGAGTTGCACGATTTTGGATCCGACAAAAGCGGCAAGCTGCCCATGGATCTGCGGACGTTTCTGATTCGCAACCAGCCGCATCGCTATGCCCGGCCCGGGTCGGCCCTGGCCTACTCGAACTACGGCATTGCGCTGGTCGGGTACATCGTCCAGCGTGCTTCGGGCGAGGAGTTCACCAGCTACGTGCAGCGCCACATCTTCGAGCCATTACGCATGACGCACTCCAGCTTCGTGCAGCCCCTGCCGGCAGCTTGGAACCGCTCCCTGGGGTACTTGAACACACAAGCGCCTGACACGGGTTTTGAAGGCTTTGAGGAGGCCCCGGCGGGGGGCCTGAGCTCCACCGCAGCCGACATGACACGCTTCGGGCAGATGTTGCTGGGCGGCGGAACACTGGACGGCGTGCGCGTGCTGCAGCCCGCGTCCGTGAGGCTGTTCTTTACGCCACAGTTCTCTCCCGCTCCACTGGTCGCGTCCTGGAATCTGGGTTTTTACCCGGAGACGCGCAATGGGTACACCTTCACCGGCCACGGCGGCGACGTCATCGGCTTCCATAGCCAGTTCTGGGTAGAACCGACGCACAGGCTGACCTTTCTGGTTTCCTATAACTCGCAGCGGTCCGGCGCCCTGGCACGCACCGAGCTCTTCCAGGCGTTCGTCGACCGGTATCTGCCAGGGCCGTCTCCGAACCCGCATCTCTTGAAGCTGAAAGCGAAAGACCTCCGTCCGTATACCGGGTCCTATGCTTCCTCGCGCCGCGCCGACACCACCAAGACCAGACTCTTCCTGGGAGCGATGAGCCGCTCGGTGACGGCAAACAAGGATGGCTATCTGACCATCTCCGGCGCGACAGATCTGCGCGGTGCGCCGTTACATTTTCAGCCAGTCGGGAATGACACCTTTTACAACGACCAGGGCCAGTCTTTCCTGCGGTTCACACGGGATGCGCGGGGCCGCATCAATGGCTTCGTGACGCCTTCCCACTCAGACCGTCTGCCGCCCGGACTGGGCGTCGTCTTTCTCGGCGTGACGTCTCTTGCCGCCGTCCTGACGATGCTCCTGGTCGTCTGCGCAACGATCTTCCGCACGTGGCAACGGCTGTTTCAACGCCGGCGCCTACGCCCGCACCCGCAGCCCGGAACGAAGTGGATCACGCTGCCGCTCCAGGTCGCCATGTGGGCTTCTCTCGCGGTACTTGTGGATGTGGGAGCAATCCTGCAGCACATCGCGCACTACACATCGTTCTGGGACATCGGCCACCTGGAGCGCTGGTTTCAGGTGCAGAACGCGATCGCGGCGCTGGCTCTTGCCCTGCTGGTCCTGGGTATCTGGAGCGGTGTACGCGCGTTCTCCCTGCGCCTGCGCTGGATCAGCCGTGTGAAGTTCGCTATCGTCGTCCTCAGTTGCGTCTGGTTTGCGTGGATCTTCGTGATCTTTCACTTCGTCGGCAGCGCAACCCACTACTGAGCTGCGCTGCGGACGCTAGATGCCCAGTTCGGAGCGGATTGCGCCGGCGATGGCCTCTGCATGATGACGCATCCGCGTTTCGTCTTCGGCCTCGATCATCACCCGGGCCAGCGCCTCCGTACCCGAGTAGCGGATGACCACGCGTCCCGTCTCACGGAGCTCGTCTTCCGCCGCACGGATCGATTCCACTACGGCGGGCAGGCTTTCGAGCGGCTTCTTTTCACGCACTTCGACGTTGAGGATCACCTGCGGAAAAGTCTTCAGATCACCAATCAGCTGGCCCAGCGTCTTGCCGCTGCGGTGGACCACGTCGATCACCATCAGGGCCGTTAACAGACCGTCACCCGTGGTGGCCTTGGCCGGGAAGAGGATGTGACCGGACTGCTCGCCTCCCAGGGAGGCCCCCGTCTTCTGCATCTGCTCCAGGACGTACTTGTCCCCGACCGGAGCACGCAACATGCGGATGCCGGAGCGGCGCAGCGCGGCTTCAAAGCCCATGTTGCTCATGGTCGTCGCCACAACGGTTTCGCCCGCCAGTTCACCACGCGCCTGGAGGTCGCGGGCGCATGCGAGCATGACCGCATCCCCGTTCACCACATTGCCGTGCTCGTCAGCAAACAGGGCGCGGTCGGCATCCCCGTCAAAGGTGAAGCCCATGACGGCTTTGCGTTCCTTGACCTCCCCGGCGACGACCTCGGGGTGCAGTGCACCACAATTTTGATTGATGTTGCGGCCATTGGGTGAGGCATGCGTGACTTCCACGGTGCCTCGGAGCTCGGCAAAGAGCTGCGGCGCGACGGCAGACGCCGCTCCGTTGGCGCAGTCGATCACCACGGCGCGGTTGTCGAGCGATATGCCGGGTACTGCTGCCAGAAGAAACTGGATGTAGTCCAGGCGCAGACTCTCGTTCACGGCTGGAAGCGTTCCAGGGTCAGCAGCCATCGCCTGGTCGCCAAGGGGCTTCCGGGCAAGTGCTTCGTCGATCAGCCTTTCGATCCCGAGTTCCACCTGGTCGGGTAGCTTGTATCCATCCCCGCCAAAGATCTTGATGCCGTTGTCCTGCCAGGGATTATGGGACGCGGAGATGACGACACCGGCATTGAAGTGGTGCTTGCGCGCAAGAAAGGCGATTGCCGGGGTAGTGATGACACCCGCGTTCTCAACCTCGGCGCCCCCGGCGCGCAGTCCGGCGATCAGTGTTGCGGCGATCCATGGGCCGGACTCGCGCGTGTCCATGCCGAGCACGATGCGGGTGGTCTGTCCCGCAGACTCCTGACTGACTTTGTTGGCCAGGGCAAGGCCCACAGCATAGATGGTTCGTGGATCGAGGGGGGCTTCACCCGCAACGGCGCGGATGCCGTCGGTGCCAAATAACTTCCGCATGGTGCTTGGGGTCTCCGATGTTCAGTGTACGCAGGGAAGAGCCGCCACGTTCTGCAACTTGCGATGGAAGCATCCGCCAGTGTGTCTCAAAACAGGGCGGCATCCAGCCCCGTAATGACCCAGTTTGATGGTCGGTCATGACCCTTCCGTGCGTTTCGGTGCCGCTGCGTCTCGTGTAGGTTGGCGTTACTGAGACGGAGGAAAACGCCAATGCAAATCCTGAGGGTGGCAGTCGTAACGGCGGCGGTTGCCCTGGGCGGCCTGCGAGCACATGCAGAGACAATGGTGGTCTTCGCATTGCCGGCCGTTGCTCCGGCCGCGAGTGTGAGCACTCTGAAGGCGGGGGCTGAGGATGTCGGATTGGACGAACTGTCGCTGGGTTCGTTCACTCCGGGGTCTACGACGCCTGCTGCAGTTACGCCCGAACCATCGAGTGTCCTGCTGCTGGGTACAGGGTTGCTGAGCATGCTGATGTCGGTCGTCCGGAAGCGCTCCGAAGCTCGCCATGCTGTCGCTGTGGTTCAGCGTTCTTCTGACGAATCCGCTTTCGCACGGAGGCCGGGCGCTGTCGCCAGAACCTGAGCACGAAGCGTCCCCTGGGCTACACGGGCGACGATCTCCTGGCCAGGCTGGACCGCAGTAGCCGTCCGAAGGAGGTGACCCTCGGGGCCGTAGATGAGGGCATAGCCCCGCTCCAGCACGCGAAGCGGGCTAAGGGCCTCCAGACGTACCTGTGCCGCGTCCGCCCGGCGCTGGTCCGCGCTCAGACGAACCGAGGCGACGCGATGAAGACGCGACTGTAACTGCTCGAGCCGGCGCCGGTCCCCCTGCAGCCGAGCCGAGGGGCTTCCCCGGGCGATGCGGGTCTCCGCAGCCTTCAGGCGATTCGCCAAGGCCCGGAACTGGCGGCTAAGGCTCGCCTGGGAACGGAAACTCATCTCATCCAGCCGTTGCGCGCGACGGTTCAGAACGCTCTCGATACGGCGCAGAACCGTGGTCGCGCCTAGCCGCGCAAACCGCTGCTGCGCTCGAAGGAGTTCGAAACGGCCTGCACGGAGCAGGCGCCCATCAAGCCGGGAGACTCGCTCCTCCACCTGGTGCTGCGCGGCTGTAAGCAGCTCCGCAGCGGCGGACGGTGTCGGCGCACAGACGTCAGCGGCGGCATCGGCGATCGTGGAATCGGTCGCGTGCCCGATCCCGGTGATTACCGGCAGGTTGCAGGCGGCAATGGCACGGGCGACCTGCTCATGGTCGAAGCCGTGGAGGTCTTCCCAGGAGCCGCCACCGCGGGCGACCAGCACAACCTCAGCCTGATCCATGTGCGCCTTGAACCAGCGCAGGCCTGCAGCGATCTCCGAGGCACAGTTCGGCCCCTGAACCGCAGCCGGGTAGATGAGTAGCTGGACCGCGGCATGACGACGACGGCAGACCTTCACGATGTCCCGCAGAGCCGCTCCCTGCAGACTCGTAATGACGCCGATGCAGCGTGGAAACGGGGGAAGAGCTCGTTTCCGGTCGAAAAGGCCTTCACGCCGAAGCGCTTCCTTAAGGCGCTGCACCTCGGCCAGGAGGGCACCCAGCCCGGCCTGCTGCATCCACTCCACGATGAGCTGCATCTGGCCGCGACTCTCGTACACGGAGAGCTGGCCATGCAGCTTTACGGCATCCCCATCCCGCGGCTGAAAGCGGAGCAGGGAAGCCTGCCGGCGAAACAGCACCGCCGAGATCTGCGCACCCGTGTCTTTCACCGTGAAATAGCAATGGCCGCTGCCGGAGGGGCGCCAGTTCGAGATCTCCCCTTCCACGGTCACGCGGTTGTAGCCCTGTTCAACAAAGCCACGCACGTGGCGGACGAGGCCGGTCACCGTCCAGATGGTGGGCGGTTGGGGGATCTCTCTTTGAGGCGGCTGGTGGGACGGCGCTGCCTCGACACGCGGCCGCGCTTCTTCCTGGACAGCGGGGGCTTCGGCAACCGGGAGGGGACGTTGATTCAGGGACTCTGCGGACGTCCGTGATGCAAGGGGGCTGCTTTCAGGATCCCGGGCAGGCTCGAGGGGCAGAAGATCGAAGAGGCTCGGTCCGGCGAACGTCGCCGGACGCCTGCGCCCCCCCTTGTCGCGACGCAGGCCGGCGAGGGTAGGGGGTGCGTCAGGATCAGCCATAGACACATTTTACGTGGCTGTTCTTCGTTCGTTCGGTAGGCGGGCTTTAAACGGTTTCCAGAAGGAACTGGCTCTCCCGCAGCAGATCGTCCGGACGGCACGGCTTGCTGAGGAGCTTGATGGGACGTCGCGTGCGCGTGCTGTACGCGCTCACCATGCCGGCATTGCTGGCATAGGCGCTCAGCAGCAGCATGCGTGTTTGCGGCAGTACTTTCTGGACACGATCCACTAAGTCCAGTCCGCTTTCCTCCGGCATAGACACATCGCACAGGATGAGCGCGGGCGAAAAGTCCTTTGCCCGTTCAAAGCCTTCCCTTGCCGAATAGCGGGCCTCGCACTCATAGCCATTCGCGTTGTAAATCAAGGACAGCGTGTCAGCGACGAGATGATCATCGTCAACAACAAGAACGCGTGTCTTCATAGGACACCTCCCGCACAGCGGGTAGCGCAGCGAGTCTGGTTAGCGTTCGTTGAGAAAGGCATTCAAGACACACGATGCCGCAAGCAGATGAGTCTAGTCTATGGCCAGCAGCATCGGCTTTCCCGTGATAACAAACGGGAACTCTGAATCTTTTGTGGCAGTGAAGTCACCCGATGGTGGAAGGAAGTGCCCATGCCTTTGATGGCTGTCTTTGGTGGAGTCCTGCTTCTGGCCGTCGTCCTTTTGGACGCATTTCAGAGCATCATTCTGCCTCGTCGTCCTGTGGGGCGATTTCGCATTACCCGCATGTTCTTCTTGTTTACCTGGCGACCCTGGACGCTTCTTAGCGGAAGCATACGGTCGCGGGCCGTGCGCGAGCAGACCTACAGCATCTATGGGCCGCTCGCCCTGCTGGTGCTGTTCTTCCTATGGGCCGTCCTGCTGACGGTGGGCTTTGGTCTCGTGTTCTTCGGTCTGCACGTCCCCTTCCACGATGCCGTGCTGCACGATGCCGGACACCTGGCACGCCTCGGATCCTGCCTGTACGTCAGTGGAACGACCCTGTTCACTCTCGGGATGGGTGACGTGGTTCCGGCAACGCATCTGGCCCGCTTCTTCATCGTCCTGGAGGCTGGAACGGGGCTCGCCTTTATCGCTCTGGTGATCGGGTATGTGCCCGTCCTCTACACCGCCTTTTCACAGCGCGAGGTGCTGGTCGCTCTGCTGGATGCTCGCGCTGGCTCCCCGCCCACGGCCGCGGAGCTGCTGCAACGTCACAGCTTCGAGGAAGGCCCGGAGATCCTGAGGGAACTGCTGGCCGAGTGGGAGCGCTGGTGCGCGGAGATGCTGGAGACCCATATCTCCTATCCCATTCTTTGCTACTACAGGTCGCAGCACGACAATCAGAGCTGGCTGTCCGCTGTCATCGCTGTGCTGGACTCATGCGCTCTGTTGATCACCATGCTGGAAGGCGCCAAAACGCGGCAGGCGCAGCTTACGTTCGCGATCGGGCGACATCTTCTGGTCGACCTGGTGCATGTCTTTCACCTGGAGCCGGAGGAGGCGCGCCTGCGTGCAGACGGAACCACGCGGCTGCCCGACGAAGAGCTGATGAATCTCTGCGAGATACTGGAGGGAACCGGCTTTTCCCCGTGTGAGGATTTTGAGAGCCGGGCGCGGCTGATGGAGATCCGTAAGCTCTACGAGTCCTACGCATGCGCGCTGGCAAACTATCTCAAGTTGAGTCTGCCCGTGTGGGTAGCACCGGCGCCGCTGGTCAAGAAGAAGGATTCCTGGACACTGATCTCAGGATTGCGCACGCCGCAGACGCTGACGGACCGGTTGACTACGCACGTCAGTGTGCGCTCCACCGCGTCCCACCTTGACGCGCATGACGATGGCCCGGAGAGTTAGAGCGGGATTCAATGCCCGAAGCAAAGCCCGGGCCAGGTTGGCTCGGGCTTTGTTTTCTGCGTTGCGGGAGTGCGTCTAGCGCTGCGGCGGGCCGGCAGGGGCTTCTGGATTCAGCTTGCGCGTGGCTACCTGGGCAGCAATCCCGGGCTTGCCCTTGGAATCCTTGTCGTGATCCTTGATCCCGGCGTAGATCTGACGGGCCTGTTCGGTCTTTCCTTCGGATGTATACAGATCGGCGAGCTGCAGGTTCGCAAGCTCAGGCGGTACGGTGGTAGCGTGACCCTTGGCGAGCTGTTGGTACAGCTCAACGGCCTGTGGCTCGCGGCCGGTCTGCGCATACAGCTGCGCCAGGGCAGCCTTGCCCAGGGCGGCGGTATCGCCGTTCCAGCCGCTGGACACCTTCTTCAGCGTGTCCTCGGCGGGCCCGTTTTGTCCGGCCTCCATATAGGTGAGGCCGGCAAAGTATTCCGCCAGCTTGCCGGGTTCCGTGGAGCCATACTGGCTGGCGACCTGCGTGAACAGGGCGTTTGCCTTGGTCGCGCGCTCCTTGGCGGAGTTGAAGGACTTCATGCCTGGAGGCAGTGCCTGGCCCGCCCGGACCAGCGGTATCTGGTAGGTCTGCATGGCTTCGCCAAAGGCCGTCTGGGCCTGTGCCGTGCGGTGCTGGTAGATCGAGTAGCCGCCAGCCAGCACCAGGATGAGAAGCAGGGCAAGCCCGCCGACGATGAGGGTGGTGCGCCGGTTGTTGTTGGCCCAGGCCAGGCTGCCTTCGGTAGCGATCACGAACTGATCCTTTTGCCGGCTGTCACGCTTCAATGCGGTGTTCACGATTCGTTTCCGTCCTTCGGGTCCTAAAAGAGGGCTGCCGACGTGATCGCCGGGCATCACCTCAGTTTAGCAGCGTCGATCTTCCACCTCAGCCGAGGCGCGGCTGGGGACGGAAATGCATGTCGGCAGAGGGCGGAATTGTTCTCTTGCCAACCGTACAAAGGCAGGCATAGTATCGGCTCGCCATTGAAATAGTGCACTCCTTGTTGAGCAATTTCCGGTCCCCCGGAGAGAGCGCTTGAGTTGATCTGTGGCTTGTACGGTTTGATCCTGCCGGCGGAATGCCGGCGAAGCTGAGGAGTAAGAACGTCATGCCGTGGTACGCCTATTGCATTGCGGAGCGATCCGCCTTCGCTGAACTCGCTAATCATCGCCGTCCTGTGCCGCTGGACGGTGTCTCAGGATTGTTCGGTGGTCAGGCCTTTCTTTTTCCTGCTGCCGACCTGACCGTGATCGTCTCCGAGCACCTGCCGGAGGATGCAAATCGCCTCGGTGGACCAGAGGCGGGCGGCGCTGCCAGGGAGCACGCCAAAGTCATTGCGGCCGCATTTGCCCGCTCCACGGTCTTGCCGTTCCGGTTCGGCACCACCTTTGAAGATGACGATTCGCTGCGCCGATCGGTCCGTTCCAACCAGCGTCACTTCATGGCCAACGTGGAGCGGTTGCGCGGCAAGGCAGAGATGCACCTCAAGGTTCTCGTGGACGACGTCTGCGCGGAACGGGTGGCGCAGACCGGCGGTCATGCCGCTGGACAGGCCTATCTGTCTCACCTGCGCGAGTCGGCCACACGGCAACGGGAGCGGCAGTCGCGTGCACGGGCCCTCAGTGTGCAGATGCACCGCATGTTTCTGCCGATCGAGGAAGAAATCACCTGCAAGCGTACGGAAAGCGGCAAGATGCTGCTCGACATCGCCCACCTGGTCGACAAGAAGACGGTGGAGCGCTACCAGAACAAATACAGCTCCGCGACGCAGCAATTAAAGGACTGCGCCATGCAGCTGTCAGGCCCCTGGCCGCCGTACCACTTTGTCAATGCACATCACGGACGGGCGCACGCGTAAACCAACCTGTCGCTATGTTCGGATCGGCGAGGTCTCAGCAGATGCTGAGGCCTTTTGCTTTGCGCGACATCCAAGGCTTTATGAGTGCAAACGCAGCGGAAAATCCGGTCTTAGAGCAATTGTTAGCGCTGCTGGAGGGCGGGCAGGCGCATGCGACGTTGGCGAAGGCCGTCGCCGACTTCCCAGTGGCGCTGCGCGGCGTGGTGCCGCAGGGGCTGCCGTACTCGGCATGGCAACTGCTGGAGCATCTGCGTCTTGCTCAGAAGGACATCCTCGACTTTTCCGATCCACCGGCGGGCGGGTACCAGCACCTGAAATGGCCTGAGGCGTACTGGCCGAAGTCGCCGGAGCCCCCGAACGCTGCGGCGTGGGGCGAGGCCATTGAGGCCATCGAGACGGATGCCAGGAGCTTCGCCGCGTTATTGACGCGCCCGGATGCGGACTTGTATGCACCGTTTCCGTGGGGTGAGGGGCAGAACCTGTTACGGGAGGCCTTGCTGATCGCCGATCACAACGCGTACCACACGGGTGAGCTGGTGATGTTGCGTCGATTACTGGGCGCCTGGCACAGCTAGCAGGTGGTGCGAATTGTGCGTTTCTAACACGGTTATTGCGCACAAAGCGTACTCCTGACACGCATTTGCGGCGTCAGTGGTTTCCGGGCGCAAAAAGCGTGTCCATAACGCGGTTTTGCGTCATCTGGAAGTGCGCCCAATTTGGGTACAAGTTGCACCTTCCTCGGTGCAACCAGGTAGGGGCTCTAGTGCGAGCTCCAGGTCTTGTCTTCGGAGTTGCACACCGTTTCGAGGGCGCAGTCGTGGCAGCGTGGCTTGCGGGCGACGCAGATGCGCCGGCCGTGATGGATGAGCTCGTGGCTGAAGTCGATCCAGCGGTCCTGCGGAATGATCTTCTGGAGGTCCTGTTCAACTTTGACGGGGTCGTCGGCTTTGGTGAGCTCGAGCCGCCGCGACAGGCGGAGGACGTGCGTATCCACGACGACGCCAGACGGGATGCCGTACCAGGAGCCAAGGACGACGTTGGCAGTCTTGCGGGCGACGCCGGGGAGCTCAAGCATCTCGTCCATGGTCTTCGGGACCTCGCCGTTGAAGCGCTCTGTAATGACCTTGCTGGCGCCCATGATGCTCTTGGTCTTGTTGCGATAGAAGCCGGTGCGGCGGACGAGTTCTTCGATGACAGCGGGGTTGGCTTCGGCGAGCGCTTTTGGCGTGGGGTACTGGTGGAAGAGCTCGGGGGTGGCGAGATTGACGCCGGCGTCGGTGCTTTGCGCGGAGAGGATGGTCGCGATCGTTAACTGCCAGGCATCGGTGTGGTTCAGGGCGCAGACGGCGTCGGGGTAGGCCTCCTTGAGCGCGTCGAGGATGGCGGCGATGCGCTCGGGGGCGAGGGGTCTGGCGGTGCCTTTGTGTTTGGCGGCCTTCTTTTTGGGAGCTACCGGTTCGGACGCTGCGATGGCGCGGGCCTTGGCGGGCGAGGCGGCGGTTTGGCGAGCCTTCTTTACGGGGGTGCTTACGGCCTTTTTCGTTGCCATGGGGACTTGTTCCGATCGGACACTATCGCTGCTGCGAGCAGAATACAGGGGTCTCTCCACTGCGCCGACGGTGATGCTGTCTGCTTCGGTCGAGATGGCGGGGTGTGGGCGGGGCCGGCCTGCAAGCAGATCCGTCTCGGTCGAGATGACGGGGAGGGTACGGGCGGAAAGCAGATCCCTCCGCGTTGCTGCGGGATGACAACAAAGAAGAAGGTACGACGATGGTCGATAATGAGACCTGTATGGAGAGTGTCGTTTTGCCAGAGTTGCCCCCGGTTCCCCTTACGCTTGAAGGTTCCAGCGTGTTGCACCAGATGTTTCGCTTTGACTGGGCTGCGTGGAAGCAAGTGCCGGCCGAAAAGCGGGACACCCTGGCCGCGGAGTTCGGCGACCTGCTGCGCCGCTGGGAGGCGGGCGTGCCTGGCGCGGGCGGTCATCCGAATCAGTCGGCCCTGTTTTCGCAGATTGGCCACAAGGGCGATCTGACGCTGCTGCATTTTCGCGACTCGCTCGAGGATCTGAATCGCGCGGAGCTGGAATTGGCGCAAACGGGCCTCTACGCCTATCTGCAGCAGACGCACTCCTACCTTTCGGTGGTGGAGCTGGGTTTGTATGAGTCTTCCGAGAAGATCTACGCCGGCCTGGCGGAGCGCGGCCTGCAGCCAGGAACGGCGGAGTGGAACGCGGGCGTTACGGAAGGCACTGCACGCACGTTTGCCTCGCTGGCGGGGCGGCTTTTTCCGGTCATACCACCGGCGAAATACCTGTGCTTTTACCCCATGGACCGCAAGCGTGGCGAGGGCGTGAACTGGTATACGGAGCCGATGGCGGACCGTCGCGCGATGATGCATGAGCATGGCCTGATCGGCCGGCGGTATGCCGACTCGGTGCGCCAGATCATTACCGGCTCGATCGGACTGGACGACTGGGAGTGGGGCGTGGATTTGTTTGCTGAGGACCCGGTGGTGTTCAAGAAGCTGATCTACGAGATGCGCTTTGACAAGGTGAGCGCGGTGTACGCGTCGTTCGGACAGTTCTTTGTTTCCGTGCGTGTGCCGGCGGAGCAGGCGCCGCGCTGGTTCGACGGGGTGCTTGGGTAAACTGCGCCCTCGCAGTCGCTATACTGGGCTGGAAATGTTCACCAAACTTAGCGCTGTGTTGCTGGGCCTGTCCGCGGGCGCAGCGTACTCAATTGTGTTCCTCCTGATGGCTTTGCAGTCGGCGTGTATTCCGATTCCGTCGGAGATCATCATGCCGTTTGCGGGCTATAAGCTGGCGCACAACTTTGTGGAGCTGGCGATCCTGGCGACGGTGGCGTCGCTGGCCTCGAATCTCGGGTCGATCCCGGCGTACTGGCTGGGCGCCAAGGGTGGCCGGCCGATGGTGGAGCGGTATGGGCGCTACATCCTGTTAAAGAAGAGCGATCTGGACCTGGCGGACAAGTTCTTCAACCGGTTTGGGTCGATCACGGTGCTGCTGGGGCGCATGTTGCCGATCATTCGGACATTTATTGCGTTTCCGGCAGGGATCGCGCGGATGAACCAGGTGCGGTTTCACCTGTACACCTTTATTGGCTCGTGGCCGTGGTGCTTCGCGTTGGCCTATATCGGGATGAAGCTGGGGAGCCGGTGGGATACGGACCCGGAGTTCAAGGCGGTGTTTCACCGCTTCCAGGTGGGGGTTGAGGTGGTGCTGGTGGTGGGGATTGTGTGGTTTGTGTGGACGCACTGGAAGAACCGGACGGGCGCGGAGACGGCCTAGGTGGGGCTCATCGGGGTTGAGCCTCCGCGGCTGTTTAAGGCTTCTCGGGCTGGCGCTGGAGAGTGCCCAGCTGACCTCAGCGGCTAAAGCCGCGGGCTTGCGTCAGGTTTTACGGCCCGGCTGAAGCCGGACCCTTCCCGTTCTTGCCACACGGCGCGGCTAGGGCGTGCGCTTCCCGTTCTTGCCACAACGGCGCGGCTGGGGCGGGCCCTTCCGCTCTTAGCACCCACGGCGGGCTGGGGCGGGG
>CAZZXY010000055.1:0-30068 GCA_964658105.1 Verrucomicrobia bacterium Tous-C9LFEB | reverse complement strand
GCACGTCGACCTCGCGGCCGGCCAACCACGCCGCCGGCAGCTATCCATTCATCGCTACGCGCCGTCTCTCCGCGGGTAGCGGCCAGCTTCCTCGCGCTCGCCTCGCTGGTCACGCTTTTCTTTGTGCTGGCAGTTCATCGACGCAAAGCGATCTCGCCCGGCAAAGAGGGACTGGGCACCTCCGCGACACAAGTGGTACACGCCTCCGATGTGGCCGCTTCGGCCAACCGCGCCGAAGCGGCACGTGAGTACTTCCGGGGACGCTACCTGTGGTACAGCGGCCACTACGGGGACGCTCTCCTGGCCTTTCGGCGCGCCACCGAGGTTGATCCCGAATACGCCCTTGGCTGGACCGGCCTCAGCGCCTATTACGGTGCAGGCGCCGTCGAGGGACAGCTTGATCCACGAACCTCGCTCCTGCTCTCGAAAACAACCGCCAACAAGGCTGCCGCGCTCGAACCCACCTTGCCCGAAGCTCACCTTGGTCTCGCCGCCGCTGCGCTCCTCAGCGACTGGCAGGCGCAGACGTCCCTGGACCAGCTGGACGAGGCAATCAGGCTGAACCCGGACTTTGCTGAGGCCTACCACTTCCGCGCCAAGGTACTGGCCGTTCTGGATCGGCACGATGAGGCTATCGAAGCGCAGAAGCACGCCACGGATCTCGATCCGTTCGCCCGCCCCTGGGCTCTCTCCCTCACATATCTGCTCGCCCGCCGCTACGATCTGGCTCTCGGGGAAGCCCGCCTCCGCATCGCGGCGGCTCAGGACAGTCCCGTCCTGGAGGGCATTCTCAGCGAGATCCTCCACGGGCTGCATCGCGAATCGGAAAGCATGGACGCCCTTGCCGCAAGCTATCTCCTTACCGGAGACAATGCCCGTGCGCTGCAGGTCAGGCGCGCCTTTGCCAGGGGCGGCGAAGAAGGTCTGGTCCGGTGGCAGATCACGAACCTTGAGGCCAAGGCGGCTCACCAGTATGTCTCCCCCGTGGAACTCGCGTCGCTCTACGCCCGCCTGGGCGACAGGGACAGCTCGCTCCGCATGCTCGGGGAAGGCGCTCGTGAGCACTCTCCCCTACTTCTCTGGGTCCGCAACTCCCCCGACTACGACTTGTTCAATGCGGACCCGCGCTTCCGCGCCCTTCTACCCTCCCCGGCCAGAGGTCCGGGGTCTCGTCCCTGACACGCGGGTATACACGGCCTCACCAGGGCGTAAACGCCCCTCAACATTCAAGTGCGACCCGTTGCGTGGGATTACACCTCTCCTCGCTAAAATGGTGAAGCAGGCCCCGGAACAGCCGTCAACTGAACGGCAGTGGACCGCGCGGTGGAACCCTGGGTACGACCCTAAGTTGTTTGTTGAAAGGATTTTGCGCGAAACAGGGGGAGGGGGTACCCCCCGGACCCAACCGATCCCAAGCTAGGTGAAACGGCAAACCACCCGTTACACTCAGCCCTGATTCCCTTCTCTGCATTGGAGCGTGCGCTTGGCCCGATTTACCGGTCTGCTCGGTCTCATCGTCCTCCTCGGCGTCGCCTATGCCCTCTCCACGAATCGCCGCGCCATCCGCTGGCGAACGGTAGGCTGGGGCCTCACCCTGCAGATCCTCTTCGCCTTCCTCGTTCTCAAGTGGACCTTCGGCCAGACCATCCTCCACACCGGCGCGGCAGCCGTGACCTCGCTGCTGGCTCACTCCGTCGACGGCTCCGCGTTCGTCTTTGGCAAGCTCGGCGACCCGAAGAGTCCGCTCGAAGTCCTCGCCTTCGCCGTGCTGCCGACCATCATCTTCGTCTCCGCCCTCTTTGCTGCGCTCTACCATCTCGGCATCATGCAGTGGGTCATTCGCGGCATGGCCTGGCTGATGCAGCGCACCATGGGCACCAGCGGCGCGGAGAGCACCAACGTCGCCGCGTCCATCTTCATGGGCCAGACCGAAGCGCCGCTGACGATCCGGCCCTTTCTCGCCGGCGCCACGCGCTCCGAGCTCATGTGCATCATGACCTCGGGCATGGCGCACGTCTCCGGCGGCATCATGGCCGCCTACATCAGCTTCGGCATCCGCGCGCAGGACCTGCTGTCAGCCGTCATCATGACCGCTCCCGGCACCATCCTCATCGCCAAGATGCTCGTGCCGGAGACCGAAGTTCCCGCCACCCTCGGCACCGTGCACATCCCCGCCGAAGAAGAACACAAGGACGAAAACTTCATCGGCGCCATCGCGCGCGGCACCATCGACGGCGGCCAGCTCGCCTTCAACGTCGCCATCATGCTCATCAGCTTCCTCGCGCTCATCGGCCTGCTGAACGCCATCATGCTGGGCATCTCCGGCGTGCTCTGGGCACACGGCCACATCCCCTTCCCGCACTCCCTCGGCACGGCGCTTGGCACGCTCTGCGCGCCGGTGGCCTGGCTCATAGGCGTGCCCTGGGCCGAGGCCACCAAGGTCGGCAACCTGATCGGCACACGCGCCGTGCTCAACGAGTTCATCGCCTATACGCAGCTCGGCCAGATGGCCAAAGCGGGCGAGGTCTCCACCCGCACCCTCGCCATCGCCACCTTCGCCCTGTGCGGCTTTGCCAACATCGGCTCGGTCGGCATGCAGATCGGCGGCATCGGCGCCCTCATCCCGAATCGCCGCAACGAGCTCGCCCGCCTCGGCCTGCGCGCCATGCTCGCCGGCACCATCGCTAACCTGATGAGCGCCTCGATCGTCAGCCTGCTCCTACCGCGCTAAGGTTCACTGCCCAAGTTTCGCCAGCTTCGCCTGGAGGTCCGGCACATAGCTGGGCTGCGAAGCCGCCTCCAGCTTCCCGGCTGCCGACATGGCGTTGCCCCATGCCGTTGCGGCCATGGCCTTGTCTCCGGCGGCGAGCGCAGCATCGCCCCACGCCGTCTCCGCATAGATGTACCCCGGGGCAAGCCCCCGAGCCTCCTGTGCCAGCGCTAACGCCTCCGGCACGCGCCCTTGCGTCAGCAGAGCGGCACTGTGTTGCACTCGCCCTAAAGCTGCCACCTCATGCATGTCAAACTGCCCCCGGTACACAAATACGGCATGATCGATCGTTTCTTCCGGCTTCAATGGCAGGAAGCCGCGATACGGGTTCACATCGCTGCTCGGCCACTCGCAGCCACTCAGGTCTCCTGCGCTGATCAGCACGGCCCCATGAATCACGGGCGGAATCAAAGCCGCTCCATCGGTCCCCATCGAGTCGGCTGTCGGCAACATGTGGCACCGAATGCCATACGTCGACGGGTAGATCTCTGGATACGCGAAATACGCAAACCAGCATTCCTCGTTCGGGTGGCGATCCTGCCAGCGCTTCACCTGCAACAGCTGCTGCGCCCAGTCCACACTGGCATCGCTCAGCAGATTGTGCAGGTTGTCCGGGCCACCCCAGGCCTCATTGGCATAGGCCATCTGTGCCGGGAATACCAGCATCGACGAGACGACATGGGCACCCACCAGTACAGCGCAAGCCACCGTCCAGCCGCGGTTCACACGCGACAGTGCAGCCACGCCCGCGCCGGCCACGGCAAACAGAAACGTGTACATCGGCAACAGATGACGAGACCCGATATTCATTCCCGATGCCATGGCAATCGCCAGATACGCCACCGGCGGTACCAGCGCATACACAAGCTCGCGCTGCCCCTTCAACCGCCGCGTCACCACCGCAACAACCGCCAGCACCAGCAGGCCAAGCAGTCCCAACGTCGATTTGATCAGGATCACAGCCGGGAAGTAATACCACCTGCCATGCGGCAGCACCTTGCCAAACAGAAACGTGGGGTAGAACTCCGCCATGCGCTTCACATCGACCAGCCCCATCAGGTACGACTCAGGCAACAGGTGCAGCCGTGCTACGCCCATCACAACGCCTTGGGAAAACGGCTTGAGGGGCGACGCATACTTCGCCAAGGATGTGCTGAGCTGCAATCCTGCGGGCCGTGCCCCGTACCGGAATCCATAGAACGCCCAGAGCACAACCACGCTTACGACGGTCATCACAGCCACACCACGAAGGAGTCGCAGAGCCACAAGACGACGGTCTTCGCGACGGGCGAAAGAGATCTCATACCCGATCAGCAAAAACAACATCGGCGCCACAAGGATGCCGGAGTGTTTGGTTGCCAGCAGCAGCCCCGTGACCACTCCCGCGACCAGCAACCGCGACCACGTTGGGTGAATGGCATAACGCCAGAAGGCAAACACGGTAGCTAAGAAGAACAGTGAAACACCAATGTCCGTCGTCACCAGGGCCGAATTCGCCAGCACACTGGGATCAAACACCACGAGCACCAGTGCAACCAGACCCGCCAGATCACCGAACCACGCCCGTGCCGCAAAGAACACCATCAGCGACAGCCCAAGGGCCAGAAGCTCCGCACTCGCCCGCATGCGAAACACCATGCGCCCGCTGCCGCCGTCGTTATGTGCAAGCCATTCCCGGCCATCCAGGTAGGCCTCCTGCTTGAACTCCCGCCCTTGCAGCGGTGGTACCCAGAGCGTCTCGCCCAGGATCGGCACGGCCGCAAGCAACTTGACCAGCGGCGGATGCTCCGGGTTCAGCCCATAATCCGCGGTCTTCCACATCATGTACGCCGCAAACATGTGGTCGCCTTCGTCCCACGTCAACGACTCGCGATGCACGGTCGTCAGCGCCAGGACAGCCTGCAGCACCACAAGACAAAGAACAACCGGCCATAAGACGTCCCTACGGATCACGCGCATCGATTCACCTTTGTTTATTGGGCAGCATTCTATCTGTTCGCAGACAAGCGCTTCACCTCCCTTCGGACAAGCACCTGATACCCTGCTCTCACCTCAAGCCGCAGGAAGTGCCTTTGCCCATGGCCACACAAGATCTCTACGCCCGAGCACAAGCTGCGGCGGCCTACGTCCGCGAGCGCCACACGGCAGCGCCGGCTCTCGGCGTCGTTCTCGGCTCAGGCCTCGGCAACTTCGCGCAGCACGTCGAGAATGCAACCACGATCCCCTACGCGGACATCCCGCACTGGCCCCAGTCCACCGTGGAAGGTCACGCCGGTAAGCTCATCCTCGGCACGATCGGGGGCACACCCGTCGCCGTCATGGCTGGCCGCGTGCACGCCTACGAGGGCTACACCCTGCCGGAGGTCACCTTTCCCACCCGCGTGCTCGGCCTGCTCGGCTGCCGGTCGCTGATCCTCACCAACGCCGCCGGTGGTCTGAACCCGGCCTACACACAGGGCATGCTGGTCGCCCTGAGCGACCACATCAACTTCACCGGCACCAACGCCGCATTAGGCCCCAACGAGCCCCGTTTCGCGCAGCGCGAAGGCGCCGGTCTGCGCTTCTTCGACATGACGGCTGCCTACTCGCCACGTCTGCGCGCGTTGGCCCGCGCCGAAGCGCAGCGACAGGACCTCCACCTCCCCGAAGGCGTCTACCTCGCCGTCCTCGGCCCGAGCTTCGAAACACCCGCCGAGATACGCGCCTTCCGCACCCTCGGCGCTGACCTCGTCGGCATGAGCACCGTGCACGAAACCATCGTCGCCCGTCACATGGGCCTCGAAGTCCTCGGCCTCTCGCTCGTCACCAACATGGCCGCCGGCCTTGCCGCCGCGCCCATCCATCACGAAGAGGTCATGGAGACCGGCGCGCGTGCCCAAGCCCAGTTCACCGCGCTCCTCAAGGCCCTCATTCCTCAAGTTTGCTGACTCACACCTCGTCGCTTGCAGCGGGACAACACCCACCCGCCCCTACACTAAAGATCGTGAGCCCGGCCCCGATCACCCCCACCCAACGCCCCATCCTGCTCGGCATCGCAGGCTGCTCCGGCTCCGGCAAGACGACCCTTGCCCGCGAGCTGGCCTCGCAGCTCAACGCCACGCTTTTCCCGCTCGATCTCTACTACCGCGACCTCTCGCAGTTCCCGCTTGACAGCCGCGACAAGCGCAATTTCGATCACCCCGACTCGCTCGAGAGCGAGCTCTTCATCGAACACCTCTGCGCGCTTGCGGCAGGCCGCCCCATTCAGCGGCCGGTCTACGATTTCAAGACCCACTCCCGCGCCGGTGGCGCCTTCACCACCATCACGCCCTGCCCCGTGGTCCTCGTCGAAGGCATCTTCGCCCTGCACTACCCGGAGCTGCTTCCCCTTTACGCGCTTTCGGTCTACGTCGACGCACCACACGACGTTTGCCTCGTCCGGCGCATCCACCGCGACATGCGCGAGCGCGGACGCACCGAGGCCAGCGTGCGCGAGCAGTACGAAGCCGCCGTTCGACCCATGGCCGACCAGTACATTCTCCCCAGCCAGGCCCACGCCACCCTCACCGTCAGCGGCTGCGAGTCGCTGGACTGGTCGCTGGCCAGCGTCCTGCAAGCGTTGCGGGATCGTCACCTGCTCGCCTGAAGAGCATGCGCTCACAAAACAGGGGAGCAGAGCGAAAGCTCTGCTCCCCTTGTTGACGCCGTCTTCACTTACTGGTGACGTTCATGCTCCGCCGGGGCAGGCCTTGCTGCAGGGCGAGCTGCTGGCTGTGCTTGCGCTGGCCTGCCAGTCGGCTCAGGCCGGTTCTGTGGCTGTTGCGGCTGCGGCCGATTCTGTGGCTGTGCAGGCTGCGGCCGATACTCCTGCTGCTGTGGCTGCGGCCGATACGTCTGTTGTGCCGGTTGCGGCGTCGGGTTCGGCCGGTTCATCGGAGCAGGCTGCCCCATGCCACCGGGCCGGGCTCCAGGCTGCACAGCACCGTTCACAGGAGCACCCGCAAAGCCGCGGGACTGGTTGGCCGCCTGCGGACCCCCATTGCTGCCAAAGCCACGCTGGTTGCCACCGCCGCTGAAGGCAGCTGGTGCCGCCCCACGCGCCGGAATCGCCGATCGATTCAGCTCCGCCGGGCTGCTCACCGGCCGCTGCACTGCCGCGTGGGCCGGCGCACCGTGATTGAACGATGCGAAGTTCGCCCGGTCCTGCGAGGCGACCTGCAGGTGCTGTGTCTGCATCGACGTCGGCTGCACATGCCCTTCGCGAGAAAATGCCTGCTGCTCCTGCGTCGGCCGTGCCTGTATGCCGTTTGCGCCACCGTTGAAGCTGGTGTGGATGTTGTTGTTGTTGATCGTCGTGTTGTGAATCACGGTCCGGTCCACGTACACGTTGGTGATATTCGTCCGGTTCACGTTCATTACGGCCGTGTTGTAGGCAAACGATCGGCCTCGCCACTCGCCACCGCCAAAGCCCACGCCCGTATACCCGAAGCCGTAGTTGATGCCACCGTAGAAGCCCACATGCGGCCCCCAGTACCCCGAATGAAAGAAATACCCGCTCTCGCCGTATCCCCAGTAGCCGGGTGTCCACAGCAGGCCAGGCTCAGGAGCCGCCACCCAGGTTCCCGGAACCCAATAGTAGCCCTCATCGCCATACGCCCAGAATCCAGGCGTCCAGAGATAGTCCGGCGCGGGGCATGGCGGCTGCACATACACCGGCAGCGCCGGTGGCGCGATCCCCACGGCAATGCTCAACGAGAATTGCGCCTGCATCGTGCTGGGAGCCGTCACGGCAAAACGCGGCGACTGCGGAAAGAACGGCACCTCGGGCAAAGCTTCTGACGTTCATGGAACTACCTTCCTTCGGCGCGACCGGCGACTCGGATTCGCTCCGGCCCCGCGCACACAATCCTTAACCCAGCTATCGCAGACGAGTTGCCCTCCTGTCTATCCCTCCAAAGCGAAAGGGCAACAGGCCAAAGCCTGTTGCCCTCCCCATTCACTCTTCGCTGTAGATCTACGCCAGCACCGGCTCCAGCCGGTCAGCGAACCGCATGCCCTTGCGCTCTGCCGCTGCCCCCTTGTGATACGCATAGCCCGCGATCAAGGGGAAAGCGATCGTCGCCTCGGCGAAGACCATCTGCTCATAGGTCAGGTCGACCTTGCCCCAGGAGCTTGCTTCCTTCAGCGTCGATCCGCTCAGCGCACCGTCGCGCACATCGGCCACTGTCACCTGAATCGCGTACTTGTGCATCGACGCTTCCACGCCCAGGATGTCCGCAGCGACCACGATGTCCTGCGCGAAGTTCTTCGGCACGCCGCCGCCCATCATCAGCAGGCCCGTCGTGGGCACCTGCAGCTTGAACTGCGTCAGCTCATAAAAGTCCTTGGCCGCATCGAGCGAAACCATGGCCTTGCCCTGCCGCTCATGCTGATGCGCCACAAAGCCGAAGCCAGCGGAGCAGTCCGCAAAGGCCGGCACAAAGATCGGCACGTTCTTTTCGTAGCAGGCAAACACGATCGAGTCATCGTTGCCACCCTGGGGCGTGCGGCCGTTCTTCTCGAGATAGGCACCCATCTCATGGATGATCTCGCGCGAGCTATAGGCGCCCGGCTTCATGCCATTGATGATCTTGTGCATTGCCTCGTCACAGATGCGCAGCTCTTCTTCATCGATGAACGTGTCATAAATGCGATCGATCATCAGCTCGCGCAGCTCGTTGTCGCCTGCACCGTACTTGTAGAAGTCGGGGGCCACATAGTGACGGAAGCCCAGCGCCTCAAAGAAGTCCTGGTCGACGATGTTTGCGCCGGTCGACACAATCGCGTCCACCATGTTGTTGCGCACCAGCTCCACGATGACCTTCTGCATGCCAGCCGAGATCAATGAGCCAGCCAGACAGAGGATCACGCCGCACTCGGTATCGCGCAACATCATGTCATACAGTTGCGCCGCACGCGCCAGATCGCGCGAGCTGAATGCCATATCGGCCATCGCGTCGACCAGCGGCACAACGTTGTGCTTCGTGATGTCGATGGGCTTGATCTGTGTTGTAAGAAGTTCCTGCTTGGTGGCCATAGATGTTCTCCAGAAAGGGTGCTGCCGTGGCGGAGGTCGCTTGAAACCGAGTCTTCATCCGAGCCTGGATGGGGGGAGCAGCGCAAGCCAGCCACTCCTGTTCAACAGCACAAATCCCAAGCTCAACACGCAGCCATTCTCGCCGACTGCATTCCCTATTTGTATGAAAGCGGAGTTTCAGATCTCTCGTTCGCGGGCCCCATGCCGATCAACCGCATCCCGGAGTCATCTGGTGTCTATAGGATGCGATAAAAGCGCGTCTGATTCAAGGCCAAACCGCACATTTCTATACCTTCCAGCGGCGAACGAGCGCTGTACATTGAACACGTATGGTAAGTCTCTCCCTGCCGGCCCTCTCCGCTGCCCTGTTGCTCGTACCTGCTGCGTTTGCGGCCTCTGATGCCTCCACTTGCGGCGCCCTCAAAGCGACATCCTTCCCTGACACCACCCTCACGGCCTCCGAGACCGTTACGCCGAGCGCCCTCGCCGCGCTGAGCATGAAGCCCGCACCCGCCACGCCCACCTTCTGCCGCGTACGCGGCATCCTGCACCCCACGGGCGACTCGGTTATCCGCTTTGAAGTCTGGCTGCCAGAGGACCAATGGAATGGTCGCCTGCTCAACGTCGGCAACGGCGGTTTCGCCGGCTCCCTCTACTACGGGCAGATGCTCGACAATCTCGGGCGCGGCTATGCCACCGCCGGCTCCGATGCCGGCCATCAAGCAGAAGCCGAGGACGCCAGCTGGGCCTATCGCCATCCAGAAAAGATCGCCGACTTCGGCTACCGAGCCGTGCACCTCACCGCCGGGGTCTCCAAAACCCTGGTCAAGGCCTTCTACACACGCGAGCCGGCGAAGACCTACTTTGACGCTTGCTCTGACGGCGGCCGCGAAGCGCTGATGGAAGCCCAGCGTTTCCCCGAAGACTACGACGGCATCCTCGCGGGCGCGCCGGCCAACAACTGGACGCACATGATCACCAGCGGTCTGGCCCTCGCGCAGGTCCTCGCCAGGGATCCCGCCGCGTACATCTCCGCGAACAAACTGCCGGCGATCAAAGCTGCCGCTCTCGCCGCCTGCGATGCGGGGGATGGCCTGAAGGACGGCATCATCAGCGACCCCGAGAGCTGCCATTTCGATCCCGCCGTGCTCGCCTGCAAAGCGGCGGAAGACAACACCTGCCTCACGCCCCCGCAGGTCCAATCCCTGCGCGCTCTCTACGCCGGCGGCAAGGGCAAGGATGGCAGAAGCCTGTTCCCCGGACTAACCCCGGGCGACGAAGACCCGGCATGGCACGATTGGGTGCTGGGTAACGCACCCGCCGGCGCGAGCGGCACAAACTATATGTCCGGCTTCTTCCGGTACATGGTCCTGAGTGATCCAACGTGGAACCCGCTGACCGCGGATGTTGATCAGACCCTGCAAGCCGCCATGAGTCATACCGCAAAAGACGTGGACGCGACCGACCCTGACCTGTCGCGCTTTGCAGCCCGCGGCGGCAAGCTCATCGTCTACCACGGCTGGAATGACCCTGCGATCTCACCCTGGAACTCCGTGAACTACTACCGGGCCGTGCGGTCCACCATGGGCGATGCCAAGGCCGATACGATGCTCCGGCTCTACATGGTCCCGGGTATGGAGCACTGCTCCGGCGGCCCCGGTCCAAACACTTTTGGGCAACTGGGCACGCCAGCAGTGGAAGAAGGCAAAGGAGCCCTCGACGCACTACGCGCCTGGGTGGAGACGGGGCAGGCACCCGGCCCACTCCCGGCCGTCAAAACGACAGGCCCGCACGATGCACCGCAGCGCACGATCCGTCCGATATGCCCCTATCCGCAAGCGACAAAGTACGACGGCAAAGGCGAGCCGGGAGACGCGAAAAGCTTCAGCTGCGGGGCAGCCTCGAGAGACACACCCTGACATGTGCTGCTTGGCTGAGAATCAGATCCGGAAGCGGGGTGTCCACGGGGAACCAGAGAAGCCGGGACGAACATCGTCCTGTCCCTCAAGCTACTCTTAAGGCTAGCCATGAACGTGAACTTCGCCGAGCGCGCCCACAACCATAACTGGAAGCTCGACCCCATCGTCCGTTCGCTGCTGGACACCGACTTCTACAAGCTCCTGATGCTTCAGTACATCTGGAAGAACTCCTCCGCGACGCGGGTCACCAGCGAGATCCGCAACCGCACGATCCGGGTCCGCCTTGCCGAGCGCATCTCCTCCTCCGCCCTCAGGGATCAGCTCGAACATGTGCGCAAGCTGCGCTTTCTGCGCTCCGAACTCATATGGCTGGCCGGTAATACCTTCTACGGCACCCGTCACATCTTCGAACCCGCCTTTCTCGACTGGCTCGACCACGGCTTCCGCCTCTCCGCATACGAGATTTCCGAGGCGGACGGACAGCTCATCCTCCGCTTCGCCGGCCTCTGGTCCGAGGTCACCATGTGGGAGGTGTACGCGCTCGCCATTGTCAGCGAGATGAAGACGCGCGCCGCTCTCGCCGAACTCTCCGAACTCGAACTCGACGTGCTCTACGCCCGCGCCAAGACCCGCCTCTGGGACAAGATCGAACTCCTCCGCCACGTCGACGGTCTGCGTCTCTCTGACTTCGGTACGCGCCGCCGCCACAGCTTCCTCTGGCAGGAGTACGCCGTGGGGGCTCTCGCAGCCACGCTTGGACCCCGCCTCACGGGCACCTCCAACACTGCCCTCGCCTACAAGCACAACCTCGAAGCCATCGGCACCAACGCGCATGAACTCCCCATGGTGCTCGCGGCCCTTGCCTCGCGCGTGTCCGATGAGGCCCTCCGCGAGTCGCAGTACAAGGTTCTTGAACTATGGCAGCGCAGCTACGGCGGCGAACTCCTCATCCTGCTTCCCGACACCTTCGGCACCACGCAGTTCCTTGACGAGGCCCCGGACTGGGTAGCCCGCTGGACCGGCGAACGTGTCGACTCAAAAGACCCCTTCGAAGCCGGCGACGAGTACATCCAGTGGCTCGAATCTCGGGGCCAGGATCCAAAAACCAAACGCCTCATCGCCTCCGACGGTCTCGATGCCAGGGGGATCGTTGACCTGCATCGCTACTTCAACGACCGCATCCGCTTTTCCGCCGGCTGGGGCACCCTGCTCACCAACGATTTCCGCGACTGCCACCCCCGCCACCCTGCACCCGAGCAGGACACTTTCGCGCCCATCTCGCTTGTCTGCAAGATCACCTCGGCCGACGGCATCCCCACGGTCAAACTGAGCGACAACCCCAGCAAGGCCACCGGCCCCGCCGAGGAGATTGCCCGCTACCGCCGCGTCTTCGGCTCGCCCGTGCTGCGGGAGCAACCCGTGTTGGTCTAGAAGGAAACACGCGGGAGCAAAACAGAAGGGGCACAGCCAAAGCTGTGCCCCTTTCTGCGAATCTCCTTATTACTGCCACTTCGCCGTCGACTCCGTCCTGTTCACGATGTCGCGCGCCCGGTCCACATGTGCCAGAATCTGGTGCTGAGCCTCTCGTTCCGACGGAACATTCTCTTCCGCCATATCCTGGTGCGCCGCATTCAGTAGCTCCTGCGCCTTCCGATACCGATCATGCGGACTCAGCCTTGTATCGATGCGGGAGGTGTCGCCTAGATTCTTGCCCGATTCGATAGCCGCACCCTTGATGCCCTGGATCGCCGCATCGATCTCGCGAACAGCCGCGGCATCGTCCGTCTTCACCGGTGCATACGACCAGTTGTCGTTCAGGTAGTGACGCGCATCCTGCAGAGCCTGAATGGCGCGCAGGTACGACGGGTGCAGCGTTGGACTTTGCTGCGCACCAGCCAATCCCGGCAGACAGCCACCCGTAACGGCAAGTGCAAACGTTGCACAAATCATCTTCATCTTCATCTCTGTTCTCCTGCTGGGCCCGTTGTGCAAACCCGCATCTTTGTATACCCGGGCTTTTGAGTACAGTCGCGCGGATACGGATGTCTCGTCAGCACGGATGAACCCAAGTCGCCCATGTCCTTCTCGCCTTTTTTTCGGTCGTCCCCGAACCGTACGCAGGCCAGTCCGTAATCCTGCGTCAACGATGCCAACCGTATACTTGGCCCAATGTCGTCGTTTCCGAAGCTTTGCCGTTTTGCTGCCGTCTTCGCCCTTCCTGCAGCCCTTTGCTCACCTCCCGCCCACGCCTGGGGACGAGACGGCCACCGCATGATCAACCGCCTCGCCGTCGAGAATCTCCCTGCGGACGTCCCGGCCTTTCTCCGCAACGGCAACGCCGCCGACATCATCGAGTACGAAGGCCCCGAGCCCGACCAGTGGCGCAACAAGGCCGAAGACGAACTCGCCAACACCCAGGCCGCTGAACACTTCATGGACCTCGAGTGGGCCGATCTGGCCGGCACACCCTGCACCACCGGCACCCCGGGCTGCAGCCCAACCGGCACGATGCTGCCCAGGCGCCGCTTCGATTTTCTGAAGGCACTGCAGGCCGCGCAAGCCCGGCATCCTGACCTGACACTCACGCCGGACAAGGTCGGCCTGCAGCCCTGGCAGGTCGAAGAGGTCTGGGAGCGCCTTAAATCCGACCTCCGTGACTACCGCAAGCTCCAGGCCGCCAACGGGGACCTCTCCGGCATCGAGACGGTCATTCTCTTCGAGGCTGGCTGGCTGGGGCACTACGTCGCCGACGGCTCCCAGCCTCTACACATCACGATCAACTACAACGGCTGGGCCGAAAAGACCAACCCGAACGGCTACACCACCGAGCACGGCATCCACTCGAAGTTCGAATCGGTTTACGTAAGCGCCAACATCAAACCCGCCGATGTCACCCCCCTGGTCCGGAGCACGAAGCCTCAGGCCATCGACGATGAGTGGACACAGTACCTTGACTACATGCACCGCTCCAACGCCCTGGTTGAAAAGACCTACGGGCTCGAGAAAGCGGGCGGCTTCACCGACGCCGGCACGCCCGAAGCCAGGGCCTTCACCGAGGAGCGTCTTGCCGCCGGCGCCATCGAACTCCGCGACCTGATCTACTCCGCCTGGATTCACTCCGCCGATCCGGTGCAGGAGTTTCACGGCACGCCATAAATCATGACGGCACCGAATCGCCGTCATCCAACACACCCCCTGCATCGTACGAGGAATATGGTTCTGCTCCGAAAGTTGGGCAAAAGTGCAAAGGTCGCCTGGGCCTTTGCGTACTCAATCGCTGGCCTGGTCCTGAAGCGCCCGGCAACCCGCCGTGCACGCGCCGAATGGCTCACCCGTTTCTGTCGCCGTGTCCTGTGGGCGGTGGATGTCACGTGGGAAACCCACGGTCCGGTGCCCGACGGCGGTGCCGTCATCACCAACCACCTTAGTTACCTCGACATTCTGATCCACGGCGCCCTCCGCCCCTGCGTTTTCGTCTCCGCGATCGAAACGCGACGCATGCCGCTGATCGGCTGGATGAGCATGATGGCTGGCACCGTATACGTCACTCGCGGCGCGGGAGGCAGCGCCGCCCAGGCCGCCAGTGGTATGGCGGAGGGCTTCCGGGATGGCTTGCCGGTCATTTTCTTCCCTGAGGGCGGAACCGGCGTCGGCGATGTTCCCCTGCTGCCGCTGCACAGCGGCCTGCTTGCCAATGCACTCTCCGTCGGGGCTCCGGTCACGGCGGGCTTTCTTCGCTATGACTTAGGAGCCGAGGACCTCGCCTCCGGAAAAACGTCGCGAGACGATGTAGCGTGGGGGGATCAGACCCTGCCCGACCACATCTGGAACATCTTCGGCCTTCACGCCTTCAAGGCCGAAGTCTACTTTGCACCCGCGCCCATCGCCTTCACGCCGGAGGCCTTCAAGAACCGAAAAGTTGCTTCCAAGCAAGCTGCGGTCGCCATCCTTGACGTTGCAGGTACCTCGCGATAGCTTTTTTCACAGATCGAGGCTACTTAAGTAACCTAAGTTGCATGTTGAAGGGCCTTTCGATGCATTACTATTAGTCACCATTCCTATGACCCTGGTCCCTGCTGTCGGTTTCGCCGTGCTCGTGGATGCGCTCGCAATTGCGGGCCTCACGGGGGCGTTGTTGCAGCAGCGGCGACGCTGCCGGGAACTGCAGGCAGGCTTCACCCGTTTAAGCAACGAAGCCGCCCAGTCCAAAACGGATCTGCGCCAGCGCACCGAGCTCGACAACGTCAAGGACGAGTTCATCTCCACCGTCTCCCACGAGCTGCGCACCCCCCTCACCAGCATCCGCGGCGCCCTCGGGCTGCTCTCCGCCGGTCTCATGGGAAAGGTTGACGATCGCGCAGCCAATCTCCTTCGCATCGCCAGCACCAACACCGACCGTCTGGTTCGGCTGATCAATGACATCCTCGATCTCGAGCGTATGGACTCGGGAAACGCACCGATCCGTCTCCGCCCCTGCTCCCTGCGTGAGCTCGTCCTGCAATCGGTAGACACCATGACCGCCATGGCCCACGAGAGCGGTGTGCAGCTGGAGACCTCCTTCGGCAATCACGGCGGGACGGTCATTTTTGAAGGCGATCCGGATCGCTTGCAGCAGGTGTTCACCAACCTGCTCTCCAATGCCATCAAGTTTTCACCCTCCGGCTCGACCATCCATGTGCGAACCAGCACGAACGCCACCGACCTGAGTGTCCACGTCGAAGATCAGGGCAGGGGCGTCCCAAGCGACAAGCTCGACACCATCTTCGGCCGATTCCACCAGGTAGAGGCAGCCGATTCCCGCCAGAAAGGTGGCACCGGCCTCGGTCTTGCGATCTGCCGCAGCATCGTGCACCAGCACGGCGGGGATATCTGGGCCGAGCGGAACGACAGTCGTGTGGCTGGAACGGCAGGCACCACCTTTATCGTGCGCCTGCCGCGAAACCAGGCCACCGAAGCCGCGGCGCAGCATGAGGCCGCGACCGACGGCGCCATTCTTGTCGTGGACGACGACGCAAGCGTGCGCCACGTCGTTGCCGAGCATATTCGCAATCAGGGCTACACGGTCCTGGAGGCCGACTCCGGGCAGGCCGCCCTCCTCACCGCCGAAAACCAGCAGGTCGAGGCCATTCTGCTCGATCTCTACATGCCTGGTCTGACGGGCTGGGAGACCATCGAACTGCTGAAGGGGAATCCGGCGACCTCTTCGATCCCCGTCGTGGTCCTCAGCGTTCTCTCGCCCGCCACCCTGAACAGCCATCGTGCCCCGGTGATGGCCAGGGCGCAGGGTTGGGTACAGAAGCCCTTCCATCCCGGCATCCTTCTTGCCGAACTCGGCCGGGTGTTGCATCGTGGCAACGGCCCCGCCCGCATCCTGCTGGTCGAGGACGATGCCGACCTGGCTACGGTGGTGCTCTCCAGCTTCGCGGGCAACTCGGCCGACAGCCCGGTACGCATTGACCACGCTGCGTCCCTGAACGAAGCGGTTCGCGCCTGCGAGACCAATCCGCCCGAACTGCTCGTCCTCGATCTCAGTCTTCCCGACGGAAGCGGCTTTGCCCTGGTCAACTGGCTCCGCCGCCAACCCACACTTCGAACGCTGCCGTTGGTTGTTTACTCCGGCCGCGAGGTTTCCTCTGCAGAAATGGAACAACTTCGCCTTGGTCCCACCCAATTCCTCACTAAAGCACGAGTACAACCAAAAGAAATAGAAAACCTCGTGCTCGCAATGGTCCGGCACCTGCACAGCCCGGCCATGGAGTACACCGCTGGGATATGACTTCGTGATCACAACATCAACTTTTCGCAGCTCAGGTACGACTTTGCGACGCATTCTGATCATCGACGACGAAGACGACATCCGTGAAGTAGCCGCCCTCTCCCTCGAGACCGTCGCTGGCTGGACCGTTTGCACCGCAAACTCCGGCTTCGATGGCATACGGAAGGCCATCGACGAGCAGCCCGATGCCATCCTGATGGACGTGATGATGCCCTCCATGGACGGCCCCACCACGTTTCGCGAGATGCAGCGCACACCCGAGCTCTCCCACATCCCTGTGCTGCTGCTTACGGCCAAGGTGCAGGGCGTTGATCAGCGCCGCTTTGCTGGTCTCGGTGTGTCCGGCATCCTCTTCAAGCCCTTCGATCCGCTGACGCTGGCCGAACAGATGTCGGCTGCGCTTGGCTGGCGCTGAGAACACGCGCGATGTCCACCTCCCGATCCAGGGTTGAGCCAGCTCCGACCCAGGCCTCCCTGCCGCTCTCCAGTCAGGGGGCGCCTGTGCGGACGGAAGTGTTTGATCCGAATGAACTGTTGTCGCAGATTTGGCAACAGAATCTTCCCCTGATGCGGGAGCGGGTAGCTTGTCTGGAACGATGGGCCAGTCAGGCAGCCGCCGTGGAACTCACACCCGGTGGCCGTACCGAAGCGTCTGACCTGGCGCACAAACTTGCCGGATCCCTGGGGATGTTTGGTTACCCTAAGGGCACGGACATCGCTCGCGAAATGGAACAGTTGCTCGAGACCGAGGCGTCTCTCGACGGGGCGCGCTTTGTTCGCCTGGCCGCCGAGTTACGGTCTGTCCTGCCGCTCTAGGCGCGGCCGCCGGAACGAAGTCTAGGGATCGCACTCCACCGCGGTCCAGACGCCGGCCGCCGTTCCTGACGCATTCTGGACATACAGGTCCATAAACTGGCCAGCGGCTACAGGGATCGCCCCCGTCACCGTGCAACTGGCATTGGTGGCAGCGGTACAGCTGAGCGCTGTACTGCTCAATGTCGTAGAAGACCCGACTCGCAGGGTGACCTTGATGGTCCCAGTCTGCTGCGAGTACACGTCCAGCCGTGATGCCGTACACGACTGCGCTGTCCAGGCCAGCACCGCGGCGGTCTCGGTAGCGCTGCTGGAAGTGCTGTTGATGGCGTAGTAGGGAAAGTTAAAGCTCACGGCGTGGTACATCGCGGGTACACGAGGAGCGGAGGCTGTCGGGGACCCGCCAGAGCTCCCTGCAGCTCCCTGGGGAATCCCAAAATTCAGCACCGCAGCCGCGTTCGTCCCCGAGTTGGTCACCGTCGCCTGGGAACCGGCCGCCAGAGTGGTTACGCTGCCGATCGAGACGGTCGCCGCAGCCCCGGTGGCGCCTGCGACGCCCGGGGGACCCACACCGCCGGCTTCCGCAACCAGCGCCCACACCTGCGGATACTGATCCGGCTCCTGGTTGCTGTTTCCCGTGAGCGCCAGGTAGGTCGACCCGGCAAACGTCACCGCGTCATTGGTCGCATAGTGAGTGGTCTGACTCCAGGCAGCGCGAAAGTTCATGCCAACGGCACCTTGTGCGCCCGTGGCACCGGTTGCGCCAGCCACGCCGGTTGCGCCTGGGACTCCGGGGGTCCCGGCCGGCCCTGTGGCTCCTGTCGAGCCTGCGCTTCCCGGCAGGCCTGCGGCCCCTTGCGATGCCAGCAACGCCCAGCTGCCTGGCGTGCTCTCTGGGGCTTGACCATGGTTGTTGCTTACCAGCGAGATGTAGGTCGAGCCGTTATAGCTGACCGCGTCACCGACGGAGTACCCGTTCGTGGCTGAGTACGATCCAAGGAACTGCATCCCTGTGGCTCCGGTTGCCCCTGCGACGCCGGTGCTCCCTACCGGCCCTGTGGGACCCATGCCTCCAGTGGCGCCCGTAGCCCCGACAAGCCCCACGCCCGTCGCGCCAGTCGCTCCCGTCGAGCCCTGGGCCGCAAACATCGTCCAGGCCGCGGGACTGCTGTCTGGGGCATTGCCCTGGTTGTTGCTCAGAAGCGACACCCAGCCCGCGCCGCGCCACAACACTCCCTGCCCCAGGCCGTAGTTGGCTGTCGAGCTGTACGCGCCTTGAAAACTCATACCCACCGGACCGGCTTGTCCAGTGGCGCCGGCAGGACCCTGCAACCCGCTCGCCCCCGTGGCGCCGGGGATCCCCTGTGCCCCAGCCGGCCCTGCGACCCCCGTCAGTCCGGTTGGTCCTGCCGCGCCCGTGGCGCCGGTCGCGCCCTGGGCACCCGGCGAACCGGCTGCGCCCATGATGCCTGGTGCGCCTTGCGTACCTTGCGGTCCCGCCGACCCCATCGGCCCCACCGCGCCTGTTGCCCCGGTTGCGCCAACCGCCCCGGTCGGCCCTCCCGGGCCTCCCGCCCCCTGCGCGGTCAGGGCGCCCCACGCCGACGGAACAGCCCCCGGCGTGTTGCCGCGGTTCGTCGCCATCAGTGATGCATAGCTGGCGCCGTTCCATACAACGACGTCCCCTTGGGCGTAGTTCGTCGCCGAGCTGTACGCGCCCTGGTACACCAGCCCCGGCGTACCTGCCACGCCCGTAGCGCCCGTGGCCCCGTTCTGGCCATTCACGCCGGCCGTGCCGGCCGCCCCGGTGGCCCCCGGCAGGCCCACGCCCGTAGCTCCAGTGACACCGGTCGCCCCTGGGGCGGCAAACAAGCCCCACGCCGCCGGACTTCCGTCGGGCGTATTGCCGTGATTGCCATTGCTCAACGAGACCCAGCCGGCTCCCTGCCAAAGCACGGCCTGCCCCACGCTGTAGTTTGTCTGGGCGTTGTAGGCGCCCTGGAAGCTCATGCCCACGGGACCTGCTGCTCCTGTGGCTCCCATGGGCCCCTGCAAGCCGGTGGTGCCCGTCGCGCCTGGCAGACCCTGCGCTCCCGCCTGGCCAGCGATGCCCTGCGCTCCCTGGTCGCCCCGCTCTCCCGGCGGCCCGACAGGTCCAAGCAATCCCGTCGCGCCGGTTCCACCTGCCGCACCCGTCGCGCCGGTCACGCCCACAGGTCCTTGCGCCGTCAGCACCCCCCAGGTCCCGGGGACCACCCCCGGCGTGTTGCCATGGTTTCCGGCCACCAGCGAGGCATAGCTCGCCCCGTTCCAAAGCACCACATCGCCCTGCGTGTAATTCGTCACCGAGCTATACGGTCCCTGGTAGACCAGACCCGCCCTGCCTGTCGCACCCGTGTTTCCCGTAGCGCCTGTTCCGCCGGCAATGCCTTGCACCCCAAAACCCGGCGGTCCTTGCTGCCCCGTCGCACCCGTTGCCCCGATGGCTCCGGCAGGCCCGGTTGCGCCCACCCCCGCCAGCAGACCCCAGGAACTCGTCAGTCCGGGCGCGTTGCCGTGATTTGACCCGACCTGGGAGAGGTACGTGGATCCCGCAAACTCCACCACGTCCCCGCTCGCATAGTTGGTTGTCGAGCTATAGGTCCCCCGATAATTCACCAGCCCGGCCCCGGCAGCCCCTGTGGCACCTGTAGCCCCAGGCGCACCTGTGGCTCCCGTCCCTCCCGTTGCCCCTGTGGTCCCGCGCACTCCAGCAACCCCCGCGGCTCCCGTCGCCCCGGTGGCACCGACCACTCCCGTCGCGCCCGTCGCACCCGGGGGGCCTGTCGCCCCACTCGCACCTGTGCCACTGCTGGCCGCACCGCTACCTGGTGCCAGAACGATCTCCAACTGCGGCAGATGCGCCGTCTGGTCGTTCTCTTTACTGTCGAACTGCAAAACCGCCGTCGAGCTGCTAAGGGCCAGTCCATCGTTCGATCCCGGCGCATTCAGCCAGCCTTGCACCTGCGCCGTCACATCCACCGTGACAAATCGGTCAGCCGCCGCGACCTGCACCGTGGCCAACGCCGTGCCGACCACAGGCAGGGTCGTGTAGGTGACCCCAAGTTCGCTCCAGCTGCCATAAACCGGCAGAACGCTCACCGTTCCTGGGGTGTCCGCACGGTTGCAGTACAGGCGCAGCGTTGCCCGCGCGACCTGCGCTGCGGCCGTCCCTGACGGCAGAACCCCCAGGTCGAACTGCAGAAGCGCGGTATACCCACCGCCGACATTCAGATTGCTGAGCATCCCGCCGTTGACGCCCGGCTGCATCTGCGACACATGCGCATCGGCGGTCAGCGTCGCCTGCACTGCCAGCGAACGGGCAGGCAGCGCGAGCACAATCACAGCCATCAGCGCGCGCAGGAAGCGCTTGCAGGCAAACAGCCCTTTCACTCCAGCTCCAGCAACGTTTACAGCTCAGCGATGCACGTTGCCGACCGGGATGAGGAACGAAAATTTCCCCGCGGACAGGCAATGGCTGCCCCTGTTCTACGGGAGTGGGCGCAAGCTGCCAATCACACGAGGGAGGGAGGTCTACTGCGAACCACCGCCAGCCCCACCAAACGTATTGCACTGCCCGGGGTCGCCGGTCTGAAAGCCGCGCTGAAACCACTGCTGCCGTTGCGCGGACGAGCCATGCGTCCAGCTCTCCGGACTCTCAGCCCGACCACTCATCTTCTGCAGGTGATCGTCACCAACGGCCGCCACCGCGCTCAGCGCCGCCGGTATGTCGCCCGGATCCAGGATGTGCTCTTCCTGCGCATGGTGTGCCCAGACGCCGCCATAGCAGTCGGCCTGCAGCTCCAAATCCACCGACAGGTGATTTCGCTCACCGGGCTCGGTTCGCATCAGGTGGTTCACCCGGCTCTCCGTCCCCAGTAGGTTCTGCACGTGGTGGCCCAGCTCATGCGACAGCACAAAGGCCTGCGCAAAATCTGCCGTGGACCCGCCAAACTTCTTCAGCTCATCCCAGAAGCTCAGATCGATGTACACCTTCTGATCCGCCGGGCAGTAGAACGGCCCCGTCGAGGATTGCGCCGTTCCGCAACCCGCATCGGTCTCATCGCGATAGAGAACGACATGGGCCTCCTGCCAGGGCTTACCCTCCTGGGTCAGCGTCTGCCGCCAGAACTTCTGCACATCCCCGTTCACAAACGAGATCAGCTGCGCATCGCGGTCCTCGCCCGGGGGATGCGGCTGCGCCGGCCCTCCCTGGGCTCCCTGCATCTGCTGTGTCCCCTGCTGCGATCCGCCGCCGCCGCCGCCCAGCACGCCGCCCAGGAAGTTATGCCCGGTGATCAGGCTGATGACGAGCAGCACGATAAAGCCCACAATGCCGATCCCGCCGCCGCCGCCAAACCCGAACCCGCCGCCACCGCCGCCCGAGCTATCGCGCCGATCCTCAATGTCACTGCTCAGACCACCAGGCTGCCACTCCATCGTTTCGTCCCTCTTTCACTAGATCTAAGCGCTTCTGATGCAGGCGCGCGCCCCCTGAAGAACGAAATCAACGCCCCGATCCCGATACACTGGCCCTTGGGGGCTCGGTGGGACGAAGCGGCACCAAACTCGGCCAGAACTTCCTCGTCGACGAGGCCGCTGCCCTGCGCATCGCGGAATCGCTCGGCGACACGCAAAAGCGCACCGTCGTGGAGATCGGACCCGGCCATGGTGCCATCACCACCCATCTCGCGCCGCGCTGCGCCCATCTCCATCTCATCGAGTTCGACCCCGCGCTGGCCCGGGAACTCACCTTTCGCTTTCGCAACGACACCCACATCACCGTGCACCACGCCGACGTACTCAAGACAGATTTCGCCGCCCTGCTCCCGCCAACCCCAGCCCTGGAAGACGGAAGCAGCGAGCCCACTCTGGACCTTATCGGCAATCTTCCGTATTACATTACGTCCGATATTCTGCTGCACCTCTTTAGCGCCGCCCGAGCCGGGGTCGCCCGCCGAGCCGTCCTGATGACGCAGCGCGAGGTGGCCGGCCGTATCGCCGCACCCCCAGGCTCCAGTGAATACGGCGCGCTCTCCGCGGTGACACAGCTGCACGCCGCGGTCACCGAGCTGTTTACCTTGCCGCCAGGGGCCTTCCTGCCGCCCCCGGACGTCTACTCCACTGTCTTCCGCCTCGACTTCGCGCCCCGCTTCGCCGAACTCGGCGTACCCTTCGACGGGTTCAACCGTTTTCTCCGTGCCACCTTCGCTCAGAAGCGAAAGACCCTCTCCAACAACCTGCGCTCCTCCGGGTACACACCATCCCAACTGTCCGGGGCATGGCCCACAGATCTATCCCCGCAGATCAGGGCCGAGGCTGTCCCTCTCGATCAACTGGCTGCCCTCTACAGGGCGCTCGAGCCCGAGTCCACAACCGTCTGAGCCGGCGCAACGCCCTGCAGCAGCAGCTCCGCCTTCCGCCTTGCCCGGTCCATCACCCGCTCATCTTCGGCAATCGTCTTCAGCACCGGTGCGATGTTGCCGACCTCCAGGGCCCGCTGCTCCGTTACCGCGGTCTGCAGCCCCTCCAACTCACTGTCCAGGCCAAGCCGGTCGAAACGCAGCTTCGCCCGTAGCCGATCCCCAAACCGCAGCGTCTCGGCAATGCCTTCAAACACGGCCGTCGCCTCGTTCACGCGGTCGTCGTCGGAATAGTTATAGGTACATTGGGCCTCGCGCCCTGCTCCGCTGTACCGCAGGGTCTTGGTGCCGCTCTTGGCAATGTTCTTGCTGTGCGTCTCGCACCGTCCCCCCTCCACCATCGGTACCGCCGCAAACAACTTCTTCATCGCAGCGGGACTGACGCGCAGAGCGCGGCTGTCACCATCGGCCGGCAGTTTGACCTCGGAAGCCGGGCCAGCGGAAAGGTGCGGCACGTACTGGCCTTCCCCGCTCTGCGAAATCGTCAGGGTGTACTGCTGGGCGGGCGGTCCGTCCCGATCCAGGGAAAATTGCAGATGTCCGACCGCCGTCTGAGCCCAGCTACCCGAGCAACCCACCCACAACACACACCCTGCTACCAGAAATTTCAACGTGCTCTTCCTTCCGCCGTCTGCGCGTGGTGGATGTGACAGATCGCAATCGCCAGGGCGTCCGCGGCATCAGCCGGCTCGGGGGCCGCGCTCAGCTCCAGCAGCCGCGCCACCATGAAGCCCACCTGGTCCTTGGCAGCCAGCCCGTAGCCCACCACGGCACTTTTGACGGAAAGCGGCGCATATTCGGCTACGGGAAACCCACAATTCGCCGCAGCCAGCAGGGCTACACCGCGCACCTGTCCCAGCTTCAATGCACTTTTCGCGTTGGCGGCAAAAAACACGTCCTCAATGGCGACGCAGGCCGGCTGCCACTGGTCCAGCAGCGCGGTCAATTCCGCGTACACCTGTGCGAGTCGCGCGGGCGTATGGTCCCGTTTGTTCAGCCGCACGGCCCCGGAACAAAGGTGCAGCAAGCGCGGACTACGCGCCGCTTCGTCCACCTCCACTACGCCGTACCCCGTGAACTCTGTGCCGCAGTCGATCCCGAAGACCCGCATAGCCCCGAGTCTACCCGCTCACGCATCCGGCGACCCGTTACAATCTACCCGAGCCTCTCAGACGGCACATGACCCGGGTCGTTTCCGGCCCGTGCTGCGTCAAACTGCGTCCCGCTCGGAAGGTCCAGATTCGTTTGCCACCCGCGCGTCCAGCCCTGTCCCGCTTTACCCCGGATGCGGCTCTGTCCCTGGTGCTCGGCGCAGGCTTTCTCCTCGCACCGTTCCTGAAAGGGCAGCAACCAGACCCGCAGCAGGCGCCGGCGCCTGTCGTCCGCGTCCGCCCTCGCCCCGCAAGTGCCGTTCCGGCGAACGCGCCCCCGGATGCTGCTCCGCTGGTCAACCGCACCCCACGGCCCCGACCGATCAATCCGCAGGAACTGGGTGGAGCCACTGCGTCCACGGGCCAAATCTCCGCAACCACGCCACGTCCACGCCCTGCCCAGACCAGCCCGGCAGCGCAGCGCACACCGGCGGCCGGGGGGACGGGTCCAGTGGCTCCAACCAGAATTCCGCGTACCGCTGCATCCCCCTCCACTACAGGCAGCACCGCCCCAGGGAGCACGGCCGCTGCAAACATCTCAGCGAAGCCACCGACCCTCTCGACCACGGGCCTGAACCGGTCCGTCATCGTGCTCGACCCGGCCCACGGCGGCGCCGACTCCGGCTCCCGCATCGGCGACAACACCCTCGAAAAGAACGTGACCCTGGCCCTCGCCTTCCGTTTGCGTTCCCTCCTCACCGCCAGGGGCTTCACCGTGGTGCTCACGCGCGACAGTGACGCAGCCCTCGAAACCACCGCCGCTGGGGCACCGCTCACGCTGGACGACCGTGCCGGCATCGCCAACCACGCCCGCGCCGCTGCCTGTCTCCTTCTGCACGCCACCGGCCGCGGCAACGGTCTCCATCTCTACACCTCCGAGCTGGACCCGGCCCCGGGGGAGGCGACGCAGCTTCCCTGGCTCACCGCGCAGGCCGCCTGGATCCCTGCCAGTGAACAATTCGAGCGCTCCGTGAGTTCCGCCCTCGGCCGTTCCCATATCGCTCTGGTCAGCAGCACGGCCTCCATTCGGCCCGTGGACTCGCTGGCCTGCCCCGCGCTCGTTGTCGAGCTCGCCCCTGAGAACGGCGACGTCGGGTCCGTGAACGATGCTTCCTACCAGGAGCGGGTCGCGGCCGCGGTCGCCGGCGCCCTGGTCTTCTGGCAGAACCAGGTGCAGGCACCTCCCAAACTCACCCTCGTGCCACCCGCTACGCGCACGCCACGCCATCACGTCGTCACCCCGTCCAGCGCCACCTCCACCGAGCCCAAGCCATGAGCAACCGCCAGCTTCGCATCGTCTTCTGGTGTCTCTTCGCCTGCATCCTCGGCATGGGAGCCCTCCTCGTCGAGGTGCACATCCGCGCCCGCGACCGCGTCCGCGACCTCGCCGACCAGACACCGCTCGATACCCCCGGTACCGATGCGGAGTCCGTCACCCTCGACCTCGCCAACGATGACGAGGGCACCGTCGTCGCCTCCGATCGTCAGATCGCTCTCCCTACGGAGATCACCGCCCGTGCCCGCGCCCTGCTGGATCATCTGGTCGCCGAGTACGCCTCCCCAGGCTCCGCACATCCGCTGCCGCCCGGCCTGATGATCAACCAGATCTTTCTCGTGCCGCTCCCCATCACGGGTCATACCGTCGACAACGCCAGCCCCGCCACACCGGACGGCCGCGTCCAGACCGTCCCTGTCGCTCCCCCCGACGGGTCCACAGCTTTGCAGCCCAAAACACCCGGCGGTGAGCTCGCGGTCGTCGATCTGCGCAGCAACTTCGTCAACACTCACCCCTCCGGCGTCGAGGTTGAAACCCTCACCATCGCGTCCATCATCGGCACCCTGCACACCAACCTGCCGCAGATCGAACAGATCCGCTTTCTCGTCGATGGCCAGCCCCGCGAAACCCTCGCCGGCCACGCCGACCTCCTGCGCATCTACCCCTCGCGCGAGGTCGTAGCCCAGGGCTCCAGCCAATGAGCCTCGCCACCCGCCTTGCGTTGGTTGTGGTTCCCGAAGGGATTCTACGTCCTTCCATGCCTGCCATCGAACCCCTGGCAGAAGGCAAGCGATGACGCCCGCCCCACAGCTCCCGCCCAAACGCATCGTCGGCGTCTTCGACTCAGGCTTTGGCGGCCTCACAGTCCTGCGCGCCCTTCTTCCCCGCCTGCCCGGCACCCACTTCCTCTACCTCGGCGACACCGCTCGCCTGCCGTACGGCGCCAAATCGCAGGCCACGGTCGCACGCTACGCCGTAGAAGCCGCCCGCTTCCTCGTCGCGGAAGGCGCCGAACTCCTCGTGATCGCCTGCAACACCGCCACGGCCCTCGCGCTTCCCGAGATCCGCGCCGCCGTCCCCGTCCCGGTCGTCGGCGTCATCGAGCCCGGCGCCCACGCCGCCCAAGCCGCCACAGAACGTCCGCCAAATCTCTGCCTGTCACGCAACGCGCAACCCCACCCAAGCCGCGTCATCTCGACCGAAGCGCAGCGAAGTGGAGAGACCCCTGTATTGCACAGCGCGAGAGCCGAAGGCGCGAGCCTGCTTACCGCCGCAACCACCCCCAACATCCTCGTCCTCGCCACAGCCGCCACCGTCCAGTCCCACGCCTACCGCGACACCTGCGCCGCCCTCGGCCTCCAAGCCACAGAAATGCCCTGCCCCCTCCTCGTGCCGCTCGTCGAAGAGGGCTGGACCGACCACCCCGTCACCCGCGAAGTGCTCCGCATCTACCTCACCGAAGCACTCACGACGACCACCCCCGACGCCGTCCTTCTAGGCTGCACGCACTACCCCCTCATCGAGTCCACCATCACCCAAAGCCTCCGCGACCTAGGCTGCCCTGCCCCCGTCGTCGACTCAGCCGCCGCCACTGCCGAAGCCGCCCGCGCCCTCTGGAGCGGCACCGCCACCGCAGACACCCCCTCCACCTTCACCTGTTACGCCACCGACTCGGTAGAAAAGTTCGCCCGCCTCGGCAGCCACTTCCTCGGCCAACCAATCCCCCACGTTCACCTGCTGGACCTCGGCGGCTGAGAAGTTCCAGGTGGTAAGTTCTAAGTTGTAAGTAACGCGCTCCACCGTCTCCACTTACAACTTAGAACCTGCAACTTACAACTCCCATGCCCTACCTCCTCAAATCCGAACCCGACAAATACAGCTACGACGACCTCGTGCGCGACGGCACCACCACCTGGGACGGCATCAAGAACCCGCAGGCCCTCATCACCCTCCGCAACATGAAAAAGGGCGAAGACTGCGTGATCTACCACTCCAACGTCGGCAAGGCCGCCATAGGCCTGGCCAGGGTAGTCAAAGTCGAACTCGCTGAAGACGGCAAGACGCCACTCGTCACCCTGAAAGCCGGCAAGCGCCTCAAACGCGAAAAGCCCCTCGCCGAACTCCGCGAAACGGGCGTCTTCCAGGGCTCCCTCCTCTTCCGCCAGTTCCGCCTCTCGGTCGTCCCCCTCACCAACGAGCAGTTCGACTTCCTCGTCCACGGCTAGCTCTTCCCAAACCTCCTTCTCCACACGCTCTTGCTTCATCTGTTTTCTTTGTCATTCCCCGAACGGGGAACCTGCTTTCCCTCCTCACCACCTCGATACTTCGCGCGCTCAAAGCTCAACATCACGCCCGGCGCCGGGCGTTCTGCTGGAAGGGCACGGCTTCAGCCGTGCCAAATGGGCGCTCCCCGGAGAGCGGCTTCAGCCGCTGAGGTAAGCCTGGCAAAGTCCCGTGGCATCTCAAAGCTCATGAGCACCCCGAACGCCATCCACTCCGGCACCTTCCGCATCGGCGACGACCTCGAAGTCAATAGCCTCGGCTACGGCACCATGCGGCTCGTCGGCGACGGCGCCTGGGGCGAGCCTCCCAGCCGCGAAGACGCCCGCAACGTACTTCGCCGCACCGTCGAGCTCGGCATCAACCTCCTCGACACCGCCGACGCCTACGGCCCGCAGATCGCGGAACAACTCATCGCCGAGGCCCTCCATCCCTACCCCGCCGACCTCGTCATCGCCACCAAGGGCGGCCTCACCCGCCAGGGCCCTTCCAAGGCCAAACCCTGCGGCCGCCCCGACTACCTCGGGCAGCAGCTCGAGCTCTCGCTCCGCCACCTCCGGCTCGACTGCATCCCGCTCTACCAACTCCACCGCATCGACCCCACCGTCCCGCTGGCCGACACCCTCGGCGCGCTCAAAGACGCACAGTCCCAGGGCAAGATCCGCCACATCGGCCTCTCGGAGGTCACCCCCGAGCAGATCGAGGAAGCCCAAACGATCGTCCCCATTGTCAGCGTCCAGAACCGATACAACCTCTTCGACCGCAAGTCCGAAGCCACCGTCCGCTTCTGCGAAGCGCACAACATCGCCGTCCTCCCCTGGTATCCCATGGGCGGCAGCGCGGCCACCAGCATCGCCAAGAACACCACGTCGAGCGACCCGCAGACCAACCACCCCGTCGCCGACTTCGCGCGGGAGCACAACGCCACCCCCAACCAGGTCTCGCTCGCCTGGCTGCTGCAGGCCAGCCCCGTCCTGCTGCCCATCCCCGGCACAAGCTCGATCGCCCATCTTGAAGAAAACGTCGCCGCCGCCAACCTGCCCATCACCCCCGATGACTGGGACGCTCTCGAGCTCATCGTAGAAACCCAGGCCAGCTGATCCCGCAGTCTCTCCAAAGGCCCTCGCGCTTACCCATTCTCAACAAGCGCCTTCATCGCGGCATACGCCCCATCAATCAACCGGGCAAGCGCCTCCTCGTCAAAGGCCGTTCCCGGCATCAGCTTCACATGGCGCATCCACCGGCCCGTTCCCTGCAGCAACCCAGACGGGTCGGGCAGGCTTGCCCCCTGGAAGAACCCCACGTTGACATGCCGCTTGAACACATACACATAGGCAAACGGCACATCGCCAAAACAGGCATTCGCGCCGCCATCATGGAGCACCTCGCGAACCTCGTCACCGCATCGCCGCATGGCCGCGAACCACCGGCGCGCGAGCTCTCCCAATTCACCCGTCTGCGCTGCCAGCCATGCATCAATGGCTGGATCGCGCTCGGCAACACCGCGGAAGCGCAACAGATCCGTTCTCATCGCGCCACACCTCCCAGCCCACAATGTCCAACCGAGCCACCCTACACCCGGGCGCGCCGCTGCTGCCCTGAAAACGGCCTTCCTGCTATCCTTAGCCCCGACCGCAACACAGGGAGCCACACACCGCAATGATCGACATGCAGGGCCAGGTCGCCGTGATCTTCGGCGTCGCCAACAAGCGCAGCATCGCCTATTCCATCGCTGAAACCTTCGCGAAAGCCGGCGCCACAATCGTTCTCGGCTACCAGTCCGACCGCCTCAAGCGCGACTCCGAAGAGCTTCTCGCCGCCCTCGGCCAATCCGACCGCGGCAAGCTGGTGCAGTGCGACGTCTCCGTCGACGCCGACATCGACAACGCCTTCGTCCAGATCCGGGAAGCCTTTCCCACCATTCACACCGTCGTCCACTCCATCGGCTTCGCGCCCAACATCAAAAACGCCGTCCTCGACACCACGCGCGGCGACTTCGCGATGGCCCACGACATCAGCGTCTACTCCTTCATCGCCATGGCCCGCGCCGCCGCCCCGCTCATGACCGAAGGCGGCTCGCTGCTCACCCTCACCTACTACGGCTCGGAAAAGGTCTTCCCCAACTACAACATCATGGGCGTCGCTAAGGCCGCGCTCGAAGCCCTCGTCCGCTATCTCGCCTACGAACTCGGCCCCAAAAACATCCGCGTCAACGCCGTCTCCGCCGGCCCCATCAAGACCCTCGCCGCCCGCGGCATCGGCGACTTCAACCAGATCCTCGAAGCCGTCACCCAGCGCGCCCCGCTCCATCGCAACGTCGAACAAACCGAGGTCGCCAACACCGCCCTCTTCCTCGCCTCAAAACTCGCCAGCGGCATCACCGGCGAGATCACCTTCGTCGACTGCGGCTTCAACACCACCGGAATCTAAGCACGCGACACGGATCCTCTAAGGACCTCTCCGTAGCACCCAAACGCGTCATCCCAACCGGAGGCACAAGCCGCAGCGAAGAGATCGAGCTACTCAACCCCGCCCGAAACCTTCGCTTATAAGCCCGAAACCTTCA
>CAZZXY010000054.1:0-30082 GCA_964658105.1 Verrucomicrobia bacterium Tous-C9LFEB | reverse complement strand
CACGCAACAGCAGTTATACTGCCAGATCCGAGCACCTGAACAGTGATCTGAGGCCGTGGGTTGATGGTCTGCTGCCGAGCTGGAGACATCGGGGCCTGTTGCGATCGATGAGGTGCCCATCGCAGGACAGCCAAGTCATGCGCTGCTCTGCAGGCAGTGCTGAGATGTTCACTTCAACGATTGGTATGTGGTATGCAGTAAAGGCCGCTGGAGCTGTACGTCAGTGCTGGTAGTGGTAAGGGTGTCCTGTCAAGCGTTAACGGCATCTGCCCCCAGGTGGTGTTCGTACGAGGAGTGTCCTGTAGGTCGATGAACTACCTTTCTGCTCTGTGACATCCTCTGATATCATTACATTACCGACGAAGCTTGTATTCTGCAACCCCACAAGAGCAGTGCCAGCTTCCGAAAGCATGGAACCTGCAGCATCAACTTGCATGCATGCATGCATCATGAGGCCAGGTTTTTGTACAGGTCAGTCTTGGCTGCTATGTAGCTGAACAAGCCTTTCCATGATCAACCGGTGGTGTTCAATAAACACCGGTTGGTGTAGGGGGTGGCACGGCGTGCCGGCAGCAATGGAGCGGCTTAGGCCTCGGGCGCCTTTGCCTTCTTGGCCATGGCGACCATCGCCTCGAGCCGGCTGTGCACGTCGTTGGCCACGCGGACATCCACCGTCTCGCCCTCGCCGACCGCGAAGACTTCGGTGTGCCCCAGGCCGGAGAAGCGCGGCACCTTGCCGCCGCAGGGTAGCTGCTGCACCTGCGTCAGCTTTCCGGTCCCGGGATCGATGCTGAAGACAGTCAGCACGTCAGAGAAACGGGTGCTGGTGTACCCAAAGCGCGCATCGCGCGTCAGGACGATCTCCGCCCCGGTGCTTGCCGCCGCGTGAGCGTCCGAGGGCAGGATACTAACCGTGCCGCCCGTCACCGGGTGCGCCACGGGCTGCTTGCCGCCCGTCCACTGGTAGAGAACCACCGAGCAGCTGAGCTCGTTGATGCAATACAGGTATTTGCCATTGGGATGGAACGCCAGGTGTCGCGGCCCCGCACCGGCGCTGGTGGGTATGCGCGTCGGCTCACCCAGCGGTTTGGCCGCGCCGGGATGGATGGGAAACGCGAGAATGCTGTCGTCGCCAAGGTCGCAGGCCAGTATGTGGTGGTTGTCGGGCGAAAGCGTGGCGCAATGCAGGTGCGGTCCGCTCTGCCGATCCTTCACCGGCCCCGGCGTGCCGCAGGCGGTGTTGCCAGCACACTCGAAGACCCTCGCTGCGGGCGCCGGGATGCCCTGGCCGTCGAGAGGGAAGGCTGCCAGGCTACCGCCGCTGTAGTTCGCAGCGAAGAGCAGCTTTGCTGTCCGGTCAACCGATACGAAACAGGGGGCGCCACCATGGGTCTGTTCGCTGCCGAGCGGGTGCAGCGAAGCGGTCGCGCGGTCCAGCGTGAACGCCGAAACCGCTGCATTGGGTCCATCGCCTTCGTTGCAGGCGTACACGACCGGCAGGTGCGGGTGCAGTGTGAGGTAGGACGGTTGATTCGTGGCAATCGCCAGCTCGGGCGCGCCCATCACGCCGGTCACGGGGTTCCAGGTGGCACGGTAGATGCCCTGCCCCTTCCCCGTACCAAGCAGAACCCACTTCATGGACGACGTACTCCCCTGCGCGAAAGCATGCGTTCTGCTGAGAGCACCTGTGGCGAGCAGGCCCTGGAGCACTGCGCGACGTGACACGTTGCCTGACATGGATGTTGAGTCTAGCGGATGGGCAGGGTCACTGCACAGGGACTTCGGGCGGCGCTATCGACGGGGAGTAAGGCTATCACCTTCAGCGGCCGTCTGCGGCTCGGCCGGCAGCTTGAAGTCCATCTCCGCAGGGTAGGCATCCTGGCTGATGACGGGAAGGGAAGGAAGGTGTTGCGAGCCTTTGCCTTCACGAACGACAGCCTCGGCGTGCTCAAGCACCTCGTCCACGGTCATGGTGTACATCTCACGCCCGTTGTCATAGCCATTCTCGATGGCCTGCTTCAGGAAGCGACCCGCGGCCTGCGCGGCAATCGCGTCCGTAATGACCTTGCCGTTGCGGCGTTTCTGCTCGACCCAGGCGACGTTGGGCATGGCAATCCACAGGGGGCGATCATTTACGGCGAAGCGGATGTCGGTTGCGTCCGCATGCCGCGTGGCGATGGCGACAACGGTGGCCTTCCAGACGCAATGCAACTGCTCACCGGTCCAGCGATCGTCCGCTACAAAGTCCTCATACATAGCGTCAGGTTAGACGCTCCTTCGAGGCTAGGCAAGCATCCCGCAGGCGGCATCACAAGGCAGGAGGAGATCGTGATGAAGATTCTGGTGATCGGCGCAGGTGGCGGTACGGGTGAGGAACTGGTCAAGCAGGCCCAACAGATGGGGCATGAGGTCACCGCCCTTGTCCACCACGCGGAAAAGTTTGAAGCTCCAGCAGGGGTGCGGGTGGTGGAGGGCGACGTGCTGAATCCGGCGACTCTGGACAAAGCCGTCCCGGGACAGGATGCCGTCGTGGACACGCTCGGTGGGCATACCCCCTGGAAGGAAACCTCCATGGAGACGGACGCGGCCCGCAACGTGATCGAGGCGATGGGGAAGTACGGTGTCAAACGGCTGGTCGTGGTTTCGGCCATCGGTGTGGGTGGTACTGCCGATCTTGTCCCCGGTTGGTACGAAAAGCTCATTATGCCGACCTTTCTGCGAGGCGCCATGAAAGACAAGGAGCAGATGGAACCCTTGGTGGAAGGCAGCGACCTGGACTGGACACTTGTGCGACCCGGACATCTGGTCAACGGCGACCCGACGGGCGTTGTGCGGACCTTTGAGCCGGGAACGGGCGAGATCGCACACAAGATCACACGGGCGGATACAGCGGCTTTCATCCTGGAAGCTTTGGCAAAGGGCACACACATCCGGGCGGCAGTAAACATCGCCTCGAACTGAGCTCCGCGTTGTGATGGGAGAACAAAGGTAAGCTGGGAGGGTGCGTCCCTTTCAGCTTCTGCCCTCACTGTGGGTGTTGCTTGGAGGCGTTTGCTTTGCGCAATCCGACCCCAAGCCGCCCGCACCTAAACCTGCCCCGGATGTCCTGGTGTTCGCCAACGGCGATAAGCTGACCGGAAAACTGCTGAATGCTGCCGGAGGCAATGTCGTCTTCCACAGCGATATGGCCGGTGATCTGACGATCCCGTTCAGCAAGGTGAAGGAGCTGCACTCCGGCTCCGAGTTCGTGGCGTTGCGTGCCGGCAAGCCGGGTCAGTACAAGCCTGTTGCCTCCGGCGCGGTGTCCTTTGCTGATGACAAGGTCACATTGACGGAGAGCCCCAGCACGGGGCAGGGCAAGACAGACACTCTCGCCACCAAGGATCTGGGTTTCCTGATCGACGTACCTTCTTATGCAAAAGAGGTAGACAATCGTGCAAGCTTCCGTGCCGGCTGGACCGGTTCAGCAACCGGCGGGTTTTCCCTGGTTCGGTCAACACAGTCGAGCACGACCTTCACCGGTGCATTGAACTTCGTGCGCCAGGTTCCAACAGTCGCTTACCTTCCCCGCAATCACCGCACAACGCTGAATGTCGCCGAGACCTACGGCACGAGCACCACGCCGCTCATCCCGCCAACTACCCCATCCACGGCGCCAGAGGTCATTCTCACCAACATTTTCCACGCGGACGCGGAGAGAGACCAGTACTTCAGCACGCGCTTCTATGTGCTCGCAGACACGAGTTTTGACCACAACTTTGCGTCCGGTTTGCAGTTTCAGCAGATCTACGGTCTTGGGGTGGGATGGACGCCGGTGCAGGAGTCCAGACAGGAGCTGGACTTCAAGGCGGACGTGCACTACCTGAAGCAGCAGTTCATCCAGAATCTCAACACGGCACCCCCGATGAACCAGGAGATTGTCGGTTCGACCTTTCAGGAGAACTATCGCAGGAACCTGCCGCACAAGATCGTCTTCACGGAGTGGGCAAACCTCCTGCCGGCCTGGAATCAGCTGGTTGCCTACTCAGCCAATGCTTACCTCGGCGTAGCGCTGCCCCTGCACAGGCGTTTCAATGTAAGCCTGTCCGCAACGGACAACTACATCAATAATCCGGCCCAATACTACCGGACGAACACGGTGCAGTACGTCACGGGCGTCACCTACACCTTGAAGTAGGGAATCCGCTGCTAACCACACGGTGGTGGGGATGTTCTAATGGATTGCGGGGTTAGAACGCGTCGCAAGTTGAGGCACAGGAGTGCAGCTTGGTAGTGGGTTTGTTCGAAAGCGGGCGTTGGCGCCTGGGACGTTTGTTTGCGGGCGTTGCCGCGCTCGGTATCCTTTTCAGTCATAGTGCGCCTGCCCAGGTGCAGCACAAGCAGAAGCGCCCGCGGCGCGAAACCAATGCGAGCCGTCAGGCCCGTATTCAGCGCACGATCGAGGACACCTACTCCCACCGGTGGGAGGTGTTCGGCGGTGGCGGCTTTCTGCGCTGGGACAGCGGCCAGTACACCCAGAAAAACAACGAAGTGAGCTGGGTAGCCGGCACAAGCTACTTCCTTTCTCCCAAGCTGTCGATCGTCGGCAACGCCCAGGGATCGTTCGGCAGCGCTCATCCGTTGCGCTTTAACCCTGCTGCAGCGCCACTGGGGAATCCGCAGATCAATGAGTACTTCTTTACCGGCGGTGCCAACTACCGGTTCTATGCCAAGGAAAAGGTGGCCGTCAGCGTGCAGGGAACCGGTGGTATCGCGTGGGGTATCTTCTCCAGCGGCTCACCGACCAGTTACTCCGCCCCACAGATCGGGCTTTGGAACGATGGTACCCGTCCGGCTTTCACCATCAGCGTGAATGCTGATTACAACTTCTACCCCAACCTTGCGTTCCGCTTCGCACCCACCTACGTGGGCACGACGTTTGGCGGGACGGTGCAGAATAACCTGGGCTTCAACGCCGGTGTGGTGTACCGTTTCGGTGCACGGAAGTAGATCGGTCGTAGGAGGCTTCATGTCCAAAGACTGGGAGTCCAAGAATATCGAGGAACAGCAGGCTGAGGCTGCTCTGCCGAGGTCCGCGGCTACAGCCGAGGACCTCCTTGCTGCACGGGATGAGGCGGACCGGAAGAGGCGCATTCAGGAATTGGAACTGCAGCGTGAGCGCGTGCTGAGCGAGCAGACGTCCAGTCCACACCGCCACAGTACCCTCCAGTTGGCTTTGGCGACGATTGAGCGCGACTTACAACTGCTTGGCTGGGCAATCAGACTATAAAGCCGTCGCCCCGAAGTTTTATCTCCGAGTAAACCGGTCCAACCTGAATCCAGGGTGGCGTGCCTCGTACTCAAGCCGTAGCCGCGACTTGTCGCGGAGGACCTGGTGCACGGCGTCGCCTTCCTGGCGATGCTCCGTCGATTGCCCCAGCCAATGACTTGCAAGAACAGTGGTTCCAGGCGACATACGCTTGACGAGCGTTTGCACCAGACTGTGCCAGTTGCTTGTTTCAAAGTAGTAGCCGATCTCGCTCAGGATGACGAGATCGAAGCCTTCCACCTGGGTGTTTTCGTCGAGAGCCGCGCACGAGAACTGGACATGCGAGCAACTGGCACAACGCTCGCGGGCGCTGGCCACAGCCGTCGCTGAAAAATCGAATGCGGTTACCTGGTCGCAGATCTCCGCAAGACGAACAGTCAGGGTACCGATCGAGCAGCCCGGTTCCAGGGCGTGGCGATAGCGTTGATGCCGCAAGGCTTCAAGGATCGTCTCAAAGCGACTCCGTTCGTAGTCGCTTTCCGAGAAGTTCCATGGGTCGGACTCACGCCTGTAGCGGTCTTCGAAGAAGTCCGCGTCGGTGACGTTTTGAGGAATCATCGTCAGGTTTCGCCTTAACTGGTCCGCGCGAGTACGTAGGGATTGGCCTGCGCCGTTGGCGTGATGAGCACGGTCTGGATCTCAACGTGCGCCGGTCGGGTTGTTGCCCAGACAATCGTCTCGGCGATGTCCTCCGGGGTCAGGGGATCGAGGCCGGCGTAGACCTTCTTCGCACGGTCGGCATCCCCGTGAAAGCGCACGTTGCTGAAGTCTGTCTCCACCATACCGGGGTCAATCGAGGTAACGCGGATCGGCTTTCCATTGAGATCGATACGCAGCCCATCAGCGATGCTGCGTTCGGCTGCCTTGGTCGCGCAATAGACATGCCCATTGGGATAGGTCATGTGACCGGCGATCGATCCAAGGCAGATGACGTGCCCGCGGCCGCGCTGCACCATGCCCGGAACGACAGTCCTCGTGACGTAGAGCAGCCCTTTAACGTTTGTGTCGATCATTTCCTCCCAGTTCTGGACATCATCTTCCCAGAGCTTGTTCAGCCCCCGGCTGAGCCCGGCATTGTTGATCAGGATGTCGATCTGGCTCCACGCGTCAGGCAGTGTGTTGATCGTGCCCTCCACCTTGTCACGATCCTGTACGTCCAGCTCGAAGCTGAAGACATCGGCTGCACCGAGATCGCGCAGCTCGGCCTCGGTCGCCTGCAATCTGTCCAGGCGACGGGCACACAGGAGCAAACGAGCGCCATGCGAGGCAAAGGCCCGTGCCGCCGCCTCACCGATACCCGAGCTCGCGCCCGTAATGAAAATAGTTTTTCCTGTTAGTACCTCGGCCACGGTGACAACTTCCTCCTTCTGGTTCACTTGTTCGGTTGAGATGCAGCGGGACGCACAAAGGCCGCGATCCGTACATCGCGGCCTTGTGTCTGCACATCCCGTTCACACCGGCGTCGCTTTACTGAGCGGTTCCAGTCGTTGCAGCCGGGCTGCTGGTTGTCTGCACGCCAATGGCGTCGCCCGAAACGACCAGCTCAACACGTCGATTCTGGGCGCGGCCTGCTGCCGAGCCGTTATCCGCCGCGAAGTTCGTCGCGCCAAAGCCGGTGGCCGTTGTGTTGCCCTGCGGCACGCCGTTGTTCACCATGAAGTCGCGGACGGCGTCTGCACGGTTTTCACTTAGCTTCTGGTTGCTGGCCGGCGAACCTACCGAGTCGGTATAGCCTTCCACCTGGACCTTCAGCCCCTGGTAGAGCTCCAGGATGGTGGCGACCTTGGCAAGCGAGACCTGCGTGTTCTGCTTCAAGGTGTACTTGCCCGTGTCAAAGAGCACATCACTCAGGTTCACAACCAGCCCGCGCGGTGTCTCCGTGGTTTGAAGCACAGAATTCAGCTGGGCCAACAGTTTGGCGCGCATCGCGACGACGCTTTGCTGCGCTTCCTGGGCCTTGCGGTCGGAATCGGCGGCCTGTGCCCGCGCATTCGCAGCGTCAGCATCAGCCTTGGCGCGTTGTGCGTCAGCCTGGGCGCGCTGGGCAGCTTCGCGGTCCGCTGAGGCCTGGGCCTCCGCTGCCTGCACCTGGGCCTGCTGGGCCTGCTGCTGGGCAGCCACCTTGGCGTCCTGCGCCTGCTGCTGCCGCTCCGCGGCCTGCTTGCGCAAGGTGGTCAGGCGGGCGTCTTCAGCGCGCTGTACTGCCTGCCGCGCCTCCGTAAATTCCATCTTCACGTCCCGCTTCTTGCCGTCCTGATTCTGCTGGGCGTTGGTGATGTCCTGCTGAACCTCCTGCATGATGTCCGCGGCATACTTGTCTGCACCGGCATTCTGCGCGATGCGCTGTGCGTTATAAGCCTCGTACAGAGCGAGTGGGGTGTGCTCGCGGTCGGTGATCGGAGCAGGATTGGACTTGCGCCCTTCCGTGTTGGCGTAAAGGCCCTTCGGCAGCAGAGCGTAGTGGATGTTTACGGTCTGCAGGACGCCCGTGGTGTCCTTGCGGAAGACGTTCTGAAGCACAATCACATCAGAAGGTGTCGACACGGCGTAGTACGGCTCAGCAGTGACGATCATGCCGAAGCTTTGAAAGGGGGAGGTCACTTCCAGTGAGGCTTTGTCGCCTGCGAGCTCCAGTTCGCCCAGGTTCTGCGGTCGGCCATCGGACGAGATCGCCCACAAAACGTAGGTGAGGTACTCCGGGCCGAAGCCGTTGGCAGGAGACATCCCTTCGAACTTGACGGAGATATTCGTCTTGCCGGTTTTCGAGTCGACCTTGCCGACGCCGTGCGCCTTTTGCATGAGGTTGGTGCCCTCGAAGCCCACGTTGGTCGAGCCTGAGCGGTTCAGGTAGTTGACCGCGTCCAGATCACGCTGCACCACCTTGACGTGGTACACGTAGGTGCCGTTTTCACTTTGCGCAATCACGTCCGCAGAGCGCGCACCCGGGGCGATGGCGGTGGGATTGGCTTCCTGCGCACTCAGGGGCAGGGCAAGAGTCAGGGTCATAGCAGCCGCGGGTAGAACAACAGCGGCTCGCTTCCAGGCGTCGTACATTTTTTCTCCTCGGGAGCGTGCGCAGTGGCTCACACGCTCTCCTGCGCCTTTCCTGGCGCTTAGGAGATCGGATGCCCCGGTTTTCGGAAAGGTAGCCCTCTTTCGCGTCGCGAGATCGGGCATCAGTAACCGCTGTGTTGCTCAATGGGTAAACAATCAAGGGAGCAGCTGCAATGACGCGCCTCTGTGGAACGCAGCCGGACGCCTCGTGCCAGGCCCGGCCCTAGACTCGCGCCAGGTCGATGAACGCTCGCGCCGGATCGGTATGCAGCAGCTTTACCTGGACACGGGCACCCACATCCAGCCCAGCTTCGCCCTGCATCACTCGCCCTTCAAAGGGAGGGTTAAAGACGCGCACGTACACGCCTTTCGGACTCGCTCCCGTGATGACGCCGGGGAACACCTTGCCGATCTGGCCCTGCATGGCGACGGCGGCTACACGCTTTTGCATCGAGCGATCGATCTTCCGCAACACCTTATCAGCCTCATTGCAGTGGATGGCGATCGCCGCCAGATCGTCGTCCGTGTAGGGCGGCGGAGCTCCCGCGATCATCGCGTGAAGGATTCGCTGTGTCACCAGGTCGGGATACCGGCGATTCGGCGCGGTCGAATGGGCGTAGTCCCGGGCGGCCAATCCGAAGTGACCTGCCGGGCTGTCATCCGGCCGCATGAGCATGTACTCCCCAGCGCCCATCAGCTTGATCACGGCAACCGCCAGATCCGGGTAGTGATCGGCATCGCTCTCCCGCTGTGTCCTCAAGAAATCGTTCAATGCGACAGGATCAGGGGTGGCCGGGAGTGTGGTCCCGTGTTCCGCGGCGAGGGCAGCGATGCGGTCCCACCGCTGGGGCACGCGCACGACCCGCTGCAGACCGCTGCGGCCGCCCTGACGCAAGGCACGCGCCATCACACCGTTCGCTGCCACCATGAGGTCCTCGATCAGGTTCATGGCGCGGTTCTGGACCGTCTCCTGCAAACCTGCAACCCGTCCGTCCAGAACTACAGGATCAGCTTCGGCCCGCTGGAACTCCAGTGCGCCGGCTTTGATCCGAGCAGCGTGCAGAGCCTTGGCGGCCTCGTCCTGCAGCTTCAATTGGTCAGCGAGCCACGTCTGCCCGCCATGCCCGTCGCCTGGCGATAAACTTGCCGCCGCGCCTGTTTGCCTTGGCGCACTGTCGGATCGCAGCGTGCTCGGGTCCGCGGCCGCCTCTCCTCCCGAGGCCATGCTTTCCAGCCAGGGGCCAACCCGGGAGTACGCCAGCTGCGCACGGTTGCGAACCCACGCACGCGAGACCGTCTCCTCGTGAAGACCGCCGTCTGCGTCCACGGTGAAGCTCATGAGCACGGCCAGGCGGTCCCCGTTTTCGTTCAGGGACGTACGGTCGGTGGAAAGCTCCGGCGGCAGCATGGGGAAGTTTCGGACCGCGGTGTAGACGGTCTGTGTCTGCGCGGCAGCATGTTGATCGATGGGGCTATCTTTCGGGACGGCTGCGGCGACATCCGCAATGGCCACGTGCAGGCGGATGCCACCGTCGATCCGCTCGGCGACCTCAATTTGGTCCAGGTCCCTGGAGGTGTCGTTATCGATCGAGGACCAGCCAAGATCCCGCATGTCGGCGATGCTGATGAAGCTGGCGTCCCCAGGTTCCGGGGTTGAGAGGGCGTGAACCTGTGCCGCAACGGCCGGGCTAAACTCCGGTTGAAAGCCAGCCTTGTGGAGCTCGTCAAGCGCCGCAGCGGCCAGGTTAAACTCGTGGTCCCCATGCTGATCAGACATGCCCGAGAAGGCTACCACAAGGTCTGCAGGGTTCCGGTGAAGGCTTGGCGCAGGCGTTCAGACTCACTGCCCCAGAATCGCTGTCCCGGCCAGCTCCATCGAGTGTGCCATTCGTTCTTTCCACTCGGCCGGTCCGGTGGTGTGAACGCTCGTCCCCATGGTGTCGACAGCGACTGTGACGGGCATATCGACGACCTCGAATTCGTAGATGGCCTCCATCCCGAGATCCTCGAAGGCGAGCAGACGGGAATGCTTGATGGCCTTCGACACGAGATAGGCGGCGCCTCCGATGGCAATCAGGTAGACGGCCTCGTTGTCACGGATCGCGTCAATCGCCGCCACGCCACGCTCTGCCTTGCCCACCATGCCCAGCAGACCGGTCTGCTCCAGCATCTGGCGCGTGAACTTGTCCATGCGCGTGGCGGTCGTTGGCCCTGCAGGGCCAACAGCTTCGTCACGAACAGCCTCCACCGGGCCGACGTAGTAGATCAGCTTGTTCGTGAAGTCGACCGGCAGCGTCTCGCCTCGGCTGAGCATGTCCGTCATGCGCTTGTGGGCGGCGTCGCGGCCGGTGAGCAGCTTGCCACTCAGCAGAAGCACGTCCCCGGGCTTCCAGCTCTTCGTGTCTTCATGCGTCAGCGTGTCCAGGTTCACGCGCTTGGCACCGTGCGCGGCAGGGTCATACGTGAGTCTCGGCCACGCATCCAGGTTCGGCGGATCCAGGTATACCGGGCCGGAGCCTCCCAGCACAAAGTGCGCGTGGCGCGTTGCAGCGCAGTTCGGGATCATGGCGACGGGCAGGTTGGCGGCATGGGTCGGCCAGTCGAAGATCTTCACATCCAGAACCGTTGTCAGCCCGCCGAGACCCTGCGCGCCGATACCCAGGGCGTTGATCTTGTCATGCAATTCCACGCGCAGCTTCTCGATGTTCGTGCGTGGTCCGCGCGCTTTCAACTCGGGCATGTCGATGGGGTCCATAAGCGACTGCTTTGCGAGCAGCATCGCCTTCTCCGCCGTACCCCCGATGCCGATGCCGAGCATACCCGGCGGGCACCAGCCGGCACCCATGGTCGGAATCGTCTTGAGCACCCAGTCGACGACCGAATCGGAAGGGTTCAACATCACGAACTTCGATTTGGCCTCGCTGCCGCCACCCTTGGCCGCCACTGTAACGTCCACCGTTTGACCTGGGACCAGGGAGACCTCAACCACACACGGCGTGTTGTCCTTCGTGTTCTTACGGCTAAACGCCGGGTCGGCCAGGATGCTGCCGCGCAGCTTGTTGTCCGGATCGAGCCACGCCTCGCGAACGCCCTGGTCGCAGATCGCCTGCAGGCTCATGGTGGCAGGGGCGTCGCCCTTCTGCAGATGACACTCCAGGCCAAACTTGATGAAAACCGTGACGATGCCGGTGTCCTGGCAGATGGGGCGGTGACCTTCGGCGCACATGCGCGAGTTCACCAGGATCTGCTTGATAGCATCCTTCGCTGCCGGAGATTGCTCGATCTCGTAGGCTTTCGCGAGATTCGTGATGTAGTCGACGGGGTGATAAAAGCTGATGTACTGGAGAGCGGCCCGAATGCTCTCAATCAAGTCGTCTTGCTGGATGATGACCATGGATAGCGTGCCCCAGGAGCTCTATTTTAGTCCGGGGCTGTCGGGTTACATCGCTTCAGGCTCGTCGTCCAGAACGCGAAAGACTTCAGCCACCGGAACCTCGATCAAGGTTCCTTCCAGGCGCAGCAAGCCTTCGCGCACGGTGGTCATGGTGCCACCTGATTCGAGAACAAGCACGTCGCGCTTCACGGAATCGAACACCCACGCCACCGGAACGCCCATCGCGAAATAATCATCGCAGCGGGCGCGGATGCGGCCCAGCCGATCTTCGGGCGACAACACCTCAATGCAGAGCAGGGGAGCTGCCGTGATGATCGGTGTTCGCTTCCAGTCAGCGCGCATGACGCAAAGATCAGGTACACGAAACCGGGTTGGAGATACCTGCACTCGCTGTTCGACGAAGGTCTTTACTTGCCACTCGTTGCGGTGGTTGCGAAAAAGAACAGCAAGCTCGGTCTGCAGGTCGGAATGATCGTTCTCGCCCAAGTTCCTCTCCTCCAGCACGCCATCGATGTAATCCATGTCCGGCTGGTAGTCGGAGTGGAGGTACTCATATAAAGAAACAAGAGGGTTCACTGCGGCTGCGGCCATGAGGCGTCCTCCTTGCCTCCAAGCGTACAGCAGAGAAATGCGACACGTCAGCGGCGCTGAGGCAGCCTTCTGCGTGGACGCGCTATGGTGAACCTATCTTTGGCAAAGCCGGAAAAGGACAGTGCACGCCAGCAGCGGCGGCACAGTGAGGAAGGCAAAGCGAATGACAGACTCACCAATCGTTCCAGGACTGGAGCGCGTGCCCGGCTGGGACCGTTATTCCTGGCTTCGCGCCGGTTTCAGTACGCGTCTGGGTGGCCACTCCAACGCGTACGGCAGGGATGAGCAAAACCTGGGCTGGACGGCCGAGGACGACGCTGCCGTCGTCGCGTCCAATCGTGCTGCCTTCGCCGCGGCGCTCGGTCAGGGTACGACTCCGTCGCTGACCACAGTGCAGCAGGTGCATAGCGCAACGGTGCTCCATCTGGATCAGCAGGTTTCGCCGTTGATGACCGATAGTGGCAAGGCCAGGCTGGAAGGCGACGGCATGATCAGCTGTTCCCTCGGCCGGCTGCTGGCGATCTTGACCGCGGACTGTGTGCCCGTGCTCATCGCCGACACTCGTACGCACGCCGTCGCTGCACTGCATGCGGGCTGGCGCGGAACGCTGGGTCGCATCGTGGAGCGCGGCGTCGCCGCGATGCAGGCCAACTGCGGCTCGCATCCCGACGATCTGATCGCGGCCATCGGCCCCTGCATCCATGCGTGTTGCTTCAAGGTGGGAGAGGAGGTGCGTTCAGCCTTTGCTCAGCAGTTCCCGTACGCAGGGCAGCTGTTTGCTTCCGGGGCTGACGGTTCGTTGTCCATGGATCTTGTTCTCGCGAACCGGACACAACTGCTCTCCGCGGGTCTTCACCCGGACCACATCAGCGTCGTCGCGGAGTGCACCGCCTGCAGACGGCTCGCTACGGGGGCCCGCAAATACTTTAGCTACCGGGCGGAAAACGGGAAGACGGGACGAATGTTGAGCGGGATCGCTGCGGTCGCATGACAAAGCTGCTTCGGAGCAGATGCCTTCAGGACTTCTTGCCGAGCTCCTCAAAGAGGGTCTCGCGGCGCGCCATCGCATATGCTTCAATGCCGTTCAGACCCTGGCTGTAGGCAACGAGCGCTCCCACTGCGAATACTGCCATCAGGGCAGTACCGAGCCACGGCTGGTGCAGGTAAGCTCCTAAGAACTGCAGGCCTGCGCCAACACCAGCACACCCCGCCAGCAAGCCGATAGCGATCCAGGCACTGACCTGGGACTGTGCCCGGTTCAGGCTCTTGCCCGGCTTGATCTTCTTGGGTGCAGAAATCGACCGCAGATTCCCCAGGGTAGTGTTCAGCAGAAGCGTGCCGGTCGCCCAGAGCAGCACAAACAGGGTGCTGATGAGGTGAGGACGTCCCGCGACATAGGAGACGATGCCGATCACGGCGCATACCTCAAACAATGCCAGCAGGAAGTGCATGATGTTCTTGGCCAGAAAGACCTCACGCATCGGCACCGGGGCCATGAAATACAACTGGGCTCCCGGCCCTTCCAGACCGAAGGAGTTGTAGCTTATGGGCGCCAGCCCAAGCAGCGCATACGCTACGGCAAGCAGCAGGAGCCGAGGGGAGCCTCCCCGCAACGAGAGGCGTCCTGCAAACAAGAACACCATGACGGTGGGCGCGACCACACCATACAGCAGCCCCGTATTGCGCCGCATCACGAGCAACTCCTTCCCGAGCATGGGCCCCAGGGATGCGGGTATTCTGCCGGCATGGCTCGGGATAGCTGCCAGGTCCTGCGACACTGCGCGCATGGCGGGAACCGGGCGCGGCGCGTGGCTCGGCTGCCGGCGCACGGGACGGACAGCGTTTGCCGCGTCGCTCAGATTTTCGCCCCTGTATTCCGTTCGTGTGCGAACGGCGTAGATGAACAGAAACAGCCCCGCGTAGAGCAGAACAGTCCCGGTCAGGAGTACAGACGTGCCCCTCGCTCCGTGCTCTGCGGCTACCACGGCAGAGCCACTTAACTCCGGAGGCAGCCAGCGAAGCCAGGGGTGGACGTAGCTCATCAGCCGCTGGGCGCGATGCAGATTCTCTGGCGTCACCGCCCGGGTTCGCCCATGCTGGAATCCGGGATTGTAGGTGACATTCACATACTGAAAACCCAGAGATACAGCAAAGATCAGCCCTGTGAAGATCTCGCGGGCCCGCCGCGTCGATAGCCAGCGGTCCACCCATGCGAAGATCATGCGCGAGAACAGCACGTTTGCTAAACCAAACGCCGCCATCGTAAGCAGGGTCCAGGGCCAGAGTCTGGGCCGGTCAATCGTGATGCCCACAAAGATCGCAAAGGACATCAGGGTGACGACCACATTGGCCGGGCTCAGCAATCCGAAAAACAAGCGCACCAGGACGTAATTCCGAAGCGCCATCGGAAAGCGGATCAACTCCGTGGGATCGAACGTCGTACCGGGCTGGCCAAGGTTGATGTTCAGCAACTGGGTGAGCCCGAAGGCTGCCCAGAGCAGCAGGCTCAGCTGCTGCAGTGAACCATGCATGGCCAGGTACCAACCGAAGAAGCCTGCAAGCGCGGAGGGCAACAGCACCAGGCAAGCGATAAGCGGCAGCAGCAGAATGCGCCCGATCAACTCGGCAGCCCCGCCCTTCCGGCGGAAATTGTTGGCCAGAATGCGCCAGCGCAGCCATGCGATCGCGCGAAACTGCCCCCAACTCAAATGCGCGCCTGTGTGCCCCTGGAGATCCGGTGCTAGCTCAGCCATGACAGTTCGCTCTCGGTATGCTGTGGCTCCGCTTCGGTGCCCACCACGGAAAGAAAGATCTGCTCCAGGGTCAACGTGGTGTTGGCAGTCTGTGAAGCCTGGGTAGCATCGTGATCCGAAGCGGCGATGCGGGCCCGGACGCCAGCCCGGAGCTCATCCAGCGAACCCTGGGCGACCAGGTGACCGCGGTTGATGATGGCCACGTGGGTACACAGCCGCTCCACGATCTCCAGCACGTGGGACGTCAGAAAGATGGTCGCGCCGCGGGCAATCATTCCCTGCAGCATGGCCTTGAGCGTTCCCGCAGCAATGGCGTCGACACCTTCGAACGGCTCGTCCAGAAAGAGAAGTTTTGGCGCGTGGATGACTGCGGCCGCCAGGGCGAGCTTCTTGCCCATGCCATGGGAGAAATCGGCGATCAGCTTCTTGCGCTGATCCCCCAGGCTCATGAACTCCAGCAGCTCCGTGGTGCGCTCCTGCGTAGTCTGCTTGTCCAACCCGTACATCCGCCCGACAAAACTCAGGTACTCCGATGCGGTGAGCTTGCCGAAGAGGGCCATACCCTCAGGAACGACACCAATCTGCCGTTTCACCTCAACCGGATGGCTGAGCAGGTCTTCACCAAGGATCCGGATGAGACCGGAAGAAGGCGCAAGCAAACCAGTCAGCATCTTGATTGTGGTAGACTTGCCGGCACCGTTCGGCCCAAGAAAGCCGAAGAACTGGCCTCGCTCGACCGTAAGATTCAACGATTCAACAGCTTGGAAATCCCCAAAGGCGCGAGAGAGCGACCTGGTCTCGATGGCCGGAGTGTTCATTGTTCCTTGTTATACACAGGCCTACAGTCGGTCGGGCGATGTCTCCGGCTCATCTGCCTCTGTAGACGCCGCCCCAACGGCCGAAGAAGTCGTACCCACGAGCTCCCGCAACTCCTTGCTTGGTTTGAAGAAGGGAACACGCTTCGCAGGGACTGAGACAGACGCTCCGGTCTTGGGGTTGCGTCCGGTTCGGGAGTTGCGCTGCCTTGTGCGGAAACTCCCAAAGCCACGGATCTCGACCTTTTCGCCGGCCTTCAACGCGCCAACCACTGCCTCGAACATAGTTTCGACGATCACTTCACTGTCGCGGCGGGTCAGGTCGCCCAGGGCGGTCACTTGATCGGTGAGGTCAACCTTGGTCATAAGCTCTCCATGGGAGCGCGCGCTTCCAATCCACACAGTGTACTGCCGGGTAGTTCCTTCGGAAAGAGAAAGGGCCCGCTTCGCGCGAGCCCCTCTCGTTCCTCCCCTACAAGTTCTACTTGGCTGAACTAGCCGCGCTCTTACCCTTGACCAGGGGCGTGGTCGTGCTGGTGAAGCCGATCTGCCTGGCTACCGGCGTAAGTGTCGGAGCACCCGCACCGATCAACTCGGACAAGGTGAAGGCGCCCGCTCGGCACCCTGTGCCGTAGCACCCATAGTTGCTGACCCATACGTTTCCGGCACCATCCACGGCGATGCCGGCTGGTCCCGTCAGTGTGCCGCCGTTGTTGCTGTCATGGACGTACACGGTGTTATTCGCGGTGTTGTTCGAGGTCAGATAAGAACCGTTGGTCAGCGGGATCGCTTCAACTGTTGGCGTGAAGTTGTCCGCGAACCACAGTGTGCCCGCCCCGTCTAACGAAACGCCTGAAGGATGACGGTTCGTGGGATCTGCCATGCTGAAGCAGTTCTGTGCCGAGAAGAGGCACAGACCGTCATCGCCCGGCGAATATCCACCTCGTGCCTGCGCGAAGTCCGACCCCGTGAAAACGACCTGGCCTGCATCCTGCACCGTCTGGTAGGTCACCGGCGTGATCGAACCGTCAGGAGCGTAGTAGAGGTCATAGGTCGTCGGGGTGGAGACCTGCTGTCCACCGATGCCGATGCCGCCTACGGTGTCAGCCGCCAGACTGGAGGCGATGAAGCCGCCACCACCCGCGATCTCGGTGTTGGGGATCTGAGAGTAGGTGTTCTTGCCCGTGACCTGGGCCAATGCCGGTAATCCGTCGGTCGCCACAATGCCGTAACGGATGCTGTTATCCAGGGCGACCGTCACTGCGGTCGAACTGGTGTTGCGAATCGAGAGCACGGTCGGCGTCGTTGGGGAGGCCGCAGGGAATCCGGCGATGGTGGCCGAAGCCGTGTCGTTCGCCCAGACATAATCGTCCACGTCGATCGCGATCTCTTGCGGGCGCCTCAGGCCGCCCGCAAACAGGGGGCTGAAGGCTCCGCTAGCTGGATCAAAGAAGCCGACGCCCGACGTCCCCAAACCGTTGCTGGGGAACCAAACGCGGCCCGTGGAGTCGATATCGATGGTGCTGGCCGTGGAGTGATTCACACCCAGGCCGAAGCTGGATGAGGTGTAACTTGCCGAAAGTGTCCAGTCCGCCGGCGCGCTGGTGAGCCCGCCGGTAAATGCCGCTGCACCCGACTGGGGCTGCAGGGCGTAGATGAACGGCACGTTCTGCGCCGGGTACAGGGCGACATCGATCGCAGCTTCGAGCGTGTTCGTCGGCGCCGCGCCCGTCGGAGGTGTGCTGTACGAGAACAGGGCCGAGCAGCTTGGCGAACCGGGTCCAGCCGAGTTCACACAGGCCCCCAGAATATTGCCGAGCGTGATCAGCTTGGCGCCTTCGAAGCTCTGCGTGCTGGTGTTCGGCAGCGGATAGCCATTCTGCTTATCGATCAGGGTATTCAGCGTTCCGTTGCTGGCGTTGGCTACTACCTGCGCTGCGCTGGCCGGAGCTCCGAAATGATCGCTCGTGGTTCCATCCGGTGTGCTCGCATTGAAGAAGTGGGCAAAGGTGTACGCGAGCATTGCCGTGTTGATTTCGTTGATCGTGACGAAGGCGTTAGCCGCGTTGGAGCAGGCACCCAGACCGGCGCCAAGCGCGATGGCCGAGTTCACCTGGCTACCTGGATTGCCGCCCAGCGAAAGGATGTAGACCGGTGTGTCAGCCGTCGGGCAGTTGATGCTGGCCGGATCAATGGTGAAGTATCCGCCAGAGTCGGTCGTGGCCGTCGCAAGGAGCGTGCCTGCGGATCCATACCCTGCAGTGCCGAAGCTATACAGAGCAATGGTCGCGCCGACGACGGGCTGCTGCCCACCGAAGGCCTTTCCTTTAATCGCCTTCGAAGTGGCGGCAATGGCGTTAGGAGAAGCCAGCGTACCCACTCCACAACCAGAAAGAACTGCAGCCGCCGGGAGTAAAACACCCAGAGCTATCGTGCCGAGACGCATGTTGCCTCCACGCAAGAGCAAAGAAATCAGTTGGATAGACCTCCGAACACTATACAACGGTCTGGTGAACTGATGAGAACCTTTGCGTAACTTCGCTGACCCCTCTGCGCTATTCTCATCAAACCCTGCTTTTTACCTCCTGTTAGCAATGGAGCTGGGTCACTGGCGTAACCTTTCGATCAGGCGACGCCCATCGCGCGTCTGGAGTGCGGGTGAGTCCGACAATCTTTGTTCTTGAAGACGATGCCGATATCCGGCGCTTGATCCAGTACAGGCTGGAGAGTGCGGGATACGCTGTTCGGGCCTACCCCGCAGCGGGGGCCATCCTGCAGGACGCGGAACGCCAGCGACCAGCCTTGTTCCTGCTCGACATCATGGTCCCGGGCGGCAGCGGGCTGGATGTATGCCGGCGTCTGCGCAGCAGCGCCACCCTGAGCGGGGTTCCGGTCATCTTCCTGACGGCTCGCGCATCCGAGGATGATCGCGTGCTCGGACTCGAACTCGGCGCCGACGACTATATTGTGAAGCCCTTTGCCGTGCGGGAACTGCTGGCGCGCATCCGGGCTGTTCTGCGGCGCTCGGAGCTGCCGGAAGAGACAGATGGAAGCCCGGCTGTCCTCACGATCGAGGATCTGGAAATCGACTCCGGCTCCATGCAGGTGCGGGTTCGTGGCGACCTTATCACGACCACGACCACAGAATTTCGCCTGCTGGAGTACCTCGCGCGGCACCCGGGACGGGTGTTCAGCCGCGACCAGCTGCTCGATGCCGTCTGGGGGGACGCACGCTTCGTGACACCCCGCAGCGTGGATGTTTACGTGCGACGTCTCCGGGAGAAGATCGAGTTGGAACCAGAAACACCGCGCTTCCTCAAGACGCTCCGCGGCGCCGGCTATCGCTTTGACATCCCCGCAGTGCGTCTGCAGCCTGTTTTGGCGGCCGAACCTGCTGCCCACTAATGCCGGTAACGTAGGGCCATGACGAAGCGCAGCTTCAGTCTGTTTGGGTACCTGCTCCTCTGGGCAGCCGGAGGCGCAGCGGTTCTGCTCTGTGGCCTGATGCTGCATGCCCGGTGGTGGCTCCTGCTTGCCATCTGGGTAGCCGGTGCGGTGGCCGGTGCGTTTCTGGCGCGACGTTGGGTAACGGAGGGTGCCGCCGCTCTGGCAAAAGAGGTGCATCGGCTACCGGAGTTCCCCAAAGGTCCCTTCACCCTTCTGGAGCTGGACGGTCTCGCGGAGGCTCTTGCCGCTGCCGCACCCCGCCTCGCCGCACAGCTCGACGCCGCGGGGGAAAATGGCCGCAAGCTGCAGGCCGTGCTGGATTCCATGCAGGATCCTGTAACGGCCATCGACGCCGCGGGCCGGATCAGCTGGGCAAACACACCGATGCTGCAGCTGATGAGAGACTCGCACGGCTCCGTACGGACCGGCCACTCGCTCGTGCAGACGCTACGCGCGCCCGAGATTCTGGAGTGCGTACAAGTCGCCCTGGAGTCACGGGAAACCGTTGAGCGCCGCGCCGTTACGGTGTTGCCGGGCCGCATCGTGACCGTCAGTGCCGCGCCCATGCCCGATGGCGGCGCGGTAATCGTCATGCATGACGTCACCCGCATCGAGCATGTGGAACGGACGCAGCGTGAGTTTGTTGCCAACGTCTCCCACGAACTCCGCACCCCGCTGACCTCGATCCAGGGCTACGTGGAGATGCTGCTGGAAGAGGAAGACGATCCGCAAAGGCAGGTGTCGGTCCTCTCGGCAGACCGTCGGCGTGAGTTCCTGGAAGCCATCCTGAAAAGCGCACGCCGTATGAACCGGCTCACGGACGACCTGCTGGCGCTCGCGCGGGTCGAACGTGGAGAGCGCAAGATCGCGCTCCAGCCCATCACGGTTTCGGTCCTGATTGAGGAGTGCCTGGAGGCCGTCTCCGGGCTGCTTAAGGAGAAGGGCGGAACCCTTGCGATTGTGGGTGACCCCCCCGATGTTGAGGTGATCGCCGACCCCGACACGATCCTCCAGATCATGAGCAACCTGATCGAAAACGCACTCAACTACGGGCGGGACGATGATGGCTGGGCCGTGATCGAGATTTCCGCGGCCCTGCTCGACCCCACGGAGGAGAACCCTGTCCCCGAGGTCCTGATCCGGGTCAGAGACTTTGGGGCGGGCATCGCTTCCGAGCACCAGGATCGCCTCTTCGAGCGCTTCTATCGCGTGGATAAGGCGCGGTCCCGTGAGTCCGGCGGCACAGGCCTCGGTCTGGCCATTGCCCACCACCTGGTGCAGGCCCAGCGCGGCCGCATCTGGGTGGAAAGTGAGTTGGGCAAGGGCAGCAGCTTTGTGTTCACCCTGCCCTGTGCCGAGACGGACGTGAACGGTGTCGCTGCGGATGCATTCGAAATCCCCACGAAGATCGAGTAAACCCCCGCAACTGAAGGGTTTTAACATTCCTTTCACATTCGCTTCTCGTGGCATTCAACTTCGGCTGGGACGATAACCCAAAGAGCAAACCAGACTGGATGGCGCTGGCCGGGCATCGTGCCCCCGCGTTCCCCTGTGCGGTTCTCATCTCGAGGAATGAATGACAAGTCCCAGCAAAGGTATAGCGGCACTCATCGCCGCGTTACTCGTCTCTGCGTCCGGCGCACAGACAACCGGTGCCCCAAAGGCCACGACACAGAAGAAGGCGCGACGCACGGCGACGCACAATACAACGGCACGCCGCAAGGCGCCGGTTGAGAGCGCCCAGACGCGCGAAATGCGGGAGATGCGGGAGCAGCTCTCGGGTCAACAGGTGCAGATCGATGCCCTGAAGACACAGCTGTCCACGCGTGACCAGCAGGTGGCAGCGGCCCAGCAGAGCGCCGCCGAAGCGCAGTCGCAGATTGCGACCGCCGCCACCGCCACCGCAGCTGCAGCCGCCCAGAGCACACAAAACGCGCAGGATGTGCAGCAGCTCAAGGTCTCCGTCGGCGACCTCGCCACCAAGGACGAGACCCTGACGCAGACCGTCGTGCAGAACCAGGCGTCGGTGCAGGAGGCCATCAACTCCCCGACCACCTTGCACTACAAGGGCGTCACGATTCAGCCCATCGGCTTTGCAGCCTTTGAAGGCGTATGGCGCGAGCGTTCGGTCAACTCCGACATCAACACGCCCTTCAACTCGATCCCGTTTCCCAGCGCGCAGGAAGGCCACGTCAGCGAGCTCAACTTCAGCGGACGCCAGAGCCGTATTGGCGCCCTGGTGACAGGCAACGCAGGCAAGTTCAAACTCTCCGGCTACGTCGAGGCTGACTTCCTCGGTACCGGTACGAGCTCCAACAACAACCAGAGCGACAGCTACGTGTTGCGTCAGCGTCAGTTCTGGGGGTCGGCTGAGACGCCGGGCGGCTTCCGTGTCACCGGCGGCCAGATGTGGTCCCTGGTCACCGAAGATGCGCATGCCACGGACAACCGGACGGAGATTCTGCCCAACACCGTCGACCCGCAGTACATGGTCGGCTTTAACTGGGTTCGGCAGCCGGGCATCCGCGTCCAGCAGCACTTCGGCACGACGCCGAACGGCTTCACCGTCGCCATGGCACTTGAGCAGGCGCAGATCACGAACTTCACCGTGGCCGGCTCCGCTACCGGTGTTGTCCCGGCAAACTACTTCTTCTCCGGTCCCGGGCAGAACGGCGGCCTCTACAACGCGGCTGAGGGTGCTGGCAACGGTAACGCCGCCGGTACCAGCGCCATTACGACCTATGCCAACAACGTCGCGCCCGACGTGATGGTGAAGGCGGCATACGACGCCCCCAAGTTCCACGTGGAGCTCGGCGGCATCGCACGCTTCATGCGGGATTACTACTACCCGATCCTCGGCACGCAGACGACCACGACTGCCGGCGTCACCACGACGTCGTACGTCTACCACACGGCGCCCTATGTTTCAGATACAGCAGGCGCTGGCGGTGGCTTCGGCGCGATCCGCGTGAAGCCGGTCAAGATGGCCGAGATTGGCTTCCAGGCCATGGCCGGCACCGGCACAGGCCGCTACGGTTCCACGCAGCTGGCCGATGCCACGCTGAAGCCCAGCGGCGAGCTGGAGCCGATCAAGAACTACCACGGCCTGTTCTCCCTCGTGACGCACGAAGGCAAGAACCTGGACATCTATACCTACTACGGTGGGGAATACGCCCAGCGCACCATCTACAACATCCCCACGGGCGCGTTTGCTGGCCAGACGATGGGCTATGGCGTGCGGAACCTGAATAACGCCGGTTGCTATGCTCTGCCGAACATCTCCGGTCTCGGATCGACCGGCGGTGCGGGCGGCGCGATTGCCAGCCCGTCCACCTGCGCGTCGCCTACGCGCTACATGCAGGAAGGGATGATCGGCTTCACCTACCGCGTGGTCGACAGCCCGAAGTACGGCCGTCTGCAGTACCAGGCAACCTACAGTCTTCTGCAGCGCAATCTGTGGTCCGGTTCCGTCGCGACGCCTGTCGCCACGGCCCCTGTCCCCACACCTACCGGTCCGCGCGCGCAGGACAGCATGATCCACGTGGGCATGCGGTATTACATCCCGTAATCGAGCTGTTGTTATCACCAGGCCGGGTGCGCTGCTACGATGCAGGCACCCGGTGCCTTAAGGCCACAAGAAGCTGATTCCCAGGAGTTGACCGTGAAAAGCAAACTTTTCTCCGCTGTGCTGATGGCGGTTACCGCTGCGGCTCCCCTCGCTGCCCAAAATCTCACCGGTGCCGGAGCGACCTTTCCCAATCCCATCTACTCGCGCTGGTTCAGCGAGTACTCCCAGCAACACCCGAACGTACGCATCAACTACCAGTCGGTCGGCTCCGGCGCGGGTATCCGCCAGGTGTCACAGAAGACGGTCGACTTCGGCGCCTCGGACGGCCCGATGACCGATCAGCAGCTGAGTGAATCCAAGATCAAGATCATCCATGTCCCCACGGTTTTGGGTGCCGTGGTGCCGGTCTACAACGTTCCGGGTGTCACCGGCGACCTGAAGTTCGCCCCCGAAGTCATTGCCGGGATCTACCTTGGCAAGATCACGAAGTGGAACGATGCCAACATCCAGCACGACAACCCCGGCGTAAATCTGCCGGATCATCAGATCCTGCCGGTCTATCGTTCCGACGGATCGGGAACCACCTACATCTTCACAGACTTCCTCTCCAAGGTTGTCCCGGAGTTCGAGCAGCGGGTGGGCAAGGGAACCAGCGTCAAGTTCCCCGTGGGCATCGGCCAGAAGGGCAACGAGGGTGTTGCCGGTATGGTGAAGGGCAGCCAGTTCTCCTTTGGCTATGTTGAGCTGATCTACGCCCAGCAGAACCACATGCCGTTCGGCTACGTGCGCAACCATGATGGCAAGTACCTGAAGGCGACCACCGAGGGCGTGACCGCAGCCGCGGCAGCCGATGCAAAGCTGATTCCCGCTGACTATCGCGTATCCATCACCAACGCGCCCGGCCCAAACTCCTACCCAATTTCCTCGTTCACCTGGCTGCTGATTCCGCAGAAGTTCGACGACGCGTCCAAGGGCAAGGCGATGGTGGACTTTCTGAACTGGATGCTCGACCACGGCGAAGCGGAGGCCTCCGCGATGAGCTATGCACCGCTACCCAAGCCAGTGGAGGACCGGGTACGCATGACCATCAAGTCGATTCAGTAAGCTCACCGCCGGCAGGTGGTGCGCAGGTCGCGCCACCTTTCCCCTTGTCCCATTCACATCTTCTTCATACGATCTATTCAGCATCCGCATCTGAGGGTGCAACAGTGACGCATGCCTGACCTTGGCTCCATCCCCGTTCCGGTACCGCGAACCGAAGCTCCACGACCAAGAGTCGAGGCAGGCCCGGGCACGCCGCCGGACTCGCCCACCACCCAGGCCGCACCCTCGGAGGTCCGGCGTTTTTTGCGGGAGCGTGGCAGCGGCTACCTTGTCGATCAATCCTTCGCGGGTCTGATGGTCGTCTGCGCCCTGAGCGTGATCTTTATCGTGCTGCTGATCGTCTTTGTGCTGGTCGCCAACTCCCGGCTTTCCATTCATGCCTTTGGGTGGCACTTCTTTAACGGCAGCAACTGGGATCCCGTGAACGGCAGCTTTGGCGCGTTGCCGTTTATCTACGGCACCGTAGTTTCGTCGCTGCTGGCCCTTGTCATTGCCGTCCCGCTGTCCATCGCGGTCTCGATCTTTGTTCTCGACATTTGCCCGGCCCCTTTGCAGGGACCCATCGCGTTCCTCACCGAACTGCTCGCCGCTATTCCCTCTGTGGTGTACGGGCTTTGGGCGGTGTTTGTGCTGGTACCCATCGTGCGCGATCAGCTGGGACCGAAGCTGGTGAAGCTGTTTGGGTGGACGGGCTTCTTTGCCGAGCCCAACTTCGGCGTCGGCATCTTCACCGCGAGTCTGATCCTGGCGGTCATGATTTTCCCGGTCATCTGCTCCATCTCACGGGACGTCATGCGCGCCGTGCCTACCTCGCAGCGCGAAGCCGCGTTGGCCCTCGGCGCGACGCGCTGGGAGATGATCCGCATGAGTGTGCTGCGGAATGCGCGCATCGGTATCGTCGGTGCCGTCATCCTCGGCCTGGGCCGTGCCCTCGGCGAGACCATGGCGGTCACCATGGTGATCGGCAATCATCCAGACATCAGCAGGAATCTGTTCAATCCAGCGCATACCCTGGCCAGCGTCATTGCCAACGAGTTCTCTGAGGCGACGGGCGACCTGTATCTGAGCGCACTGATCGAAATCGGCCTGGCTCTGTTCCTGGTCACCATTGTGGTGAACGCCATTGCGCGCCTGCTCGTCTGGGCCGTGACGCGCGGCAACTCGACAAGGGCGGTGGTATGAGTTCGCTTCCCACACGCGGGACAGAATCGTCAGGCCCGGTACCCGTTCCCACGCCGGGCATCTCCGTTCCTACGCAGGTAGCATCGCCGCCCCCGATGCAAGGCATCTCCCTGCCACCACGATCTCCGCAAACGGAGTTATGGCTCAAGCGGCGGCGGTCGACCACCGACTACGCCGTCACGGCGCTGGCCGTGCTCAGTACGGCCGTTGTGCTGGTTCCACTCGTCGCCATCCTGGGATACCTGATCTTGAAGGGCGCGAGCTCGCTCAACCTGGCCTTCTTCACTCACGTCCCCGCGCCGGTAGGCGAGAGCGGTGGCGGAATGGCCAACGCGATCGTAGGCTCCGCAGTCATCCTGGGCGTAGCCAGCCTTATGGGTATTCCGCTGGGCATCGGCGCCGGTGTCTACCTGGCCGAGTATGGGCGTGGCGGCCTGTTTGGCAATGTTGTGCGGTTCACGGCGGATGTGCTGAACGGGGTTCCCTCGATCGTGATGGGCATTTCTGCCTACGCTCTGATCGTTTCCAGGCAGCATCACTTCTCCGCGTTTGCCGGCGGTGTCGCTCTCGCCATCATGATGGTGCCCACCATTACGCGGACCACGGAGGAGATGCTCGCCACAGTGCCTTCCAGCCTTCGTGAGGCCGCCTTTGGGCTCGGCGTACCAAAGTGGCGCACCATCCTCTCTATCAGCCTGCGAACGGCTTCGCCGGGCATCATTACCGGCTGCATGCTGGCGTTTGCGCGTGTGGCGGGCGAAACGGCACCTCTGTTGTTCACCGCCTTGGGAAATCAGTTCTGGTCTGCGAAACTGAATCAGCCCATCGCGGCTTTGCCGCTGCAGATCTTCGTCTATGCCGAGTCGCCCTATGATGAATGGCATCGCCTGGCCTGGGCCGGCGCTCTGGTGCTCATTGTCTTGATTATGGTTTCCGTAACCCTGGTGCGCATCTTCGCGAACCGCGGTGCGCTAAAGGGGGGACGGTAGTGGGCGTCGACATTAAGGTCGAAAACCTGAATGCCTGGTATGGACCGGTGCACACCCTGAAGGATGTGACCCTGCACATCCCGGCCAACAACGCAACGGCACTGATCGGGCCATCCGGCTGTGGCAAGTCCACGTTTGTGCGCTGTCTTAACCGCATGCACGAGACCACGCCCAACGCACGGGCAGAGGGCAGCGTGCGCATGGGCAACCTCGACATCTACAAGGACGCGTCTCCGGTGGAGATCCGCCGGCGCATTGGCATGGTGTTCCAGCGGCCGAACCCCTTCCCGACGATGTCGATCTACGACAATGTCGCCAGCGGCCTGAAGCTGAACGGCTATCGCAAGCGCAAGATTCTGGATGAGATTGTCGAGCGGTCTCTCAAGCAGGCTGCCCTGTGGGACGAAGTGAAGGACGACCTCCGCAAGAAGTCCGGGGCCAGTCTGTCGGGCGGCCAGCAGCAGAGGCTCTGTATCGCTCGTGCCCTGGCGGTCGACCCGGAGGTGCTGCTGATGGATGAACCCGCCAGTGCTCTCGACCCGGTCTCCACGTCCAAGATCGAGGACTTGATCTTTCACCTCAAGACGCAGTACACCATCGTGATCGTGACGCACAACATGCAGCAGGCAGCGCGTGTCGCAGAGCAGACCGGGTTCTTTCTGACGGGTAAGCTGGTGGAGTTTGCGCCAACACACAAGATCTTTACCAGCCCGTCCGACAAGCGGACGGAAGACTACATCACGGGGAGGTTTGGCTAATGCGCACACGCTTTCATCAGGCTTTAGATGGGCTAAAAGAACGGCTGCTCGTGATGGCGGGCATGGTCGAGCAGGCAATCCAGCGTGCGACGTCGGCCTACTCCGATCGTGATGCGGAACTGTGCGACCTTGTTCTGCTGTCCGAGCCGGCGATCAATCGCATGGAACGCGAAATAGATCAACTCGCGATGGACCTGCTGGCTATGGAGCAGCCCATGGCCGTGGATCTGCGCTTCATCATGGCGGTCATCCGCATCAACGCCGATCTGGAGCGCGTGGGTGATCAGGCGGTCAACATCGCTAACCGCGTCAAGGAGCTCGGCATGCTGAACGCGAGCGATCTTCCCGTGGACATCCCGAGGCTCGCGCAGCTCTCCTCGGCGATGGTCCGGAAGGCGCTGCAGTCGTTCATCGAGGCCGATGCCGACATGGCGCAGAACGTGCTCACCCTCGACGATCAGGTCGACGATATGAACCGTGCCGCTTACACCTCGCTGGGCAAGTACATCCAGGAGCATCCCGAGTGCGCGTCCCAGGCGCTGAATGCGCTGGTGATCTCCCGCAATCTCGAGCGCGTGGGAGACCACGCGACCAACATCGCCGAGGACGTAATTTTCTGGGTAAAGGGTGATGACGTGCGGCATGGCGGCCCGAACAACCCTGTCGAGATCACAACGGCCGCGCGCTAGGCGGCACCTACCGAAGATTGCCCTCGTTGAGGTCGTACGCGACGATGCCGAGGTCGTTCAGCACACTCACGGCGTTCTCCATGTTGCGGCGTACGGCGGGCTCACCCTTGCCGGGCGTGTGATGTGCTTCTTCGACCGCCACCACGCGACCGTAGGGCCAGGAACTGGCGGGGATGGCGCTCATCGCCTCTCCCAGCTTGCCCAGGCTGATGTTGATCTCCTGGCGTCGCGCGCCCACGGGCCGCAGCATGCCTCCCGAGCCAAATGTCGAGGGATTCTGATCGGCAAAGATGATGTGCACCGTCAGCATGTCAGGCTGCACGGTAATGTAGGGATTCTCCCAGCTGTCGTATGTGTGAACCGTCATGTACCGGTTCTTACTGGGAGGAGGAACCTGCTCGAGCTCCTGCCGTTCCTGTGCCATCTCGGCGCGCGCCGCGGCCGTGGCCTGTGCGCCAGCCACGACGTGACTGCGACAGCCTGAGGCCGCGATCACGGTCAGCAAAAGGAGTGAGGAAAGACAACGGAACCAAGCGGAATTGCTCACACTCAGAGCATACCGAAGACCGTTGTCCCACGCCGTTCGGTGCGGACCGCCATAAGCGTAAGGTGCCTCCACAAGTACAATGGAGGGATGGTCAAAGGGATCACCAGCATTGCCGCTCTGCCTTCGCTTGAGAGTCTCGGGCGCCTGTCAGGCTTGCTTCGTTCTTTGGGGTTCGAGGATGGACGCGGCTGGGAAGATACCGGAGGGCGGGGAGCGGCGTTCCTGGCGCCCCTGGGCAATCTGGAGCTCGTGGCGGGACGCCTCCCTGCAGTTCCGCTGTTGCTGGTCGAGGTGACGCAACTGGACGCTGTCCACGGAGCGGTGCGGCAGTGGATCGGCTCGGACGTCCGCAGCGACGAGGTCGGGGCAAAGCTGGGTGAGGTTGAAGAGACGCACTGGAATTCGCGGCTGTTTACGGCGGAGCTGGCCGAGGGGTTGCGCGTGGGTTTCTGGGAGTCGCTGAACCCGCTGCATGGGCGTCCGGTGGCGATTGAGGGCGATTTATCCGGGGCAGGGAAGCGGTTTGCGATCGTGGTCGCGCGCTGGAATGCTGTCATTACGGACAGGCTGCTGCAGGGCTCGCTGGACGCACTTCACCGAAGTGGTGTGGCGAAGGCTGATGTGGAGATCGTGCGGGTGCCGGGTGCGTGGGAAATCCCGTCTGCGGCGCGGACGCTGGCGGAGACGCGCCGATTCGACGCGGTGATCACGCTGGGTGTGCTGCTCCGCGGTGAGACGGCGCACTATGAGGCGATCTACACCGAGGTCGCGCGCGGGATCGGGCAGGCACAGCAGGAGACGGGCGTGCCGCATGCGTTTGGCGTCCTCACCTGCGAGACGCTGGAGCAGGCGCTGGACCGCGCAGGCCTGAAGGCCGGGAACAAGGGCTTCGAGGCAGCGATTGCGGCGATTGAGATGGCGTCCATCGGGGACAAGATCCGGGACAAGATGGAGGCGAAGCTGGGCGAACCGGCGGCTGCCGGGATGGGGAACTGATGGGCAGTCGACGCAAATCGCGTGAACTGGCGATGCAGATGCTGTTCCAGGGTGACCTGGGCAAGCAGAAGCCGGACGAAGTGGAGCGGCTGTTCTGGGACTCGCGCGATGACGTGGACGACGAGACGCGCGGCTTTGCCGATGATCTCCATCGCGTGGCGACGCACCGTGACGAAGAAATCGATGGGTTGATTCAGAAACATGCGCAGAACTGGCGGCTGGAGCGTATGCCCGTGGTGGACCGCAACCTGTTGCGGGCGGGCGTGGCGGAGATGCTGGGCTTCTCGTCCACGCCGACAGCGGTTGTGATCAACGAGACGCTGGAGATTGCGCGACGCTACGCGGCGCCGGAGAGTATTCACTTCCTGAACGGGGTGCTGGATGCGATCGGGCGGGAGTTGCTGGAGAAGCGCCTGGCCCGGTAGGGTGCCCCCCCCCCCGGTATTATGCTGCAAAATACGTCCAACATTGGACTTAGGCGGGTACCTACACCCTGGGTGCTGGCGTAGAGGTGTGTTTTGAGACGTTTTTAGCTTATCAAGTTGAGGGGTAATTCCACGCAAACCGCTCTGTCTGGAGCGGTTTGCTCCGTTTTGGGAGGCCGTGTGCGGTGGAGGTGTGGTTCTGCGTCCGGAAACCTCAGCGCCTGAAGGCGCGTTTCCGCGGGGTGTTTGCGGCGGGGCTGAAGCCCCGCCCTTCCCGGATGGTGTCTTGGGGCGCTGTGGGGTCCCCTTCGCGGAGTAGTGTTCCCTGGTGGCTGTGAGTCTTGCCCTGAGGAGGGTTTGACTCTGGCGAGATCTGCAGAGCTGCCCGGAGCAGAGTACGAAACCGTACCTCAGCGCCTGAAGGCGCGTTTCCGCGGGGTGTTTGCGGCGGGGCTGAAGCCC
>CAZZXY010000053.1:0-30115 GCA_964658105.1 Verrucomicrobia bacterium Tous-C9LFEB | reverse complement strand
CGTTGACGTTGCCGCCTTGGGGCGAGAGCTTGTGCCAGTCCAGCCGAGCTGCCACGGCACCCTGCGTGACGCTTTTACCGACGCGGGCGACGAGCTCGATACGACCTCTTGTGTTGAAGAGTTCCACGGCGTCCCCGGTGCTGATGTGGCGAGGTCGCGCGTCTTCTTCGTGCATCTCCAGCACGCCGGCGGTGCGGCGCTCCATGGTCTGGTGGCCGGGGAGGTTGGCGAAGGTTGTGTTCATATAGTTGTCGGCCTTGCGCGGCAGAAACTCGAGCGGGAATGGCGGCGTGGCTGCGGACGAGGCACCTTCGTTGGCGTGCTCTTGCTGTAGCCGGGGCGTCGCGCGGGATTCTTCGGCGGGTTGCCACACGGGTAACGGCATCACGTTGGCTTTGCCGCCGGCGGTGCGGAACCAGCTGGGGTCGCTGAACGGCAAGGTCTGCCCGTGGTCATTCTTTGGCATGGCGAGCGGTATGTGCTTCTCGGCCTCCAACGCTTCTCGGGTGATGCCGGCGAACCACGGGTGCTCGCCTTCCAGCGCCTGTGCCATCAGGTCGTCTTCAGTGTCAGCGAAGGCGGATTCCGTGAAGCCCATGCGTTGCGCCAGGGCAGCGAAGAGCCAGACATTCGACCGTGCTTCACCGAGCGGTGCGATCGCCTGATCGGATATCTGCGCGAGATAGTGCCCGTAGGCACCCATGAGTTCCTTGTGCTCCAGAAACGTCGTTGCCGGCAGGACCAGGTCGGCGTAGTCGGTGGTGTCGGTGAAGAACTGCTCGTGGACGACGGTGAAGAGGTCCGGACGGCGCAGGCCGGCGAGCACACGGTTGGAGTCGGGCGCGACCGCGGCCGCGTTGCAGTTGTAGACGAAGAGCGCCTTGACCGGAGGATCTCCCAGCTCGGTGAGGGCTTGCCCCAGCTGGCTCATGTTGACCGTGCGCGCGGCGCGGCGGAGTGGGCTTGCGTGCATCAGCTCCGGCATCTGGAGCTTGCCTGCGTTGAACGGAAAGGCACCGGAGGCGGAGAGCAGCAGACCACCCCCATGCTGCTGCCAGCTGCCCGTGATCAGCGGCAGCATGGCGACGGCACGCGCGGCCGTGCCGCCGTTTTCGCTACGCTGGATGCCGTAGTTCAGGCGAATGACGGCGGCTTTGCGGCCATTGCGGCCAGCCTCACCGTAGGCACGCGCCAGTCGCTCGATCGTCTCAGCGGCGATGCCGGTGATCGCAGCAGCACGTTCGGGGTTGTGCTCGGGGCGCAGCGCGTGGGCGCGGAGTTGCTCCCAGTCGCTGACACACGCTTCCAGGTAGCTTCGATCTTCCAGTCCGTCGCGGAAGAGGATGTGCATGAGGGCGAGCGCCAGCAGGCCGTCTGTGCCGGGGCGGATGGCGAGCCACTCGTCGGCGAGCGCGGCGGTGCGGGTCTTGTAGGGGTCGATCACGATCAGGCGCGCACCGTTGCGCCGCGCCTGCTCAATGAAGGGCCAGAGGTGGATGTTGTTGCCATGGATGTTGGCGCCCCAGGCGATTACCAGGCCCGCATGAGCGAAGTCCTGCGGCGCCGTGCCGAGACGGGTGCCGTAGACGCTGTTCAGCGCCGCTGTGCCGGCACTGGCACAGATGGTGCGGTCGAGCTGCGAGGCACCCAGGCGATGGAAGAAGCGGCGGTCCATCGAGCCGTACCCCAATTGGCCGATCGTGCCCGCGTAGCTATAGGGCAGGATGCTCTCCGGCCCGTGGTCCTCGCTGATACGTCGCAGGCGGGCGGCAATCTCGTCGAGCGCCTCTTCCCAGGAGATACGCTCGAAGGCTTCCGCCTCACGTCCCTGCGGAAGCGATCCCTTGGCCACGCCCGGCCGGCGGCGCATGGGGTAGAGCAGGCGTTCGGGCGAATAGACGCGCTCCAGATACCGGGCCACCTTGCCGCAAAGAAAGCCGCGCGTCACGGGGTGGGCGGGGTCGCCGGCGACCTTGAGGGCGCGCCCGGACAACTCGTCCACGGTGACCAGCACACCGCAGGAGTCCGGGCAGTCGTGTGTGCAGACCGCGTGAACCTGTCGCGTCGCCATGAGAAGATTCTAGTTCCCTGTCGTAGACATCCCAGCCTGAGGTCTTTTATGCGCCCACTCGTCCGCCTGCTGTTTCTGTCTGTGCTTGTTTGCTTTCCACTTGCGGGTGCGGCGCAGGAGCAAGCGGCCGCCATCACGGCCTTGCTGACGCAGCAGGCTGCCGACTGGAATCGCGGCGATCTGGATGCCTTCGCCAAGGGCTACAAGAACTCGCCGGACATCCTGTTTATGGGTCGCACGATCGAGCACGGCTACGCGGGCATGGTGGCGGGCTACAAGGCACACTATCCCACACGCGATGCGATGGGGACCCTGAGCTTTACCGCGCTTGCCGTGCAGCCGCTGGATGAGCGGTTCGCCACGGCGACCGGACATTTTCACCTGCAAAGAACGGCGAAGGGCGGGGGCGATGCGGACGGCTACTTCCTGCTTGTGCTGGAGAAAACAGCCGGGGGATGGAAGATCGTGCGTGACGATACGACGGGGCTTTCACCGGGCAAGTGAACCGGCCACATCGTTATCGTCGGATACGCCTGCATCTTGTAGGATGTGGATGCTAAAGGGGTTCTACACAGGATGCGCAGCACTTCGGCTCTGCTTGGGATATTCGCCGTGTGTGGTCAGATGGCCTTGGCTCAGACCAAGGCAGGACAGCTCTATACGGCCAGCCGGCAACAGCTGGACGTGACCAAGATCGTGCTGGCGCAGGAGAAGGCCTGGAATCGTGGCGACCTGGAAGCCTACCTGGACCAATACAAGGACAGCGAGGAAACAGAAGCCATCCTGAACGGTCCTGTGCGGGGTTTGGGCGCGATCCGGGCGGCGTACCACACCAGCTTTCCGAATCGGGAGGCCATGGGCGTTCTGGAACAGAGCTCGGTGGAGGTCAAGGAGCTTGGGCCAAACTTCGCCCTGGCGCTGGGCCATTACAAGATCTCGCGGCCACGCAAGAACGGCGGCGATGCGGAAGGCAACTTCACGGAGATCTTTGAGAAGACCGAAGGCGGGTGGAAGCTCGTTTTTAGTGAAAACACCTAGTTGGCGGGATGGCGTGGGCTGGGCGGGTGGATGCCCCTTGGCATTTCGTAGCGCGAACTGCTTTTTGTAGCGCAACTGGTCGTTGTTCTGGGGCGAGTTCCTTGTCATCCCGTAGCGAAGCGAAGGGATCTGCTTTTCCCAGCAGCGCGGTCGCTCCTACAGGCAAACAGCAGATTCCTTCGCTTCGCTACGGAATGACAATTTTTCTTCTTTCCCGACGCTTCGGGAAATTGTGCTCTGCGGGAGCTTGCTCGGTTGGCACTTGGGATGCGCGCGTCAGAGTTCGCCGTAGTTGGGTAAGCTGACGTGGTGAGCCCCGGTTTAACTTCGGATGGAACGGCGTTGCCCCTGTTGGAAGCACACCACCTGGTGAAGCAGTACGGCCCCGTGCGCGTGGTCGACGACGTTTCGCTCACGCTGCGGCGCGGCGAAACGCTGGGTCTGGTAGGCGAATCGGGTTCCGGCAAGAGCACCGTCGCGCGCATGATGCTGCGGCTGATCGAACCGACCTCGGGCGAGGTCAGCTATACGCCGCTCGATGAACGGGGGCAGCCGACACGGCTGGATCTCCTGCGCCAACGTCCGCGGGCGATGCGACGCCTGCGCCGCAAGCTGGGGATCGTGTTTCAGGATCCCTATGCGGCGCTGGATCCGCGCATGACGGTGCGCCAGGCACTCTCCGAGCCGTTCAAGATCCACGGCGAGCGCCCACCCGAAGGCACCGAAGCACGATTACTGGCGATGCTCGGCGAGGTGGGGCTCGAGGCCTCGGCGCTGCCACGCTACCCGCATGCCTTCTCGGGCGGTCAGCGCCAGCGCATCAATATTGCCCGCGCCCTGGCGCTGCGGCCTGACTTTCTGGTGCTGGACGAACCCGTGAGCGCGCTCGATGTGTCGGTCGGTGCGCAGGTGATCAACCTGCTGCGCGATCTGCAAGCCCGCTACGGGCTGACGTGCCTGTTCATCTCGCACTCCATGCCGCTGGTGCGTTACCTGTGCCACCGCGTGGCAGTGTTGCAGCGCGGACGTCTCGTAGAGGAGGGTACGTGGCAGGAGGTCTGCGATCATCCGCGGGAGGCGTACACGCAGCAGCTGCTGGCCGCGACACCGGAGTTGCCGACGCTTGCTGTCGCCGAGCAGCGGCTTCCTTTGGGGAGCGTTGGCTAAGCGGAAGAATACTGAGGTCCTTCGCTGCGCTCAGGATGACGTTCTCATGGGGTGTGTGGGAGGGAGATAGCTGTGTTCGTGCTGAACGAGTCCGCTTGCCATCGAGTCTTAACTTGCTGAGAACTTGAGACTGGCCATCGCCTCGATCCTGAACCGCAGCAATGCCGTCCGGAACCTTTACCGCACCTTACCTGAGCCCCAATAGCGCCGTCATCCTGAGCGCAGCGAAGGACCTCGGTATTCTTCCGCCGAGCCCACAACTCTTGCGGCGGTCCCAGGCTCACGGAAGGGCTCTACAGGCTTGCCCCACTCGGAGCTTAGATCGCGCCATGCCGGGTTGTTGGCGACGATCAACGCAATCTTTCTTATGCGCAACCAGCCCTTCAGCTCTTTCTCCCTGGCGATCGCTGTTCCTACATGGACGAAGCGCTCGTAGTGCACGAGCTGATCGATGTTGTAGCGAGAGGTGAAGGATTGGGGGTGGATCTTGTTCTTGTGTTGCCAGATTCGGTGTTCGAGCTTTGTTGTGATGCCGATGTAGAGGCGCTTGCCCTTGCTGGCGAGGATGTAGACGTAGGCGGAGTCTGGCATCGGCTTCCCGGGTAAGGATCGGCGATGCGGAAGAATACTGAGGTCCTTCGCTGCGCTCAGGATGACGTTCTCATGGGGTGTTTGGGAGCGAAATAGCTCTCTGGTGCTATCCGGCGCCAGCTTGTTACAAGCGGCAGCTTGCTAAACAGAGCCAGCCTACTACCGTAGCCGGCTTGCTACAAACGCCGGCTTGCTTTCAAGCGCCCGCTTGCTACTGTGCGCCAGCCTGTTGCTGGCTTTGCTCGACGTCGCAGACGTTGCGCAGGTAGTCCCATGAGAACAGCCCCGCCTCGTGCCCATCATTCCAGATGAATTTCAGCGCGTACTTGCCGACGGGTTCGATCTCTGTGGGGACGACGGGTGCTTCGTACATGGGCAGGAGCGTCTTCGGTTTTGGCTTGCCGACGCCTGGTGGGCGGCCTTCGTTTTCGCGTGCCTCGTGGCAAACGGCGCAGGGGCAGGCGTCGCGCAGCCAGCGGAAGCTCCAGTGGCTCTGGTGACCGTCACGCCACTCGATCGTCATGCCGGTCCCGCCGGTCTTGTCGACCCGCACCTTGGCCGGCTTCAGAGCGTCGCCCGAGAGCTTGCGCTGCTCACGCGCCCGATCGGCGGCGGCTTCTTCGGCACTGACAAAACGAACTCCATCATGACTCATCAAGTTTCCTTCCGGGCAGCCTCGCTGCCCTTGCAATCTACGCCTGTCGCCAGAAGAAGTAGCCTGCGATCACGCAGCCTGTGGCGACAACGATCCCGCGGAGCAGATCCCCGTTTACGCGACGTGCGAAGCGTGCGCCGACCCAACCACCGAGTGCCGCGAAGAACATGCTGACGACGCAGTACCGCCACTCGATTGCACCCTGCACGATGAACGTGAAGATGGCACACAGGTTGGAAGCACAGGCGGCGACGACCTTCATTGCATTCAGGGCGTGCATCTCTTCCATTCCGAACAGCGCCAGCACGGTCATGACCATGAAGCCGCCACCCGCGCCGAAGTAACCGATGTAGAACGTGATCGGCAGGAGCGCCAGCGCCAAAGGCACAAGTGGCATGGGCCGCTCATGCTCCGTGCGCGAGTACCCCGCGCGTTTCCGCAGCCACTTAGAAACAGGCCCGGAGATGCCGAAGAGAACGGTGCCGCCCAGAATCAGCCAGGGGATGAGTCGTAAAAAGGTGGTTTGCCGCGTGTGCAGCAGCACCTCCGCCCCAAGGACGCCGCCCACCACGCAGGTGACCAACACGGTGGGCAGTAGATCGCGCCGGACGTCGCCGCGCAGCGTAGCCAGCGACGTCAGCTGCCCCGGCCAGAGCGCGACCGTATTCGTGGCGTTTGCCTGGACCGGAGCGACACCGACGCCGAGCATAGCGGGGAAGGAGAGAAACGATCCACCGCCGGCCATCGCGTTCATCACCCCGGCAATGGTGGAAGCCACGACCAGCCAGAGGGAATGAAGGTTCGGAATGGCCCGGAACGGCATTCTCCCATTCTACGGTTTGCTCACCGAGGGAAAGAGGATCGCCGTACCGGGCAAACCGGAGAGCCGGGGCTAGCTGTGAGCCTTCTGCTCCTGGTAGTGGCCGATGTGGCTGTAGGTCTCCTTGGGGAAACGGAGGCTCTTGTAGACGTTGCCGCAGTCCGGATCGTCGGCGTTCGGGATGATAGGGAACTCCTGTTCCGACTGCCACTCCATGATGCGGTCGCGACGCGGTGGCGAGTAGTCCCGGCCCTCTACCTGGACGAGCATCTGGCGCGCCTCTTCGTCGGAAAGGTCGCTGTCCTTCGTCAATTCCGCAAGGACTTCGTCATCCGTCAGGAAATGGCGCGCGATCATGACAAAGGTCAACCGGCCATAGTGCCCGATGTCTTCGCCCCGATCGAGCGCGTCCAGCAGATGGGCCATCATGCTGTCCTCACGCAATGCCTCAACACCACGTTCGTCCGGTTCGCCGACGGCATGCCCCTGGGGCGACTGCGCTGCCGGCTGCTTCTCGCGGTCCATCGAGCCCGGCTCGACCAGATGCGTTCCGGCAGGGTCAGGCCTCGCAGTGCTACTGGTCCCCTTGGGAGCGGCATCACTGGCCGCCGCCCCACCCTGGCGCGCGTCATGGCTAACGACACGCTTTGCCCCCGCATCCTTGGTCTTCAACTTGGCGATTTCGGCCTCGGCACGCTCAGCGCGTTCCACCGCATGCCGCAGCGCTTCGCTCTGCTCGTCCATTACCGGTTCATCCCGTTCTATCGTGCGCTCTCCCATTTTTGCCTTCCTGAGCTCTTCGGTTCGCGTTTCGCGGCGAGAGCGATGAATTCTGTTGCCGGATGCATGTGGCATCCGCCTGTATAGGTAGATGCAGATCCATCGAAAGTTGGAGCATATTTCGGCGAAAAAAAGGCGAAGAAATCTATGGTCAAAAGTCCGCCCGTTCCGCTACACTGCAGGTCGCCAAGGTACAAGCAAACGCTTCGACGCAGCTGCGGTTTGACTGCGAGTTATCGCCCGGCCCTGAGAGTGTAGATGCCCCGTCTGGCCACCCGCCGTCTGACCGTATGCCTGCTGGGCATCGCAGCCTCCCTGCTCATGGCGGCTGCCGGTGTGCACCGTGGCGTTCGCGCCGGGACCGATACGGACACAGCCAGGGACGCACGGCAGGTGTACCAGTCCAAGGTGGCCGCCTACTACTCGTACAAGTTCGGGTCGGGCACACCCTTTCTGCCCTCGAACGCCACGACCGATACAGGCGAATTCGTAGACTCTGGCAGCTTCAACTCCGCTGCTTACTGCGGGCACTGTCACCAGGCGGCTGCCGCGCAGTGGCGCCAGTCAGCCCACGCCAATGCCAATCGGGCGCCCTGGTACCAGCGCAACGTCCAGCTCCTGAAGGCGGAGAAGGGGACCGAACACATGCGGCACTGCGAGGGTTGCCATGATCCCATCGCGGTCGTGTCCGGCCAGCTGACCACGGGTAAGCCGACCAACCACACGTATGACGCTGACGGCATTAGCTGCACGGTCTGCCACTCGATCCAGAAGGTGACGACGCGTGGCACGGGCAGCTACGTCATGGGCGTGCCCGCAGTGCTGGTGGACGAAGCCAACCAGCCCATCACCCGCCCCGTCACTGATGGCGAAATTCTGGCCCATCTTGACCGCCACTCGAAGGCGGTGATGAAGGACTTTTACAAGACGCCAGAGTTCTGCGCGAGCTGCCACAAGGCCGCGCTGCCTCGTCAGCTGAACGACTACAAGTGGCTGCGGGCGTTCTCCGTTTATGACGAGTGGCAGGCCTCTTCCTTCGCCAAGCAGTCGCCCCTGCCCTTCTACGTGAAGGATGCCGTCTCCACCTGCCAGACATGCCACATGCAACGGGAGGCGCTCACCGGTGTTGGCGCGGACCGTGATCCCGGGGCCAAGCAGGGCAAGCTGGCCTCGCATCGCTGGCTGGGCGGCAACACGCTGGTTCCCGCATATTACGGTTATTCCGAGCAATCGGCAAAGATTCTGGCTTACCTCAAGGCGAACGTTCTCAATGTCGACCTCTTCGGTCTGGAGCGTGAAGGGCACGAGGGTGACGTGAACGCGCTGGTCGCTCCGCTGGGGACCACCGCGTTCAAGGCTGCTGCCGGCGAACGCCTGACCGCTGATGTCGTCATTCAGAACAAGGGTGCGGCGCACAGCCTCGTACCGGAACAGCGCGACATGTACGAGTCGTGGGTGGACTTCACGGTGAAGGATGCGGGCGGCAAGACCCTCGCCGAGAGCGGCTTTCTGAAGCCCTCGGGGGATCTCGATGAGCGCGCGCACAGCTTCACGAATCGCCTGATCAATGCGAAGGGCGGCATTAACGACCTGCACCAGGTCTGGGACAACCGTGTAGTGGCGTACAACAACTCCATCCAATCCGGCCGTTCACAGCTGGTGCGGTACAGCTTCCGCCTGCCCGCGGACGCGAACGGGGCCGTCACGCTGACCGCCACGATTAAATACCGCCGCTTCGACCAGCACTTCATTGACTTCGCGATGAGCAAGGATCACTACCCGGAACCCGTGGTCGACATGATCTCCACCAGCCGCACGATCCACGTCGGCGACAACCCAACGACGCCGCCCCCTGAGAACGAGAACAAGGAGTGGATGCGCTGGAATAACTTCGGCATTGCGCTGCTGGATGCACAGCAGTACCAGGCGTCGCTCGCGGCATTCGGGCACGTGGCGAAGCTGCGGCCGGACTACGCGGACGCATTTACCAACATGGCAATCGTCGAGATCCAGTGGGAGCGCTACAGCGAGGCGCGTCCCAACCTGGCGAAGGCCCTGGAGCTTGCGCCGGACAACGCCCGAGCGCTCTACTACCGCGCGCTGGTGGAGCGGAACGAGGGCAATCTCGATCTCGCCATTCATGACTTTACCGAGGTGCTGAAAGCCTACCCGCGCTCCAAGGATGCGCATCGCGAGCTTGGCTTCTCCCTGTATCAGGAACATAAGTATCCCGAGGCCCTCGCGCAGTACGGGGCGCTGCAGGCCATTGATCCCGACGATCTCGCGGCACATTACAACCTGTCGATCCTGAATCGGCGCATGGGAGCGAAAGAGCAGGCGGCCAAAGAGGCTGCGTACTTTGCCGACCAGAAGGACGATCCCATGGCCAGCACCTTTGCCCTGGAATACCTGCGCAAGCACAACGAGATTGCCAACGAGAGCGTTCCCTGGCACACCCATGACCTGACAGGAGATGCGAAACCGGCTGCAACCGGTGCAGCCGTCGTTCCGGCAATGAGCAGTTCAGGGGCGGGTGGCAGGTGAAGCCGGAACTTTGTCGACGAGCTCTGCACTTTACGCCCACGGGAAACTCCGTGCTCGGCGGTAGGCTTACAGGTGCGATGAAAGATCTGCTCTGCGGGCTGCTCCTTTGTGTGGGTTTGGGTAATACAACGGTTCACGCACAAACGGCGACACCGTCTCCACTGGAGCACCAGAACGAGCCTGCGGTGGAGGGTGCGCAAAAGCCGGCGAACGGCGGGTCGTCTACCGCCGGGGCGCATGCGGCTGTGCTGGATGCGCAACGGCGTCCCATCACGGCTGGCGGTTTCGTCACGAGCGGGCCGGTGATCTTCAAGGACGTGGCCCAGGCGACTGGCCTCAGTGGCTGGACCCACCACATGGGCACCGCCGGCAAGAGTTCGATTCTGGAGACGGTCGGATCCGGGGTTGCGCTGCTGGACTATGACAATGATGGGTGGCTGGATATCTATCTCATCAACGGGTCCACCGCTGCGGCTGAGAATGGGAAGGCCAGCCCACCGCATGCTGCCCTGTTCCACAACAATCACGATGGCACCTTCACCGATGTCACAGCGAAGGCGGGTGTTGCGAATGATCGCTGGGGCTTCGGCGCCGTGATCGGTGACTTCGATAACGACGGCTGGCCCGACATCTTCGTCTCCAACTTCGGCAAGAGCCGGCTGTTTCACAACAACCACAACGGCACCTTTAGTGATGTGGCGGAGAAGGCCGGCGTGACCGTGGACGGCTGGTCAACAGGCGCCACCTGGGGTGACTTTGACGGAGACGGCTACCTGGACCTCTTTGTGCCCGGGTACGTGCACCTCGACTCCGTCGAACAGATGCAAACGGCCGCATCCGGAGCGTCTTCGTTTTGCGAGTTCCGGGGCGTCAAGGTGATGTGCGGGCCGCGCGGCCTGCGCGGCGAGGCCGACCACCTGTTCCACAACAACCGGAACGGCACCTTCACCGATGTCAGCGAGCACGCCGGCGTCAGCGACAAGAATCATTATTACGGCCTGGCGTCGCTGTTTATCGACGTGAACGGGGACGGCAAGCCGGATCTTCTCGTGGCAGACGATTCGACCCCGAACTACCTGTATCTGAACAAGGGCGATGGAACGTTTGAGGACGCCAGCTTTGCTTCGGGCTATGCCCTGAACGAGAGTGGACGCGAGACTGCGAGCATGGGCATCGCTGCCGGCGATCTCACCCATGACGGGCGCGTCGACCTGTACAACACGACCTTTTCTGACGATTACAAGCCGCTCTACCGCAACGACGGCGACGGTAACTTTACCGATGTCGCCTACCAGGAAGGCATCGCGGAGCCGACCATTCCCTTTCTGGGCTGGGGGACGAGCTTCTTCGATTTTGACAATGACGGCTGGCTCGACCTGATGTTCGTCAACGGCCACGTCTATCCGCAGGTGGACCAGCAGAACTGGGGCACGACCTGGGCACAACGTCCTGTGCTGTTTCACAGTGAACGCGGCAAGCTGAAGATGGTGCCCGCGGTGGAAGGCACAGGGCTGGCGAAGGTTTCCACGGCACGCGGCATGGCTTACGGAGATCTGTTTAATGACGGCCATGTGGACGTCGTTGTGAACAACATGGACAACACGCCATCGTTCTTCCGCAACGTGGTGCAAAACAGCAATCACTGGATTGCGTTTCACCTGGTTGGTCAGCCGGCAGCAGAGCCCGGCAAATCCGGCAGCCCGCGTGATGCTGTGGGTGCAACAGTGTGGGTCACGGCCAATGGCTTTCGCCAACGGATGGACGTAATTGCCGGCGGAAGCTTTGCTTCCAGTCCGGATCAGCGGCCGCACTTCGGCCTGGGTGCCGCGACCGCAATCGACAAGGTCGAAGTGCGATGGCCCAGTGGTCACACCGAGACCATCGCGCCTCCGAAGAAGCTTGACGACTTCTACACGATTACCGAAGGCAAGGGCCTGTCTGCCTACCACTAAAAACGCGGCGGCACGGTCAACACCAGCCTGCGACCTTTCTTCAAGGAGCGATGTGATCCATGCAGAACCGTAAGTTCAGATTTGGCTGGGTGTGCGCAGTGGCCTTGGCGGCGCCCCTCTTCCTGACGTCCTGGCTGTTTTCGGGCAGGGCACCCGTCCAGGCGGCCGTCGCCGCCGCGCAGGATGCCCCGGCGACGGAGTCCCCGTCCGCAGGTCCGGGCATCCCCTTCACGGCAGACAAGCTTGCGTCCTTGTTGCCGGCCACGGTGTACTTCCAGGGTCGCAGCGCACCCTTGCAAATGCGTAATGCTGCAGGCACGACCTTCGGTACGGACCGGATCCTCTGGGCTTCGCTGGTCGACACCTCCGGCTACTCGACCTCCGTACAGGAGCGCTACCAGTTCTACCTTGTTTCAGAGGGCGCTCTGCGCGTGGGAGGCACCCCCGTTCCAGCTGGCGCGTACGGTGCGGGATTCCTTGGCGAACGTTTTCTGCTGATGGACCTGGGCGGACACACCATCGCGGAAGGTCCACTGCAGACGGACACAGCGTTGCGTCGCCCACGGCCCCTCCAGATGAGTGCCGATGGGCCTAGCTCCGTGAAGCTCTACCTGGGACGACACTGGGTTTTGTTGCAGCCTGATACAAAAAGCGGGAAGCCTTAAGAAGGTAATTGCTCGAATGGGCAATGGCGGGGTCGTCGGGGCTCAGAAATACTAGCTCCGTGAGCGTGTTGACTACGGCCCTGGGTGGACTTACCACGATGACAGCGATCGGCGCTCTCGCGGTAGACCACGAGCTGTATCGACGGATGACAGAGTGGTCGGACCGCTCCGTTTACCGTGGGGTCGGGGATCGACTCTCCGTTGCCCTGACCTTCGACGACGGCCCGAGTCCGCAGACTCCCCTGCTTCTTGAGTTGCTCCGCAGCGAAAACATCCGTGCGACCTTTTTCCAGCTCGGCATGCAGTTGGAGCGGTACCCCGATATCGCACAGCAGGTGCATGCCGCTGGTCATGAGATCGGCAATCATGCCTGGTCACACACCAGCCTTAGCCCGGAGTTCGGACCCAAACTCCGGATCCCTTCGCCGCGGAGTATGTATCGCGAGCTGAGCCGGACGCAGGATCTGCTCACGGAGTTGCACGGCCATCCGCCCCGGCTCTTTCGCCCACCTTACGGACACCACTGGACGGGTTTACACCTCGTGCAGAGCCGACTGAACCTAGTGGGTGTGCAGTGGACGGTCATTGCGCACGACTGGGAGTGGCCCGCGACGCGCATCGCGTCCTACGTCCTCTCCCGTGTGGTACCCGGTGCCATCATCTGCCTTCATGATGGCCGCGACATTCAGCCGTCGCCCGATATCTCTGAAACGCTTGCCGCTGTCGGAATTCTTGTGCGATCTCTCCGCGAGCGGGGCTACAGCTTTGAAACAGTCAGCCAAATTCTCCGGCCAGCAACAGCTCCGCTCCCCTCGGCCGCGCGGGGTCGAGAGCTCGCCGCTGCGGAGAAGACCATACCTGATCATCGGCTCGCTGCAGGTGTCCATCCTCTGCCCTACGGCAATGCCAGTCGCAGCGCCTCTTCGGCACTTCCGGCAAGCAGCAGCGCGCCACGGTTTCCGCGAAGCATGCCTTCCTCGTCGCAAACATCCAGAAAGGCCAGCATCTTGTCGTAAAAACCGGCGACATTCAGCAACACCACGGGCTTTGCATGCAACTTCAGGGTCTGCCAGGCGAGGACCTCAAAGAGCTCCTCGAACGTGCCAAAACCGCCGGGCAGAACGATGAACGCGTCCGCAAGATCGCCCATCAGGCGTTTGCGCGTGTGCATTGTGTCCACGACGTGGAGTTCCTGAACCCCTCTATGCGTAATCTCTTTATCCACCAGCACATGCGGGATGACGCCGACGACGCGTCCACCGCCAGCCAGTGCAGCATCGGCGACAGCGCCCATCAGGCCAATCTCGGCTCCGCCGTAAATGAGTCCTATGCCCCGTTCTGCGAGTTGGCGTCCAAGTTCCTGGGCGACAGACCGGTACTCCGGCCGCGTTCCTTCGGCAGCTGCGCAGAACACTGCGACAGCCCGCCCCCTGTTCTCACTTGCCATCCATCCACCTTACTGCTCAGCTCCCCGAGAGTGTGAGGGCAGACGGGCGCGATTTCATTCGCACTCGTCTGCTCTCCATCTCGCTTAGCTGATGGCCAGCGTGTTCCCTTGCAACTGCTTGTCCACTTTCATCAGAATGGAGCCGGCAGCCTGCTTTTCGGTGCCACTCACGTTCACGATCTCGGAACCTTCCTGCAGCTTCAGCCCGGTTGTTTTGCCTGGCTCGATCGTGTACTGCTGCTCACCGGACTTCAGAACCAGCGTGGCCTTGGAGTCGTTGCGAACGCTGAAGCTGACCATCTTGCCCGTGCTTGCCTTGTCGGAAGCTGCGTGAAAGAAAGGGCTCATGGGGGCGGCCTGAAGGCTACCCGCGGCGGACAGGGACAACAAAGTAGCCATGGCGGCTGTGATGATACGACGATTCATAAATCAACCCTCTTTTCTTTGGCGTTCGCCCCCGCCCTGCCATGGTTTCAGGGAGGAGCCAACTGCCATCCTGTTATACGTAGTGAGTTAGGAAAGGTTCCTAACAGTTATGTGTATTTCTAACTTTATCTTTGTAACATTCCATGCATCCTCAACGTGTTACGCAAGCGTATAGACACACCCCCTCCGCGCCCCGAAGACGTAGAATGGAGGGGTGGCAAATCTTCTTCACAATATGAATCCCCAGCAACAGGAAGGGATCGTCTCCGTTGACGGTCCGGTGCTATTGCTGGCGGGTGCGGGCTCCGGTAAGACGCGAGTGATTACACACCGCATCGCGTATCTCATCCAGGAGCGCGGCGTCGCGCCCGACGCCATTCTCGCCGTCACCTTCACCAATAAGGCGGCGAAGGAGATGGAAGAACGCGTCGAAAAGATCCTGGGACACACTACGCTTGCCAAGCCGACTTTGGCAACCTTCCACTCCTTCTGTGTGCGGGTGCTGCGGCGCGATATCGAAGCGCTGCGGGTCAATGGCAAGGGCCTGACTCGTTCCTTCGCCATCTACGATGAGACTGACCAGCAGGCCGTCGTCAAGTCGGCTCTGAAACGCCTCGGCATTGACGACAAACAGCTGAAGCCGCGCGTGGCGTTAGGCCGCATTTCCTGGGCGAAGAATCACATGATCGATCCCCAGGAATACTTCCTTGCGTCTACCAATCCGCTCGAAGAGAAGATCGCGCATATCTTCAAGGTCTACCGCGATGAACTCTTCAAGGCCAACGCACTGGATTTTGACGACCTGCTGCTAGAAACCGTGCGCCTGCTGAAGACCTCCGCCGAGGTGCGCGAGCGGTACAACCGGAAGTACCGTTACCTGCTGATCGACGAGTACCAGGACACCAACAAGCCGCAGTACGAGCTGATGAAGCTGCTCGGTTCGCACGGCAATGTCTGCGTTGTCGGCGACGAGGATCAGTCGATCTACTCGTGGCGTGGTGCCGACATTCGCAACATCCTCGAATTTGAGAAGGACTTCGGGAACGCGCGCACGATTCGCCTGGAACAGAACTACCGTTCCACGCAGACCATCCTCGAAGGCGCCAGTGCTGTTGTGGCGCAAAACACGCAACGCAAGGGCAAGAACCTCTGGACCTCCCGCGAAGGCGGCTCGCTGATCGGCCTGTACGAGGCGCCCGACGGCGAGAGCGAGGCCATCTTTGTCGCCGACCGCGTCAACAAGTACCTGAAGACCGCCGGCGAGACAGAAGATCTGCCGCGCTGTGCTGTGCTTTACCGCACCAATTCGCAGTCGCGCCTGGTGGAAGAGGCGTTGCGCCGCTACGGCATCCAGTACCACATGGTGGGCGGGTTCAGCTTCTACGACCGCTCCGAGGTCAAGGACCTGCTCAGCTATCTGAAGCTGGTGCAGAACCCTCATGACTCGGTTGCCCTGGGGCGTGTTGTGAATTCGCCGCCGCGTGGTATCGGCAAGACCACCATGGACACCCTGGAGCGCATGGCGCTCGGCACCGGCCTAAGCAGCTGGGATGCCATTGAGCGTGCCATTGCGGACAAGCTGCTGCCGGCTCGTGCGCTCACCGCGCTCGCAAACTTCCGCAAGCTCATCGAAGATGCGCGGGCTATGGTGCAGCTGGACGGGCTGGGGCTGGCTGAGAAGCTTTCGGCTGACGTTCAGCCAAATGGTGCAGGCGAGAATGCACCATCCCAACCTCAAGCCGCAGGCGGCAGCGAAGAGTTCCCTGCATTCGGCGAAACCGACGTCGCCACGAGCTCCGCGACCGAGGACGACGACTCGTTCGATTTCGGCTTCGACTTCGGCGCGAACGACGCACCGGCGCCAGCCAGCGTTCGTGCCAATGACGGCAACAGCGACTTCGATACCAGTTTTAACTTCGGCTTTGACTTCGGTCCCAGCGAAGAGATCTCCACGCTTGCCGCAGAGAACTCTGTCGTCAACGATGCCGAAGTCGAGTCGGCTTCAACAAGCTTCAATCCGTTCGCTCCCGTGCCGCTGAAGCAGTCTGCCTCTGACCGTATCCGCGAGCAGAACGACGCGCGGCTCGCCCGCATCGTCTCGGCGCAGGGTGGCGATCACGATGCCGCCAACGAAGCCGATGACAAGGCTTTCCGCAAGCCCGGCGACCCTGCCACCCTGCCCGAGCTGATCAAGTTCCTCAACGACCGCTCCGGCTACATCCGGGCGCTGGAGGAAGAGGGCACGCCCGAAGCCTTCAGCCGGATCGAAAACCTGAAGGAACTCGCCAACGCCGCGCAGGATGCCACTTCGCGTGGCGAAACGCTGGCCGAGTTCCTCGATCACGCGGCGCTGGTTTCTGATGCGGATTCGTACTCCTCCGAGGCCCGCGTCACGCTGATGACGCTCCATGCCGCCAAGGGCCTGGAGTTCCCGCTGGTGTTTCTCGCCGGCATGGAAGAAGGCCTGTTCCCACACTCGCGCACGCTGACCGACCCGACACAGATGGAAGAGGAGCGCCGTCTCTGCTACGTGGGCATGACCCGTGCCATGGACACGCTGGTGATGACCAGGGCGCGGTATCGTCGCCGCTACGGAAGCGACATGCCGGAGTCCAGCGTTGCCTCGCGCTTTCTGGAGGAGATCCCGTCGCGCCTCGTCGAAGATCTCGGCTCACCGGGCTTCGGCGGCGAGCGCGACGAGTACGGCGGCTACCGCTCAGGGTTTCGGGGTTCCGCCTACGCCACTCCCTACCCGCAGCGCCGCCGTCCGGGCGCGGGCGATGACGAGGGCGGTGAGCGCCACTACAGCTACGAGGACGAGAGCCAGGAATCGGGCAGCTCCAACGGCAATGGCGTTCGGCAGTATGCGACGGAGCGCTTCGGTGCCAGCCGCACGAATGGCGGCGTCGGCGACCGGACGGCGGCCTTTTTTGGCAAGGGAGGTAACGGTACTTCGGGTGCCGGGAAGGGGGCTCCTGGCGGCGGTTCCGGCTACCAGCTTGGCGACAAACGCTATCCTGGGCGGCCCAAAATGGACATTCCCTCCCCGACCGGACGCACCGGCCTGGGTAAAAATGCCCGTGTGCGGCACCCCAAGTACGGGGAAGGCATGATTGTCGCCCGCGAAGGGGAAGGCGACGATGCCAAAATTACGGTATCCTTTACAGGGCACGGCGTGAAGAAGCTGGTGGAGAAGTTCGCCCAGCTTGAACGGCTGTAGCGGTCGGGGCAGTCGAGCCGGCACAGGATTCAGAACCATACGTACCACCCGGCCGAGTTCCCGCTCGCCGCATTTTCAAGGATTAGGTAGACACAGATGGCCAACACCACCGCCGTAACTGACCGCGTAGAGCGCAAGAAGCTCAAGCGCGCCGCCCGCAAGAAAGCCACCCCCAAGACTGCCCGCACCTACGCGCGCGGCGAGCACAAGAAGAAGCTTCGCAAGCTCACGCGCGGTACCTCCAAGCGCTAATCACAATTCGCTGAAGTGAAAGGCGGAGCCTCGGCTCCGCCTTTTCACTTTCCTACCCATCGCTCAGTCGACCTCTGTGGCCAACTCCGGATACAGGCGATTGATGACGCTGTAGTTGGCGGCCGTCCAGAACTCGGAGTCCCCGGTGAGCAGCCCCGCCTCACTTCGTTCAATCCCGGCGTAATCGGCACTGCTGAGGAAGTCCTCGACATCATTCAGCGTGCTGAACCCAAGCACAGCAATGCTGTCGATTTTGCTCCCCTCAGGATCTGACTGCGTCGATCCGATGTTGTGCATCTGCGCATACCGCTTCACGTAGGCGTGTGTTGCGGGCTTCGAGAGAACCTCGCGGGCTCCCTCGTTCAACATGCGCTCGCGATATTCTTCTCGGGACATCGAGGGCTGCCGCTGTTGCACATAGACCAGGCTGAAGGCCGTGCGGTGCTCCGCGGCGGGGATCAGGATGAACTCCTGGCAAACCTGCCGGGTCACAACCCGGAACGCGACGTGCTCGTCAGCGATGATGCGCTTCGAGTATTGCTCCTGCTTTTCCAGGGTTCGTTCCAGGTCCCCCTGCGAGGCATACGCGATGTAGGCAAGGCCATCCCATCGCGGCCGTGCATACGGCGGCACCTGCGCCTCAGGGTCACTGACCAGCCGTCCATGGCTGTCCACCATCGCACGATACGGTGGCCGGAACCACGAGGACGGACCCGACGGAAGACGATGCATCTGGTCGTAGCGCAGCACCAGGTGGGAGGTACTGCCGGGCTCTTCATACGCGAACTTGGGACCATGGATCTTGCGCCAGTACTCGTCCCACCGCTCGTACGCCAGGTTCGGGTTGGGCTCCAGGGCCAGACGCTCCGGGTGATCCTCCGGATGGCCGACCTCCTTCCCTTTTCGATCTACGGATGAGCCTGCATCGTGGGGACGAGCCTTCCAATCGGTCGCGTCCACGCGCGACACAAGTGTCGGTGTGACAATCAGCGGCTCCGTTCTTGTCCGAAGCTGCGGATCAAATGGCGGCCGTTGAAGGTTGTCGGACCGGGTAAGGTCCGCCTCGGGTCGTATGTGCTTCATCTGTACATCTCCTCGCAGGCCCCGATGGTGGATGGGGCATGCTTGCTGCAGAGCGCGAGGAGGGAGAGAGGCTCAAGCTTTGGCGCCCGGCTCGCGACCGTTCCACACGCCATTGCTCTGATGGGGCTACCCGGGTTCGCGTCTGTATGCCGGGACGCAGTCGCCGTCCCCTGCGAGCGAGCGGGGATGAGGTACGGGCTACTGCTTCACAACCGGCCGCTGCGGCACGCTGCCCATGGATGCCAGCGGCAGCTTGATTTCCAGAGCGCCAACGCGGCCCGTGGCATCGTCAAGAACCGCGAAGCGCAGAAAGGCAGTTTCAGGAGGCGCCGCCAACTGTTGCTCCATGCGGAAGCTGGGCGCTGCGTTTTCCTCGGTTCCGCCTGTCGCGGCTTTCTGCCCCACATCCACCACCGAGTTCAACATCTTTCCATCAGCATTGAACGCGGCCGCCGCTACCTCAAGCTGAACGGGCGACTTCGTCGAGGCAAACTGTTTCGTAAAGACGGTGTAGTCCAGCAGGTAATGCCGCAGCGAGGTGGACGCCGACCTCTTGTCCGGGTGTACCTCGCTCGCAGGGGGCGCACCGTCAGCATGGACCTGCACCGCGAAAACAAGCTGATGTACATCCGGAGCACCGTGCTCCATATTCATCGTCAGGGTGTCGGCACCGCCTCGCGATGGCCCTCCCACGGCGGTTTCCGCCCGGCCAAGGAGAGGCGCCGCTTCGGCTGGCCTGGGGTTGTTCACGCCGAAGTAGGCACGGCGATAGGCGAGCGCATCCCCTTTGCTCTGCGGGAGCGAGACATTGATGTTCCGCAGCTTTCCGTTGTAGAGCTTGTTCGTAGGCGCGTAGCTCAGCGTGTAGTAAGCCTCGCCGGCATGCGTGGCTTCGGTGAGCTCACCGGCGACGTCGTTGCTGCTGTAGAAAGCGCGCCCGCCCGTAAGTTGTGCAATTTGATCCGCGACGGAATAGCTGCCGAGCAGGAGATTGTTGCCGACGCCCGCACCCGAAGTCTTAGCGGCGACCGACTGGACGCCGGAGTTCGCCCCGGGATCCGTCGCTCCCCCGTGACCGGCATCCGGAGCACCCCCCTCGCCCGCCTCGATCTCCTTCGCCTCCTGCCCCTCCACGATCATGCCGTTCTGTCCATGCCAGTTCCCGGACACGACACCGCGGCAGTCCACGGGATAGATAGCGACCTGGTCCTGCGTGAGACGGTTCAGCGTCGCTTTGATCTGCCCGGAATATTCGGGGCCGTCCGCCCCCGAAGGAGATAACGCAAGCGGAAACCCACCGGAAAACCAGATCAGATTCTTGCGTCCGGGAAGGCTGTCGAGATGTCCCGCGAGCTGGTTCAGAACGGCAATGCTGGTGTGGGGATCCCCCCTGCCGAAGTTGCGCCCCATCAGGAAGACTTCGGGGACGTGCGGGCGCGAAACGTGGGGGTTGACCGCTTCGTACAGCTTCGTCCGGTCGCTGGTAAAGCCCTGCACCAGGTGCAGGCCATCCGAGAAGACAAAGATCGCGAAACGGGAGCCCTCCGGCTTGCTCTGGATGAACTTGACGAGCTGTTGGCGAGCGATGATCTGATCGGAATGCTGCTCGGCGGTGCCGGCCATCTGGTCCTCGTTGTCCATATTGACCAGGTCAAGCAGCAGGATGTAAAGCGGCCCCTTTTCGGGTGCAGAGGGCAGGTTGAAGAACGTATTCGGAGGCGTGGCAGGCAGCTTGGGCGGCATGTAGTCCGGCTGTTGCTCGAAGCCATAGCGGTCAAACGAGAGAACGGTCTGCGGCTTTCCATCTTCGGCAACCTGGAAGTCCTTCCCGGTCAGCCCACGCACCATCTCGCCCTTCGCGTCCGTGACGACAACGTCCACCACAACACGTCGAACCGACGTCGTGATCACGGGAATCGATGTCCCGGCAGGTGACTCCTGCTGCGCCTGCGCATGCCCCGTCAGCGGCAGAATGAGCAACATGCAGGGAATCCATGAGCGCACGCGAAGCGGCATGGTGCAACATCCTAGGCCCGCGATGGTGCGCGGAGCAAACGGTTTGCAGCAGACACTTCGCCACGCGACCGTTCTGCTCGCGCACGAGCCACGCGCTCACTGACGACAGACTTCAGGGCGCGATTTACTTTGACACCCTGGCCGAAGGGAGTTTCTATGGACGTCACCCACCGACGCGTGGTGAGCATAACGGCAACCGGAGGCTCCATGCCGGACAGCCAGAGAGCCCAGAGCCGAGATGAAAGCCGCACGCGTTCACCGCTTCGGGCCGCCGGACGTCATCACCATCGACGATCTGCCCCGGCCGACTCCAGGGCATGACGAGCTTCTGGTGCGAGTCGGCGGCGCTGGTGTTGGCCCGTGGGATGCCTGGATCCGTGAGCACACGAGCGTCGTGGTCGTCTCGTTGCCGCTTACCCTGGGGTCGGACATCGCCGGCATTGTCGAGGAGATCGGTCCCGGCGTGAGCCGGTTCGCCGTGGGCGACTCGGTGTATGGGGTCACCAACCCACAATTCATTGGAGGCTACGCTGAATATGCTGTCGCCTCGGAGAACATGATCGGCCGGAAGCCCGCATCCCTGGACTTCATCGCTGCGGCGTCGGTCCCCGTGGTCGCCGTCACCGCATGGCAGATGCTGTTTGACTACGCGAAGGCGCAGTCGGGTCAAAGCGTCCTCATCCTCGGTGGGGCAGGCAATGTGGGTTCGTATGCCGTCCAGTTGGCTGCGCACGCCGGCCTTCGGGTCTACGCAACGGCCTCTTCGGAGGATGCGGAGTATGTCCACGGGCTCGGCGCGGCATCCGTCGTTGACTACAACGCGGTGCGCTTCGAAGATGCATTCCCTGTCGTGGACATGGTGCTCGACACTGTGGGCGGCAGCCTCCGCGACCGTTCGCTTACGAAGATCCGACCCGGCGGTGTCCTCGTCTCCGCCGTCTCACAGATGCAGCAACTGCCTGGATCCGATATCCGAACCATCTTCTTCCTCGTCGAAGTCACATCGGAACGACTGGACATCCTGACAGGGCTCTTTAGCTCAGGCTGCCTCAAGACGAATGTCGGAACGGTCCTGCCCCTGGAAGATGCTCGGCGAGCGCATGAGATGTTGGACGGTGCACCGCACCTCCGCGGCAAGATCGTCCTGCAGGTGGCAGACCTGTCGGAACAAGGGCTCTTATCGGCCCATGATCGCATCCCGTAGAGCTATCGCAACCGAGCTCCAAACCATTGCGGCGGCGAACAACGACTGGCGTCCGTGAACCTCCGGCTCAGCACGGGAGGCGGTAGATCCAAACCCATAGATCTATTGCACCGGCGCGGTCGCCACCCCCACGAACGAGTCCGCACACCCGTAGTACATCCACCACTTGCCCCCAAACAGCACCAGCCCCTCGGCAAAGGTGGTTCCCGCCGCATACTGCCCGCTCTTTTCAAATGGCAGGCTGGGCGAGAAAACCGGCTCGGCCGTCCTCCCCTTGAGTTGGCCGGGATTGTCCGCCGAAAACAGCGCTTCCTCAACACTGTATGTGCCCGGCTGTAGCCGCGTGTCGCCGCCAACCCCCTCGGCATTCTTTGCGTTGTAGAGCATCACGATGCCCTCTGCCGTCAGCACCGGCGGCGGCCCCGTCTCCGGGAACGCACTGTCCGCCTTTCCCGGTCGTGAGCGCAGCAGGACTTTCGTCCGCCCCGGGGCGTCCTCCACCGGCGTCCAGTGCATCAGGTCCGTCGACGTCGCCAGGCCGATCTCGATCTCGCCCCAGTACATCCAGTAGCGTCCGTGAAGCTTCGCTGCCACCAGCTTGTCCCCGTGCCGTTCGGTGACGATCCCCGCTGATTTGTACTTCAGCGCGTCATACCGTCCACCCAGCGCCCCGGCAAAGGCTGGCCCGTGCTTGGTCCAGTGCTCGAGATCGCGCGACGTGGCAATGCCAACCGAGTACGACTGCCGGTCCCGCGACCACTGCGTGTAAGTCAGGACGTAGCCCCCGTCCGGCGCCTCCACCAGCCGTGGGTCCTCCACGCCACCGGGCACCTCGCGGCTGCGCTGCGCGTCGTTATCCGGGTAGAAGACCGGCTCCGGCATCTGCCGAAAGTGCACGCCGTCCTCGCTCACCGCCAGGCCCAGTCGCGAGACGTGCGCCCCGATCGCCATCGCGCCGGAGTCGTCCTCGGCGCGGTAGAGCACGTACACCTTCCCCTCGCGGACGATCGCTGCCGGGTTGAAGGTATGCAGCGCCTCCCAGTGCACCGTCCCCCCACTCACGGGGTCACGGAACGTCGCCGCAGCGTCCGGCCGGATCACGGGTTGGTCGGAGGCGCGCGTCCAGGGGACAATCCATCCTGCGCCCGCTGAACTCGGCGTTGGGGGAGGATGTGCCTGTCCGACTGCACCGCACGTGACACTCCCCAGCAGCAGAAAACGCAGAAAACCATGCCGCAAACGCCTCATGCAGATCCCTCTTTGCCTGGGTTGGGCAACCCTCGCCGCGTTCACAAAACCGCAACACGTTAAACTACAGCCAATTCCACACGCAATGCGAATCGCAAGCGCCGAGGACAAATCGCTGCCCCGACAAATCTTCGCCACCAAGTCCATTGACAAGCTGATTGAGGCCTCTGAACGCCCCGAGACCGCCCTGAAGAAGACACTGGGGCCCCTCTCGCTCACGGCGCTGGGTGTCGGCATCGTGATCGGGTCCGGCATCTTCACGGTCATCGGCACGGCCATCGGGGGCAACCCCGCCAAGCTCGCCGACTGGAAGGGCTCGCCGGTCATCGACCTGATCCTGCACCACGGCGCCGTGGCGGGCAGACCCGGCGCCGGACCAGCCCTCGCCATCTCGCTGGTGCTGGTGGCCATCGTCTGCGCCTTCACCGGCCTCTGCTACGCCGAGCTTGCCAGCATGATCCCCATCGCCGGCTCAGCTTACACCTACACCTACGCCACGCTCGGCGAACTCATCGCCTGGATCATCGGCTGGGACCTCATCCTGGAGTACGCCTTTGCCAACATGAGCGTGTCGGTCGGCTTCGCCGCGCACATCGTGGATCTGCTCGACTGGCTCAATATCCGCCTCGACCCCAAGTGGCTGTCACCGGCGTTTCTGCCGCAGGGCCTGCAGGACCTTGCCGGTAAGGACATCTTTCCCGTCGGCTGGCATGCCGGCTTCGACATCCCCGCGTTTCTTGTTGTCTTCTTCATCACGGTCGTGCTCGTCATTGGTATCCGCGAATCCTCGCGCACCAACAACATCATGGTGCTCATCAAGATCTCGGCCATCCTGGCCTTCGTCTTCTTTGGCATCTCGTTCATTCACCCCGGCAACTACCACCCGTTCGTGCCCAATGGCTTCTCCGGCATCCTCGCCGGCGGCTCCATCATCTTCTTCACCTACATCGGCTTCGACGCCGTCTCGACCGCCAGCGAAGAGTGCAAGAACCCGCAGCGCGACGTGCCCATTGGCATCATCGCCACGCTCATCGTCTGCACTATCCTCTACATCGGCGTGGCCCTCGTCCTTACCGGCCTTGTGCCGTGGAACACCGTTATCGGCGACGGCGCGCCCATCGTCAATGCCCTCAAGCGGCTCTCGGTCGAGCCCGGCGGTCATCGCCTGCACTGGGTGCGGCTCTTTGTGCTGATTGGCGCGATCCTCGGCATGATCTCGTCGATCCTCGTCGGCCAGTACGGTCAGGCGCGCATCTGGTTCGCCATGTCGCGCGACCGCCTGCTGCCCGACGCGTTCAGCAAGGTGCATCCCCGCTTCCGCACCCCTGCCTTTTCCACGATCATCGCGGGCATCCTCGTTTCCATCCCCGCGGGCCTTTTCGACGTCGGCTCACTGGCCGAAATGTCCAACATCGGCACCCTGTTCGCCTTCGTGCTCGTGTCAATCGGCGTGCTCGTCCTGCGGCGCCGGCAACCCGAGCGGCATCGTGGCTTCCGCGTTCCGGGCGGCCCTGTCTTCCCGGTGCTCAGCGTGATCTTCAGTGTTCTGCTGATGGCCGGCCTGCCCGTGATCACCTGGATGCGCTTCTTCATCTGGCTGGTCATTGGCCTTGGCGTCTACTACTTCTACAGCCGCAAACGGAGCGAGTTCTACCGCGGCTGAGATGCATAATCATGCGTCATACCTATGCATAATCATTAGCATTGACGCGGCTTTCCGGGCCTGCCATGATCCTTGCACACGGGAAAGGAAGCCGTCCTCATGCCGTTCACAACGGAGCGCAGACCCGTACCCCAAAGTGCCCACGAGACCCTACGTCCCGCGCTGCTGATGTGCGCACCGAGCCTGTACACGGTCGACTACGTCATCAATCCCTGGATGCAGGGCAATGTCGGCGCCTCTTCACAGGCCCGCGCCATGGCGCAGTGGCATCGCCTGCATGAGGCCCTTACCCGCATCGCGCAGGTGCACCTGATCGAACCGGCCGCGGGCTCGCCGGACATGGTCTTCACCGCCAATGCGGGCCTTGCGCGCGACGGCGTCGTCGCCATCAGCAGCTTTCTGCACCCCGAGCGGCAGGGCGAAGAACCACACTTCCGCCGCTGGTTCGCCGAGGCCGGCTACGAGGTCATCGACCTCCCGCGGAACACGCCCTTCGAAGGCGAAGGCGACGCGCTGTTCTCCGTTGACGGCAGCCGTCTCTGGGTAGGCCACGGCACCCGCACCGCCCACGGCAGCCACGCCGTGCTCTCCACGCTTTGGGACACCGAGGTCACCAGCCTTCACCTGATTGACCCGCGCTTCTACCACCTCGACACCTGCTTCGCGCCGCTCGCGGACGGCTCGCTGCTCTACTTCCCTGCCGCTTTCGACGCCGCTTCAAACGGCGCCATCGAAGCTTTCTACGCCCCCGAGCAGCGCATCGCTGTTGATGAAGCAGACGCCCTGCGCTTCGCCTGCAACGCCGTGAACCTGGGCCGCACGGTCGTCCTGAACCACATCAGCGAAGACCTCACGCAGAGGCTTGCCAGCCGCGGCTTCCATACCGTGCAGCTATCGCTCGATGAGTTCTTGAAGGCAGGCGGCGCGGCGAAATGCCTCGTCATGAAGCTCTCGCCTGAGTTGCACGCGGCCCACGCCCTCCTGTCTCCGCAACACACACGCACCGCCATTCACGCCGCCTAGGAGCCCACCATGCCTGCTCTCGATCAGCTGTCCACCTCGCAGGAGATGATCGCGCTTGAAGACCAGTACGGCGCGAACAACTACCATCCGCTCGACGTCGTCATCGAGCGCGCGGAAGGCGCCTGGATGTGGGACGTGGACGGCAAGGCCTACCTCGATCTGCTCAGCGCCTACTCCGCCGTCAACCAGGGGCACTGCCACCCGGCCATCGTGGACGCCGTCACTGAGCAGCTGAAGAAGGTCACGCTCACCTCCCGCGCTTTCCGCAACGACCAGTTGCCGCTGCTGCTCCGTGATCTCCACGAGCTCACCGGCTTCGACCTCGCCCTGCCCATGAACTCCGGCGCTGAAGCCGTTGAGACCGCCCTGAAATGCGCCCGCAAATGGGGCGAAACGGTTAAAGGCATCGCCCCCGACCAGACCGAGATCATCACCTGTGCAGGTAACTTTCACGGCCGCACCATCGCCGTCGTCAGCTTCTCCACCGAGCCGCAGTACCGCGCCGGTTTCGGCCCGTTTGCCCCTGGCTTCCGCTGCGTTCCCTTCGCCGACGCCGGGGCCTTGCGCGCCGCGATCACGCCCAACACCTGCGCCTTTCTCGTCGAGCCCATCCAGGGCGAAGCCGGCATCATCGTTCCACCCGACGGCTACCTTCGCGAAGTCGAAACGATCTGCCGCGAGAACAACGTGCTCTTCATCTGCGACGAAATCCAGTCCGGCCTCGGCCGCACCGGCAAGCTTTTCGCCCACATGCACGACGACGTCCAGCCAGACATGATGATCGTCGGCAAGGCTCTTTCCGGCGGCTTTTACCCGGTTTCCGCCGTGCTCTCGCGCAAGGAGGTCCTCGGCGTCTTCCGGCCCGGCGACCACGGCAGCACCTTCGGCGGCAATCCGATGGCCTGCGCCGTCGCTCGCGCCGCGCTGCGCGTGCTCGTCGACGAAAAGCTCTCCGAGCGCTCCGCCGAGCTCGGCACGGCAGCCCTCGAGCGCCTCAAGCAACTCCGCAGCCCCCACCTGAAGGCCGTGCGTGGCCGTGGCCTCTGGATCGCCCTCGAGCTCAACACACCTGCGAGGCCCTTCTGCGAAACGCTCCGCGATCGGGGCGTGCTCTGCAAAGAAACCCACGAAAACGTCATCCGCATCGCCCCGCCGCTGACCATCGCGGAAGAAGACCTTGCCTGGGGCCTCACCCACATCGAGGCAGTCCTCCAGCACTAAACCGCCGGCACCGTCTCCCTTGTTGTCCTTCCTGCAGGGAATCTGCGTTTGCCGCGCCACAACCGCTAGTGCGCCGCCATCTGCTCCGGATCCACCTTCACGTTCTTAGGCGGCAGCCGCATGATCCACACCAGCGGCGATAGTGCGAGCACCGTCACAGCGAGCACCAGGAAAGCATTCTTGTACGCCAGCATGTTGGCCTGCTGCACCATCTGCCCGTACACCTGCGCCATCGCGACCGGCGTTGCCGCGGCAACCGACGTATGCGTCGCACTGGCAAACCGGTCCACATACGCCGAGATCGCATACCCGCCCGAGCTGATGTTCGACGCCAGCGACATCTGGTTCACCTGCGCCGATCGCGCCAGAAACGTCGTCAGCAACGCCGTACCGGCCGATCCGCCCATATTGCGCGCAAAGTTCGATAGCGACGAGATCTGATTGCTCTTCTCCCGCGGCACACCCACATAGTTCAGCGTGCTGATGGGGATAAAGATGAACGGCAGACCCACCACCTGCAACGCCCGCCACAGGGTCACTGTGCCAAACGAGCTGTACAGGTCGAGCCGCGTGAGGTTATACAGCCCGAAAGCGACCGAGACATACCCCAGCATCACCATGAGCCGGGGGTCGCCCTTGCCCAGCGTGCGCCCGGCAATCGCCATCATCACCATCATCACGAACCCCGCGGGCGACAGCACCATGCCCGCACGCTCCGCCGTGTACCCCAGCAGCGACTGCAGATACTGCGGAATCAGCACGGTCGAGCCGAACAGCACCATACCCAGCACGAGTTGCAGAAAGACCGCCGTGCCGAAATTGCGATTCTTCAGCAGCTTCAGATCAACGATCGGATCGGGATGCTGCCACTCCCAAAAGACAAAGAACACCAGCGTGCAGGCCGCCAGGATCGCCGTAGCCTGGATCATCCCTGAGCCGAACCAGTCCTTCTCCTGCCCCTTGTCCAGCGTGAACTCCAGCAGCCCAACGCCCACGGCCACGGCAGCCAGGCCAATGAAGTCCACCGGGTCACGCCGCTGGGTACGCGCCGTGATCTCCGGCGGGTCTTCCACCATGCGGTTCGACAGATACAGCGAGATCAGCCCGATCGGCAAGTTGATAAAGAAGATCCAGTGCCAGTTGTAGTTGTCCGTGATCCATCCACCCAGCGTGGGCCCGATGGCTGGCGCGACCACCACCGCAGTGCCATATAACGCAAACGCCTGCCCACGCTTCTCGATCGGAAACGTGTCGGCAAGAATCGCCTGCTCACTCGGCGCCAGCCCACCACCGCCCAGGCCCTGGAGGATCCGCGCCAGGATCAGAAACGGCAGCGTCGGCGCCAGACCGCAAAGCAGCGAGCAGATCGTAAACATCGCCACGCACGTCATGTAGAAGCGCTTGCGCCCGATGCGGTTCGACAGCCAACCCGAGATCGGCAGAATGATCGCCGAGGCGACCAGGTAGCTGGTCAGCACCCACGTCGCCTCCTCCTGCGACGCGCCCACCGAACCGGCAATGTGCGGCAGCGCCACGTTCGCAATCGAGGTGTCCAGCACCTCCATAAACGTGGCCAGCGTGACCGTCAGGGCGATCAGCCAGGGATTGTGCTTCGGTTTCCAAACGGCTTCCGGCATATCAGGGTACTGAGATAGAGTATCAGTAGGCTGATATGGATGCAGAATCTGAGAACGGCACAAAAGTCGCAGACGCCCGTCGCATCAGCGAGCTCATGCGCGACCTCATGAACGTCTTCCGCGCCCGCTTTGAGGACGAATTCCGCACCGCCGGCGTCACCCTGGCGCAGCTACGCCTGCTCAAGGCCGTGGAGCAACAGCACGACGGCAGCGCGGCCAGCCTCGCGCGCTTCTGCCACGTCACGCCGCAGACCCTGCACACCATGCTGGCACGCGCCGTTCGCGAGGGCTGGATCACCCGCGGCAACTCCGACCGCAACCACCGCTTCGTCACCGCCACGCTGACGCCCGAAGGCAAAGCCCTCCTGCAACACGGTATCGAGCTGAAGGAACGCACCGAAGCCGAGCTCTGGCGCGGTGTGCCGCCGGATGCCGTCCATGCCGTTCGGCAGGCGTTGGAAGCCGGGCTGCGCAACCTCCAGGGCGGACCCAACGACTTACCGGAAGGCTCCCCGCATCCAAGCCCTTGATGTCGTTCACATTCTTAACCGCCAGGTGGCGCAAGCTCATCATGGCGCAGTACGAAGTCTCGCCGGACATCCTGCAGCGCAGGCTGCCACCCGGGCTGGAGTTGGATCTCTTCCACGGCCACTGCTACGTCTCGCTGGTCGGCTTCCTGTTCGACCAGGTGCGCATCCTTGGGCTGCCGATCCCCTTCCATACACAGTTTGAAGAGGTCAACCTCCGCTACTACGTGCGTCGCCCCATGCCGGACGGCTCCTATCGCCGCGGCGTCGTCTTTCTCAGCGAGATCGTCCCCAAGCCGGCCATCACGCTCGTAGCCCGCACGCTCTACGGCGAGGCCTACTCGACGGCCCCCACACGACACTCGTGGAAGATCGCCGGCCTGCCCTTCGGTATGAAGCCAGCCAAGGGCGGCCGGCTGCGCGCACGCCAACACTTTCGCGACCTGAAAGCCGCCGTACCCGCGCCGCCGCACGACGCCGTTCCCTGGCACAACTCCCAATCCGAGATCGAGTACGAGTGGAAGCACCGCGGTCTGTGGCAGCGAGTGGGCGTCCGAGCCGAAAACCGCCTGGAGCCCATCCAGCCCGGCTCCCTCGACGAGTTCATCACCGAACATTACTGGGGCTACGCCCCCAACCGCGGCGGCGGCACCACAGAGTACGCCGTAGAACACCGCAGCTGGCAGGTCTACCCCATCCACGAGCACCGCATCGCCTGCAACTTCGGCTCCCTTTACGGCCCAGACTTCACCGACCTGGCCAGCCGCCCGCCAGAACACGTACTCCTCGCCGAAGGCGCTCCTGTCTCGATCCGCTGGGGCGGCAGGATCTAGGGAGCAGAGCGTAGGGAGCAGGGGTTAGGGAG
>CAZZXY010000052.1:0-30706 GCA_964658105.1 Verrucomicrobia bacterium Tous-C9LFEB | reverse complement strand
GGCACCATACGCGCGGTAGGCTGCTTTTACCCGAAAGGAATAACCCTCAAAATCCAGCGCGCGGGCGCTCCCGTGTCGCTCTTTAGCAACGACATGTACGCCGTCGCCTACACTGCGGGGAACTTCACGCCGAGCAAGGAACTCAATCCCTGCAGCGAGTTCGATGGCCTGAAAGCCACGGTCACCTACGCCGCCGTAGACGACCCCAGCGTAGCCGGGCAGATTCTCGCGATGGAACTGAACAAGTAAGCAAACTACAGACGACAGGACACCGCAGGCTGTTCTGCACGCGGCTTCAACTCGCTGCTTAGTCGCTTAGGTGAGATTGCGGTGTTACGGAACGCGCCACGCTCACTACCGCGACAACGCCGTAACCAGGGCAGACACCGCATCTGTATCGATCGCCTCCGAAGCCAGCCGGACGCCAGCAGCCATGTCGGGCACACGCTCAGCTACAACCAGGACAGCGGCCGCATTCAGCAGCACCACGTCGCGCCGCGGGCCCTGTTCTCCACGGAAGATGCCGCGCAGGATCGTCGCATTCTCCCCCGCGTCGCTGCCTCCGGACAGGGCACTCAAGGGCGCAGGTGCGAGCCCCAGGGACTCCGGGGCGATACGTCCACTCGTCACAAGGCAACTGCCATCCTCGCCGCGCACGTCCGCCGTTTCGCTCGGTCCGCTGAGGGCCAACTCATCCAGGCCCCCTGCCCCATGCACCACCATGGCGCGCCGGATGCCGAGAAAGGGCATGGCCTCTGCCACCGGCCAAAGGACTGCCGCGCTATAAACCCCCATCACCTGTCGCCGCGCGCCCGCCGGGTTCAGCAACGGCCCCAGCACATTGAAGATTGTGCGCACGCCCAACCCGCGCCGCACGGGCATCACCGCGCGCATACCCGGATGGTGCTGTGAAGCCAGCAAGAAGCAAAAACCGTGACGCCGTAGGGCCTCGGCCGCCCCCTCCGGGGAAAAATCGATCGGGATGCCGAGCGCCTCCAGCACATCGGCGGATCCGCAACGGCTCGTTACCGCACGGTTGCCGTGCTTGGCGACCTTGGCCCCCGCTGCCGCAGCAACCAGCGCCGCTCCCGTGGAGATGTTGAAGGTCCCCGCACCATCCCCGCCCGTGCCACAGGAGTCCACCAGGGGCTCCCGTTCGGCTTCGGTCAGGGGCAAGCGAACGGAGGCCTCCCGCATGGCCAGCGCAAAGCCGGCAATCTCTTCAGCGGTTTCACCGCGTGCCGCCATAGCCCCCAGCAGCGCCGCAAGCTCCGTCTCGGAGGCTGCGCCCGCAAGAAGCTGTCGGGCGAGCGCCCGAGCTGCATCCAGGCCGAGCGTCTTGCGCTCTTCCATCACCAGTCGCAGTTCTTGTGTAATCGGCACCGTTTGTCAGCCTACAACACGCAGACGGCCCCAGAGCCCCTCCTCACAGCTCACCTCCTCAAAGCTCATCGCTGAACATCGATCCCCGTCGCGCACCCACTGCAGGTCCCGGCCATGTACACCAGGCACTTCGGCCAGCGGCGCCGTTAATCGCGCAGGGCAGCTTGCCGCTCCTTCCGCCGACTCGCTACCATGGCAGCGATCTGCCTTCGATTCCCGCCCTCAGGAGCACGCATGAAGATTCACGAGTACCAGGCCAAAGAGATCCTTCGCCGTTACGGCGTCACCGTGCCCGACGGGCAGGTCGCCGTCACCTTTGAAGAGGCCGATGCGGCTGCAGGGCAGCTCTTCGGTGCCGGCCACGGCGTGGTCGTCGTCAAGGCCCAGATCCATGCTGGCGGTCGTGGCAAGGGCGGCGGCGTCAAGCTCGCCAAAACGCGCGCGGAAGCCGAAGGGCACTCGAAAGCCATCCTCGGCATGCAGCTCATCACGCACCAGACGACGCCACAGGGTCAGAAAGTGCAGCGCATTCTCGTGGAAGCCGGCTCCGCCATCGCACGCGAGCTCTACCTCGGCATCGTCCTCGACCGCGCGACCGGCAAGGTCGTCTTCATGGCCTCGCAGGCCGGCGGCATGGAGATCGAAGAGGTTGCGCACGAAAATCCCGACGCCATCTTCAAAGAGGTGATCGACCCAGCCATTGGCCTCGCGCCCTACCAGGCCCGCCGTCTCGCCTTCAAGCTAGGTCTGGAGGCCGCGCAGATTCCCGAGGCTGTCCGCTTCATGATCGGCCTCTATAAGGCCTACATCGACACCGACGCCACCCTGATGGAGATCAATCCTTTCATCACGACCAAGGACGGCAAGCTCGCCGCGCTCGACTGCAAGATCAACTTCGACGACAACGCCCTCTTTCGTCACAAGGACCTGAAGGATCTCCGCGATCTCGCCGAAGAAGACCCCCTCGAGGTCGAAGCCTCCAAGTTCTCCCTCAACTACATCAAGCTCGACGGGGACATCGCCTGCATGGTCAACGGTGCCGGCCTTGCCATGGCGACGATGGACATCATCCAGTACGCCGGTGGCAGCCCCGCGAACTTCCTCGACGTCGGCGGCGGTGCCAACCAGGAGCAGATCGAAAATGCCTTCGGCATCCTGCTGAGCGACAAGAACGTTAAGGCGATTTTCATCAACATCTTCGGCGGCATCCTCCGCGTCGACGTCCTCGCCACGGCCGTCGTCGCCGCTGCCCGCAAACTCAACGTACAGATCCCCATTGTCCTCCGCCTCGAAGGCACCAACGTCGAAGAAGGCCGCAAAATCATCGCCGAGTCCGGTCTCAAGTTCCAGATTGGGGAAACGATGAAGGACGCCGCGGATCTCGTCGTCGCAGCTGCGAAGGGGTAGTCGCGCATCGCAACTGGCCTTGGTGCCGCAATGCTCCAAAAGCCTGTTAAGAACACGCTTTTTACATCCATTCCGCAGAACGCGTGCAGAAGTGCAGAAAACGCCTCAAAAGCCTGTTAAGCAGGCCGTTTAGGAGATCGAAAATGGCAGTTTTGGTAGACAAGAACACCCGCCTCATCGTGCAGGGCATCACCGGCCGCGAAGGCACGTTTCACGCCAAAGGCTGCGCCGAGTACGGCACGCAGGTCGTCGGCGGCGTCACGCCCGGCAAGGGGGGCACCACGCACGAGGGTTGGCCCGTCTTCAACACGGTTGAAGAGGCCGTGAAGGCGACCGGCGCCAACGCCACCGTCATCTTCGTCCCGCCCCCAGCCGCCGCGGACGGCATTCTCGAGGCCGCCGATGCCGGTCTGCCACTCATCATCTGCATTACAGAGGGCATCCCGGTGCTCGACATGGTGAAGACCTGGGACGCCATCAAAGGCGGGAAATCCGTGCTGATTGGGCCAAACTGTCCCGGCGTCATCTCGCCGGGCAAGGCCAAGATCGGCATCATGCCCGGCCGCATTCACAAGGAAGGTTCCGTCGGCATCGTGTCCCGTTCCGGCACGCTGACCTACGAGGCCGTGTACCAGCTCACGACGCGGGGTATTGGCCAGTCCACGGCGATTGGCATCGGCGGCGATCCCATTGTCGGCACAACGCACATCGACGCCCTCAGACTGCTCAATGAAGACCCCGAAACTGAAGCGATCATCTTGATCGGCGAAATCGGCGGCACCAACGAAGAGGCAGCTGCGGAGTACGTCAAAGCCCATGTGAAGAAGCCCGTGGTCGGCTTCATCGCCGGCCAGACCGCACCTCCGGGCCGCCGTATGGGCCATGCCGGAGCGATCATCTCCGGCGGCGAGGGCACCGCCGAGAGCAAGATGGAGGCCATGACCGCGGCAGGGATCCACGTGGTGAAGTCGCCTGCCGAGATCGGCGAGACAATGGCCCGGGTGCTCGGCCGTTAAGTCCTGTCGGCTTGCTAAGTCAGTCCGGAAGAACCAGTTACCCTGGAGTAAGCAGCCCGTCGGGGTCGCTTTTTCTTGCACCTTTGCGCGTCCGGCTCACATCTTTGTCAGCAGCAACCGGGACCGTACGTGCAAAGGCCTGAAGGCAGATCGGCTGCCGGGCCGCCCTGCGCCCGCGAAAGGATCTCTCATTGCGTCATCTTGCATCCAGCGTCACCACTGTCGTCGTCCTTGCCGCTGCAGTCTTTACGGGCACGCAGGCCTCCGCCCAGCGCGTCACCTACGCCATTGACCCACAGCACTCGCAGGTCGACTTCGGCATCAAGCACATGGGCATCTCCACCGTGCATGGCCGTTTCGCCATAAAGGACGGCACGATCGATCTTGACCCGGCGAACGTGACGGGTTCGTCCGTGATGGCGACCATCGATGTGACGAGTGTGGACACAGGCGAGGCGGCGCGGGACACGCATCTACGGAGCGCGGACTTCTTTGACACAACTAAGTTCCCGGCGGCGACCTTCAAGAGCACGAAGGTCACCAAGACTGGTGAGGGCTACGATGTCGTCGGCGACCTTATGCTGCACGGCATCACAAAGCCGGTGACGCTGCACATGGAGCCGCCCAGCAAAGACCAGGTCGGCATGGACAAGATGCCGCATCGCGGCTTCACGGCCACTACCACGCTGCACCGTAAGGACTTCGGCCTGACCTGGAACGGCACCCTGCAGAGTGGCGACGCGATGCTCGGCGACGACGTCAAGATGGAATTCGATATCGAGGCAGCAACCAAGAAGTAGTGTCTACAGACCCGGCGAGTGCCTGCTTGCCGGGTCCGGGAGACAGGTCCCGTTACCTGGGCTGCCCCCGGTAGAAGAGCCACGCGATCCCGAAGAGAAGGGCCATGAGAAAGGCAATCTCCGCGTGCTGGGGAGAGCGCAAAACCACGTTGATCACCGCGTCGGCCGTCCATGCCAGGCAACCCACAAGCCAGATCCATGCTGTTCGTCTCATAGGGAATGGACGCACATAACGAAAGGTTTTCCGCATGTTACAGATGTATCCACTTTCGTACCGTGAGATAACCCGGACGTGGCATTACGTTTCGGCATCTGAACAACCATGACCTTCACTGCTGTCTTGCTGTTCTGCTCTGCTGGCATCGCTGTCTGCGCTGGTTTCGTTTTCCTGGTGGAGACCATTGTGGCTTTCTGGCTGCACGACGAGGAAGTAATCGACAGGGTCTCTCCGAGGCCGATTGCGATTGACAGCCTCTCCCGCGATCTGCCCACAGACAAGGCCGCCTAACCACCCGCCGGGGGCGAGCAAAGGACTGTGTCCGGTAGACTGGTGACACTGCCGTATTCAGGAGATGTTTGTGTCCCAACGCACTTTCAGCATCATCAAGCCGGACGCCGTCCGTAAGGGCCTCGCCGGTTCCATCCTTGCTCAGATTGAGAAGGCCGGCTTCAAGATTGTCGCCATCAAGAAGATCTCGCTTACCGAAGAGCTAGCCAAGGGCTTCTACCATGTGCACGCGGCACGTCCCTTCTTCAGTTCGCTGACCCAGTTCATGGCCTCCGGCCCCATCTTTCCGATGGTGCTGGAGAAAGAGAACGCCATTGCCGACCTGCGCAAGCTGATGGGTGCCACCAACCCGGCGAACGCCGAAGAGGGCACCATCCGCAAGATGTTTGCCGACTCCATCGAAGAGAACGCCATTCACGGCTCGGATGCCGAGGACACGGCGACCTTCGAGATCGGTTACTTCTTCGCCGGGTACGAACTCAAGTAAAGCGCAACGTAGACGCGGGAAGGCCCTGCCCATTGGCAGGGTCCTTGCGTTTAGGAGGGGCTTTTAAGGCCGGAACAGCTTCAGGTCGATGCTGTCGCCCATCATCTTGTAGCCCGCATCACCCGGGTGCAGGTGATCTCCCGAGTCGGCTGTTGAGGAGAAGCGTCCTGGCTGTGACGGATCCCGCGTCGTCCTGTCGAAGTCGATGACGCCATCGAAGCGCCCGCTGGTACGAATCCAGGTGTTTACCGCCCCTCGCATCGTTTCGCCCGCGGGAGAGGCATAGCCCGCGCCCAGGAACGGCGTAAGAGTGGCACCGAAGACCTGGATGCCGTGCGCATGGGCACGGTCAATGATCTGCCCGTAGCTCACGATGATCTGCTGCGCTGTGATGGGGTCATCCGGCGCATTGGGCTGATCGGTTCGGCCGATGTCGTTGATGCCCTCCATAACGATGAGGTACCGCACGCCACTCTGGCTGAGTACATCACGATCGAAGCGGGCCAGAGCGTTGGGTCCGGCACCATCGTGCAGAAGACGGTTGCCGCTGATGCCTTCGTTCAGCACGCCCAGCGCGTCGAGCTTCTTGTCAGCCTGGAGTCTCTGGGCCAGTACATCCGGCCAGCGACGGTTCGCGTCGGGCGTCGAGTCAAAGCCGTCCGTGATGCTGTCGCCCAGGGTCACGATCGCCGCTCCGTGCGATCCGCCGCTCACCTCCACGTTCTTCAGAAAGCGCCACTGCGCGAAGGGCTTTGGCGCGCTGATCTCCGCGCTCGCCAACTGATCGCCTGAGCCTTCGTAGTTGGTCTGCATGCCCAGATCGTGTTGTGTGACGACGTGCAGGGGCTGCGGAGGCAGAAGCAGGGTGATCGCGAGATCGCTCAGGGAGGCGACCTTTGTCTGTAGGGGGTCGCTGACCGCCACCGCGCCGGCGGGGATGGTGATGGCGGGCTGTCCGCCGAAGGACAGCGCCTGATCAGAACCCGGGGCCACGCCGCTGCCTTGCGTGCGGACGCCCAGACGAGCGCCGGCAAGAATCAACGGGTCCCGACCAAGCTCGTTGCTGAAGGTCACGCGCACCTGCGAGCCGCCCCGTGAGGTGTGCACAATTTCACGGAGTGTGGTCAGGTTCCCGATTGCTCCGTCTCTGTAAGGGGCGGCGGACGGCGCCGCGGCCCAGGTGCCCACCCAGCCCGTCTGCGCCGGTGTCCCCGTTGCGGAAAAGAGAGCCAGCGCCAGCACGGGCGACAGCAAGCGAACAGTACCAACAAGCATCCTTGAGCATCTCCCAATTGCTTGTCAGACTATCCCAGCGTCAGGATGATCGCCCACTCGGCTACGGGGCTATCCTGATTGCCTATGGCTCCTCCTTCTTCCGTCACGGTTACCACGCGCGCCTGGGGTATCACCCCGGACGGTTCCGCTGCCCAGAGCTTTACGATCAGCAACGACGTCCTGCAGTTCGAAGTGGTGAGCTTCGGCGCGCGGATTACCTCGCTGCTGGCGCCAGACCGCGAAGGCACTCAGGCCGACATCGTCCTGGGGTACGCAGCGCTGGAACCCTACATCGAAGAGAAGGCCTTTCTGGGCTGTACCGTTGGCCGGTATGCCAATCGGATCGCACGAGGTCGCTTCGAACTGGACGGGCAGGCGTTTCAGCTGGACATCAACAATGGGCCAAACACCCTGCATGGCGGCAGCGATGGCCTGTGGCATCGCAACTGGGACGCACGTGTTCTCCCGGATGGCGTCGAGTTCACCGCCAGCAGCCCGGACGGCGATCAGGGCTTTCCCGGCGCACTGAACGTCGTGGCGCGTTATCGGCTGGGCGGCAACAGGATCACGTTGGAGTATGAGGCCACCACCGACCGGCGTACGGTCGTGAACCTCACCAATCACGCCTACTTCAACCTTGCGGGGGAGGGGAGCGCGACGATTCTGGATCACATACTGCAGATCGAAGCCGACGCGTTCACGTCCATTGACGCCACAGCAATTCCGCTCGGCGGCAACCAGCCAGTAGCCGGCACACCGTTCGACTTCACCTCAGCCCACCCCATTGGGGACAGCATTCACCTACCGGACTCCCAGTTGAGCAACGGCGGTGGCTATGACCACAACTTCGTTCTGCGCGGGGAGTCGGGAGCGCTGCATCTGGCGGCAGTTGCCAGCCATCCCTGCAGCGGGCGCAAGCTGCAGGTGGAGACTACCGAGCCTGGCGTGCAGTTCTACACCGGCAACTACCTCGACGGCACCACGCAGGGACGATCCGGCAGCCCCTACGGCTGGCGCAGCGCCTTCTGCCTGGAGACGCAGCACTTTCCTGACTCACCGAACCAGCCCGACTTTCCCAGCACGGTGCTGGATCCGGGCGAGACCTTCCGTAGCACGACCGTGTGGACGCTGAGTGTGCAGACGTAGAGGGCAGGAGGAGGCTTGGGCGGATTCCGTCTTACTCCTGCATCTGTTCCGATTTGACCTGTAGTTCCTGGGCATGGGCATCGTCCTGAACGAGGTATTCCTGCACAAAGACGGCGACCAGGGCGGCTGTCGGGACCGACACCAGGGCGCCTACCACGCCGGCCACCGCCGTCCCAGCCAGCAGGGCCACGAGCACCGTGAGACCCATGAGGTTGACGCTCGTTTTCATAATGCGCGGCGTGAGAAACCCATTCTCTATCTGCGTGTAGATCGCGTAGAAGATCAAGACGCCCGCCATCTTCGACCAGGAATCCAGAGCGGCCGCTCCCGCAGCCAGCAGAATGGTGATCACACCGCCGACAACCGGGATGATGTTGAAGATGCCCATCAGGGATCCGAGCAGGAAGAAGTACCGCACGTGCAGAAACCCGAAGACGATCGTGCTGCAGACCCCAAGGATCAGCATCAGCGAACCCTGGCCCAGCAGCCATTTGCTCATGCGGCCCTCTGCGATCACCAGCGCTTTGGACAACCGGTTGCGCGACTGGACAGGCACCATGGCGAGGAAATACAGGTAGGCCGATTCGCCTTCCAGCATGAAATACACGCACAGGATAAGGCCGGCCACCACGTCAAAGACATGCCCCAGCCACTTTGGTGCCTCGGAGACGATGTAGCCGGCAAAACTGGCGGCAAACGCCTCGCCGCGACGGGCGATGTCGTCCAGGCCAAACTTGTTCAGCAGCGGTACCTGTTTGGCTTTGGCAACGATCTCCGGAAGCCGTTTGGGCAGATCCCCGGCGAAACGCTCCAGGTCGTTGATGACCGGTGGCAGGCCAAAGAAGAAGAGCAGGAACAGGCCAAGGATCACCGACAGCATCAGGGCAGCGATGGCGACAAACCGGGAAGGCCTGTATCGCCCGATCCGCAGATGTTCGATCCGCGTCACCACGGGCATGAGCACGACCGCGAAAAGCGCGCTCACGTAGACCAACTCCAGCACCTCGAGCAGCCGCCAGGCCAGCGCAAGGCTGAGCAGAAGGACAGTGGTGAAGAGGATGTGACCGCGTACGGCGCGCTGCTCGCGGACGTCGGAGGGCACGACGGCTTGTGTCACAACCGGCGTTGCGCTCGAAGTGGAGTTCGGTGCCATGGACGTTTGTTGATGTGATGCAAAACCGCGCGCGCCTGAGTGTTGGAGACGCTAGAGTCTCTGCCTCAATCTGTCCAGAATGTCGCCTGCTACGGCTGCCGGCGAGCCCGCGGCGGCATCGGCCGTGTGGTGCGCTACCTGGGCGTAGAGGGTCAAACGGCGCTCGTAGCGAAGCGCGGCGGCCTGCCGTGCCCCCAGCAGGGGTCGAACCGTGGCCGCAGGATCTCCGGCCTGCACAAGGCAGCGGTCGTAGAGCACGTCGAAGGGCGCATGGAGGTGAACTACCACCGTCGCCGGATCCGTCGCCAGCAATCTCCGGACGTCCTCTGTTTCGGGCGCGCCCCCGCCAAGGGCAATCACCGCGCCCTGGCTTTGCAGGAGCTCGCCAAGGGCGACGAACTCCGCCTGGCGGAAGGCCGCTTCGCCGCGCTGGGCGAAGATCTCGGGTACGGTGCGCCCCTCGCGCCGCGTGACCTCGTCATCGAGATCGAGGAACTGCCAGCCGAGCTGCGTCGCGAGCTCCCGCCCAACGGCCGTCTTCCCGGAGCCCATGAATCCAGCCAACACCACGCGCTGAACGCCGTCCGGAATGGCACCTGCCTCGCTCACTGGCGGAGCATAGCACCTTTCCAGCAGGTCCATGGCGCAGCAAAAGAGGAGGCAGGCAATTGCCTGCCTCCTCTGATCAAGGGTTTCAGTTAGCCGGCGAGGTCGGTTACACCACCATCGTCGGAGGACTCCTCCTGGAGCTTGCTCGCGATGTTCGACCACACGGCATCGCTGGGATCGTGCGATGGCAGAAAGAGGCTCTTGGCGGTTTCAGCAATGGTTTCGAGGTCGCGCACCAGGGCGCCACAGTCCGGGTTGGCGGCGAGAAACTTGGCCAGGCGCGGATCTTCGCTTAGCTTGCCGCCCGCCAGAAACAGCTCGGGGAGGTACTGCTCGAACTCTGCGGGGGTGAGGGCGTCAAAATTGATGGAGGTGATCTCGTTCATTGCACCAGCTCCCGTGCACCAGCGATGGGGGGCGGCAGCTGCTCGGGATGGCGCAGCAACTCGCGGAGCCGCAGCCGTGCCTTGTGCAGCTGGCTCTTGCTGTTTCCCGTGGAGCACTCCAGCATCGTGGCAATCTCGTTGTGTTCAAAACCTTCTACGTCGTGCAGAACGAACACCATGCGGTAGCCGGGCGGCAGGGAAGCCACCGCGCGCTCCAGGGTGACGCGGTCCACAGATCCGGAGAGCTGCGGGTCGCGGGAGCCGAAATCCCGCTTGGGCGCGTCTTCTTCGCTCGGATTGATCGTTTCTTCGAGCGAAACCAGCTGCAGACCCTTCTTGCGCAGATGCATCAACACCAGGTTTACCGTCAGCCGGTGGAGCCAGGTGGAAAACGCACTTTCGCCACGGAAGCTGCCCAGCTTGCGGAAGAGGTGGAGAAACGCCTCCTGGGTCATGTCCTCGGCTTCGGAAACGTTGCCGAGCATGCGCAGGCAAAGGGTGTAAACGCGTCGCTTATGCAGCGCGTAGAGCTTGGAAAAAGCGTCGGGGTCGCCGAGCTTGGCCCGCTCGATCGCTTCGGCTTCGCCGGCGATGGGCGGGTTGCGCTTAAACAGACCCGGTGTCGGTTTCGGTTGCATCGTTTGGTAGCCTTGTTCTTCCATGGCAAGCGTTCCAGTCGGTCCGTGCGTACATGCCGGCGCGATTGCCTCGTTAAGCCTAACGCAAATCAGCCTGTCGGGACCTTGTCCCTTGGAAGGACGGACAGGCGTGTAAGTTGTCTCCCGGATGGGGATGGTTGATTCAGCTGCCCAGAAAGCGCGCATACAGGGAGCGCGCCAGACCCACATCCGTGGTGCCTTGCACCAGGGCCCGTCCGTCCGGGAACACGGTGAGTGTATACGGCGGGTAGGAAAAGCGTAACAGAAGTCCATTTGCCCGGACGGAGCCCAGCGGTTTGAGTCGCTGCTCCAGCGCTGCCAGGTCGACAACCCGCCTGCCTTCGTGAATCTGCACGGAATTTCGCCCGCACAGGGTGATCTGCGGTCGGCCTTCACCGGCCAGCGCCCGGAACACACGTGCCCCACAGACTTCGCAGTCGGTACGGGGGCGGCCAGTGTTGATCTCCGAGTGCTCCCCGCTCCACAGATCCCACGAGAGCAGGGTCCGGCGCATCTTCGCCGGTTGACCCGTCAGGAACTTAAGGGCTTCCGCGACCGCGACCGAGGCTGCCAGGTTCACAGCAGGTCCGAGCACACCCGCGGTCTCGCATGTCTCCACATAACCTTGCGGTGCCGCTGGAAAGATGCACGCCAGGCATGCAGTCGGCGGTGCCTGCTCCACCCACGCCGGGGAAGCCGCGGCTTCATCTCCCATCCGGGGCAGCACGTTCATCGTTGCCGCATAGGCACCCACCGCGGCGGTGTAGATCCACGGGCGTCCGTCCCGCACACATAGGTCATTCAGGAGGTAGCGCGTCTCGAAGTTGTCCGTGCAGTCCAGCACGATCTCCGCCCCGGCAAGCAGGGCCTCCGCGTTTCCAGGTGTGAGGTCGGCTATGGAGGCGTCTACCGCGACGTCGCCGTTCACGCGCCGGAGGTGGCGGCGTGCGGCCTCGGCTTTGGGCAGGCTGGCGCGGGCGTCTTCTTCGTCGAACAGAACCTGCCGCTGCAGATTGCTCGGCTCGACGAAATCCCGGTCAACCAGGGTGAGGCGTCCAATCCCGGCCCGCGACAGCAAGCCGGCCGCGGCGGCTCCCGTGGCACCCACTCCCACGATGGCAGCGTGGGCGGTCCGCAGACGTCCCTGGCCTGCAACGCCGATGCCAGGGAACAGGACCTGGCGTGAGTAGCGCTCGCCAGGATCGATGGGTGACACATTTACATCTTTTTCTTCGAATTCGCGCACGGGCGTTCTTTCCACAGAAGCTTCCACGGGCGGCATTGGTTCAGTATAGAGAGAGCGCTAGACCTGAACGAATACGCTGCCCGGAGTGGGCCAACCCTCAACACTCCCGCCGCGTCCCACGTTGTACTATCCTGCGCCTCAGGGGCAAAGTTTTGCCACCCGATCCGGGCCGCCTCGCGCGCCCGTACTGGTGACAGCTAGAGGACCGGACCAGTAGGTCCATTTGACGGAAGGACAGACGGTGTCGGGTCAGGCAAACGGGAGAGGGCGCACCACAGCGGCTTACAAGGCACGGAAGCGGCGGCCCAAGGGGCAAACGGCGCAGCTGTTCGCGGCGCTGCTCGGCATGGCGCTGACCTCCGGCGGGGCGGTTTCGTCGGTGTACGCGCAGAACTCCGGCAGTATCAATAGCAGCGCCGCCGGGCAATCTGCCCCGGTCACCCCCTCCGCGAATCCCAACGCGGCCCAGGCCATTCCCGAGGCCAGCCAGACGGCAAATCCCGCTTCGTCCAGCGTGCCGCAGGTGCCTCCCGTCGTCACCAACCCACTGCCGGCACTTCCGTCCTCGGTCTGGAACCAGGGCGGCGCCAGGGTGGCAGCGATCCGTTTCGATGGCGTGGTGTTTGCCGAGAACGATCCGACGATCACGCGCCTGGCCCAGAAGGCGGGTCAGCTTCTGGATCCCTTGAAAGTGCGTGCGGATCTGCTGCGGCTGTTCAACAGCGGGCGCTACCGGGATATCTCCCTCAGCGCGGAAACAGGGGCCGACGGCCTGACGCTGATCTATGCGGGTGTGCCGCGCTATTACATCGGCCGCGTACAGATCGTGGGTATCGATTCCGAACGGCTTGCGTCTCTGCTGGAGTTTGCGACCAAGCTGGATCCGGGGACGGCGTACACCGAGAGCGATCTGCCGGCCGCGCTGGACGGTGTCAAGGAAGCCCTCGCGGAAAACGGCTACTACCAGCCCACCATCAACATCACGACGCGCATGGACGACGTCGGTCGCCAGATCAATGTGGCCATTGATGTGCAGATCGGACCGCAGGCCCGGGTCGGCGCTGTGACGGTCGCGGGAAAAGATCCCGGCATCTCGGTGGAGCAGTTCCGAAAAAAGGGCAATCTGAACTGTTCGCGCCTCGTCTCCCTGGTCGACAAAGGGTGTGAGCCGAAGGTAGGCCGTCAGACAGCCAGCAACGCGCTTTCCGGTGTACGCAACTTCTATATCAAGAACAATCGCCTGGAAGGCACCATTAGCCTGCAGAAGGAAACCTACCAGCCGCCCCGGAAGTCCCTGGACTTCGACTTCAACGCTGAGCAGGGGCCGGTGGTCAAGGTCGTCATCAATGGCACCAAGGTCTCAAGCGCGCGCAAGAAACTGCTCGTGCCGGTCTATGAAGAGGGTGCGGTCGACAACGATCTCCTGAATGAGGGCGCCTTCAACATCCGTGACTACATGCAGCAGCAGGGGTTCTTCGATGTGAAGGACTCGGTCAAGCTGGTGGGTGCGGGTACCGGCAACGTCACGGTGCAGTACGACGTCGATCCCGGCATCAAGCACAAGGTCACCTCGGTCGTCATCACAGGGAACCATTACTTCAGCACGGACACGCTGGAGGAGCGTCTGCGGGTCAAAAAGGCCAGCCTGTACGTCAAAAATGGCGCCTACAGTACCCAGCTCCGTGACGCCGACCGCGACTCCATCCAATCGCTGTACCGCGCCAGTGGATTTCTAACCGCCAAAGTCACGGCCACCGCGAAGGATATCGACATCCCCGGCAAGCACGGCAAGACGGTCGGCGAGGTCGCTGTCACGTACACCGTCGACGAGGGGCCGCAGCAGAAGTTCGGCGCGGTCGAGGTGGCGGGCGCGGACTCCGCTCGCGAACAGACCGTTTACGACATGCTGATTGCGGAGCCGGGGCAGCCTTTCTCCCTGATCACGCTGGCCCAGGATCGTGATGCCATCCTGAGCTTCTACATTTCGCACGGCTTCGATCACGCGCAGGTAGAGGTGAATCCCAAGGTCAGCCCGGACAACAAGGCCATCACGGATGTGACCCTCAACATCGTCGAAGGCCAGCAGGTCACGATCGAAAATGTTCTGCTCTCCGGGATTGAGCACACCAAGCGAAGCGTGGTCGAAAGACAGCTGCTGGTCCATGCCGGCGACCCTCTTGACCAGGCGGCCCTGCTGCAGACGCAGCGCAATCTCTACAACCTCGCGCTCTTCAACGAAGTCAATGCGGCCGTGCAAAACCCGCGCGGGGACGCACTCGAAAAGAACGTGCTCGTGCAGCTCACCGAGGCCAAGCGTTGGGATGTGACCTACGGCTTCGGCTTTGAAGCGCAGCTTTCGCAGCCCGGAGTCATTCCTGGTCAGACGCGCGGACAGACCGCCGCCCAGAATGGACAGGCCGGCGCCAGCCCGCGTGTTTCACTGGACGTGTCACGGGTCAACCTCTTCGGCACGCAGAAATCGCTTACCCTGCACACCACCTACGGCCTGCTGGAGCAGATTGCGTCGTTGAGCTTCAACAACCCCAACCTCCTGGGCAATCCGAATCTCACTGCGACCCTCTCCGGCGGGTATTCCAACGTCCAGAACATTACGACGTTCCAGGCGCAGACCTCGCAGTTCGACTTCCGCGTGACGCAGAACATCAAGCGTGCCGACCACCTGATTTATGACTTCCAGTACCGGCGTATCACCGTGGACGCGAACTCGCTCGAGATCTCCCCGAACCTGATTCCGCAGCTGTCGCAACCGGTGCGCGTCGGTGGTCCGGGTGTGACCTACTTCCACGACACTCGCGATCCCAGTCCGTTGAACGCCAGCCGTGGCCAGTACTTCTCGATGCAGGAGTTCATCGCCGCTGCCGCTTTTGGCTCGCAAACCAACTTCAATCGCCTGGACCTGTCGCACGCCAGCTATTACAGCCTAGGCAAGAAGCATCCCTTCGTTTTCGCCCGCAATCTCCGGGTCGGCTTCGAAAACACCTTCGGAAACGCTCAGAACGGCACCTCGTCCGCAATCGGCGAGACCTCCACCGCCTGCGCCGGCACAGAAGCCGCCCTGAACGCCACCTGCAACCCGGTTCCGCTGCCTGAACGCCTGTATGCCGGCGGCTCCCAGTCGCATCGCGGCTTCGGCATCAACGACGCGGGGCCACGCGATCTCACCACGGGTTACCCTGTCGGCGGGTCCGGTGTGGTGGTCAACCAGTTCGAGTTGCGCCTGCCGGCAACCACGCTGCCCATCGTCGGCAATGCAGTGAACTTCGTCGTTTTCCATGACATGGGCAACGTCTTCCGTTACCCGGGCGACATGTTCTCAAGCTTCAAGAACTTCCACCAGCCGGACGAGGCTACCTGCCGCAATGTGGCCATCCCGCCCGGAACGCCCGGCGCCACGCCCGCGGATCAGCAGGCCAATGCGGTCGGTACCTGCAACTTCAACTACTACTCGCATGCGGTGGGTCTTGGGGCCCGGTACAACACGCCGGTCGGCCCCATCCGTCTCGACCTTTCCTACAATCTGAATCCGCCGGTGTATCCGGTGTTTGATGACTACACGACCGCCGCGCCCTATGTGGGGCAGGCGAGCCATTTCCAGTTCTTCTTCTCGATCGGACAGGCCTTCTAACATGTTCTTCGTCCCCTATCTCTCGGGTTTCAGGACCGCATCGTTCCGCGCCGCCATTGCGGTGGGGATGGCCTGTGCCGTTTTCGAGGGGACTGGCCTGTCAATGGCCCAGAGTTCGCAACTCCCGGCAACGCCCGCCGACCAGGGGTCCCAGTCGCCGAAAAACACGCCCCCGGCCGACGCGCAGGGGCAGCCCGCCGCCGAAGCCCCCAGGGCACAGGCGGAGTCGACGCCCGGCAGGGCTCCTGTCCCGAAGGCCGTGCCGTCGATGATGCCGCATGAGCCCGGCGAGGAGATTGACCGTGTGGTGGCGATTGTGAACGGGCAGGTGGTGCTCGACTCGGACGCAGATGAAGAGCATCGCTTCGAGGCCATCCAGCCCTATCCTTCCACCGCCGGGACCCAGACCACACGCGACCGCGAGATTGAACGCCTGGTCAATCGCGCCCTGATTCTTCAACAGGCTCGCCTCCAGTCGCAGGACATCATCACGGCCGCGGATGTCGACAAAGAGATTGCGAATCTGCGGACGACCCTGCCGGGCTGCAAGGCAGCGGACTGCTCGAGCGAAACCGGATGGGCACACTACCTGTCGACCAAGGGCTTCTCGCCTTCGGAGTTTCGCATGCGGTGGCAGGAGCGTATGGAGGTGCTCGCGTTCATTCAGGAACGGTTCGGCGCCGGTACCTCCGTCTCCGATGGGCAGGTCCGCGAGTTCTACCAGAACACCATGCTGCCGCAGTATAAAAAGGCCGGGACGAAGCCCGCGCCCTTTGTCTCCGTCGAGCCGCGCATCCGCGAGGTGCTGCAGCAGCAGCAGGTATCCAGCCTGCTCCGCGACTGGCTGCAGAGCCTGCGCGCGCAGGGCAGCATCACCGTGCTGCATCCAGGTGAGGAGGCCCCATGAGAGAGAACACGCCTCCCCAAACGACCGAGGCCTCGACCTCGGGCTCCACGCCCGCCCCGCCGCCACGCCGCGCGAACCACCGCGCTGCGCGCTTCTTCGGCTGGACGTTCATCTCGCTGGCCGTCCTGGTTCTGCTCATCATCTTCGGCCTTAACTGGTATACGAGCACGGACGACTTTCAGCGCCGTGTGGGCGGTCAGGTGAGGTCCGTCCTGGAAGACTCGACCGGCGGCAAGGTCGACGTAGGCCACATCGGCTTCAATCTCTGGCACCTTGCCATCGAGGTCGACAATCTCGTCATTCACGGGACAGAGGCACCGGGCGAAGCGCCCTACCTCTCTGCGGCAAAGATCCTCGTCCGCCTCAAACTCAACACCTTCCTCAGCCGCACGGTGGGGCAGGGGGCGCAGTCTCATGTCGGTCTGAACTTCCTTCGCGTCGAGCAGCCCCATGCTCACCTGATCATCGACAAGGACGGCAAGACCAATCAGCCCGTGCCGAAGCACCCTTCGACCAGCACGGAGCCTGTTCAGGACTCGCTCCTTGACCTGCAGGCCAAAGAGGTTGAGCTGGCAGACGGGCTGATCCTCATCAATGACCGGCCCATCCCGTTCAACGCAGCGGCGAAGGACCTCAACGCCCGCGTGCAGTACCTGGCCTCGACCGACCGGTACGGCATTGACGTGGACCTCGCCGATCTGCAGACCCAGATGCAGAAGCAGCCGCTGCAGGACTCGAAGCTGCACCTGAACCTGGAGTTGGGCCGCGACCTGGCCCACCTGCGCAGCCTGGACTTCTACACCGGCAACAACTCCCATCTGGCGGCCAATGCCTCCATCGAGCACTTTGCCCAGCCGCAATGGCAGGCCAATGTAAGTGGAAACGTCAGCCTCGTACAGATTGGCTTGCTGGGCGGCGTGGACGGTCTGACCTCCGGCGTTCTCAACATCGACATCCACGGCCACGATTGCGGCGTGACGCCGCAACAGGCACAGGGGGCACCGAAGCAGCCGTCTACGCCCATCAAGGCACAGCAGCTTCCCCCCGACCCGAACTGCGAAAAAGGCTACCTGCTACTGGGGAACATCAAGCTCGAGGATGCCGGCTACCGTACGGAATCTGTGCGCCTGCACAACGTCAACGTCAATTCGCAGCTACGGGTGACCCCGACGGAGCTGCTGTTCAACGCGCTGACCGGCAGGCTGCCCGGCGGTGGCACTATCGATGGCGACCTGAAGATTGAGAACTGGCTCGGAGAGGTTCCCGCCAGCGCACCATCCACCTCGCCCACCACCGTGGCTGCCGCCAAAACAGCTAACAACGCTGCCACGACCGTGGGCGCCGCGCCACCGGTGCAGTCGGTGAACGTCACGCCCGTACAACGCGCCCACGCCTTCGCCAAGGTCGTTGTCAAAGGCATTACGCTGCGCACCATTCTTGAGATCACTGGCCCGAACAAGATGGGCGATCTTGGCCTCGATACCCAGGTCAGTGGACCTGTCACGGCGGAGTGGGGTGGTCCGGCGACCAACATCGCCGACACGGTTCAGGTTGGCGCAGATCTGTCGCTCTCGCCCTACGGCGAGCATCGCGCCAACACCTCCAACGTGCCTGTTTCCGGGCGCGTGGTGGCCCGCTATGAAGGGCGCACACAGGTCGTCAACATCGGGCAGATAAACCTCCAGACGCCGGGTACGACTCTCACCGCGTCAGGCATCCTGGGTGTCAACAACGGTGATCCGCTCACAAACCTTGCCGTGAACCTGAACGCCCGCGACCTCGCCGAGTTCGACCGGACCCTGCAGATACTGGGTGTCTCCGCCAACGGCAAGAAGGGAACTGCCGCCCTTCCTGTTGTGCTCCACGGCTCACTGGCGTTCAACGGCACGGCCAAGGGTTCCGTTCGAACGCTTGATGTCAAAGGCCACCTGGCTGCCAACGCCATCGAGGTCAAACTCGGCACAACCACGGACGTTCTTCTCGACTCGGTTGTCGCCGATGCCGAGTACGCCCCGAACCGTGGCCTTGCTGTTGCCGGCTCCACGATCAAACGCGGCACAGCCGTCCTGAACGTGACCGGATCCGCCCTGCCACACCGCGTCGTCTCCCGCCGCGGCGCGGTCAGCTATGCGTGGGACAACGACACCGCCGTGAATGGCACGGTAAAGCTGGCGGACGCGCAGATCCCGGATCTTCTGCAGCTTGCAGGTCAACAGAACAACGTCCAGCTCACGGGAACAGCGAACATCAATGCCCAGGTCGCCGGCACTCTCGGAAATCTGAATGGCAACGGCAACGTCACGCTCACGAACGGCGTTGCCTACGGCCAGCCGTACTCGACGCTCTCTGTAGACGCGAACGTGCTTGGACAGCAGATCACTGCGACGCGTCTGCTTGTCGCGGCGCAGGGTGTGACGGTCAACGGGAACGGCAGCTACAACCTCACCTCGAAGCACATCACCGCCCAGCTGTCCGGGCAGAACATCCGCCTCTCCCAGCTGGACATCGTCCGAAAGCAGAACATTCCCGCAGACGCGGTGCTCTCCTTCAATGCCAGTGCCAATGGCACCGCCCAGGAGCCGAACCTCAAGGCCAACCTGTCGCTCGCCGACCTCAGCTATGAGGCCAAGCCGCTTGGTCAGCTCAACCTGACGGCTCACTCTACCGGTTCGACTGTCTTCTACAACGTCACGTCACAGCTGGTGGGCGCACAGGTGGCTGCGGACGGCCAGACCTCCCTCACCGGCAACTACCAGACAGATGCGAAGCTAACGCTCTCCGGTGTGGACGTCGCCAAGGCCGTTGCTCTCTTCTCGCCGGGTGCCACGGACGCGACCTCGGACATCGCCGCGACGGTGACCGTCAGCGGGCCGGCCAGCAATCCCCAGCTCCTGACCGGTCTGGCCACGTTCTCCCAGTTCAGTCTGACTGCCCAGGGCGTGACGCTCAAGCAGACGGATCCGATCCGCGTGGGTCTCCATCACGGCGTTGTTGCTGTAGACAACTTCCACGTTACGGGACCGGATACGACGCTGCAGGTGACGGGCACGGCAACCGTCTTCGGCGACAACAGCCCAGACGGCGGCCCTGTCGACATCCACGCCAACGGCAGCCTCGACCTGGCGCTTGCCCACACGCTGGATCCGCAACTGATCACCTCAGGCAAGGTCACGCTTAATGCCGGCGTAGGCGGCCGCCTCAAGAACCCCGCGCTCAACGGCGAGGTCCGTTTCGATAACGCCAACCTCGCGCTCGATGGCATCCCGAACGGCCTGAGCAATCTCCAGGGTGTCGCGGTCTTCAACCAGAACCGTTTGGAGCTCCGCAACATTTCGGGCACTTCGGGCGGTGGCAAGATCACGCTGGGCGGCTATGTCGGCTACCAGCGGGGTCTCTTCTCTGACCTCTCGGTGCGCCTTGACCATGTGCGCGTCCGGTATGCCGGCCTGTCAACCACGGCCGACGCGACCATCCGTCTGCAGGGTGGTGGTCAGGCGCTCTTCCTTTCCGGCAACGTCATGATCACCCGCTTTGGCATCGGCGCGGATGTCGACTTCGCCCGCTTCGCCGGCACGGGCGGCGTCTCCGTTCCGCCAGACCCGACCTCCATCCTCAACAAGATTCGGATGGACATTCACGTCGCCAGTTCGCCCCAGCTCGACTTCCAGAACAGCTACGCCAAGATCTCCGGCACAGTCGACCTCAATGTCCGTGGCACGGTCGCCGTCCCCTCCCTTCTGGGCACGGTCCGCATCACGGACGGCAGCGCCACCTTCGCGGGTACGACCTATCAGCTCGAGCGCGGCGTCATCTACTTCACGGATCCCGTGCGCATCAACCCGATCATTGACCTGGACGTCACGACACGGGTGCAGAATTACAACGTGACGGTGGGCGTCCACGGCGACGCCACGAACCTGAAGCCGATCTATCGCTCCTCGCCGCCGTTGACGGAAGCCGACATCTTCAACTTGCTGGCGCTCGGCAAAACGCAGGAGCAGTCGCAGATCAGCAGCCAGCAGCAGGTACAGGCGGGCACCGATCCCACGACCAGCGCCATCCTTTCCGGTGCCCTGAACGCAACGGTCGGCAGCCGGGTCGGCAAGCTCTTCGGGGCGGGTTCGGTCAAGCTGGATCCCTCCTACACCGGGACGCTGGGCAACTCCACGGCCCGGATCACCGTGCAGGAGCCACTCACCAATCAGCTCACGCTGGTCTTTGCCACCAACATCAACGAGAGTGCGCAGCAACTCATCCAGGTGCAGTACCAGATCTCCGACAACACCACCCTGGTAGCGACCCGCGACGAAAGTGGCGTTTTTTCCATCGTCTATCGGCTGCGCAAGCGTTATAAGTAGGTGGGCTGCGCGCCTGGGGTATAGGCGCACCCGAAACGGCTGGGGTCATCTCCGCAGATCCAGCCGGGTGCGCCACTCGCAGGCAAGCCCGTTTCTCTTTGTTCGCGGTTCATTCTGTTAACCCGGGCGCAGCGCCGATTGCGCCCAACGCAGGGAGCTCGCATGCAGCACACAAGACTTCGCTTGTCCCAGATCCTTGTACTTCTCGCTTCGCTGGTGTGTGTCCCGGTCCAGGGGCAGGGGGGCAATGACGCCCAGCTCCAGACGGATGTGCAACGCCAGCTCAACAAGAAGCAGTTCCGTGATGTGCATCCCCAGATAGCCAACGGAGCGGTCACCCTGACCGGCACGGTGGACGTGCTGGCCGACAAGCTCGATGCCGAGAAGCGCGTCGCAAAGGCCAGCAAGGGCGTCACCATCAACAACCAGATCACCGTCAATGCCGGCGACATGTCCGACCAGCAGCTATACAACAAGCTGGGAAAGGCGCTCGTCTATGACCGGCAGGGTTACCCCAGCTACCCATTCAACAGCATCGGTCTCCATGTCCAGAACGGCATGGTGACCCTTGGGGGAGAGGTCGTCGGTCCGGTCGATAAGGAGTCGGCGATCAGCCTTGTCACAAACACCCCGGGTGTCCGTGGTCTGGACGATCAAATGAAGGTCGGCCCCGTATCGCCGATGGACTGGCAGATTCGCCGGGCGATGTACCAGGCAATCTACGGCTCCAATGTGGCGACCAAGTACGCGATCGACCCCGCCAAGCCCATCCGCATCGTCGTCGACAACGGTCACGTTACCCTTACCGGCGTCGTCAACAACAAGGGTGACAAGGAGATTATCGGGATGAGAGCCAACTCTGTCCCCAATGTCTTCTCCGTCAAGAATGATCTGCAGTATGCCGGCCAGGGTTCCGAAACCACCCCCTGATCACCCCGCCTCTGCAGAGCGATACACTTTTCTTATGGACCGTGTCCTCCGCAGTACCCGCACCACGCTGGAGATGATCAAGTGGGAGCACTCCATCTTTGCGCTTCCCTTTGCTCTCACCGCAGCGGTCCTCGCGGCGGGTGGGTGGCCTCCGCTCCGCACCCTGCTTTTGATCGTTCTTTGTATGGTGAGTGCCCGCTCCGCAGCGATGGCCTTCAACCGCTACGCTGATGCCGAGCTGGACGCCGCCAATCCAAGGACGGCCATCCGCGCCATTCCCGCCGGGCAACTCACCAAGGGTTTCGTTCTTGCGTTTACCCTGGCCTCCGCCGCCGTTTTCATTAGCTCGGCAGCCCTGCTCAACCGCCTCACCCTGGAACTCTCACCTTTGGCGCTGCTGGTGGTGCTGGCGTACAGCTACATGAAGCGCCTTACCCGGTGGTCGCACCTGGTGCTCGGGCTCGCTCTGGGCATCGCACCTGCCGCGGCATGGATCGCGGTTCGCGGCAGCCTTGATCCTCGCATCGTTCTGCTCACGGGCATCGTGCTGCTCTGGGTGGGCGGGTTCGACGTCCTCTACGCATGCCAGGATTTCGAGCATGATCGCTCGGTCGGACTGCGGAGCGTTCCCGCTGCCTTCGGCATCGGGGGGGCCTTCTGGATCGCACGATGCATGCATCTCGCGGTAGCCATCCTGCTCTTTGTCTTCGCCCACATCTTCGGTCTGGGGCTGATCGCCCTGGCTGGCATGGGAATCGTCGTCCTCTTGCTGGCCTACGAGCACTCCATCATCAGTCCAGCAGACCTGCGGCGCATGAACGCTGCTTTCTTCACTCTGAACGGCGTCATCTCGGTCGTCTTCTTCCTCTTCGTCGCGATCGATGTCTTCTACCGGCGTTAGTCTCTCCAGACCACGTGAAAAGGCCCGGCAGATCGCCGGGCCTCTCTTGCGAAACGATGCTTAGCGCTTCAGGTCTTCGACGGCGTTGCGGATGTGGTCCTTGACGTTTTCTGCGGTCGAAGTCACGGAAGTCCGTGCATCATGCGCACTGTTGTCGGCGACCGTGTCTGCATCGCGGTACGTTCCGGTCGTAGACGCTGGCGTCGTGGAATCGTGCGCTGCTTCCTTGACCGATCCCCACGCCTGCTCGCCGTGGCCTTTCACTTCCTGCGCCGCCCCGTGATTGGCGGTGGACTGGTCACCGGTCAAATCACCAAAGGCCTGTTTTGCCTTCCCCGCTAACTCGTCCAACTTGCCCTTGACTGTGCTGTCGCTGATGCTCATGTGCTGCCTCCTCGTTGCGATGCTGAGGAAAATGGGAGAGCGCGTGCCAATGTTTACGGACGCGCCTGGGTGGTCAGGAGCGGTCGCTAGATGCCGCGCCGTCCGCCGATCAGGTTAAAGATCAACACGATGAGCGCCAACACCAGCAGCAGGTGAATCCACCAGGCAACGACGTGGAATCCAACAAAGCCGACGGCCCAGAGGATGACAAGAATGATGGTGATGGTCCAAAGCATAGTGATCTCCTGACGGCGCACCACGTAAATACGTTGTGCGAACGATCTGATTCTCCGCAACTTGAGTCGCGGTATTTGCTATGGTGAGAGGCTGGGCACGGAAGCTTGGTTGTCCTCAAAACGATCTATATTCCGTACCTTCCCAGGCACGCTCACGAGAGAGAGAACAAGACACTTTGGTCGTCATCGGCACGGTCGCAATCCAGGGCGAGCCGGGTTCCAACAGCCACATCGCCGCCCGCAAAATGCTCGGCCTCACGCCGCACATTCTCCCCTGTAGCCTGTCCGCCGACGTCATCGCGGCCGTCGTGGATGGCCGGGCTCACGCAGCCGTTTTGCCCATCGAGAACAGCCTCCACGGCTCCGTCGCTGAACACTACGACCTCCTGCTGCATGCCCCCTTGCGCATCGATGCCGAGTATCCGCTCCGCATCGAACATAACCTGATCGCCGCCCCGGGTGTGCGTCTCGACGAAATTCGTCATGTACTCTCGCATCCCGTGGCGCTCTCGCAGTGTCGCCGCTTCCTCACCGGCTTCACGCAGGCACGGGCGCAGCCGTTTTTCGACACCGCCGGCAGTGTGCGTCATGTGATTGAGGGAGGCTTGCGGGACACCGCCGGCATCGCGCCCCGGCTGGCGGCCGAGATCTACGGTGGCGACGTCCTCGTCCCGAACATCGAGGACCACCCCGAAAACTTCACGCGTTTCCATCTGCTGCACCGGGCCGACACCGAACCTCAAGCTTCCGAGAACGCAAACAAACTCAGCGTCGCCTTCGCCCTGGAGCATCGTCCCGGTTCACTGGTGCACGCCCTCGAGGCGCTCGCCGCCACCGGAGCCGACCTCACCAAGATCGAGTCACGCCCGGTTCCAGGCCGGCCATGGGAGTACATCTTTTTCGTCGACCTGCGCTTCGGCAACGGTTCAGTCGGCGCCCAAGCCGCTCTGCAGGCACTCGCTGCGACGACAACCATGACCCGGGAACTTGGCCGCTACGCTGCCGCGTAACAGCCCGCGCGTCCCTGCTGTCCTTCGGCAGGGAAGCCCTGCAGCTACGCCTTGGCGGTGCTCTTCATCTGCGCCATCGTCGCCTCAAAGGCTGTCCGAAACTGCGCCATTTCGTCGGGTGTGCCCACGCTGATGCGTACATGCGTCGGTACCGCCGGCCAGACGCGTCCGATGAAGACGTTGCGCGCGCCCATAGCATCAATCACCTGCTTGGCAGGGTAGCCGGTCTCGATCATGAAGCAGTTTGAGACGGCTGGCGTGTACTTGTAGCCCTTCCCCTCAAGCCAGGTGAAGGTCGCGCTGCGCACATCCGTGTTGATCTTGCGGCGGGTCGCAATCAGTGTTGGATCCTGGATGCTGGCGTTCGCTGCGGCTACAGCGGTCACCGGCAACGAGTTCATGCCGTAACGCCCGAGTTTCTTCAGCAGATCCGGCCGCCCCAGCGCCAGGCCGCAACGAATGCCGGCCATGCCATAGATCTTCGAGAAGGTCCGCAACACGATGATGTCCTTGCCCTGCGCGACCAGGTCCACCACGCTCTGCATGTCGGAAAAGTGAAGATACGCTTCGTCCACCAGCAGGACCGAACCCTTGGGCTTGTGCTGCTCCGCCCACAGGATGTCCTCGCGGGAGGTGATCGTCCCCGTGGGGTTGTTCGGGTTGCAGATGTAGATCAGGCCTGCATTCGGCGCTGCCGCGACCATCGCCTTCACGTCGTGCGCATAGGTCGGCGTCAGCGGCACCTTGATGATCGGCGCGCTGGCCGCCTCCGCTGCCACGGCACCGGCCTCGTAGCTTGGGTCAGCCGTGACGTAGGGCGCTGAGGCCGAGGTGAACGCAAGCACCGAGTAATGCAACGGCTCGCTCGAACCGGCATAGACCAGCACGTGATCTGTGGGCAGGCCGAGTTGCTGCGCGACAAGCGCGGTGAACCGGTCCGCCTCGCCCGTTGCATCGTACCGGCCGCCGGTCTTGGCACTGGTATCGATGGCGCTCAATGCACTTGGGCAAGGACCCAGGGGGTTCTCGTTGGCGTTGATCATCACGGGAGCGCCAGGGAGAGCCGCCGTCCCCAGGGCATATTTGGGCAGAGCCGCCCAGGCCAGATGGCCTTCACTGAGCAGGGGAAGGCTGGCTGCCAGGCCGGTCATCCGCAGAAAGCTACGCCTGGAGGTTGAAGCGGAAGACACTGCTGCCATGGAGCAACTCCTGGGCAAGTGCGAGTTGATTGCTTTCGCCCAGTGTACTCGAAGCTCTAGGTCCGACCTTTGGACAGGGGCGTACGTCTCCGCGGCCCCTCCAAAGGAGGTGTTTAGTGCTGGGGCAGAATGTGCACGTAGGGCCAGACCTGGACCACATAAATGCCGGCGATAAAGGCCGACACCGCAATCGTGGCAGCCAGCAGGATCACGTAGGCGGGCTTGAGGATGCCGACTACCTTCAGCAGGCGATGGTGTTCACGCTGGTTCAGGCTGGCATGCTCGCCGTCGCCCAGAAACAGTTGGTCCTGTTCGTGCTGGGTCACGGTACCGCGGCAGACCATCACCAGAACGGTCGCTAATAGAAGAACAGCCCAGGTCAACACTAATCCCGAGTTGATTTGCATGGTGGATCTCTTTTCCCTTAAAAGTATCGACTGCTTCCCGTATTGGCCAGCGAAGCGACGAGGCCGTCAGGTGCTCTATCTGTTAGTCAAGATAGCGGCTGGGAACAGGGAGCTTTCTGCGACTTCCGTGGCAGAGGGATAGCTCTTCACGAGCACTCGGGAGAGCGACTCGGAGCAGTCAACAGCTTTCACAGGTCAAGGGAGAATCGAATGCCACAGGGGGGCAGGGCAGCGCCGAGGTCACGCTGCCGCCCTGCAGGATAGAGCGCTCTAGTGCATGGAAGCGCGCACAACCGGCCACATCTCAACGACGTAGATGCCGGCAATAAGAACGGACATGAGGATGGTGGCGCCCGTCAGGCTCTGGTACACCGGCCTGAGCCTGTTGACGCGGGCCAGAAGCCGTTCATGTTCAAGGTAGCTGTGGCTGACTGCTTCTTCATCATTCAGGAAAAGCTGATCTGTTTCATGTTGCGTCAGCGTTGCACGGTAGACCATGACGGCTACAAGGGCCGCCGATACGATAGCCCAGGTCAGGACCATCCAGGGTTGAATTTGCATGGTGTTCGCCTCGGAAACCCAAAATGTTGGTCCGGGGTACGGGGCGAGTTCCCATTTCGGAGCGGAACAGGACGGGTACGCTGGGCCGCGGCAATCGTACTACGTGGGATCAATCCCGAAAAAGATGTCTCTCGTAACACAAAGGTGTGACTACCCGGCGTTCTACTGGTGCATCGATCGGTAAAAGGCATAGCCAATGACCGAAACGACCGCCAATGTCAGGATCAGCAAAAGCAGGATGAACCAGGCAGCTTGCCGGCGCTGCGCGTCCGTCGGCTGCGTGATGCCGAAGGTATTGATAAACGCCGCCGCGAACGCTTCCAGGAGCTGCACACGTCTAGTCTACGGAACTCCGCACCAAAACGCGCATGACCAGCATCCAAAAGCTGTTACACCGGACTTGTAGTGCGGTCTGGTGACCACTACACTAAGAAGTGTTCCCAATGGCGTGCGCCGGAGGGTAAAGGAGATTCAGATGGCCACTGCCGCAATCCCCACCCCAGAGGTTGTCACCGGCCCGGCACCCACAAAGACCAACCCCGTTAACCTGACCGCCTCGGCCATCACCAAGGTCAAGGAGATCATGGCGACCCAGGATCCGTTGCCTGCGGGCCTGCGCATCGGTGTTGTCGGCGGCGGCTGCTCCGGCTTTCAGTACTCCATGAGCTTTGAGAATGCCGCCGGCATGATGGACAAGGTCGTCCGCTTCGAAGACCTCAAGGTCTTTGTCGACGCAACCAGCGCCATGTACCTGAACGGCTGCACCGTGGATTACGTCGAAACACTCGAGGCCGCCGGCTTCAAGTTCGAAAATCCGCAGGTAAAGTCTACCTGTGGCTGCGGCTCCAGCTTTAGCGTCTAGGCTGCAATGCATGTTAAAGCAGACCCCGCCCCGTGCGGGGTTTCTGCTTTCTGCGGCCGTGCCGCTAACGGGTGACGCGATCGCCCCGCCCTTTCGTCTAAGCTGAGAAGAGGCCAGCGCCGCTAATGACCGAATTCCTAATTCGCCTGGCCGACGAACGCGGCCGTGTTCTTGAACAGACCCACGCTGCCGCCACGGCAGAGGAACTTCGTGCCCGCTTCACCCAGGCGGGATACCTTGTCTACTCCGTTAAGCCGCGTTCGAGCTTCGGCGGAAGCAGCAAGAAGAAGATCAAGCTCGACATGTTCTTGATCTTCAACCAGCAATTCCTGACCCTGATCAAGGCGGGCCTGCCTATCCTCGGCTCGCTCGATCTACTGGCCAAGCGCCAGAAAGATCTCGCCTTCCGGGCACAACTCGAAGACGTAGGCACCCGCGTTCGCACGGGTCAGTCGCTCTCGGAGGCGTTCGAGGCGCAGGGCAACATCCCGACCGTGTACACCACGACCCTGCTCGCCGGTGAGCGCTCCGGCAACCTCGAAGAGGTGCTCGCCCGCTATCTAGCCTTCCAGCGCGTGGCCCTCACCTTTCGGAAGAAGATCCGGTCGTCGCTGATCTACCCGGTCTTTCTGCTGGTCATGATCTTCGCCCTGTTCATCTTCCTGATCACCTTCGTGGTGCCGCGTTTTGCGGAGCTCTACGACCAGCTTGGTACCCAGCTGCCGAGTCTCACGCTCTTTCTGCTCACGCTCGGCAAGACAGCGCAACATGACGGCTGGTGGATCGCGATTCTGGTCGCGGGTGCGTTCTATGCCATCTACCGCTGGACTAAGTCAGAGGCAGGCGCCAGTCTCGTCGACCGCGTGCGCATCGCAACCCCGGTCGTTGGCCCGGTATGGCTGAAGTATCAGGTGGGCCTGTTCTCGCGAACGCTGTCCACGCTGCTCACGGGCGGTCTGCCGCTCGTGCCCAGTCTCGAAACGGCGGCGCGGTCCATCGACTCCCGCCAGATCGCCCGCGCCATCTCCACCTCCGTCGTAGGCGTACGGGAAGGGAAGGGCCTTTCGCGATCGCTCGAAAACACTAAGGTCTTCCCGGAGCTCTCCGTCGAAATGGTCGAAGTCGGCGAGTCCACCGGCGCCCTGCCCCAGATGCTGAACTCCGTCGCCGAATTCTTTGAGGAAGACGTGCAGACGTCCCTGGCGGCCATCATGAGCCTGATCGAACCCGTCATGCTGATCGTCATGGGCGTGGTTGTGGTGTTCATCCTGATCGCGCTCTATGCACCGATCTTCAGCCTGAGCGGCGTCGCCAAATAGCAGCAGGTGACCATGCTAGAGTGGTCACGTGGAGGTGCGCGTGAGTACCGTCGGAGTCGCCAAAGCGAAAGCGCATTTTCTCAGCCTGGTGAACCAGGTCGCGGCCAATCGACAGGCAGTCACCCTGACGCGCAAGGGAAAATCCTTGGCTCAGATCGTGCCGATGCCGGAGGTTGAGGGGGAGGATCCCCTTGCGATCTACAGGATCGGTGGCGTCACCATTCTCGGAGACATCCTGGAACCTGCGAATGATCCCGACGATTGGGAATACGACTGATTGATGCTTTTGGACACAAACGTGGTTCTCTGGCTGGCAACCGATCCAAAGCAGATCTCTGGCAAGGCGCAGTCTTCCCTCGCTGCGAATCGGACACAAGGCTATGGACTCTCCATCTCCACGACAACGCTATGGGAGATCAGCTTGCTCGCCGCGAAAGGCAAGCTGGCGTTTGATCCATCGGTAGACAGTTTTCTGCAGAAACTCGAGCGCCTTTATAACGTGCTTCCGATCACCAGGCACATCGCCCTTGCAGGATCCCGTTTCTCCGTTGCGTACCCGAAGGATCCTGCGGACCGTCAAATTGGTGCAACCGCACTGATTCACGGCATGCCCTTGGTTACCGCCGACAAGGCCATTCGCACCTCAGGCGAAGTCCCCACGATCTGGTAACGCACCTATACCCCCGGAGTCCAACACACCATGGCCGCTACCGCACCGCCCGTCGCCAATCTCTACTCCGCTGACCAGCTCACCGAGGTGGAGCGTGCCCAGATGCTCGCGCGGCGCTACCATGCCGACTTCGTCGACCTGAAAAACTTCAAGATCCAGCACGAGCTCTTCAAGACCGTGCCGGTGGACATGATGTTCCGCTACAACTTCGTGCCGCTGGAGCTGTCCGGCAACAAGCTGGCCATCGCGGTCGCCGATCCCTCGAAGCTCATGATGCTGGACGAGATCTCGGGCCTGCTCGGCACGCGGCTCATTACCCGCGTCGCCACCCTCTCGCAGATCACCGAACTGCTCAAGAAGTCCGAGCAGTCGCAGCGTGTGCTGGATGAGGCCACCGAAGGCCTGGCCTTCGACGTCGTCGGCGCGGATGAGAACACCGACGAGAACATCTCCATTGAGAAGCTGACGGGCGACGACGACATTTCGCCCATCATCCGGCTTGTCGACACGACCGTCTACACGGCTCTCGAGCGTCGCGCCTCCGATATTCACCTCGAGACGTACGACGACTCGCTGCTCGTCAAATACCGCATCGACGGCGTGCTGCAGCAGGCCATGGCGCCCATCGCACGCGAGCATCACCAGACCATCCTGAGTCGTATCAAGGTCATGAGCGAACTTGACATCGCCGAGCGCCGCGTCCCGCAGGACGGGCGTTTCCGCGTGCGCTACAAGGGCCGCCTCATCGACTTCCGTGTCTCGATCATGCCGACCGTTCATGGCGAAAATGCCGTCCTCCGCGTGCTCGACAAGGAATCCATGAGTGAGAAGTTCAAGAAGCTCTCACTCGACGTCGTCGGCTTTGACCCCGAAGACCTTCGCCGCTTCCGTCGCTACATCAAGGAGCCCTACGGCATGGTGCTCGTCACCGGCCCAACCGGTTCTGGTAAAACCACCACCCTCTACGCCGCCCTGAACGAGATCAAGAGCGAAGAGGACAAAATCATCACCATCGAAGACCCGGTCGAGTACCAGATTCGCGGCATCACGCAAATTCCGGTCAATGAAAAGAAGGGCCTCACCTTCGCGCGCGGCCTGCGCTCCATCCTGCGCCACGATCCGGACAAGATCCTCGTCGGCGAAATCCGCGACGCCGAAACCGCACAGATCGCCATCAACTCCGCGCTGACCGGCCACCTTGTGTTCACCACGGTCCACGCCAACAACGTCGTCGACGTGCT
>CAZZXY010000051.1:19449-31432 GCA_964658105.1 Verrucomicrobia bacterium Tous-C9LFEB | reverse complement strand
ACAACAAAGAAGGGGAAGGGCGAAAGCAGATCCCTACGAGATGACAAGAAATAAGGGTAAAGCCAAGACCAAGGCGAAGGCGTCACGGTGCTTTTTACGTGCGGGGGTCGGGGTTTTTGAGGACGGTGTCGGTTTGGGTTTGGCGGTAGGTGTCGAGGCGGGCGGCGAGGGCTGGGTCCGTGAGGGCGAGGACCGCGGCGGCGAAGAGGGCTGCGTTTTTAGCGCCGCTGGGGCCGATGGCGAAGGTGGCGGTGGGGATGCCGCCAGGCATTTGAACGATCGAGAGCAGGGAGTCGAGGCCGTGGAGGGCTTTGCTTTCGACGGGGACGCCGAGCACGGGGAGCGGCGTGAGGGCGGCGACCATGCCAGGGAGGTGAGCTGCGCCGCCTGCACCGGCGATGATGAGCTTCAGGCCGCGGGCCTTCGCTTCGCGGGCGTAGGTGAACAGCTTCTCGGGGGTGCGGTGAGCGCTGACGACCTCGGCCTCGTAGGGGATGCCGAGGGTGTCGAGCGCCTGGGCGGCGTGCTCCATGGTGGGCCAGTCAGAGCGGGAGCCCATGATGATGCCGATGATTGGGGGCGTGCTCATGGCGTGGTTGGACGCTGCCTCAGCGGCTGAAGCCGCGGTGTTGTGCTGCTGTCTGTGGCACGGCTGAAGCCGCGCCCGTCCCGTTGATGCATGTGCGAAGCGTGTGACATGGGTTTGTTCTAGCTGGAGCGCAGTTCGGGCCATTGGCGGAGGACTTCGACGAAGGCATCCTGCTCCAGCGCCTGGACGCGATCCTTCAAGGTTTCTACTGTATCGCTTTCGAGCACGGGGCAGCGGAGCTGGAGAACGATGGGGCCGGCGTCGACGTCTTCAGTAACCTGGTGGATAGTGCAGCCGGTTTCGCGCACGCCGGAGTGGAGCACGGCTTCGTGCACGCGGCGGTTCATGAGGCCGGCGAAGGCGGGCAGCAGCGAAGGGTGGACGTTGAGCAGGCGGCCGCGCCAGTCTTCGATAAATTGCGAGGAGACGATGCGCATGTAGCCGATCATGAGGATTAGCGAGACGCCGGCCTCTTCGAAGGCGCGGGTGACCTCGGAGTCGTAGATGGGGCGGTCGAGGCCGTGGGGATCGAGGTAGACGGAGTCGATGCCCGCGTTGTCGGCGCGGTCGAGGATGGGTGCGTCGGGTTTGTCGGTGACGACGAGGGCGAGTTCGACGTCGGGGAGATCGTCTTTAGCGAGCGCGTCGAGGATGCCCTGCATCGCTGTGCCGCGGGTGGAGCCGAGGACGCCGACGCGGAGTGCGTCGCGTTGTGGTTTGGGGAAGGCGATCAGTTTGGCCATGAAGTCTAGTGTCGAGCGAGGGCGAGACGCCGGCCGTGGCGGATGTGGAGCACTGTCACGGCTTCGTCCTGGATGGTGAAGAGGATTCTGTACACGTGTGGCTTGCTGCCGTAGAGGAGCTGTCGGACCTCGAAAGGGAAGGCCTCGTCTTCGAGAGCGAAAGGGCAGCGGCGCGGTCTGCTTTCAAGGGTGGCAATTGCATTTTGCAAGCCTCGCCACCACTGTAACCCGGTGTTTCCCGCGCCCTGAGCTACCAGCCATTGCAGTATCGCGGCGAGATCTCGTTTTGGCCCTCGCGGAAATACTAACGCGGAAGGCCATACTGCCCTTGGAGCTCGCCAAAGACTTCGGAGGCAGGTTGCGTTCGTCCGGCCTTCATATCTTCGTGTGCCTCGCGGATACCCTCAAGCGCCTCCCCATAGTCCAGCTGATCCCAGGCAAGCGCGGCGGCAAGGACCTCGTCCAGGGCGGCTTCAGGTTCTTGCCCATGCCGTTGGGCGTAGGCGTTCAACTGCGCCTGGCGTTCTTCTGAGAGATGGAGCTGCATTGATTGAGGCTAGGAGCATGCGCGGCGAGTGTCAATGAGGGTTGTGGGCCTATGTTACGAAAGCAGGCCCCGTTGGGAAATAACAGATAAGAGGAACGGCAAGGACAAGAAAGAGAAAGGACAGAGCTGGGCCACGGGCGGTGGCGGGGGTGTCAGGTGCGGAGCTGGCGCATGTGGTGGACGCGGGCGGCGAGGGCGTTGGCGGTGCCGATGTCGCGGCGGTGGAAGAAGGGGCCCGGGATGATGGCGGCGGTGCGCTCGCATTCGGCTTCGGCTTCGGCGAGGGTTTCGGCTGTAGCGACGACGGCGACCGTGCGGGAACCGGTGGCGATGAGCTCGCCAGCGCGGATGTCGACGGCGGAGAGAAAGACGGAGACGCCGGGGAGAGGATAGGCGGGCAGGTCGACGCGGTCACCTTTGCGGGGGTTGTCGGGGTAGCCCTCGGGGACGACGTACTTGCAGACGCTGGCCTGGGGGCGGAAGTGGACGTGGAGGCTGCGGAGGGTGGAGTCGGTGATGGCCTTGCAGATCGACAGGAAGTCGGTGTCGAGGAGGGTGAGGAGGTTGAGGCACTCGGGGTCGCCGAAGCGGGCGTTGTACTCAATCAGGCGGACGCCGTCGCGCGTCGCCATGAAGCCGCCGTAGAGGACCCCGCGGTAGGGTTCGCCGGTGTCGGTCTTCAGCGCGGCGACCGTCTGTTCGTTGATGGCCTGGGCGGCGTAGATGTCGTTCTGCGTGAGGAAGGGCAGCAGGCCGTCAGCGGCGGAGTAGCTGCCCATGCCACCGGTATTGGGGCCGCGGTCGCCCTCGAAAGCGCGCTTGTGGTCCTGGACGGGGGGCATGTGGCGGAGCGTGGTGCCGTCGGTGAAGCTGAGCAGGGAGAACTCTTCGCCTTCGAATTTCTCCTCGATGACGAAAGGGTGGCCGGCGGCAAGGAGTTCGCGGCAGAAGGCCAGGGACTCGTCGAGGGAGTGGAGGTGGTCGCCGAAGACCTTCACGCCCTTGCCGCCGGCGAGGCCGTCGTCCTTGATGACGTGACGGTCGGCGAGGTGTTCGAGCGTCATGCGGGCTTCGGCGAGGATGGCCTCGGGGTTTTCGTGGAGGGTGGGGGTGAAGCGCTGGAAGAAAGGATTGCCAGGAATCTTGTGCGTGGCGAGCAGGTCGCGCGCGAAGCCTTTGCTGGACTCGATGCGGGCGAGTTTCTGTGTGGGGCCGACGGTGGGGATGTCCGTTGCCCAGAGAGCGTCGGCGACACCGGCCGCCAACGGAGCTTCAGGGCCGATGATGGCCAGGGTGGCGGACTGGTCCCTGGCAAAGGTGGAGATGGCCGCGCCGTCGATGAGAGAGCCGGTCTGATAGCGGCGCGTGAGGCGCTCGATGCCAGGATTGTGGGCATTCGAGAAGCAGAGGAGGTCGGGGCTCCCCGGGGAGCGGGCGAGCGCTTCGGCGACCGCGTGCTCGCGTGCGCCCGAGCCGATGATCAGGACGGTGTCTCTCATGGCAGGTACTGATTGTTTCATCAAGCGCGCCTGCAGGTCGCCTGGCGCGTACGGATTGTGAGGCTCTGGTAGCCGCTTGCGAGCGTTTCGCATCTGACGCATTTCAGGGAGAGTGCGCGTGGCTTATTTGGCGGCTGAGAAGCGGTATGAAGAGGCGGAGTTTCGACGGTGCGGACGATCGGGAATCGTGTTGCCGCCCGTTTCGCTGGGGCTTTGGCAGAACTTTGGCGGAACGGACGTCTTTGAGACAGGTCGTGCGATCGTTCGGCGCGCGTTTGACCGGGGCGTGACGCATTTCGATCTTGCGAATAACTATGGTCCGCCCTACGGCTCGGCGGAGGAAAACTTCGGGGAGATGCTTCGCAAGGATCTCCATCCTTACCGGAATGAGCTGGTGATCTCAACGAAAGCCGGATGGGATATGTGGCCGGGGCCTTATGGCATTGGCGGCTCGCGCAAGTATCTGCTGTCTTCGCTGGATGCCAGCCTGCAGCGTATGGGGCTGGAGTACGTTGACATTTTCTACTCCCACCGGCCTGTGACCGATACGCCGCTTGAGGAGACGATGGGCGCGTTGGCGCAGGCTGTCCGGCAGGGCAAGGCGCTGTATGTGGGGATCTCGTCGTACAGCCCGGAGAGCACACGGGAGGCGGCGCGCCTGCTGGCGGCGGAAGGTGTGAAGCTGCTGATTCACCAGCCGTCGTACTCAATGCTGAACCGCTGGGTGGAGCATGGGCTGCTGGACACGCTGGACGAGCTTGGGGTGGGGTGTATTGCGTTCTCGCCGCTGGCGCAGGGATTGCTGACGAACAAGTATCTGAACGGTGTGCCCGCGGGGTCGCGCGCGCATGACGGCGGCGCCGGTGGCTCGTTTTTGCAGGAGTTCCTGAAGCCTGAGAACCTTGCGCGGGTGAAGGCCCTGGACGAGATCGCCAAAGGGCGTGGACAGACGCTGGCGCAGATGGCGATTGCCTGGGTGCTGCGCGATCAGCGGGTGACGTCGGCGCTGATTGGCGCGCGGAACGTGCAGCAGTTGGATAACTCGCTGGATGCGATGAAGAAGTTGAGCTTTACGCCGGAGGAGCTGCAGGCGATTGATCAGCACGCCATTGAGGGTGGTCTGGATCTTTGGAAGGGTGCCCGGGAAGGGTCGGAGTAGTGGCGGAGCGTCTTAAAAGCCATCTCAAGAGGGCATCAGGTGTGCCTTGCCTTAGGATCACTTCCGACAATGCGACATACCAGGACTAACCTAAGCTCTCTGTGTCACATGCGCAGGGTGCTGACCAACGCCGCCAAAGCGGGCGTTTGCTGACGTCGACTCGGATAATAGAGAAAGAAGCCGGGGTATGGCTGACACCAGTCCTGAAGCACGCGGAGAAGCCTTCCATCGGCTAGGTGCTCTGGCACAGCTGATTCAGCCACAAAGGCAAGCCCGATCCCATCGAGAGCCGCTCTTAGAAGCAGCCCGAGATCATCAACGATCAAGGGTCCATGGACTCCAACGGAAAGCTCCTTTTTGCCCTTCTCAAACTCCCAGCGGTAGAGACCGGTACCGTGCCGGAAGTTGATGCAGGCATGCTGCAGCAGCTCGCGTGGTTCTTTCGGCTTGGAATGCGACTGGAAATACTTGGGCGAACCTATGATCGCGGGGCGTTGGTCGGGCGAGACACGAACAGCGATCATGTCTTTGTCTATGTACTCCCCGAAATGGATCCCAGCGTCGAAGCCATCAGCAACGATGTCTCGCTGACTGTCATCCGTGGTCACGTCGAGCACTACATCCGGGTACTTGCTGTGGAGCACGCTCAGTTTAGGCGCAAGGACTGGTACGGCAAGGCGCGGGACAAGAAGGCGTACCCGGCCACCAGGCCGTGTGCGCTGTCCTGCGATGTCCTCCAGGGCCTCCGTTACCTCGATCAGGGCGGGCTTCAGTCGTCCAACGAGCTCCGTCCCGGCCTCCGTGAGTGCTACGCTCCTCGTCGTTCGCGCAAGCAGGCGTACGCCAAGCTCCTCCTCCAGCGCCCTCATAGCGTGACTTACTGCTGAGGGCGAGACCCCTTGGCGCTTTGCGGCCCGTGTAAAACTGCGTTCTTCCGCGACCGCCAGGAAGGTTGTGAGGGCGCTCAGGTCATTTGGAAGCATTTGTGAATTCTATTCACTACCGCATGCTCACTTCATGGGCCTCCGATAGGGCCCGTCCAGACTCGAATAGAGCTGAGAGTCAGGCGGCACTTCATTGGCTTGCCGCCTGGGACAAAAGAGACAGGAGACGACATTGGAGATCAAAAAAGCAGGTTCGCAACCTTCCGGGAAGGGACTGGCCAATTGGTTCACCGGGACAGTACGCATCGACCCACTGTTCACTGCACCCGACCCCGCGTTTGTTGCCGGCGCAAGCGTGACGTTTGAGCCGGGAGCACGCACCGCCTGGCATACGCACCCGCTCGGCCAGACGTTGATCGTTACGGCCGGAGCAGGGTGGGCGCAGCAAGAGGGCGGACCCGTGGAGCCGATCTTCCCGGGGGATGTTTTGTGGTTTGCGCCCGAGGAGAAGCATTGGCACGGAGCCACTCCGTCGACAGCCATGACGCACATCGCCGTGCAGGAGAAGAAGGACGGGAAGGTCGTCGAGTGGATGGAGCACGTGAGCGATCAACAGTACAGCCGATAGCGGCGCCAACAAACTAGGAGAAAAGCACCATGCCAAGTAATGACCGATTTACAGACAGAGTAGTGTTCATCACCGGAGCTGCCAGCGGTATTGGCCAGGCCGCGGCACTCGCGTTTGCCGCAGAGGGTGCGCGTGTCGCAATCCTGGACCGCTCGGCAGATGCCCTCAAGGCAGTCCGGGCTTCCGTTGAACAGGCAGGTGCCGAGGTATTGAGCATTCCTTGTGACGTGTCTTCTCCGGAGCAGGTCGAAGACGCAGTGAAGCAGGTGATTGATCGATTCGGTCGCCTCGATGTTGCATTCAACAACGCCGGGGTGGAGAACAAAGCCGCTCCAGTCCACGAGATTGAACTGTCCGAATGGGACCGCATCCTCAACATCAACCTGCGTGGCACCTTTGTCTGCATGAAGCATGAGCTGGCGCAGATGGTGGAGCAGGCTGGCGGTGTGATCGTGAACACCTCTTCGGGCGCGGGCATCTGTGGTGTGGCCGGTGGCGCTGCCTACGCGGCATCCAAACACGCGATCATTGGCCTGACACGCTCGGCAGCGCTCGACTATGCCAAGCACAACATCCGCGTCAATGCGGTACTGCCCGGAAACATAGAAACGCCCATGATGGATCGATTCACTGGCGGTGATATCCAGAAAGCCATTGATCTGGAGCCAGTCGGACGGCTCGGGAAACCCGAGGAGATTGCGGAGGCCGTGCTTTGGATGTCGTCAGATCTTGGGAGTTTTGTCACCGGTGCTGCAACGGTGATCGACGGAGGCTGGTCGCTCTGAGTGCCCAGCACAGGACACAATGACGAGTGGACTCCACGAGCTACTCGAATCCCCAGACATCCCAGAACTGATCCACGTGCCATCAGTCATGACAAACGCCGTTGTGGGAAGTTGAAATGTTGATATGACCTATGCTCTGTAGCTGGCGAGATGCTTAAAGGCTAGCGAGGACAGTGGCGCTTAGTGGGCGGAGGTCTGGGGTGAAGTCCTGGCCGGTGATGCTCTCGAAGAGCTGGATGTAGCGAGCGGCCAGTTCGGCGATGAGGTCGGCTGGAGGCGTGGGAAGGGTGGCGTCCTTGTAGGGATCGCAGCGCTCGCGAAACCAGAGGCGGAAGAACTCTTTGTCGATCATGTCGGGCTCGCGGCCTTCGCTCAGGCGGCGCTCGTAGCTGTCGGCGATCCAGTAGCGGCTGGAGTCGGGGGTGTGGATCTCGTCGATGAGGCGAATTTGGCCGTCGGGGTCGAGGCCGAACTCGTACTTTGTGTCGACGAGGATGAGGCCGCGTTCGGCGGCGAGCTTCTGGCCGAAGCGGAAGAGCTTCAGCGTGGCCTCGGCGCAGAAGTCCCACTGGGCCTGGGTGAGCCAGCCTTCGGCGATGATGGCCTCCGGGGAGATGGGGCGGTCGTGGGCGGCTTCCTTGGTGGTGGGGGTGATGAGCTGGGTGGGCAGGGGCTCGTTTTTGCGCATGCCCTCGGGGAGGGTGGTGCCCGCGAAGGTCCGCTCGCCGACACCGTACTTGGTCCAGATGGAGGTGTCGGTGGAGCCGGTGAGGTAGCCGCGCACGACGAACTCGATGGGCAGAACGCGGCACTTGCGGGCGAGCAGCGCGTTGGCGTGCGGGCTGTTCAACACGTGGTTGGGGACGAGGTGTTTTGTGGCCTCGAACCAGTAGAGGGAGGTGCGGTTGAGGACCTGGCCCTTGAAGGGGATCGCGCCGAGCAGGCGGTCGAAGCCGCTCTGGCGATCGGTGGTGAGGAGAAGGAGCTTGCCGTCGGGGTCGCCTGGGGTGAGGTCGTAGGTGTCGCGAACCTTGCCGGTGTATTTCTTCGCGTTCGGTAGGGAGGGGTCTGTGGCCGTGAGGCAGTCCGGGATGGCGGCGAGCAGGGTCTGGCGGGGGAGCGGGCTCATGGGTTGGGGTCCTGGAGAGGTTTGTGGCGGCCGCGCAGAATACAGGGGTCTCTCCACTGCGCTTCGCTTCGGTCGAGATGACTTGTCTTGTGGTGCTTGGCTTTGGTCGAGCGGACGAGACTGTTGGCGCGGTAGCGGAGCGCAGATTCCCTTCGGGAATGACAACCACAAAAGAGCTATGCGGATCCGGTGTAGGTGACACCCTTGGCGTTGGCTTCTACGCGGCCTAGTTCCCAGACGCGGAGGTGTGGGTAGGGCTTGAGGAGGTTGGCGAGTTGCGATTGCTGGCCGGCGGGGGCGACGATCACGAGGCCGACGCCCATATTGAAGGCGCGGAGCATTTCGGCGTCGGGGATGCTCCCCAGGCGCTGCATCATGCTGAAGACGGGCTGCGGCGTCCAGGTGCTGCGGTCGACCGTGATGCCGAGGCCTTCGGGAAGGATGCGGGGGACATTCTCGGTGAGGCCGCCGCCGGTGATGTGGGCCATGCCCTTGACCGGAATGCCGGCGTCGAGGATGGCGCGGACCGGGGCGACGTAGTTGGTGTGCGGCGCGAGCAGGACGTCGGCGAGCGAGGCGCCGCCGAACTCGTCGGGGCGGGAGCCCGCGTCCAGATTGGCTATGTCGAAGAAGAGCTTGCGGGCGAGGGAGTAGCCGTTGGTGTGCAGGCCCGAGGAGTTCACAGCGTAGAGCATGTCGCCCGGCTGGATGGTCGAGCCTGTGAGGAGTTTCGGGCGGTCAACGACGCCGGTGACAAAGCCGACCACGTCGAGGTCGCCATGGCTGTAGACGGCGGGCATCTCGGCAGTTTCGCCGCCGACGAGCGCGATGCCGGCGTCGGCGCAGGCGGCGCTCATGCCCTTGACGAGGGATTCTATGACGGTGGGCTCGACCTTGTGGACGCCGAGGTAGTCGAGAAAGGTGAGCGGTTTGGCGCCCATGACAACGATGTCGCCGGCGACGGCAGCGACGAGGTCGCGGCCAAGGTTCTCGTAGGCTTCGGGTGTGTTGACGCGCGTGGTGACGAGGGTCTTGGTGCCGCAGCCGTCAGTGCTTTGCACCATGACGGGGTCGGCCATGCCCTTGATCGCGTCGGTCAGCGAGAAGAGCGAGCCGAAGGAGCCGAGCTGGGTGAGGACGGCGGGGGTGTGCGTGCGGGCGACGTGCGCCTTCATGCGCCGGACGGCCTCGTTGCCGGCCTCGATGTCGACGCCGGCGGATTTGTAGTCGATGGTGCTCACGTATTTAGGGTATCGCGCTTGGTGAGGCTGGGCGTAGAAGGTGGAGGGCTGGTCCTTCGCCAAGGGCCGTCCATGGGTCTGCTTTGCAATGTGAGGTCCTTCCTTGCCGTAGACGAGACTCGTCCTTGGCTTTGGCCTAACCCGGGCAGCTTTGGCGTGGCTGCCCAGTGATAACGTCACTCTCCGAGCAGGTGCAGGACGATCTCGCGGCGGTGGGGACGGGTGCGGTGTTCGAAGAGGTAGATGCCCTGCCATGTGCCCAACGCAAGCCTGCTATTCACCAATGGGATCGTCAGCTGCACCTGGGTGAGGGCTGTTTTCAGGTGGGCTGGCATGTCGTCGGGGCCTTCGGAGTCGTGTTCGTAGGGGCCGTGCTCAGGGGCGATGCGGTTGAAGAAGGCCGTGAGATCGACGCGCACGGTGGGGTCGGCGTTTTCCTGGATGAGGAGCGAGGCCGAGGTGTGGCGGCAGAACACCGTGAGCAGGCCGGTCTCTAGCCCTTGCTGCCTGACCCATTGGCTGATGGGCGAGGTGCATTCGTAGAGGGCCTGGCCCCGTGTGTTGACTTCGAGGATGTGTGTTGACTGCTTCATCTGCCGTTGCTTTCTGCCTAGCTGATTGATATTTCCGTGCGTTTAGAGCTGCTGCGTGCGTTAGCCGACCCACTCGCGGGCGTTGTCGAAGAGGCGCTGCCAGGGGCTGGCAGGGAGGCGGCGGGTCCAGGTGTTTTGGAGCGCGAGGTTGATGCGTTCGGGGTGGGGCATGAGGATGAGGGCGCGGCCGTCTTCGCTGGTCACGCCGGCGGTGCCGCCCGGCGAGCCGCTGGGGTTCAGCGGGTAGGTCTGCGTGGGGCGGCCGTAGGTGTCGATGTAGCGGAGAGCGACGAGTGAGTCGGGCGGGGCGATACTGGCGTGGCCTTCACCGTGGGCGACGGTGATGGGCATGCGGGCGCCGGCCATGTCTTCGAGGAAAAGCGAGTTGGTGGCGGGGATCTCGGTCATGCAGAGGCGGGCTTCGAAGCGGGTGCTGAGGTTGCGTTCGAAGCGCGGCCAGCCGTCGGCGCCGGGGATGATGTCGGCGAGTTGCGCCATCATCTGGCAGCCGTTGCAGATGCCCAGCGAGAAGGTCTCGGGGCGGGCGAAGAAGGTGCTAAATTGGGCGCGCAGGTCCTCGTTGAAGAGGATGGTTTTGGCCCAGCCGGAGCCTGCGCCGAGAACGTCGCCGTAGCTGAAGCCACCGCAGGCGGCGAGACCGATGAACTCGGCGAGGGTGCGGCGGCCGGCAAGGAGGTCGCTCATGTGGACGTCGACGGGGGTGAAGCCGGCGCGGTCGAAGGCGTAGGCCATTTCGCTCTGGCCGTTGACGCCCTGTTCGCGGAGGATGGCTACCCGGGGGCGGGTGGTGTTGAGGAAGGGGGCTGACGGGCGCTCGAGGAGATCGAAGGGGACCTGGACGGTGAGGCCGGGGCGGTTTGGGTCGTCGAGAAGGGCGAACTCTTCGGCGGCGGAGGCTGGGTTGTCGCGGAGCGAGGCGATGTGAAAGCTGGTCTCGGACCACATTTTGTGGAGCGCCGTGCGGGTGTTGCGGTAAAGCTCCCGGTCACCGGCGCGGAAGATGATGTCGTTGCCTGCGACGGGCTGGCCGACGGTGCGCGCGGGGACGCCGGCCTGCGTGAGATACGCGATGACATGGTCAGTATCCGCGGCGCGGACCTGGAGCACGGCCCCGAGTTCTTCGCTGAAGAGGCAGGCCAGGGGGGTGTCAGCGAGGCAGGGCTCGAGGTCGATTTTGAGACCAGTGCGGCCGGCGAAGGCCATTTCAACGAGCGTGACGAAGAGGCCGCCGTCGGAACGGTCATGGTAGGCGAGGAGTTTGCGGTCGCGGTTCAGTTGCCCGATGGCTGCAAAGAAGGACTTCAGCACGGCCGGACTGGGCGTGTCCGGGGTCTCATCGCCGGTCTGGTTGTAGACCTGGGCCAGGCAGGAGCCGCCAAGGCGGTTGCGGTTCTCGGCCAGGTCGATCAGAAGCAGCGTGGTGGGTTCGCTGGTCTTCAGCTCGGGGGTCAGGGTGCGGCGCACGTCGCGGACCGGCGCGAAGCCGGAGACAATGAGGGACAGCGGTGAGGTGACCGCTTTCTGCTCACCGTTTTCCTGCCAGCGCAGCTTCATGGAGAGCGAGTCCTTGCCGACTGGAATGGTGATGCCGAGGGCGGGGCAGAGCTCCATGCCGAGGGCGTGGACGGCGTCGAAGAGCTTCTGATCTTCCTGACCCTGGCCGGCGGCGGCCATCCAGTTGGCGGAGAGCTTGATGTCGGAGATGTTCTCGATCGCTGCCCCGGCGAGATTGGTGATGACCTCGCCAACCGCCATGCGCGCGGAGGCTTGCGCGTTGATCACGGCGAGGGGCGTGCGTTCGCCGACGGCCATGGCCTCGCCGGCGGCCTCGGCGGCGTGGGCGCAGTCGAAAGAACGCAGGGTGACGGCGCAGTCGGCGACGGGAACCTGCCAGGGACCGACCATCTGGTCCTGCACGACGAGGCCGCCGACGGAGCGGTCGCCTATGGTGATGAGGAAGTTTTTCGAGGCGATTGTCGGCAGACGGAGCAGGCGTTCTACGGCATCGGGGATGGTGATGCCGGTGAGGTTGAGGGGCGTAGTGGGGAGTGGGGTGTGGTGGAACCGGCGTTCGGTCTTCGGGGGTTTGCCGAAGAGGAGAGACATTGGGAGGTTGATAGGGTCGTTGTTTTCTGCTGCGACTGGCTCGTGCCTGCGGCCCTCGC
>CAZZXY010000051.1:0-19349 GCA_964658105.1 Verrucomicrobia bacterium Tous-C9LFEB | reverse complement strand
CGAGTGGGGCGTTGCTGGCGAGGACGAGCTGCTTTTCTGCAGTAGCGTGGCCGATGAGAGCGAACGGGCAGCGCTCGCGGGCGCAAAGCTGTTCGAAGAGCGGCAGGTCGGCGGGAGCGACGGCGAGGACGTAGCGCTCCTGGGCCTCGTTGCACCACGTTTCCAGCGGGCTTAGGCCTTCTTCGCCGCGGGGGATGGCGCCCAGCGAGAAGGTGCCGCCCATGCCGCCATCCTTGACGAGCTCGGGGAAGGCGTTCGAGAGGCCGCCGGCCCCGACGTCATGGATAAAGGCGATGGGGTTGCGATCGCCGCGCTGCCAGCAGCGGTCGATGACCTCCTGGGCACGGCGCTCCATTTCGGCGTTGTCGCGTTGGACGCTGGCGAAGTCCAGGTCCTGCTGGTGCGTGGGGCTGGGTTGGTCCGGGGTCTCGCCGCCGGTCTGGGAGCTGGCCGCGCCGCCGCCCAGGCCGATGAGCATGGCCGGACCGCCGAGCGCGATGAGTGCGTAGCCGGGGAGGATCTCGCCTTTCTCGACGTGTTCGGCACGGATATTGCCGAGACCGCCGGCGAGCATGATGGGTTTGCCGTAGCCGAAGCGGGTGCCGTCGGGGCTGGTTTGCTCGAACGTGCGAAAGTAGCCGCACAGGTTGGGTCGGCCGAACTCATTGTTGAAGGCGGCCGCGCCAAGTGGGCCCTCGGTCATGATGTCGAGCGGGCTGGCGATGTGGCTCGGTTTGCCGTAGTTATCCTCCCAGGGTTGGGGAGACTGCGGCAGGTGGAGGTCCGAGACAGAGAAGCCGCCGAGCCCGGCTTTGGGCTTCGCGCCGCGGCCTGTAGCACCCTCGTCGCGGATCTCGCCGCCGGAGCCGGTGGCGGCGCCGGGCCAGGGGGAAATGGCTGTGGGATGGTTGTGGGTTTCCACCTTGCAAAGGATGTGGATCTCTTCCGGATGGGCTGTGTATTCGTTGTTGGCGGGATCGGGAAAGTAGCGGCTGCCCTTGCCGCCGCGGATGACGGCGGCGTTGTCGCGGTAGGCGGAGAGCACGTCCGGATCCGCCGCGCTTTCGTAAGTGTTGCGGATCATGCCGAAAAGGGAACGCTCGGCAGGAACGCCGTCGACGGTCCAGCGGGCGTTGAAGATCTTGTGCCGGCAGTGTTCGCTATTGGCCTGCGCAAACATGTAGAGCTCGACGTCGGTCGGATTGCGGCCGAGTGCCCTGAACTCGCGCAGGAGATAGTCGATTTCGTCGGGCGCGAGCGATAGGCCGAGTGTCCGATTGGCCTCGTGAAGGGCCTGTGCTCCGCGGGCGAGGACATGGATGTGGGCCAGGGGCTTGGCGGTTCGCGGGGCGAAGATCTGCGCCAGGTCGTCAGCACTCGTGAAGACGCTCTCCGTCATGCGGTCGTGCAGCAGCGGTGCGAGTTGGCCGAGGTCCGTCGCGCCCTCGATGCGGACGACGCGGGCACGCTCGATCCGCTCGATGGCTGAGAAGCCGGTGTTACCGAGGATGTCAGTGGCTTTGCTGGACCAAGGGGACTGCGTCCCGGTACGGGGCGTGATCCAGAGGCGCGGCCCCGCAGAGAGATCGTGGGTGGAACCGAGGAGTTCGCGGAGCCGGGCTTCGTTGAAGGGAGTCTCGGCTACGGTGAGTGCTGAGGGTCTCGGTTCAGCTTCGAGCTTCGAGGTGTCGCGCTGCGAGGTGAGGCGACGCTGCAGGAGGTAGAGGAACGCTGCATCGACGGCGATCACGGCGGGATCAAACTGCTGGAGTCGTGCCAGGAGGCGGGCGGCTTCGAAGTTTGTGAGGGCGCATGGACCGGCGAGCACCTGGACGTTGCCGGATCGGGTGATGGCAGGTTGCGTGGGCTCGACTGGCAGAATGCTGAGGTCCTTCGCTGCGCTCAGGATGACGGCTCCTTGAAGAAATGGGGTGCAAGGAACGGCTTCGCCTCGCCCCCCTATCAGGGTATCGCGTGAGGGGTGCAAGGCAGGAGTCTGCTGTAGCGACTCTGCAAGCGAGGTCCCGATCCTGAGCCGTCCGTTCATCGAGCGCTGCTCAGGCTGGCGTCTCCCACGGGCCAGGGCTTACTTTCCGCCAGACCCGGACTTTTCCTTACGGAGTCTCAGGACGAGGTAGGCAACAATGGCAATGTTCAGGAGGAGGATGAGAACCTTGCCGATCGAGGGATGGCTGTAGATCTCAAACATCTCCAACGGGATGAGTGAGCCTGTGATGATCGTGGTGAACCACTCGGCCCAGGACTTCATGAACCACAGGCCCAGTCCCTCGGTCATGAAAAGGGCCGCGTAAATAAAGCTGCCGATGCCGAGATCCCGAAACCTGTCCGGCGGAAGATTAGCGACCTTGGCGAGGGCGTGATCGAGATAGCGACCTCCCGGGTTGAGACCGAGTCTGCCCGCGAGGTGGGCCAGTGCGCCGGCAGCGTCGTTGTCGTGAATGAAATGCAGGGCACCGAAACCCAGTGCGACCAGAGCCAGAGCCTTAAGGACCTTGAAGACGGCGATCAGGCGTAGTAGACGGTTGTCTTGTGCCTTCATGAGGGTGCCCGCTCCTGCCGCTCCCCGCATACATTCCGGAGAAAACGTCGGAACTGGATTGTCGCATCATCCCGGAGCGGTCTGACGACGCACCCTGTCGGCGCCGGCCTTCCTGTTAGCGCCTTATAGGTGTGCTGCCAGGTTGCGCGTTATATGGCTGGCTACTTCTTCGGTCTGCTTGGCGGCGTCGTTGCGGGCCCGCTGCAAGCTGTTGAGATATTTGCGGGTAATGTCGCCGGTGACGTACTTGCCGTCAAACACCGAAGCTTCGAAGCTGCAGATGTCGGGGCGAATTTCCCGCACCGACGCTTCCAGATCGGCGAGGTCCTGAAAGATGACACAGTCGGCACCGATTTCCTGGGCGAGCTCGGGGACGGTGCGACCGGAGGCAATAAGCTCGGAGCGGGCCGGCATATCGATGCCGTAGACGTTGGGGTAGCGGACCGGCGGCGCCGTCGAGGCGACGAAGACCTTCTTGGCCCCGAGTTCGCGCGCCATGGAGATGATCTCCCGGATGGTGTTGCCGCGCACGATGGAGTCGTCGACAAGGAGAATGTTGCGGTCCTTGAACTCCTGGGGGATGGGGCTGAGCTTGCGTCGGATGGACTGCTTGCGCTGCGCCTGCCCGGGCATGATGAACGTGCGGCCGATGTAGCGATTCTTCATGAAGCCCTCGCGGTAGGGCTTATTCAGGCGCTGGGCGATCTCGAGAGCCGCGGTGCGGCTGGTTTCCGGGATTGGAATGACCACGTCGATGGGGACGTTCTTCCATTCGCGCTTGATCTTCTCGGCGAGCTTGATGCCCATGTTGGTGCGGGCCTGGTAGACGGAGATGCCGTCGATGATGGAGTCGGGCCGGGCCAGGTAGACGTATTCAAACAGGCACGGCGCAACGGGCTGGGCGGACTTCGATTTCTTATGGAAGAGCTTGCCGCGAATATCGATAAAGACAGCTTCGCCGGCTTCGATATCGCGGTCGAGGTGAAAGTCATTCACGCCAAGCGCCACGCTTTCACTGGCAACGATGTAGTCCTTCTTGCTTCCCTTTTTGTCTTCCAGGATGCGGCTGCCCATCACCAGGGGCCGAATGCCGTAAGGGTCGCGGAAGGCGAGCATGCCAACGCCAGCGATCATGGCGACGACGGCGTAGCCGCCCTTGCAGCGCTCGTGCACTTCTTCAACGGCTGCAAAGATGTCGGCGGGCTTCGGCGTAACAACGCCACGACGCGCGAGGGCGTGTGCGAAGACGTTGAGCATGACCTCGCTGTCAGAGGTGGTATTCAGATGCCGGCGATCGTTCTGGTAGACGCTGTCGATGATCTCCTGCACGTTGGTCAGGTTGCCGTTGTGCGCGAAGACGATGCCATAAGGGGAGTTGACGTAAAAGGGCTGGGCTTCGGCTACGGACGCGCAGCCGGCGGTGGGGTAGCGGACGTGACCGATGCCCATCTTGCCCAGCAGACGGGCCATATTGGTGCTGTTAAAGACGTTGGTGACTAGCCCGTTCTCTTTATGGAGGTAAAAGCGGTCCTGATAGCAGGTGGCAATCCCTGCCGCGTCCTGCCCCCGATGCTGAAGCATCGAAAGCGAGTCATAGATGATCCCGCTGACCGGATGGTGTCCGAAGACGCCGACGATCCCGCACATAAACCCTCGTTCTCCGCTGGCCTGGACTGCGACATGCTCGTCTGCCCGGAGCCGACATGCTTAGCATCTCACGGGAGCCGATGTGGACGATGACAGGTGACGCTGCACCCGCAATTTGCTGGCAGAGGGTTGGATGAGCGAAGCGAACGCAGGATGCGCCCCGGATCGTTTCTCTGCAGACGGGAGCGGCTAGCGGCTGCATCGGCCGTCTGCGGTGAGGTAAAGCACCAGGGCGATGGTGCGTACGTCCCGGAGCTCGCCCGTGCGGATGAGGCGCATGGCTTCGGCAAGCGGCATTTCTACGACTTCTATCTCCTCGCCCTCGTGCGGGAGGCCGCCGCCGGCATGCCGGCGTCCTTCGGGGGTGTAGGGCGCAAGAAAGAAGTAGACCTTCTCGGAGACGGAACCCGGTGTGGAATAGCCCTCGAAGACACGTTCCAGGGCATCGAGCTCGATGCCAAGTTCCTCCAGCGCCTCGTGATGCGCCGTCACAGCGGGGTCCGGGTCATCCAGGATGCCCCCACAGATCTCCAGGAGCAGCGAATCCGTTGGGGCTTTGAGGTAGACCGGCATTCGGAACTGGCGCGTAAGAAGGATGTGACCGGTTTCCAGACAATAGGGCAGGAGCGCGACGGCGTCGCCCCGGTCGAGGAACTCGCGCTCCCCCTCGATCCACTCCCCTCCAGCGCCGCGCATGCGGTAACGAATGCGGTGAAAGGTAGACCAGGCAGAGCGCTCCTCGTGCCGGTCGAGGATCTGGACTTGCGGGATCTCGTGCGGTTTGGCAGGGGAAGCCGAATCGTGGTCAAGGCGGTCACCGGGGGAGGAAAGTGCGGACATGATGTTCAAGCGTATCGCTCGTCGGGTATGGCCGACATCGCCTGGGGCATTACGGAAGTGATGCATACGAAATAGCTTCCGAACGGTAAAGTGGAGGCTGCGATCGCTTGGAAGCCACATGGGGAACGGAGTATCAATGAAAAAGGCGCTGATCACGGGCGTCACGGGGCAGGACGGGGCGTACCTGGCGGAGTTTTTGCTAGGTAAAGGGTACGAGGTGCACGGTATTAAGCGGCGGTCATCGCTGTTCAACACCGGGCGCATCGACCACATCTACGAGGACCCGCACCAGCCACACCAGCGTTTCATTCTGCACTACGGCGACATGACGGATTCCTCGTCGCTGCTGCACATCGTGCAGAAGGTACAGCCGGACGAGATCTACAACCTGGCAGCTCAGTCGCATGTACAGGTCTCGTTTGAAGAGCCTGAATACACGGCGAACTCCGATGCGCTTGGCGTCCTGCGCATCCTGGAGGCGATCCGGAGCCTGGGTCTGGTCAACAAGACCCGGTTCTACCAGGCTTCAACCTCGGAACTGTACGGCCTGGTGCAGGAGACGCCCCAGCGGGAGACCACGCCGTTTTATCCCCGGTCGCCTTATGGCGTAGCCAAGCTCTATGGCTACTGGATCACGGTCAACTACCGCGAGGCGTATGGCATGTATGCCTGCAACGGTATCCTGTTCAACCACGAGTCCCCCATGCGCGGCGAGACGTTTGTGACGCGCAAGATCACGCGCGGACTGGCGAGGATCAAGGTCGGGCTGCAAAAGCAGTTGTTTCTGGGAAACCTGAATGCCCGGCGCGATTGGGGCCATGCACGCGATTACGTCGAGATGCAGTGGTTGATGCTGCAGCAGGACAAGCCCGAAGACTTTGTCATTGCGACCGGACAGCAGTATTCAGTACGCGACTTCGTTGTGCGATGCGCCGAGCGCCTGGAGCTGAACCTTACCTGGAGTGGCGAGGGTGTCGAGGAAAAGGCGGTCAACAGCACCGGCGAGGTCGTTGTCGCGGTGGATCCGCGGTACTTTCGCCCCGCTGAAGTGGAGACGTTGCTTGGCGATCCAGGCAAAGCCAAGCAGGTGCTGGGATGGACGCCCCGGACCAGCTTTGACGATCTTGTACAAGAGATGGTCGACTGCGATCTCAAAGCGGCTGAGCGTGATGCCCTGGTGCTGCGCCACGGATACCAGGCCTATAGCGTGCGGGAGAGCTAAGCTGCATGAACGAGACGGTTACCAAGTCGCCGGGGGAGACTCCAGCCATGCCGCTGGATGCGCGCGTGTACGTCGCCGGGCATCGCGGCCTGGTCGGATCCGCGCTAATGCGGGCGCTGGACGGTGCCGGTTACCGCGACGTGCTGAAGCGCTCTCATGAGGAGCTGGACCTGACTTCCGCGGGTGCGGTGGACCGGTTTTTTGAGGAATGTCGTCCAGAGTACGTGGTGCTGGCAGCCGCCAAGGTAGGCGGAATTCTGGCCAACAACACCTACCCCGCCGACTTCATTCGGGAAAATCTCCAGATCCAGATGAACGTGATCGAGGCGGCTCGCCGGGTCGGGGTCAAACGGTTGCTGTTTCTGGGATCATCCTGCATCTACCCGAAGATGGCGCCCCAGCCGCTTCGGGAGGACGCGCTCCTGACGGGTCCGCTGGAGCCGACGAACCGTCCGTATGCCTTAGCCAAGATCGCGGGCATCGAGATGTGCTGGTCCTATAACCGGCAGTACGGTACTCGCTATCTGGCTGCCATGCCGACCAACCTGTACGGGCCCGAAGACAACTTCGACCTGACAAGTTCGCACGTCCTGCCGGCACTGCTGCGCAAGGCGGCCGAGGCAAAGGCGCGTGGTCAGTCAGAGCTTGTGGTCTGGGGATCCGGCACGCCCAGGCGCGAGTTTCTGCATGCGGATGATCTTGCGAGCGGCTGCCTGTTCCTGCTGAACCTGCCCGAAGACGGCTATGGGCGGTTTTTGAACGAGACGGACGCTCCGCTGGTCAACATCGGTACGGGAGAGGATGTCACCATTCGTGAGCTTGCCGAGATCGTGCAACGGGTGACCGGGTTTGAAGGCCAACTCGTGTTCGATGCCACCAAGCCGGACGGCACACCGCGCAAGCTGATGGACGTTGGCCGCCTGCACGAGCTGGGCTGGAGGCACACCATCGCCCTGGAAGACGGCATACGAGCCGTATATCGTGCCGTGGGAGCCCGCTTCGGGATCTGATGTGCCCGTTGTTCGTCTGGCGAGAGGACGCATCTGTTTCTGGCGTTGCAGGTCCCTTACTGCAGGTGTAATCCTCTTCGGCTGCTTCCGGGTTCGCAAGGATCGTGATCGAGAAAAATCTGATTGGAGCCCACGCCGATGTGTTCGCGCAGGAAACCCTGGGGAAAATACGTCAGAACACCATCGCTGAAGCGGACAACGATGCCGTCGCTGACAATCTGAACTGATTCAATAGGCTTTTCCACGACACCATCTCCCGGGTAAAGCAGAGGTTTATTGCCCAGGGCTTCCGTGTTCTCCGCCCTGGTCGATCCTAAATGTTGCACTGGAAGTTGTGATGGGCACCAAAGTTGTACGAGGTGGAGTCCACGAGGCCGAGCATCCTGCACTGCTGCCAAAGCGGAGTCGTGCTCCATGCTAGTTGTGCACGACGATGGTAACCGTACCAGAGAGGATGGTGTTGTTGGCAATGTCATGGCCCCAGAGCTGCAGGACGTGCGTGCCATTAGGGAGTGTTCTGGTGTCGAGAGGGTACGTGTAAGGACCCCCTGTGAGGCGGGTGTTGAGCAGGTTAAAACCATCGACAACGAGGTGTGAACCGGCAGCGTCGAGGGCATCATTAACGATTCCTTGTATCACAATCGCGCCAGATACCAGTTCGCCTGTGATCGGTCCCGCGATGGAGATGAGGCTCGAGGCTGTGGGAGGCGAGGTAGGAGCGGGAGTTGGCTCGGGAGCCGGAGCCGGAGTGGGGACCGGAGCAGGTGCCGGCGGGGCAGGTGGCGGTGTGGTGACCGGTGCGGTCGTTGGTGCGGTAACCCCCGCGGCCTGATAGATCGCCATCACGGTTGGATTGTTGGCCTGCCAGTAGTCCACGTGGGCCATCAGAATGTCGCCCTGCCCAACCTGCTTGACGAGTTGCGTTTGAGCCGCGGCCAGTTTGCCCGGGTCTGCGTCGTTTACAAGGACGGCGCTGAAGGCGTGCGGGTAGTAGGAGAGCACGCCCGCCTCGGTACCGACCGCGCCGAGGTCGATGAAGCTCTTGAAGGGGGCGGTGTACGCGTAGTGGAGCGGATCCGTCTCTTCCGGGATGAACAGCGAATCCGGCAGGGCCGTGTGCAATTGCGCAAAGATCGCCGCTGGAAGCACGCTGCCGATGTTGTCCACGGTGGAGTCGACATAAAACAACGTCGCGCCCCAGCGATCATGGGCATACCTGGCTTTGCGGGTCAGTTCGGCAAGGATGGCTTGAGGAGCCAGGTAGGCCTGGCTCGCTGTTCCGTCCGCGTTCAGGGTGAAGTGTTGGGGCCGAACGCAAACGCCGACGCGCAGACCGGCGCTCTTGAGAATGCTGAAGTAGGCATCGTCCAGTTTTTTCCCGTTGTAGGGTGAGCCAGGAATCGAGACGGTCTTTTCCATCTCGGGTGCCACCTGGGCGATCTCGTCCGGCTCACAGACGTAGCTGGTCGCCTGCGGGTACTGTTCGCCTTCGATGTCCCAGGTGATAACGCCCTGGGCGTTCAGATGTTCCGCGTTGGCAACGACGCTCGCCGCTTGTTTCAGCACTTGCTGCTGAAAGGCCGCGAGCCCGGCGGCCGTGGTGACATCGACCGCACTGGAATTGAAATAGCGCCGGGGGTTGGTCGGGAAGCCACCTGAGTGACTGGGGTCGCCGCCCTGAGGTGAACTGGCAAGGTACACCGTGCCGATGGCGCGCCGGTCAGTCCAGTCCAACGTGGAAGGGTAGACAGAAGCCCAGTTCGCATACGCGTCTGCCGCGAGCGGGTAGGTCGGGGTGCCGCGGGGTGCGAAGCGTAATGAAACCGTGTAGCGGTCGGTCTGGCCGGGATAGACAGGACGGTCATTGTGGGGCTGAAAAGTGGCCAGGCCATCGGGAGTGGTTCCGCTGATCTGCGGGTTGTAGGCCACGCCGCCGGATCCCTGCGCGGGCCAGAAGCCGGTGTACAGCGGTTTACGCGCGTCCGGCGCAACCGCGACCACCTCCCCGTCGCCCCAGTCTGCAGTGGTGACACTGGGACCCGTGGTGTTGAACGCCAGCTGGGGGTAACTGGGTGAAACGAACCCGTTGGGAAGTTGCGGAAAGCGCAGGACCAGCGGAAAAACAGCAGCTCCATCGAAGATGATGCCAGAGTCCCTGTTATTGGTGACCGTGGTGAGAACGTCGAGATTGGCCCCGTTCTGGAGATACTGCACCGCGATCGCGCCCCAGCTGAAGGTGTAGTTCCACGTCTGGGTCGATGCATTCCAGTGCTTGCCGCTGTTGGTTTCGCCCCACCCATACTGTCCACCGGAGAGGGTACGGCCGCCCAGGTCCGTGGCTTTCATGTGGCCGATGTAGAAGGCGTCACCGGGGTTCGCGCCGAGGTTGGCCAGCGTCGTTCCGTCGTAACGGAGTGTCTGCAGACCGTTCTCTCCGAAGCTGACCTGGAGCGGCGAGGAGGAGCTGTTCTGAGTGTTTTGACTGGTTCCCCTTACGCTGAAAAGGAACGCGCTCACGAGGAGCACCCCGCAGTACCGCCGGCCCAACTTCTGCATCATGCTTACCTTCTGTTTGGGGGACATGGAGGACCAGGCGGACGCGAAGAGAGCACTGCGGTTCCTTGCCCGTGTTCGCCCTGGTGTTGCCCTCTCCATTGTTGTTACCTCCATGCAGAACTTCAAGCTCCGTCGGGCGATGCAATTACAACTTTCGGGGCAGCGAATCAGCAAAAGACTTGAGAGATGCGGTTCAGCCTTCGGGAGTCAACCTCGCGAAGGCGCTTCGGTGAAAACACCGCGGTGGGCGGCCGCATCCAGGCTCACACCAATCCGAAGGGGCGTAAAGGGCGTTCTTGAAGAGGATAGTTATCGTCCTGTAATGAGCCATGGAAGGGGACAAGCCGCGCACAATGGTAACTCTGAGTGGGTTTGTGGTTAGACCCGCGCGAGCAGTGTCGGGGCCATGAGCCAGGCTAAATCTCATCGCTGCAGCCAGATACAGGATCACCCGACAGCGTTGCGCACGAAGGTGTCGCCCGAAGGCGACACACCACCCTTTCTCTTTTTGCGAAGATAGAAAAGCGTAAGACCGGAAAACAAGATGAATCGCTTCTTTGGCATTTTTGCTGCTGCACTTGTTTGTGTTTCTCCCGTTTGCTCGCAGACCACACTGCAGAGGCGGGCGGAGCCAACGCCGGACTATGTCCTGGGGCCTGGCGATCAGATTGTTCTCCGCGTGGCGGACATGGAAGAGATCCCGCAGACCCCGATGCGCATTGATCCCAATGGGCGCATTGACCTGCCCATGGTGGGTCGCGTGCAGGCCGGCGGTCTCACCGTGACGCAGTTGCACGACGAACTGGCCGCCAAGCTGAGCAAGTACCTGAACGCCCCGGATGTAACGATCAATGTCGCGGGCATGGAGAGCCGCCCGGTATCAGTGGTGGGTGAGGTCGCGAACCCTGGCATTCATCAATTGTCCGGCCCCACCCGGTTGCTGGATGTGGTCTCGCTTTCGGGCGGCCTGAAGTCTGACGCGGGTCCGACGATTCTTGTGACCCGCCAGGCAAACTGGGGCAAACTCGCGGGGTCTGACGTGACTGCCGACACCGCGTCGGGAGCGACCACGGAGAGCTTTCCCCTGGACGCATTGATGAGGCTCAAATCGCCTGAAGACAACATCCTGCTGCGTCCGGGCGATGTGGTGTCGGTTCCTAAGGGGGAACTGGTGTATGTGGTCGGCGATGTCAAGAAGGCTGGAGGCTTTGTGCTGTCGACACACCGAACCATTTCGGTGCTCGAGGCGCTCAGCCTGGCTGAAGGCTTAGGCCCGGATTCGGCCTCGGGAAGTGCGCATATTCTGCGGCCCAATCCCAACGGGGAAGGCGACCACACGCTGATCCCAGTGAACGTGAACAAGATCTTCGCAGGCAAGGCCCCGGATGTACGGCTGTATGCCGACGACATCCTCTTCGTTCCGCACAGCGGATTCAAGGTGGGCTCGCGACGCGCGATTGAAGCCGCGATTGGCATTTCTACCGGAGTTCTGATTTACCGCTAGCCGGGGCCGAACACCCAACCCGTACGACCCCGCAAGCTGCAGCCAGCTCTGCAGGCATGAGGAGACATTGATGAGAGAGCGATTCCCCCGTCGTCTCGAGCACGGCCATGAGCCTGGGGCGTTTGCCGCGCCCGTCCTGTACCCTTCCGAGTTTGCCGCAGAGCCCGAGGCCGAGACCATGGGCCTGGTGCAGGAGTACATGCAGACCCTGCGACGGTACAAGTGGAGCCTGCTCGCGTTCGCTACGGCGGGCGTGCTGCTCAGTATGCTCTTTGGCCTGCGGACCCTGCCGGTGTATCGCACCCGTCTCTCCATGGAAATCCGGCCTATCAACTCGGACTTTTTGAATATCCGGTCCGTGAACCCCACAAGCAACGAAGGGGGTTCGGAGGCGGACACCAATCTGCAAACGCAGATCAAGCTGCTTGAAAGTGAGACCCTCCTGCGCGGCACGGTCCACAACCTCGAGATGCAGGCACATCCCGCATCTGTGGAGCGTGGCGACCTGCTGTCTCACCTGCAGCGCGTCTTTCATCTGGGTGGCCTGCAGCCGATTCCGTACAGTGATGCGTTGGCCGAAGCTGCCCGCAACGTCAAGGTGAAACCGGTCGGTGTCACCCGGCTGGTTGAGATCACCTGCGACGCATGGTCGCCTGATCTGGCGGCGAAGTTCTGCAACGCCTTGCAATCGACGTACCAGGAGAACGATTTGCAGTCGCGGAGCTCCGAGGCGTCGAAGACCAGTGCCTGGCTCACCAAGCAGGTTGCCGATGTCAAAACGCGTGCACAGGAGACCGAGAAGCAACTGGACGTGGCGACCGGCGGCAACGGCATGCTGCTGAACCCGAACAACGGCGTGGGCGAAGATCGTTTACGCGCCTTGCAGGATGAGTTGGTCAAGGCTCAGTCGGATCGCATCGCCAAGGAAGCCGAGTCCGGCATGGACCGGATTGCCGCACCAGGAACAGCCCCCGCTGTGATGGACAGCCCGGTGCACCGGCAGTACGAGACGCAGTTGGCAGACCTGCGAACACAGCTCGCGAAGGCGACGTCCATCTACAAGGACGAGAACCCACAGGTGGGCAGGCTGAAGACGCAGATCCGTTCGGCGGAAGACGGTATGCGCCTCGCGGACGAGACGAGTCTGGCGCGGCAGAACAATGAGTTATCGTCGGCGAGGCACCGTGAAGCGTTGCTGAGTGTAACGTACTCGGCGGAACTGGCCAAAGTGTCAAGTGACCTGCAGCGAGCTGCCAAGGCGAGCCTCCTGCGCTCTGAACTCGACAGCGAACAACGGCTGTATCAGACGCTGCTGGAGCACGCCAAAGAGGCGGGGTTTGCGTCGGCTATGCAGGCTGCCACGATCCGTGTGGTGGATCCGGCGCAGGTGCCAGAGGCGCCGTTCTCCCCACAGCGCAAGATTGCCGGCGGGGTGGGCTTGTTCCTGGGCGGGCTGTTGGGCACCGCCTTTGCGTTTTACCGGGAACGCACGCTGAATGTCTTCCGGAAGCCTGGCGACGTGCAGAAGTTCCTGCATGTGCATGAGCTGGGCACCATCCCGGCATTGCGCGAGTTTGCGGGCGCGCCCAAGGCAGCACCGCTCAACTTTGGCGGTGTCACCACACAGCCGCGCGCTTTACTCCCGGGATCGACGGAGACAACGCCGCTGGCGCATTGGAAGGATGAGTTCTCCCTGGCCGCTGAAGCGTACCGGAACGCCACGCTGTCCATCCTGATCTCCGAGGCCAAGAAAGGCTCGCGTACCTATGTCGTGGCAAGCCCCAACGCCGGTGAGGGCAAGACCACGGTTACCTCGAACCTGGGCGTGGCGCTGAGCAAGTCGAAGATGCGTGTGGTGCTGGTGGATGGCGACCTTCGCAAGCCCAATCTCCACAATGCCTTCGCAATGGAAAACAACGTCGGCTTGCGTAACATTCTTCGTGGTGAGTACGACGTCGATCAGGTGCCGTTGTCGACGTTTGTTCACGCGACAGATCAGCCAAACGTCAGTGTGATTGCTGCTGGCAACGGCAGCGAAGAGTTGATGGAGCTCCTGCACTCGCCAGTGCTGCCGCAGTTGCTGGATCGCCTTTCGAAAAGCTTTGACATGGTGCTGATCGACACCCCGCCGACGTTGCATATGGCGGACACGCGCATTCTGGCGCGCGAGGCCGATGGCGTGATCCTGGTGTTCCGTGCATCGACCACCACGCTGGATGCGGCAGCGATGGCACGCGACCTCTTTGATCGCGATGGCATTCCCCTCGTGGGCACCATCCTGAACGACTTCAATCCGCAGCGCGAGGGATGGACGAACTACTACAAGGGCTACTACCGGTATCAGCGCAAGGGTGCGAACGGGAAGGCGGCCACCGCGGCATGAGTCCCGCCCTCGCAGAGTTCCCAAACCCTCTTCACCCAGAGGGAACGCCGGAGGTGTCGCCCATCGTTGATGGCGACAGTTCGACGTGGCCGCCGGTCAGTGCGCCCTTACCCGAGCTTGAGCTGGCGGGCGGCATCGGACAGCCACTCAGTCAAGAGGTGACCCGTCATCTGGTAGGTGGCACCTCCGCGCTGGGCATCAGCGTGGCGGTAGAGCGGGGCGTCGGTCTGCTGGCCAACATCCTGGCGGCACGATTCGGTGGCAAGGGCGTCTTTGGGGCGTACTCGTTTGCGATGAGTACGGCCAACCAGATCTCGATGTATGCAGCCGGCGGCATTGGTGCGACGGCTACGCGCTTTTCGGGCAAGTATCCACGTGAGTCGGCGGGCTACCCCACGCTGCGACGTGCGTTGATCATCGTATCGCTGGTCTCGGCGGCGCTCGCGGCGGTGGGATTGTGGCTGGGTGCCGCGCCGATCGCGCACCTGGTAGGCAAGGCGAGTCTGACCGGCCTGCTCCGCTGGGCTGCAATCTCCTCCGTCGGCATCATTCTGCTGGAGTGTGCGCGTGGCTTCTTTGTGGGCCAGCGCCACCTGCTCGCGTTGCTGGCTCTGTCCCTGATGGTGGGCCTTGGAATGGTGACGTTGCTGCCCGCCATGGCGCACCGACACGATCCACGGGCAATGCTGGTCGTCCAGGGTGCCGTAGCCATCACCGCGGTGCTGGTGTGTGTTCTGTTTGGCCGCAGGCTGGGCCTGCGCCTCGCTCCAGGGCATGTGCAGGCATCGCCACTGAAACCCATGCTGCGCGAGGTTTGGACGTTTGGTGGAATTCAGCTGGGCAGCCTTGTCGCCAGCAACATCTCCGGCTGGTGGCTGAGTGCGGTGGTGGCCCGGAACGATGCCAGCCTGGTGCAGATCAGCTTTCTCACAATTGCTAACCAGTTGCGCAACCTGGTGGCGTTGGCGCCCTCGCTGCTGACCGAGGGCAGCTATGCGGTGATGGCGGACCCGCGACATGAGGAGAGCCAGACGCCTCAGCGCGTGATGGCGCTGTGCAGCTACGCCTCGATTGCGGTGTCGCTGGTGTTGGCGCTTGCCGGGATGACAGTGATCCCCTGGCTCCTGACGCTGATGTATGGGCGATCCTACGCCGGGGCGGCGGTGACCATTGCCTTGGCACTGGCAACCGCTGTGGCCCACATGGGCAATGCGCCTGCGGCCGCACGGCTGACGATTGTGTCCCTGCGCGCGACTGCCGTCATCAACACGATCTGGGCCCTGTGTGTAGCGGGTGCGGCGACCCTGCTGTTGGTGCGCGGTGGAAATGCTTGGCAGGCGATGACGGTGTACTTCCTGGCACATCTCTTGTCGGCGCTGCTGGTGCTGTTCACGCTGCGGCGTATGGACAACCTGCCGAAGGGCCTGATCGGCCTGACGTTGATCGCAGACGGCGCCGTGGCCTCCGGGGCGGCCCTGGCCATGCTGCGCAGCTCCGCTGCGTCGGCGACGGCTACAACCACGGGCGCCATGCTGCTGCTCTGCGTCGTTGTCTTTGCGACGCTGTGGTTCTGGGGCAAGCAACACGATTGGCTTCCGCCGCGCGCGGCTCTTGGGAGCCTGTGGCGCAAGCTGCAGGGCCTGGTCGGGGGGAGGATGCGCCGTGTTTGAGCTGCTCCTCATTGCTGCCGGCTTGATCGCGGTGGGAGCCGCCATTGTTGCCTTCGATGGCAGCCGCGACGTCTTTCATCCCCTGGTCTTTCTTGGGCCGATGTTTGCGTTTCTGTATGCGTGGATGCCGTTTCAGCTGTGGCAGGCGGACGGTCTGTCGCGCTTCTTCGATGATGAACAGCTGTTGCACGTGCAGTTGCTGAACGTGCTGGGCATCCTGGCCTTTGTGCTCGGCTGTCTTGGCGCGGGCGTGCGCATTCGCAAGACGCGCGTCGCGCAGCGCCGGTTGGGTGAGCGTTCTGCGAAGCGGTTGCTGGTAGCCTCCGCTGTCGTGGGATCGCTGGGGTTGGTGTGCTGGCTGATCACCATCCACAATGTAGGCGGATTCACACGGGCTTTCAGCAACTCGTATGCGGGTGGCTGGGACGACAACGGCTATATACGCGACGGCAGCCTGCTGCTCCTGGTGGGCGTCATGTTTGCGATGACGTCGTTATCGTCGGGCGGCCCGCGCCTCCTGGGGATCAGCCTTGGACTGTTGTTTGCTTTGCCGTGGAGTGCAAGCGCTCTGTTGATGGGGCGCCGTGGCCCGACATTTGCCTTGGTCATCGTGCTTCTGATGAGCTGGTACTTCAACCGTGGCAAGCGACCGCCCGTGTTTACGTTTGGCCTGGGTGGACTGGCGCTTGGCTGGCTCGTGCTCTTTCTTGTCACCAATCGGCAGAACATCTACCTGGGCTCGGACTTCAACATGAAGACCGACGTGTCCAACATCGTGAACAAGTCGGATACCGGCAACGAGTTCATCTATGGTTCCGGCACCGTGATCAGTACCGAACGGCGTGACCACTACTTCTGGATGCGGCGCTACCTGGCACAGGTCCTGGTAAGACCGATTCCAAGCGCGATCTGGCCGACGAAATATGAAGACTTCGGCGTACCGGAATTGCTGCACAACGCTGGTACGGGGGAAGGCTTCGCGGATGCGCTGGGCTGGCAGGGCGCGCCTGGCTCTGCGCCTGGCATTGTCGCTGATCTTTGGGTTGAGATGTGGTGGCTCGCGGTGCCGACGCTTGCCGTTCTTGGCTGGGGCTATGGGCGTGTATGGCGCAAGGCTGTCACCCGCGGTGGGGTGTGGACCTGTCAGTACACCGTGATTGCCGCGCTCTCGATCTATCTGGTGATGCAGACCATGGAAGCGGTCATCTTCCGGACGCTGCTACTGTCTGTGCCGTGCTGGATCGCCTTCCGGATGGTTGAAAAGCGAGTTCACAGCCGTTCGCGACGGCGTTTGTTCCTGCCGCGCTCGGCGGTGTATGCCAGGCGAGTGCGCCGCCCCCAACTGGGGAACGCCCTGACTGAGGTGCCGCGTGCCTAAACCGCTTGAGCAATCACGCTGCCGTGTGGTGGTCATCTGGATTGACTGGTATCCGTACCATGTCGCGCGCTTTCGCGGGCTGAACGGGAACCCGGCACTACAGGGTGAGGTTGTCGGCCTGGAGCTGGTCGGTGGTGTCGGCGTACACGCAGGTCTGAAGTTCCGTGAGGAACTGCCAGCAGACCTCCGCGTGGAAACCCTGCAGCCTGATGCGAGCTGGGGTGAGGCGAGCAAGGTGGCGCTTGCACGGACGCTGTGGCATCGTCTCGACGAACTGCAGCCCGAAGTCGTTCTGGTGCCCGGCTACTACACGCTGCCCGCCATCGCTGCGGCCCTGTGGGCGCGGCTGCACGGCCGGACGAGTGTGCTGATGACGGAGAGTACGGCAGGGGATCATCAGCGAACATGGTGGAAGGAGCTGCCCAAGAAGCTCGCAATTCGTACGCTGTTTGACTGGGCGGTGACGGGCGGTCGGGCACACGTGGCCTACCTGCGGCAGCTGGGCTTTCGGGCAGACCGGATGGTTGGCTGCTATGACGTTGTCGACAACGAAATGTTTCGCAGAGGTGCGCTGGCCTCGCGTGAGAGCCAGTCGACTGATGCGGCAACATGGCGCGGGTTCCTCTATGTCGGCCGTCTTGCCGAAGAAAAGAACGTAAGCGGGCTGCTGCGCAGCTGGTTAGCTTATCGCGAACACGGCGGCACCTGGCCACTCGTGTTGTGTGGAGATGGACCCGAACGGAAGACGCTGGAAGCTGCCGCCGGGGCCAGTGATTTCGGTGGAGAGGTGGTCTTCACTGGCTTGAAGAACTCTCGCGCTCTGCTGCCCTTCTACGCGGCGGCCCGCTGCTTTGTGCTGCCGAGCACGCGCGAACCGTGGGGCCTGGTTGTGAATGAAGCGATGGCGGCGGACCTGCCAGTGCTGGTGTCCAACCGTTGCGGCTGCAGCCTGGATCTGGTGCGCGAAGGTGAGAACGGCTTCACCTTCGATCCGGCAGACGAAGCGGCTCTGCAGCAGTTCATGCATCGGCTGCAACGCATGCCGGAGGTGGACCGGGCACGCATGGGCCAGCGTTCCGGCGAGATCATCCGTTACTTTTCGCCAGCCGGCTTCGGCGAGGCAATCGCAACGATCGCAGCGGAACAGGCAAGGGACGCCGAACCGAAGGCAATGGCGGAGGTGGCCTCTTGATGGATGCCACAGCAACTCCTGCCTTTGGGGCAAGCACGTCTTCCTTGCCGCAAGGGGAAAACCCTCGCCGGTGGCTTCATGTTGTGTCCCACACGGACCCCCGCTACGGCGGCCTGAGTGCGGCAGTCCCCGCGCTCGCAGCCTCGCTTGGGGAACGGGCAGGGATTGACGTTTCGCTGGCGGCATTCTGCCACGCGGGCGAGCAGTACCTTCCGTCGGCAATCGGCAGAGACGACGTCACTTTCTGGCCGACATCACGAGCCTCCTGGGCCATGAAGCGCGAGCTGCGCACGAACTTCGCGGAGCTGGTTCGCCAGGCCGACGGATTGCACATCCATGGGATCTGGGAAGAGAGCACGGCCGTGGCATGCCGCCTGGCGCGTAAACTGGGCAAGCCCTACGTGCTTTCCGCGCATGGGATGCTCGAGCCTTGGGCGCTGTCCGCGAAGCGACTGAAAAAGCGTGTTTACGCCGCACTGATCGAGCGCGAAAACGTGGCAGGTGCGGCGTGTCTGCATGCGCTCACCGCGGCGGAAGCGGTGCAGTATCGACGCTTCGGCGCGACGTGCCCGATTGCCGTGGTTCCGAACGCTGTTGACCTGCCAGAGGATGCGCATGGCGATGTGTTCCTGGATCACTTCCCACAACTCCGTGGAAAGCGGCTTGTGTTGTTTCTCTCCCGGCTCCACCCGAAGAAGGGTCTCCACCTGCTGGTGGAGAGCTGGGCGCGCGTCTGCAAGCAATACCCTGACGCACATCTCGTGATCGCCGGGCCGGACGCGGACGGCATGCACGCGAGGCTCATGGAGCAAGTTCGTCAGCTTGGCCTCGACGGGCAGGTCTGCTTTACGGGGATGCTGGCGGGTGCGATGAAGTGGAGTGTTTTGGATGCGGCCGAGTGCTACGTGCTGCCCAGCTACTCCGAAGGGCTCAGCATGGCTTTGCTGGAAGCCATGGGGATGGGTGTTCCCGTGATTGCCACACGTGCATGCAACATGCCGGAGATCACCGCAGCCGACGCGGGTTGGGAGATCGAGGCGAGCGTGGATGCTCTGACAGGGGCGCTGGCGAGCCTGTTGGGTGCACCTGCGGAGAAGAACTGGGCAAAGGGCCGCAATGGCGCGCGTCTGATTGCGTCCCAGTACAGCACCGCGCAGGTCACACAAGGGATGGCTGAGCTCTACGACTACCTGCTGGGTGGTCCGGAGCCGGCCAGCACGCCCCTGCTCCTGGGAGGTGCGCAATGAGCCTCGTGCAACTGCGGAAGTACGACAACGCTTGGTATCAGCCCGGCGGTTCCTTCCCGAAACGAGCGCTGTGGATGTTGATTGCTCAGCCGCTGTTTGGTTCCGCGTGGGTGTCGTCCTCCATGCGCGTACGGCTGCTG
>CAZZXY010000050.1:0-33163 GCA_964658105.1 Verrucomicrobia bacterium Tous-C9LFEB | reverse complement strand
AAGGACTTATGCCCACAAACCTCCACCTCACCGCCGACGCCGTCCAGCTCCAGTGTCGTCACATCCGTCCCGACGGTCGCCGCTGCGGCTCGCCCTCGCTGCGGTCCGGCAACTTCTGCTACCACCACGACCTCACCCGCCGATCCGGCCCGCGGCAGCCCCAGGTCAACACGGCCCGCGCGGCCAAGGCCAACACCTTCAGCCTGCCCACCCCCGCCGACCTCTCCGAGCGCGCCGGGCTCCAGCTCGCCGTCGCCCAGATCCTGGGCAAGATCGCCAACAACGAGATCGACCCGCGCCGCGCCGGCCTGCTCCTCTACGGCCTCCAGATCGCCAGCACCATCCTCCCGAAAGCCGACCCCGCTCCTGACCCCACCGAGGTCATCGCAGAGGTGGTGGAAGACAGCGAACTCGGTTCCCTGGCCCCCGAAGCCGAATGGATTGAACCAGCGCCCAAAAACAGTGGTCGCAACACCATCCTCCGCTGGTGCCGGGAGATGGACGAGCTGGACAACAACAAGGATGCCGCCGAGCAAGCCAGAGAACCCGCCGAAGCCAAAGGTGCGCTCACCCTGAACGCCACCGCTCACCCCAACCGGGCGCAGCGCCGCGCCTGTACCCGTCTCCGGAGACGTCGGTCCGCTTGAACGGCGTTGACTCAGGCATTCGTATGCTTTAGAACAACGAGCGGACCTTGGCGCTTATGGCGGCGTCGAGCAGATCCAGCTTCTTCGGGTCAGCTACCTGCACATCGGGGAACAGATTCCATTCCTCAACAAGCGTCAGTGACTCACCTGTCGCAAGGACGCGATGGGGCCCGAGAAGCTCCAGTTCCTGAAAGCGCCCTTCGGTGTAGACCTCGGTGTTCACGCCATAGTCTGGGTACTCCGCCCGTTCGTCATGCGTGAACCGCTTGACGAAAAGCAGATCGTTCACCAGGTGCGCGCACCAGTTCTCCTTGTTGCGCAGCCCGAGCTTCTGCGAGCTCGGCACGGATGGGTCGCTGCGGAGCAGCAGATACTTCATGCCCAGGGTGAAGCGGGGATCCTGCAGGTCAGTAAAGGCGCACAGCGCTACGGGCTGCGTCACAGGCACATAGTCGTCGTGCGTCTGGAAAGGCACGCGCGGCACGATCGACGTACCCGGTTCGACCACGCTGATGGCCCAGGCCGCAACGTCCACCGGCCACAGGCTGTGACTGGTGACCGTCTGCTGGAGCCGTACGGTTGTGCCCTCGGGCGACATGGCGACGCGGATCTGTTTCTCCATGCCGGACTTGTCCACCGGCTGACGGAGGACCAGACCCAACTCGCCCTCAGCCGTGTGCTCGATCGGGTCATTGTCCGGGGCGTAGGTTGCCGGGAAGACCTCAGGCCAGACCCAGAGACGATGACCACCGTAGGGCTTCCATGTACCCAGCGCGGTCTCCTTCGAGGCATCCGGATAGTGGGCGAAGACATTGCTGCCGCCGCTTGGGCCGTAGAACAGCAGCCGCGGACCGACAACGGTGGAAGCAATGACGTCGACGGTGCCGTTAGACAGCTTGAGGCAATCAGGCAGACCCATATAGGTCAGGGTTTCGAGGCTCATAGATAGGGCTCCAGAGATCTGGTACTGCAGTTGCTTAAACGGCCGTCCAGCCGCCATCGATCAGCAGGGTGTGACCTGTAATCAACGAGGCCGCGGGAGATGCCAGGAAGACCACGGCCCCGGCCACCTCAGGTGGCTCCCCGATGCGATGCAAAGCAGCGATGTTCTTCACCGTCTCCGCATGGAAATCCGGAGAGGAGAGGGCGGGCTTCGTCCCCGGCGTGTGAATAAAGGTAGGCGCGACGGCGTTCACGTTGATGTTGTAGGGACCCCACTCCACGGCCAGGCACTTGGTCAGGTGTGCGATACCGGCCTTGGTCATGCAGTAGACCGACTCCGTGGGCAGGGCCACGAAACCAGCCTGGGAGCTCATGTTGATGATGCGCCCGCCACCTTGCTGCTTCATGACCTTGCCAGCGGCCTGGCAGGCGAAGAAGGTGCCTTTGAGATTGATGTTGAGGGTGCGATCGAAGTCCTCCTCGACGACATCGAGTGCGAGGTTGGTCGGCGCGATGCCAGTGTTGTTCACCAGAATGTCCAGCCTGCCCAGTTGACGGGGAATCGCGTCGATTGCCTGACGGATCTGTTCGACATGGCTCGTGTCCATCTGCAGCGGAAGCGCCTTGCGTCCGAGCGCCTCGATCTCCGCCGCAAGGCCAGCATCGCGCGTCACGTCGCGCAACCCGAGCGCGACATCGGCGCCGGCTTCGGCGAGCGCCAGCGCGATCGCCCGGCCCAGCCCGCGAGCGGCTCCGGTGACCAGCGCGACTTGACCTTCAAGACGGAACGAGGGCAACGATCCCATGACATCTCCACTCAGGCAATTCCGCTGCGCGGGGCAGCGTGACTGAACCTTTATACCCGTCAGAAGCCTCCTTCTGCTGCGGAGGTCGGAACGACGACGAATTGCGTCTGGCTTATGCAGACAGGCGCGCCTAAGATGATCTGCAATCTCAACGCCCCGAGATCCCGGCCCTTCGTCTCACGTTCCGCACCAGAGAAGGAGCTTCGCGTCATGCCAGATCCATCCGTGCACCTTGTCTCGAGCACGCCCTTACTCCAACCCGTCGTCCCGCCGCCCGGCGACGGTCTGGGCAGCAACTCCAACTACTATCTCGCGAGCTTCGACAAGAATGGCGAATGCGAGCAGCTGCTGAATCTGAAAGTGAGCCTTCACGTCACCGAGGACCTGGTCTGGCTTTCGTCGACCGGCAGCACAAAAGGTTTCAGCATTCAGCTGAACGCGGACGCACCCGACGGCTTCATAAGCGTCTGGGAACAGTACTTCTTCATCCTGAGCGAGGATTTGGACGGAACGAAGACACTGTATGGAGGGATCGAGTACTGGCCCAATAGCACCACCTCGGATCTGTTTCAGCTGCGCTTTCGGCTGACTACGTTTCCTCAGCTTGCGATTCCCGCGGAATACTTTCTGGAAATGCGGCTCGAGAACGCAGAGGACAGGACGGTGAGCGCCGTGAACTGGCTGGTAGCGAACATGGGCGTGATTCCGACCACACGAAGCAACGTCCATAGCTACGCTGGTCGTGACGGGGAACAGCACATCAACTTTGTCGGCGCGGATGGCGAGTTAAGGGAGCTGTTTTACCGGCCCGGGGACGGATGGGTGAACAACTCGCTTACCAAGCTGGCCGACAGCACAGGATTGCCGAGCCGTGAGAGCGCACTGGCCGGCTATGCGCGGTCGGGCGGCGATCAGCATGTGTTCTACATTGGCCGCGACGGGCACGTGCACGAGTTCCACATCGAGCCGGGCGGAAGCTGGGAGGACAACGATCTGATCATGCTATCGGGCAATGGTGTGGGAGCCTACCCGATCAGCGCACTCGATGCCTATGCCGGTACTGACGGAGGCCAGCACGTCAACTTCATCGGTGCCGACGGGCACGTGCGCGAGCTTTACCTGGAACCGGGGAAGCACTGGTTGAACAACGATCTCACCCTGCTCTCGCAGAGCAAGACCTCACCGATGCTCGATAGCAGCCTGGACGGTTACTGGGGCGAACAGAACGGGCAGCATGTGAACTACATTGCCCAGGACGGGCACGTACACGAGCTGTACATCCATCCTGGAGCACGGTGGGTGGATAACGATCTGATTCAGCTCGCAGGGTCGCGTGTGTTCGCGATGCCGCACACGCCTCTGAGCGGCTACGCATGGGGCCACAACGAGTCTGATATCAGTCAGCATGTCAACTTCATCGGTGCGGACGGGCACGTCTACGAGGCCCTGGCGCGTTCGCACGAAGGTTGGATTCTCAATGACTTGACGCATAAGTCGGGGGATGGCGTCATACCCGGACCGGGCAGTTCGCTGAACAGCTACCTGGGACCTGACTTCGGCCAGCATGTGAACTTCATCGGCACCGATGGTCACGTGCGCGAGCTTTATATCCCCTCCGGCGGAGAATGGGTCAACAACGATCTCACACAGCTCTCGCAAAGCACCGCTTTGCCGCAAACGCAGTCTGCGCTGGCAGGGTTCTGGGGAGACGGCGATAGTCAGCACGTGCACTACATCGATACGGACGGTCACCTGCACGAGCTCTACATTCCCTCCAACGGTAAGTGGGTAGACAACGACCTCAATTTCCATGTTGTCGCACAATTCCGCGAGACGTTAGCTGGCGAGAAGAAAGGGTTTCTTGCTCCAGTCACGGCGTTCCAGCTGAATATCGTTGGTCCGGTGAACTCCGAAGGTACCGTCTTCAGCTCGGGGGCGGGCACCATCACGTATTCAGCGAGTGAGTTCTTGACGGTGCTGACCGATCAGCCTGCCTGCACGGCAGTCTTCTTCGATACGGCGGAGACAGCGAACACTTCTTACGGCGAGATGATCGACGGCCCCCAGGAGATCCTTACGCAGAGCACCTCGATCGTACCGGCGCAGCGCACCATTCACAGGAAGGGACCGGGTGTGCTGGTCGGGTCGAGAATCTTCGGAGAGGGGCGGGCGGACTAGTTGTGGAGCGATAATGACCTGGACGCATCGACCGACGATCAGAACGAACTACGTCCGCAGCGAGGAGCATTCTCAGGCTGGCGGCCAGAGGCGAGCCTGGGGTGCGTCGAACGCCTCACACGGTGCCGACAAGACTCACATGATGATCCTTGTTCCGTGGCGGCTTCGCCTTCGGTTGCAGGCGCAGGATCGGTGATTCAAAGAACTTCCAAGATATCCATGCGATGGCTACCGATCCCGTTCCATTGAGCAGTGCGTTCCAGACGAAGAACGTGACGGTTGCCCCAGGCCCGGCGATCCGGTGGGCCAGTCCATCGAAGACCTGGGCCAGCATGACGTGGAACACATACAGCCCATAGCTGATCGAACCGATCCAGCGCAGCCAGCGCATACGGAAGAACCAGCTCACAGCAGGCTGCTGAAGGGCCAGGATGACGAGGCTGGCGAAGCAGAGCGTAATCGCAGGCAGTGCCAGGGGTGTAATGGCGCGGTGGATCGCGAGCACGAAGCCTGCCAGACCGAGGGCGAACGTGAGTCCCGCCCAGCCGCGCAGCTTACCCCAGAGCGGTGAGCGGTACGCCATCGCCAGCCAACCGCCTGTTGCCAACTCCGCGCTACGCGGCAGCAGCATTGGCAGGCTCCGCCCAACGCCATGCACGCCCTGCAGATACCCGAAGATCTCCGAACCGAGGATGACCGCACCGCACACCAGCATCATGCCGCGCCGGGATCGAGGCAGCAGCACCAGAAACGGCCAGAGAAGGTAGAACTGTTCTTCGACCGCCAGGCTCCAGAAATGGAACAGATAGAGCGGGGAACCCGTGTGATTGATGTTGAAGAGAGGCCGACCGGGCACATCCTGCAGAAAGAGCAGGGGCGACCAGATCCGGGAGAACGCCAGTCTGAAGGAACCATCGAACAAGGCAGCGACAAGAACCGCAACCAGCGACGCGTAGTAGAGGGGGAAGATGCGAAGGATGCGCCGCCGGTAGAAGTGGCTCCACCAGCCTTCCTGCCCCCGCGAGTCCCACAGGATGCCGGTGACCAGAAAGCCGGACAGGATGAAGAAGAGGGTGACGCCAGTCCATCCCTGGGCCGTCAGCGTCGCTTCCCAGCGGAGGAGGCGGTGTGCCGAGTGCGCTCCACCCCCGGTGTGCAGGGAAAAGACCATCAGAACGGCTGCACCTCGTATGCCGTCCAGTGGGAGCAATCTCTTGGGAGGTGTCGTCACGTTGGAACCAGACGAGTATAGCGCGGGACCTACACGGCGAGAAGTTGTGCTTGCGTTTGGAAGTGAGCGTCCACCGGCTCTGTTTGAACGACACGGTTCACGGTTTCGGTATGACGGATCCTATCGCCGCAGGGCACTGGGGAAGGTCTGTGCACACCGTACGTAATCTTTGGGAGCGATCCTTTTGGAGAACACGTCCTGCCCTCATCTTGGGTTGAATTAAACCCTTGCTGATGCACGCTTGTGAGCATCTCGGAAGCAACGCAAAGCTTCCACCCACCGCGGCCTATCGCGAGAGCTGTGGTGAGCTGGTCAAGATTAGTGGAGCGTCGGCTTCTCTGGGTGTGATCGTAGTCACTGCAGAGTCCCGCCCCGGCCACTTTAGGATCCAACTGCCTCCATTGCTCACCGGCCGGATGCAAGTTCGCCAATTGCTGGCAGTCCCACGCAGAGCGGGGGGAAGTGCTCCAAGAAGTCGGCCCTTGTATGGGCCCATAGATCGCCTTTATGCTTGCCACCGAAGGCACGAAGACACCAGCGGAACTGACCAGACATTCTGTAGCAAGCGAAAGGATCGGTGCGGCGATTGAAGGATGCAATGCCAAACAGGTACTGGCTTCGCTCTTTGTTCCGCGGAAGCCGGGGCATTGCTTTATTCATGTCCGTGGTCTTTGTTCCCCTGCTTGCTCAAGAGCATTCTGCTCCGCAGAACTCCCCTCATTTGTCCGGGGTTGTCACGGATCGGGAGGGTCAACCGATCGTGGGTGCGATCGTGAAACTGCAGCAAGTAGAGCGGGATGTTTGTACCCAGGTTACGGATCGTAACGGCCATTTCGACTTTGGGGTGGTCCAACCGGAAGCAAGCAGACTGAATGTCGAAGCGGCTGGCCGGCAAGCGGTTCTCAGGGTGCTTGAAGCCCAGTCGACTGCGGAGTCTTCCGTACGCATTATCCTGTTGCCGTCCAAGGCGGGTGCGGAAGGATCGGCTCTACAACCGACAACGCAGATCCTTGAATATTCCGATACAGCGGATTTCAAAGTAGCCGGCATCACGGACTGGACTGCGGTTGGTGGTCATGGATCAGATGCCACCCTGCGCACGAGCGAAGATCTTGCCCGCCATACGTCAGTGTTGAATGAACCGGCGAACAAGGGTGGCTTGAATCAGGCCGCCCTCCATCAACAACGAGAAAACGAGCTTCGCGCAGAACTTGCCATCACCCCCGCCAGCTACGCTCTGAATCACGAGCTTGGGCAGTTGTACCTGGATACTCGTCGTTATTCTGACGCCGTGCCCCTGCTGGAGATGGCGTCGACGCTGCACGGCCACGGGGCCTACGACGAATATGCTGTTGCCCAGGCATGTGCTGGTCTCGGAGACCTGAACCAGGCCCAGCGCCACCTGACGTTAGCGATGAGGAAGGGAGACAAAGCGGAGTTCCGGCGACTGGCCGGCGATGTGGACGAGAAGCTTGGAGACCCGCTCGGGGCCGTGCGCGAAGAGGAGCGGGCCGTGCAGCTTGATCCAAGCGAGGACAACTATCTTGCATGGGCGTCGGAACTCCTGCTGCATCGGGCGATATGGCAGGCCGCCGATGTATTAGCCCAAGGATCCCGGCGCTTTCCGCGATCTTCGCGCATCTTCGCCGCGTGGGGGGCAGCGCTCTTCGCGGGCGCAAAGTACGACGAGGCAGCACAGCGTTTCTGCAAAGCTTCCGACCTCGAACCAACGAGCCGTGAACCTTATCTGCTGTTGGGCAAGGCCGTGTTGGGCTCACCTGCACTGCTTTCCTGCGCAACCGAGACGCTTGCTCGCTTTGTGCGTCTGCGACCAGAAGATGCGGAGGCGAACTACTATGACGCGATGCAGCTACTCAAGACCCATAATGACACTGAGTCGCAGCTCCCCGAATCTCTGCTTCACAGAGCTGCGGAGTTGAACCCTCAGTATGCAGAGGCGTACCTGCAGCTCGGAATCCTGGCCTCCGCGCACCACCAGGACGATGATGCCTTGCGGTACCTGCAGCAGGCGGTCGCGGCCGACCCTGAGCAGGCCGAGGCTCATTACCGCCTCGGCGTTCTGTACGATCGCAGCGGAAGGGCTGCCGAGGCGCAGAGGGAGTTCCACACGCACGAAGTCGTGGCCAAACACCAGGCAGAGGCTACTGAGAGCGAACGTCGCCGCGTGAAGCAGTTCCTGGTGGTTCCGCAAGACGAGGCGACAGCGAAGCGTACGCCATAGAAGTTATGGCCACCCGAGCTGCTCTAAGTCCGCAGCGACTCAGGGCCATCTTGACTGACCGATCATACTTTTGCCGTGGGTTTGGCGGGTTCACGGGCGACAATGCCCTTGCCTTCACGGATGGTGAGGATCTGGTTCGCTATCACACGCAGGAAGCGCTCGACGTTTCGCGTCGTTGGCCAGGTAATTTCAATCGCATCGACGATTTGTGCCTGACCCAGACCGAAGTGGAGCCGGAGGTCGCTTTGTGACATGACACTGGTGCCGCTGTGGACCTCGTCTATTTGCGTGTGCTTCCCTACGATGACACGCGCCCTTGCGCCAATCGCCGTGCGATTGCACTGCGTGCCAATCAGCTTCAGCTTGATCCAGTTCCCGGCACTGCCCCCGGTATTGTGCAGCAAGGAAGGTGCGTCATTCATGTTCAGCACCAGGCAATCCATGCGGCCATCGTTGTCGTAGTCGCCAAACGCCGCGCCGCGGCTGGAGAAGTGCTCAGAAATACCAGGGCCCATGTCCATCGATACATCCCGAAAACGGCCATTGCCGAGATTCCGATACACAAGCCTGGGGTTCTTGAAGGTCTGCCCGAAGTGGTAGCTGTCGATCTCCGGGTACACATGGCCATTTACTTGAACGATGTCCTTCCATCCATCGTTGTCGTAGTCGATAAAGCCACAGCCCCATCCCACGTATTGATCGTTGACACCCGTGCCTGCTGGGAACGTAACGTCCGTGTAGGTTCTACCGCCCTCGTTGTGGTACAGGTTTGAGGTGTCGTCAGCGAAGTTTGTCTTGAAGATATCGAAGTGACCATCGCAGTCGTAATCGGCCACAGCAACGCCCATGCCGGCCTGTTCGTGCCCGCCGTCGCTGTAGGCGCAGCCAGCACCCACCGCGATGTCGGTGAAAGTTCCGTCGCGGTTGTTCTGGAAGAGCACGCTCGGTTGCGAGTCGACGGCAATGTAGATGTCGGGCCAGCCGTCATTATCAAAGTCATACGAAACGGCGGTGATGGAATAGCGCGGTCCCGGCTTCAAAATGCCCGCAGTCTTGGACACATCGGTGAACGTGCCGTCACCCATGTTGCGGTACAGCAGATTGGTGTCGCCTGGCAGTCCACGAGGCCCGCACATGATGGGCACTCCCTTCCATTGACAGAAGTGCGTGTCATGGACCGAAGGAATCGTTGCTGGATCCAGTTGGAGATAGTTGCAGACAAACAGGTCGAGGTGCCCATCACGGTCGTAGTCCAGGAAGGTGCAACCCGCGCCCCAGCGCACCCTGTCCTGCAGCAGGCCAGCCTGACGAGTCACGTCCGTAAAGGTGCCGTCCCCGTGATTGCGAAACAACCTGTTTTGGCCCCAGAGAGTGCAAAACAGGTCGTCCCATCCGTCATTGTTGTAGTCACCCACGCAAACACCCGTCTGCCATCCGGTCAGGCCAAGACCGGACCCTTGCGTAACGTCCGTAAAGGTTCCGTCCCGATTGTTTTTGTACAGATGGGCGGTGGGTGCTTTGCCGTCCGGCCAGTGCGCATCGAGCCGGTCGCCGTTGGTCAGGTAGATGTCGAGCCAGCCGTCATGGTCGTAATCGTAGAAGGCGAGGCCACTTCCTTTTGCCTCAATGATGGACCGTTTGTGATCGATCCCACCCCACACGTTCACCGTCGTGAGGCCAGCCTGCCGAGCGACATCGACAAACTGCATAGGCGAGGGGCTCACAACAGTCGGCGCCTTGACGGCTTCGAGCAGAGCAGCGTCCCGCCACTGCCACAGAGGCGTCATGACGGCCTCGGTAAGGACGTTACCGAGCACCATGCCTGACGATCCAAGGAAACGGCGACGCTTCAGCAGCATGCCCACCGATTATAGAGAGGGTTCCTGCGAGCAGATCGGAACTTCTACGAAGTCTGGTCCAAAACCTGTAGCGCACGCCTTCCGGCAGCGCTCTCCGGGTGAACTCGCAGCAGCTCTTCCAATGCTTGACGCGCTTTGCTCTTGTCGTGCTGTAGGAGGTAGAGCCGGTACAAATTGAGATAACTCGCTTCGTAGCCGGGCACCAGGTGCACACAGGTCTGAAACTGCTGCTCGGCTTTCAAGTACTGCTGCTCGCGCACAAGAAGCACACCAAAGTTGTTTAACGCTTCGGGGTAGTCAGCGCGAAGATGAATTGCTGTCTGCAGGTAGGTGGATGCAGACGACACATCGTCCTGCTGCGCGTACAGCATGCCGAGGCTGTAGTTGGTTTCCGGGTCATCTGGTTGGAGCTGCAAGGCACGCGTGAGATACGTCTTCGCCTGGTCGAACGCCTGCTCGTGACGGTACAGATTCCCTAGGTTCACAAGGGCTGTGACGTATGTGGGGCGCTGCTCCAGAGAACGTTGGAAGCAGTGGAGCGCTTCATCCACTCGATTCTCCTGCCCTGCGATCAAACCGAGGTTATTCCACGCTTCAGGGTAGTTCGGCTTAAGATCCACGCTGCGCTGCAGGTGCTGTCGCGCTCCCTCGAGGTCCTTGCGACGAAGATTCAGCGTCCCCAGGTTGTAATGCGCTTCGGCGTCATCGGGCCGTTCGAGCAGCACCTGTTGAAAGGACGCTGCTGCCTCGTCAAGGTAGCCGTGCTGAAACATCGCAACGCCATAAGTGAAATCGTTGCGACGGAAGGCACCATGGTGCAGCGTACCTGGAAACGGAAGCGCCACCTTGGCGCGGTCCTCCGCGGTCTGTGGGATCGCTCGAACATCGGCAATCACCATCTCCAGGTGAAGAGCTCCCTGGTAAACCTTCACGATCATGCAACTTCGATCCAACAGGAAAGACACGGGGAGCGGAAGGTCTGCGCGTCGGTCAAACAGGTAACGAAAGATGATGTTGTACCTGCCAGCGACGTCCTCCGTGGCAAACAGCAGAGGGAAGGATACCTTCAGCTCGGCGGCAGCGTCCTCGGCCTGGCTTGCAGTTCGCGAAAGGTCCAGGTTCAGCGCAAGAACCTGAAGGCCAGGCGCCTTGTGCATTCCTGCATCCAGCGCGTTCAGCATTTGCTTGTGGGCGTCATCAGCACCTGACCAGAGATGCAGCAGGACTTCACTTCCCTGTTTGGAAGCCAGCGTTACAGCATTCCCGGTGCGATCAGGCAAGCTGAAATCAGGGGCCTTCAGTGGATCCAGCAACCACGTTCCAAAGTTTACGGGCAGCATTTCTTTGTGGATGGCTTTCTCAGCGGAAGCATGGATGGAGGAGCTTGCAGGCCTTGCGAACTGCTTTGAACTGACCGTGGCGCGACCCTCAACCATGTCCACTCGAGCGTTCCGTGGAAGTTCCGCAAAGGTCTGCATCAGGCCGCTTGGCCAGTGCACCGTGGCGGTAACGGGGCCGGTTGTCTTGCCCAGACCGAAGAACACTTCCTTTGTGTGCTGCGCGAGAAAGCCCGAACCGGCCTGAAGCCATCTGGTTTGCCGAAGGGAGCCAGCCTGCAACACGATCTTCGTCCCGATCGCATCGCGATTGCTCTGCGTGCCTTGCAGGCGCAGAACGAGGCACTCGCCCAGGTCTGCCATGGAGTTGCGCATCACTCGCAATTGCGGCGCATTGCGACTTTTCACAATTATTTCAAGCCGCCCATCGCCGTCCAGATCGGCCAATGCAAAGGAACGGCCATCCTCCAGAAAGTCCATACCGAGCGCGCCGGAGACGTCGTAGAAGGTGCCGTCGCCATTGTTCGCCAGCAATACGTTGCGCTCCGATCCGTTCCACGAGGAGTCCGACCGGATCAGCTCGTTAAGGGCATTCCACCCACGTTCATACGCGAGCGAGGGTGTGGCATCTTCGGGGGACCGTCCAACAACCTGGCGCCAGAAGAAGCTATCCAGATCGATGCTCCCCGGCGCTGACTTTGCCTTGTCCGCTTGCGCTCTCGGCGTTGCTGTTGCGGTGATGTATCCGTTGGTGACGTACAAATCCGCGTAGCCATCGTGGTCAAAGTCCCAGAAGTCAGAGCACCAGGCCCAGCGTCCCATAGCCGCACCGGCTGCATCGCTCACATTGTCGAAGGCTGCGCCGCCCTGATTGCTGTAGAGCGCGTTTCCCGTTGCGTGACGTCGATACAGTTCGCGAACGCCCGCCGGTGCGTTCGCGTGAAACTGTGCTTGCTGCGATACCCGCTGCCCGGCCGCCGACCACATGTTGGCAGCGTAGAGATCCGGCTGCCCGTCGTTGTTGAAATCGACCCAACTGGCACTCATCCCAGCCCCGACATCCTGCACATGCGCAGTCTCGGAAACCGCACGGAATGTGCCGTTGCCAAGGTTTCGATACAGGTTATTGCGCCCGAAGTCATTCACGACGTACAGGTCTGGCGCCCCGCTGCCGTCCGCGTCGCCCCAGGCGCAGGCGAAGCTATAGCGATCATTTTCAACGCTCAACCCGGAGGCCTCGGTGCGATCGGCAAAGGTGCCATCGCCCTGGTTCTGCATGAGGAAGTTCGCTGGCCCATTCCGGGCGTCAAAGTACGGCGCAGGATAGTGATACTGGTCAAGACCTAGGTAGTAGCTGTAAAGACAGAAGTAGATGTCCAGCCTGCCGTCACGGTCATAATCGGCCAACGCGGCGTGTGTAAAGGTGCCGAGAGGCGGCTGCGCGAAACGGAACGCATCCTTCTTCAACGTGAACGTGCCGTTACCCTCATTCAAAAAAAGTAAGGGACCACCGCCACAGACCACCAGAAGGTCCTGCCATCCTCTATTGCGAAAGTCGGCGAACAAGGCGCAAGCCGTGTTATCGAGAACGCCGACACCCGCTCTATCGGTGACATCCTCAAAGGTGCCGTCACCACGGTTGTGGTAGAGCCTGTTGGGCAGACCCGCCGGCTGCGAGACATAGAGGTCATCCAACCCGTCATTGTCGAAGTCCCCTGCGGCGATGCCATTGTTGCCATAGACATCGATGCCGCTTGCGCCATCGAGAACAGTTCGCCAGTAGTCCGCTCCGTGCAGCATCTGCTCGGCATAAGAGGGCATCTCGCCTAGAGCTTCCCGGCTAACATCGACGAAACCTGGTCCGTGCAGTGTGGTGCGGGTTTCCGCGACCGCCTGGAATTTGGTCACGCGCCAGGGAGAGACACCTCCCGACGGCTGTCCACAAACCCACTCCATAAGCCATGTCCCGATCCGCTGTTCCCGGCTCCCTCCCCCGTCCTGCTGCGTCACCAGGCTGAAGCGTATCGACGACCGAGCCGCGGTCGGCGCCTCACCAAAGGGCTCCAGAGCCGTGATTGCGAAGTCTGCTGAGCTGACCTGCACCTGCGGGCCGACCCACGCCGCAAGATCCCGCTGAAAGGCAGCGGCATCCGTCTGCGTCGTGGCTGCAAACGTTCGTTGGACGATGCCGATTCCGTTCGCCTTGCGTGACCGTGTCTCGTGAGCGGAGGTCAAAGAGTTGGCATGAAGCGCGGGATGGAGAGATCTTTCGACTCCTGCAAAATTGCCGCTGCGCAGAGCCTCACCCCAGCTTTGCAGAATGAGGCCGATCTCATAGGCATGCTTTTCGTTGCGGTACTCGTCGAGACCTGGCGTGACCAGATGCAGGACGCTTTCCAGTGGTGAGCCGACGGGATAGTGCGGTTGATAACGACTGCCGGCGAATGCAAAATCCGCCTCAGAGGGTGAGCGGACCTGTGAGCCCAAGAGAGAACACCCGAAAAGCGAAGCAGGCCGTAAGAGCAAGGGCGCGAGGCTCAGCTGCTTTAAGAGGAAACGGCGACTCATCCGGGATGATTCACTGCGCAACGGCTTCATACTTTCTGCTTGCGACGTAGCCCTGTGTTTGCCCCCACCACTATAAGCGAGCGTCTGTCCGGCATGTTCGATGGTGATCCCTCCGAAACGGAGGCTTGATTTCGTCGCGTGGCGAAAGGATCGCAGCCGTTCAAAAACTTGTATTTACAGGTTGACAATCCTGACTTGCCCTCCTAGCCTTCTCCGCACAATAGGTTTGGCCGTTTCGAGTAACAGCTTTTGTCGCCACCCCCGAGCGTGCAGGCGCTTGCTCCCGCGTGGCTGTAAGGAAGCGAACTGGAGGCTTTTGTATGACCAGAACTCATTGCCGTTCAGCGTGGTGCGGACAGTTCGTCGCGAGCTTCGTGTTTGCTCTTTCCTGTCTTTTCGCATGCACTCGGCCGGCTTTGGGGCAGGTCGATCAGGGTTCTATCACCGGCATCGTGCAGGACACCACCGGGGCTGTCATTCCGGACGCCAAAGTGACCCTGACCAACACGGACCAGGGCATCACCCTGGAGACCAAGTCAGGCAGCAGCGGCAACTACACCTTCTCCCCGGTGCGTATCGGCCACTACAAAGTTACGGTTGTTGCGCCCGGCTTTTCGACGACGGTTCAACAGGCGCTCACCGTGGCTGTGGGGCAAGAAGTGCAGGCGAACGTGACGCTCAGATTGGGAGCCTCCAGCCAGGAGATCACTGTTTCGACCGCGCCCCCGCAGTTGCAGACAGAAGATTCCTCGGTGGGCCAGGTGGTCGACGAGCATACGGTCGAAAGCCTCCCTCTGAATGGTCGTAATTTCACCTTCCTGGCGCAGATTAGTGCGGGCGTGAATACCTCACAAGCAGACACGCGTGGCAATGCCGCGTCCGGCGCCTTTACCGCAAATGGCCTTCAGTCGTCGCAGAACAATTACCTGCTGGACGGCATCGACAACAACTCAAATGCTGCGGACTTCCTGAACGGAACCAACTTCGTCATTTTGCCGCCTGTGGATGCCATCCAGGAGTTCAAGGTGCAAACTGCCGCGTTTAGCGCCGAACTGGGCCGCGCGGCTGGTGCTGTCCTGAACGCCACGATCAAGTCCGGCACCAACCAGATCCACGGCACCGTCTGGGAGTTCTTCCGCAACGACAAACTTGACGCTGCAGACTGGTTTGAAGATAACGGCGGAATCAAAAAGGGCGAGCTACGACAAAACCAGTTTGGTGGCGCGATTGGTGGCCCCATCCTGAAAGACAAGCTCTTTTACTTCGGCGACTATGAAGGTCTCCGGCGCGTACAGGGGACCGTTCTGACGGGTACGGTGCCAACCCTTATCGAGCGGAACAGCGGCTTCACGGATCTCTCGGATCTGATCGCTGGCCAAGGAGGTTTGAGCTCCAAGAACGACAGAACCGACGCCCTGGGTAGAAGTATTCCGTTTGGCACCATTCTTGATCCCGCGACGACCCGGAGTGTCACCGCGGGGGTACCTGATAGTGTGTCGGGGCGGGTTGCGAACGCAACGGGTTCGGTTCGTGATCCCATCAACACGAACTGCCCTGCCAGCAACTCGAGCTTTGATGGCTGCTCGCTGAACCAGGTTCCCGGCGGACGACTGGATCCTAATGCAGTCAAGCTACTGAATCTTTACCCCACGCCGACAAACTCGGCATTCAGCAACAACTTCACCAGCAGCCCTTCACTGTATGAGCAGCGCAACGCCTTCGACGCGCGTGTGGACTACAACATCAAGTCGTCCGATCAGGTCTTTGCGCGCTTCAGCTTCGTCGATGATCCAAACTTTATCCCCGGCATCTTCGGCGGCGTCGCTGATGGTGGCGGCTTCCAGCAAGGAACGCAGACGGCGCGGTCCGAACAGGGAGTGCTCGCGTACACCCACGTCTTCACGCCCAGTGTCGTCAACGTGGCTCGCATCGGCATCAATCACCTGCACACCACGCGTTTCGGCCCCTCGGGGAGCGTCTCCGGCATCCCTGCCCAGTACGGCATCCAGGGCGTTCCTCAGGGTTCAAATAATGGAGGCTTACCGCAGATCGGCATCGCCGGTCTGAGCACCCTGGGCAGCAATGACTTCCTGCCTTCCGACGAAGTCAGCCAAACGCTCCAGGTCGTCGATGACTTCACGAAGATCTATGGCAGGAACAGCTTCAAGATTGGCTTTGAGTACCAGGATGTCCACTTCAACACGCTGCAACCGGCGTACTCCCGCGGCGAGTTTGACTTTACCGGGAACTTCGAAGGTGTGCCCGGCCAGGCCGGAGATCAGACCGGCCGCGCCCAGTTGCTCATCACGCCTGCAGCAACCACTGTTCCGGGCGGCGTCAGCTATGTCGGTGGAGCCAATCAGGTACAGGCTTCCAACATCAGCAAAACGTACGATGCCCGCAGATATTACTCCGGCTATGTCCAGGATGACATCAAGGTAAATCCGGCCCTGACTGTCAACGTAGGCATACGGTATGACTACTTCAGCCCGATCAGCGAGACCAATGGCGCCCAGGCGAACTTCCTGCAGGGTGGAGGCCCGCTGAATGCACCGACTTTCCTGCTGCCAGCCTCGGGTAAGGCAAGCCGGGCGCTAAGCTCCACAGCCAATAACCCGGCGTTGGCAGGTAGTGGTTTCCTGGACCTACTTGCCAAGGATGGCATCGCGCTTCTGGAAACCGACGCGTACGGGAAGGGACTGACGCAAACGTCAAAGAACAACATCTCTCCACGGTTTGGCTTGAGCTACCAGGTCAACCCGAAGCTTGTTTTTCGGGCGGGGGGCGGCATCTTCTTCAACTCCTTTGAGAATGCCGGCTTTGGCCCAAATATCGGCAGAAACTATCCCTTTGCGTACAGTTTCAACTATCAAGGCAACGGCTCCGATGCGGCGCCCTTCAGCGCTGGCGCCAACCCCTACGGCACCTGCAGCACGGCCGGTCCTGGCGGAAGCGCGACGATAGGCTCCGGACTCTCCTGCGTTGCCTTCACGCCTCTCGCGGTGAACGCCACGGGACTTGGATTGCAGGGATTGCAGTTCAACTTCAAAACGCCGAGCACCATCAGCTCCAACGCAACCATTCAATACGCGCTGACCCAAAACATGTCTGCAACCGTGGCCTATGTTTACACCCACGGCGAGCGGCTTCAGGTAGATATCGGGGATAACCGTCCTTTGCAATTGGTCCCTGCCAACACTGCTTTAACGCGGAACACGGCCTTGCCAGACAGCCCAACCAACCACAACTATGTGCCCTTTCCTGATTTTGGCCAGGGATCCAGTTATCAGCAGAACCTGGGCTCCAGTGTGTACAACGGACTGCAGACCAAGCTGGAGCAGCGAGCTTATAAGGGCTTCTACACACTGGCAACCTACACCTACTCCAAGACGCTGACGGACGCCGTTGATCTGCTGAATGGCGGCAGCCTGAACGGCTATCGGGCTCCCTTTGTCCCCGGGCTAGGAACGCGGTTCGATTGGGGTCTAGCTCCCTTTGACATCCGCCACGTTTTCCATCTCAGCGGCGGCTATGAACTGCCTGTGGGCAAGGGCAAGCAGTTCCTTGGGAGCGCCAACAAACTCGAAGACAGCGTGCTGGGTGGATGGAGTCTGAATTATCTTGTTACCTTACAGGGTGGTCAGCCGATCAACATCCCCTGCCCGACTGCCACGAGTTCCGGAACAAGCTGCAATTCCTTCCTCGTTCCGGGGCAGAAGCCGCAAACGGGGCTCCATCGGGACGCTGCCGGCAAATTGAATTTCCTCGGCAACCCGGCCGCTTTCCAACAGCCTTGCCCTCTTGGTTTCAACGGTCCCGTCACGAACGCAACATCAGGCTGCCTTCCCTTGAATGGTTTCGCGGCATTGGGTGGAGCGCCTGGACTGATCTACGGCCCTAACTTCCGTCGCTTCGACTTCTCACTCTTCAAGGCATTCACGTTCACGGAGCGGGTCTCCATGCAATTCCGCTCGGAGTTCTTCAACATCCTCAACCATCCAAACTTCAACGCTCCAGGCTTTGGCGGCAATGGTGTTGTGGCCATCGGCAACTCGCTGAATTTCAACAGCGCGACCTTTGGAGAAATTGGATCCACGCGTGATGCACCTTACGATCCACGACAGATTCAATTTGCGATCAAGGTGTTTTTCTAGAAGTAGTTTATGGACTGCGACAAAGGGTGGAGGCACTGTGTAGGCCTCCACCCATTGCCAGTTTCAGGCCGCCCAGCTTAGGCTGATGCTGCTGGTTTATCCACCAGCAAGACCCTCTCCCATCTTTCCTCGTGCGAGAGGGCGAGCCAGGAGTTCTGATTGCGTATCGCCTCCAACGCGCTCCTGCTGACACTGACTCTCCCTTTCATGGCCCAGCAGTCACCCGGCGCAAACCCGCCGCAGAAGACCAACGAGCCGTTTGAGCTTGCGTATCGTGCGTACCGGGCAGGCCGATATTCAGAAGCCTCCGCGCAGTTGGAGTCGCTTACTTCCAGGACCCCGAGCAGCTTCGAGGCACACGAGCTACTTGGGCTTACCTACGCAGCAGAAGGGGAGGACGCCAAGGCGACAGCGCAGCTACGGACCGCCGTTGACCTCCAACCGCAATCAGTGGCCGCCCGAAACAATCTGGCGACCAGCCTGATCCGCACGGGCAGATCATCTGAAGCAGAACAGGAGTGGAAGCAGGCTCTCACCCTGCAGGCCACGGACTATGGCGCGACGCGTAATCTCGCCAGGTTGTACCTACAGCAGGGTAAGATGGATGCCGCATTGCCTCTGCTCGTGGCGGCGCACTCGTTGCGGCCGGAAGCGCGGGACAACAGCTATGACCTGGCGCTGGCCGAGGTGTTGACCAACGACCTCGCCGCTGCAAGGATGCAGGTGGACCGCCTGATGCTGGAGGGGGACTCCGGCGAACTGCACAATCTACTCGGACAGATTGATGAGAAGCAAGGAAAGTATGTCGACGCGGCCGATGAGTATTCTGCTGCCGCGCACCTTGATCCGAGCGACGACAACCTGTTTGCGTGGGGGAGCGAATTGCTGCTGCATCGCGCCTATGAGCCGGCGATCAGCGTCTTTCGAGATGCCACGCGACGCTTCCCTCATTCTCCTCGCCTGTGGGTCGGGCTCGGCATGGCGCTGTACTCGCGGGGCGAGTATGAGCCGTCGATCCATGTGCTGCTCACCGCTGCCGATTTGAATGCGGCCGACCCCCGCTGCTACCTCTTTCTCTCCAAGGCATACCTTAGCTCTCCCAGTCAGGCGGATGCGGTCATCGAGCGCTTTCGGAACTACGCCGAGCTGAAACCTGGGGACGCCTTGGCGCAGTTCTACTACGCGATGAGTCTCTGGAAGGGCCGCCGGATGAATGCATCAGCGATCGACTACAAGGCCGTTGAAGCCTTGCTGCAGAGGTCCATTCAACTGGACGGGAGTAACGCGGAGGCACACCTGCAATTAGGTATTCTCTACAACGATCAGCACCAATACGCGAAAGAGCTGCCGGAGTACCAACGTGCCCTGGCCCTACAGCCCGATCTTGCCGATGCGCACTATCGACTCGGGCGCTATTTCCTTCGTGGAGGTGAGAACGCCAAGGCAGACGTTGAGTTGGACCGCTTCAAGCAACTGCAAGCGCAGCATCAGGCGGAGGTCGACAAGGAGAGGGCGGAGGTCCAGCAGTTTGTTGTGGCTACGGGCAATGCACCTGCAAGCCAACCCTGATGCATGTTTCCAGACATGGTGACGGCCCATAAATGGGGTGATCGAAAGTGACTTTCGTTTCCAGCTTCACGCAACGCAACGCGCCCCTTACCGATGTCGCAGCTGCGCTCTCGCGTAGCCGGCGCGACTTTCTGCGCGACGCCTCGGGTCTTGCTCTGGGTGCGGCTCTGGTCGGAGGAAGTCCGTTTCTTCGCGGACAAGCTATTCTGCGCAAGCGCAAGATGATTGTCGTGACGTTTGGTGGGGGTGCCCGCGATCAGGAGACGTTCGCGCCCGAAGGACAGGCCAACATCCCGCACATGCTCACGGAACTGGCGCCGCAGTCGACCTTTTTCACGCACGTTACGAACCAGGGGATTCTCGGCCACTACGTGGCGACAGCCAGCCTTGCTACTGGCGTTTACGAAACCCTGAACAACTTCTCTGCGGTTCCTCCGGAACATCCCACTGTCTTCGAATACTTTCGCAAGGATCTGAACCGGCCCTTGGCGAACACCTGGGTCGTCGCGCCGAGCAACGGCTTCAACCGGATCGGCGAGAGCGAAGCGCGCGGCTATGGTCCCGGCTCTGGGGCACGCGTAATTCTGCCCAAGCATCTCCTGCAAGCGGCGGCGACGGTGCATGGAGGCGGCAACCTGGGTCACCTCTTGCATGACAACTACGAGAACCCGTTGTACACGCCGGAGCTTGGCGGCGGCGAAGTTGAATTGGACCAGTTGGACCGTCTTCTGAAGCTCTCGCTCGGCGACTTCACCGCGCATGCTCGTTCGCTTTCGAGCCCCGATGAGCTGTCTGTGTATATCGCCCGGCAGCTCATGCGCACGCAGTCCCCGAGCCTGTTGTGGATCACTATGCACGACATCGACATCGCGCACTCTGGAGCCTATTCCCTCTACGTCGAAGCCATAAGGCGCACGGATCGGCTCTGTGCGGACCTTTGGGGTGCCGTGCAGCATGATCCGGAATACGCCGGCAACACTACCATGTTCATCCTTCCTGACTTCGGGCGCGATGCGGATGCAGAGACGGGCGGTAACGGCTTTCAACATCACCGCACAGGCGATGCGGCGTCGCGCACCACATGGATGATGGCACTGGGCGCTGGTGTGCGAGAGGGTGTGGTCTACGATCGTCCTGTTCAGTCCATCGATCTCGTTCCTACCCTGGGCGCGATGATGGGCTTTTCACCGAAGCTCGCCCAGGGCAGGCCGATAGGCGAGTTCCTTTGATCCCATGCGTCCAGCCGATCTGAATGCCGCACACTTCAGCAACTATCCCTCCGCAGCGCGTGGGGTCGCTCTCGCGCACCTCGCCGTGTTGCGCCAACTGCCGCTCGCGTTTCTTGTCAGCCTCCTGCGTGAATTGATCGAGTACGACTTCAAATTTCCGGTGGAGCGAGCCAGTCTCGATAAGCAACTCGCGTACCTGTCGGCCTTGCCCGCTGCGCAGTTGGCCCAGGTTTTCACAGCGTTCGCGAAGATCCGTATCGCCCCGAATCAAGCTTCGCAGGCCTGGTGCAGTCACCCGTTCGACTTCACCGAACAGTTCTCCGCCTACCTTTGGCAGACGCAGCAGATGGATGCGTTCCGTAAAGCCGCAGCCGCATTCGGAGAGCTCCTGCACGTCGCACTTCCTTCGCCGCCTTTACCGATGCCACGGCTTGGCATCGCGGTCATCGGACAGGGTGCCACCCCCCAGCCGGACGTTCAACTCTTCGCAAGACTCCGGGAACACGGAACCCTGTTCAGAAACGTCGATCCTGAGGGCGGCGTACAAGATCTGCTCGAGATTGTGGAGGCGCGCGCTCGTCTGCAGCCAACTCCTTATGCTCACTGGTATATCGATGGAGGCTTGCCGCTCCCGCACGTTGCCCTGCTTACGTGCGTGTCCTATGCGCAGCTGGCGCCCGTGCGCGCTGCCCTGCTTGCGCAAATTCAGAAGCAGGTCAGCAAGGCAGGAATGGGGCCTGAAGAGCTCCGCGACCACATGGGACACCTGTCGCCAGCCGACCTGGGCATGGACGATGGTAGTGTTCTGGATCACTTCAAGCTCAAGGTCCTCACAGAAGGCTCAGGCACACAGATTTTCAGCACCACCTTTGCACAGTGGACCGCGCGCGAAGCCTTGCGGCGTGCCGAGGCGCTGACCCTGCTGGTGCGTTTTACGCCGAGGCAACAGCAACGCCCCATGAACGAGTTGCTCACCACCGACCCGAAAGAGCCAGCGCTGGACGCGCAGGGATCACTGATTGATGCGGATATGGCCGCGTATTACCAATGGATCAATCAACAAAGGCTGCCTGGTTTTGGTAAGTCTTCGTTTCTGGTCTGGTTCGAAGGGCAGCGACAGGCGTTGGCCGTGAGTCCTACGTTGCCGCATGGCACAACGTCAAACTCGCCCGTTACGCTTCAATCCTTACTCATGCTTATGAGTATGTGAGCTCTTCAGCAATCAGCCTCTACATTGTTCTGGGTTGCAGTTGCTCAACCCCAACATGGCGCGTAGGCTGCTGTACACGGTAACGCAGTGAAAGGTTGACGCTCTGGTGAAGGCTCCTCGTGCACATACCTGGTGGGCAACTCTGTTGGCTCTCGCCCTTCCTGTAACCCCCGTTCTGGCTCAAACAGCGGTGCGATCGCACCCCGAGCGACAACAGTGGTACATCGACGCAGGTGCGATGACCTATGCCGTCGGGGTCAACGAGTCGGGGATCCTACAGTCCCTGTACTGGGGGCCGAAGCTGAGCGAGAACGCATTGTTGTCCGCAGCCAGGAGTATTCCGGAACGCGCCTCGTTCTATCCGCCGGCAGCGACAACGCCGCAGGAGTACCCAGCCTTTGGTGCCGGCAACTTTACAGAGACGGCGCTGAAGGTGAATTCACCAAACGGAGATCGCACGCTCATTCTGAAGTATGAATCGGCGCAGGTGAAGGACTCGCTGTTAGAGATCGTGCTGAAAGACACGTCGCAGCCGCTACGGATTCACTTGTATTACCAGGCCTTCTCGGAAGGGATCCTGGCACGCTGGGCACGCGTGGAAAATACGGGTTCGCAGGTCTTCCTTGTGGAGAATGCGGCGTCAGCGTACTGGAATCTCCCTGCCGGAACGGGCTATGAGCATCGTTGGCTCACCGGCGAATGGGCGGGAGAATTTCAGATGCACACCGAACCGCTGGAGGCGGGCAAGTCGGTACAGGAGAGCCGAACCGGGAGCACGTCGCACGTGGCAAACCCGTGGTTCTCCATTGGCAAGACCGCAGAAACAACGGAGCGAGCTGGCCCGGTATGGTTTGGCGCTCTTGGTTGGAGCGGAAGCTGGCGCATGGTGGTCGAGGACACCGCGCTGCATCAGCCACGTGTGACCGCCGGTTACAACCCCTTCGACTTCCGCTGGAGCCTTCAGCCTGGAGCGTCGCTGGAAACCCCCAGGTTTTATGCAGGCTATACGGACACGGGTAACGGGGGTGCCTCCCGCATTCTGAGCCGCTTTGAGCTGCAGGAGATCCTGCCGAAGCGCGGTGTTGCCCTTCAGCCCAAGCCCCGACCCATCATCTACAACTCATGGGAAGCGACTGAAATGAAGTTCACCGGCGACTCGCAGATCGCGTTAGCCGAGCGCGCAGCGAAGGTCGGCGTGGAACGCTTCGTCATCGACGATGGCTGGTTCGGCAAGCGTGACGATGATCATGCCGGGCTGGGCGACTGGGCAATTACGCCCAAGAAGTTTCCGCATGGGTTGAAGCCAGTCATCGATCGCGTGCACGCCCTTGGCATGGACTTCGGTATCTGGGTCGAGCCGGAGATGATCAACCCAGACAGCGATCTGTACCGCGCCCATCCTGACTGGGCCATGCAGATGCCGCAACGTGCGCACACTGAGGAACGTAATCAGCTGGTGCTGAACCTTGCCCGGCCGGACGTGAAGGAGTGGATGTTTGGGTGGCTGGACAAGCTGGTCAGCGAAAACGACATTGCCTTCCTCAAATGGGATTACAACCGCTACTGGTCGGAGCCAGGCTGGAACACCGCGCCGGGCTCATCCCCGCAGCATCCTGACCCTGATGCCGAAAAGGCGATCTACGTGCAAGCCGTGCGGAACCTCTACGACGTCATCGACCGGCTCCGCGCTAAACATCCAAAGCTAGAGATCGAATCATGCTCCGGCGGTGGTGGCCGCGTGGATCTAGGCATCCTGCAACGAACGGACGAGGTCTGGCCCAGCGACAATACGGATGCGCTGGATAGGCAAGACATTCAGTACGGCTTCACGCAGGCGTACACGCCCCAGGTCATGGTTGCCTGGGTCACCGACGTGCCAAGTATGGACCATCGACTGGTTCCGCTGCAGTATCGCTTCGTGGTCGCCATGCAGGGAGCCCTCGGCATCGGCGCCAACCTCGCCAAGTTCTCGGACGCAGAAATGGCGTTGGCGGCGAAGCTCACGGCCTTCTATAAGACCATCCGGTTCACTGTGCAGCAAGGCACGCTGTATCGCCTGGCTTCGCCACTTGCAGGCGACGCGTCACAGGTCGAATATGTCGCGGAGGATGGTTCGCAGGCAGTCCTGCTGGCCTATCTGCGCAGCCAAAGGCTTCTAATGCCATACACCACGGTCCACTTTCAGGGTCTTGATCCAGCGGCAATGTACCGTATTCGCGCCCTGGACCCGGAGAAGTACGCAGGCGAGATGACGGTGTCAGGCTCCGTCCTGATGGGCGCCGGCGTGGACCTGAAACTTGTCGGCGACTATGACAGCACAGCGCTGGTCATGGACCGGATGCGCTAGAGGCAGGGGCGAACAGGTACGGCAGCAGTGTGGAAACGCCATTGGTAGCAACCAGGGGACGGATCTTTCGCCACCTCCTCAAGTCACAGTCAGCGAGACGCCGCGGAGCTAGCCGGAGATGGAAATCAGGATGCCCTCATCGCTTCGACACATTTGTCTTCTTACCGCGACGGTGCTGCCCTTCGCCACTCAGGGACGTGCTCAGGTTGCAACGGACATGGTCAAGATGCCGCACCTGGAGAGTCGGGAAGGCCGTCACGCTCTCATCGTGGACGACAAGCCCTACCTGATGCTCGGTGCGCAGATCAACAATTCCAGTTCCTGGGCCGGCACGCTGCCGGAGGTGTGGCCCGCGCTCGAGGCCCTGCATGTCAACACCGTGGAGGCCCCAGTGTATTGGGAGCAGATGGAGCCGCAGGAAGGCACTTTCGACTTCTCGACTGTTGACCTGCTTCTGGACGGCGCGCGCCAGCACCACTTGCGTCTCGTTCTGCTGTGGTTCGGTACATGGAAAAACGGCCAGAACCACTACGTGCCCGAGTGGATCAAGACCAACCCTGCTCGGTTTCCCCGTGAGCAGAATGCGGACGGAAAGCTTCTCGATGTGATGTCCCCGCACGCCGCTGCGAACCTGCAAGCAGATGAGCGCGCCTTTGCAGCCCTCATGCACCACCTGCGATCAATCGATGGCACACAACATACGGTCATCATGATGCAAGTGGAGAACGAGTCCGGCGCCATTGGCACTGTCCGCGATCACTCACCCGAGGCGGACAAAGAGTTTGCGAAGTCTGTTCCTGCGGTTCTGCACCAGTCCGGCACGAGCTGGAGCGCAGCTTACGGTTCAGCAGCTGACGAGCGCTTCGCCGCCTATGCTACCGCGCATTACATCAACGCCGTCGCGGCAGCCGGCAAAGCGGAGTATTTCTTGCCGATGTACTGCAACGTGTGGATCACCTACCCCGTGCATGCATTGGCCAACCGCGACAATCCGAGCGCTGGCCAGGAGTACCCCAGCGGGGGTCCACAGCAGGACAACATCGCGATCTGGAAAGCGGCCGCTCCTTCGATCGATCTGCTTGGGCCTGATTTTTACTCTGACGATCGTGCCCTTTTCCGCGAAGTGGTTGCCGCGTATGCTCGGCCGGATAACGCGCTCTTTATTCCAGAGACACACATCGCCCCCGACTTCGGTCCGAACCTTTTCTTTGCTCTCGGCCATGGCGCCATCGGCTTCTCTCCATTCGGGATCGACTTTACCGGATGGACAACTCTGCCCGGGAACAAGGTACCGGCTTACCTCTCGGAGAACTTCGCACTCCTGGCACCCATGCAGATGCAACTTGCACAGCTGAACTTTGAGGGCAAGCTGCAGACCGCGGTAGAACAGACCGGACAGCCGCGCACACACCTTCATTTCCCTGCCCAGGCTGGCGCTGCGGCTGTGGATGCCATTGTTGCGTTTGGCTTTCCGCAGCGGGACGGCGAGGCTCCTCCTGGCACGGAGGACATCACCGGCCGTGCGTTGGTGGCACGGCTCGGTCCACTGGAATTCCTTGTTACGGGCTTCCACGCCAGTGTCAGCTTCGAGCCCGCCAGCGCCACTACCAAGGGAGATCAGCAGCTCGAGATCCTGCGCGCTGAGCAGGGCACCTACCTCAACGGGGTGTGGCAGCCGTCACGCATCTGGAACGGCGATCAAACCGACCGTGGCCTTCAGTTTCCCGCAGGAAACAAGAACATTGTCCAGGTTCGCCTGGGGAGCCTTCCGCTCCATCTTCCGTAGCACTGCAACATCGTTCGGACCTCACATCCCCCGCAGTCCCGACACTTCTTGGATCGCTGCGATGAAAGCGGCCTGTTCTCGAGGAGATCGCCGGGTGGCAACACATCGGCCCTGAATCGTGGAGACAGATCGCGATTGACAACGTGGGTCGCATGATCCGCCGCGACTGGAATCATCCGTCGATCATCCTCCGAGACGTTCGGATTGATGAGTCGCGCGGGACGATCACGACTTCCACCTACGCACTAACGCCCTTGCGCATCCTCTCGATGCGTGTCGCCAGACCGGTTGCATCCGTAACTTCGCAGCGTCCAAACCTCTTGCAGACATCTTTCCGGGAGCCCAAGCCCGCGGCAGGCTTTTACAGATCCCAGTGTGATCCAGAGGAAGAGATTGTGTTGGAACCGGTCATTGGGCGCGCGGGTATGAATCCATCGGCTTCACACAAGCACTCGTCTGTTGCAACTGCGACTACCTGAAGTTCTACGTGCGGATGCAAAGTCTGAAAGCAATCCTGGACGCCCGTTGCGGAACCCGACCCGGAGTTTCGGAGTGGCTTTCTCGGAAAGCCCTGAGCGAGCCTTTGAGTCGCACTTGTTAGGTCGGGTCCGAGGCAGGCTTTGAACCTGCAGCTTCCCTGTCGCCGGTGGCATCATTTCTACTCCGATCCCGGGTTTGATGGTCGTGATCGGACCCCTCGAGATCCGTCCAGCCATTTACGGTCTTCACGTCAACTGAGTGTGCCTTGATGTTGCAAGGACCAGAAAGTCCGAACAGGGCGAACGCGAGTGTGGGTGCAAGCAGCTCTGACACTTTTCCCACGTCGACCCCTCACTTAGTTCACTGTCAAGGTGAGAGATTGCGTGGTTTGGAAAGAGCTCGAAGCCGCCGTGATGACGAGGTGGTACACGCCGGGAGGTGTCGTGAGCGTCTTCACCTGTTGCGTGCTGCTACCTACATTTGAACCGGCGCAACCGGAGAGTCCGGACGCCATCAACAATAGCCCGAGTGCAAGTCCGCTTAGGGCCGCAAAGCGCTGTCGCCGGCGAAGGAGCCAGCATAGGCCAAGGAGCGGTGCCGAGGCCAGTCCGGCCAGCGTTCCCCGTCTGCTCGATAGGTTACTCGCTGCCACTGTGGTGGTGGTTACGACGGACACGGTGAAGCTGGTGGGCACACCGGAAATGACGTTGATTGTTGCAGGCGTTACCGTGCAGGTAGCGTACTGCGGGGCCCCGGAGCAGCTTAGGTTTGCCAGGCCTGAGTAACCTCCGCTCGAAGCCAGACTGAGGGCGTAGTCCGCTGTACCGCCGGTAGGAACCGTGCTGGCAGTGGCACCGGTTTGCGCGGGTGCGATCGCAAAAGGCGTGACTCCGTTGCCCGCAAGAGAAACTGCTTGCGGAGCATTGGTCGCATTGTCGGCGAGCGTCAAAGTGCCCCTGCGGCCGCCCGTAGCCGTCGGGGTGAAGACCACGGCAAGGTTGCAGGTGACTCCCGCGGCCAGCGATGAGCCGCAAGTGTTGCTCACCGAAAAGTCACCCGTCGCGGACACACCAGTGAGCGAAAGCGGCGCGTTGCCGGTATTGGTCAGCGCGGCGATCTGCGCTGTGCTGGGCACACCCTGTGCCGTATCAGGAAAGGTCAGACTAGAAGCCGACAAGGCAGCGAACGCACCCAGCCCGTTGCCGCTCAACGTCACCGACTGCGGCGAGTTGCCGGCGTTGTCTATCAAAGTGAGTGTTCCATCGCGCGTACCGGCTACCGTTGGCTTGAACGCTACCATGATGTTGCAGGTGGCACCTGCAGCCAGGGACGTACCGCAGGTGTTTGTGACGGAGAAGTCTCCCGTCGCCGTCACTCCGGCGACAGCAAGCGGCGTGTTGCCAGCGTTCGTCAGTACAAGCACCTGTGGGCTGCTAGTGACACCAACAGGCGTGCCCGCGAAGGTGAGACCCGAGGCCGACAACGATGCGGCAGCAGCCAGTCCATTGCCAGTCAGTGTGACGATCTGCGGCGAGTCTTGGGCGCTATCTGTAAGGGTCAGCGTGCCCTCCCTTGCACCCATGGCGGTCGGGGTGAAGACGATGGCAAGGTTGCAGACGCCAGCGGCAGCTAAGGTCGAGCCGCAATCGTTGCTGACCGCGTAGTCCCCGGTGGCGCTGATGGCGGTAAGGGCCAAAGGTGCAGACCCGGTGTTCGTCAACGTGACCATCATTGGATCGCTGGATGCCTTGAGTGCCGTGTCGGGGAAGTTCAACGTGGCCGCCGAGAGCGAGGCAACTGCCTTGGAAGCCGCAACAGTAAAGGTCAGGCTTACGGAGCTGCCCCCGCCCGGCCCAGGGGTATACACGGCAACCTGCGCCGTCGTGGCTCCCGCAGTCGCGGAGGCTGGAACGATGGCCGTGAGCTGCTGGCCACTGACAAAGGTGGTCGACACAGCGATGCCGTTCCAATCGATAACCGAGTTTGCGAGGAATCCCGTTCCGTTTGCTGTCAGTACGAGGTCCTGGCCGCCAGGCGCAGCCGAGACAGGCAAGATGTTCTGTAGGACGGGTGTTGGATTGGGTGTGACCGGTGACACCACGCTCGACCGGAACAGGTACACCTCCTCATCGGTCAGCCCTATTCCAGGCCCGATAAAGGCCAGCCCATCCGTTCCCCAGCGAACGAGATTGTTCTCTGTTGGCCAGTAGATCTGCGGGAAAGGAACCGTGCCATTCAACACGTGAGACTTCAGCCCGAAGGCTGAGATCTGGACGTAATTAGCGGATGACTGAGTCACTGTCCCAACCGCGTACAGTTCGCCCAGCGACGTATCCAACGTGATGGCGTGATCATTCAGATAGCTCGCCGTGTTAGAGGCGAGAACCGGGAAGGTGCCTACCTCCGTCATGGTCGATGGATCCCAGATCTCGCCCTTGCTGGTATAGAGCAGCGTGCCGTCGGAGATAACCTGATTTCCAGTCGTATTGTTGCCGCCGTAATTAGCTTCCGTCATTCGCGTATAGGACAACCCGGACGGCGTCAGACTCGCCGTCTGGAACCAGGTCCCTGTAAGGAGAAAGGGCAAACCGTAAATCGTCAGTGGGTTACCGGCAAGAGCGATGCTCCCGAAGTTGGGATCAGCGTAGCAGCAGATCCCATCGTTCGGGACATGGTTGACGGCCCCGGCGTCGTTGTAGAGAGTTAACGTTTCTCCTTGCGAAAGGATCACCTCCTGCGGGCTTCCAGGAACCACTGCCAGATCGTCCGCGGGCGCGAGACTACATGTCGCGCAGTAGGCACTCGGCGTATAGGGAAAGGTGCGTTCTACCGCATTCGTTCTGAGGTTGACCCGCTGAACAGTCGAATCAGTTTGGTCGCCAACGAACAAATAGGAGCCGTCGCTGGAAGGTGCCAAGAGGCCCGGCCCCTGGCCAACAGGTATCGGCGTCTGCGTTGTCCCTGTTTTGGGGTCGATGGGAATGATGGTGTTCGGAGTATTGGTTGCCGAAGAAGGAATGGCGGCATAGAGCAGTCCGGTCGCGGGCACTGAGACGAGAAATCCGGGATCGATCAGCAGTGTCTGGTAGGGGGTGATTGTCACGCTCGGACTGGTACCGCCGCCGGGTTGCGGGTTGACGACAGTAAGCGTCTGCTCTCCAAGGCTGGTCAGGGCGTTGGCCGGAATGATCGCGCTCAACCCTGTGTTTCCCATAACGGTGGTCGCCAGGGGCACGCCATTCAACTGAGCCACGGAGCCAGGGTAGAAGTTGATGCCAGTGATCGTTTCTGTCACAGGTCCGTTGTTGATCAGAACCGTGGGAGCGCTCACATTAGAGATCACGGGCACCCCGTAGATGCTGTCTCCGGTGCCATTTAGTGGGACCACCAGCAGAGGTGTTACCGGGTCGTTCGACGCAATTGTGAGCGATCCTGCGACCGGCCCAGGTGCCTTTGGTGTGAACACGATCTGCACCTCGCAGGTTGTTCTCGAAAGGACCACCTGCGCGCAGTTCTGACTCACGAGAGAGAAGCTTGCACCTGAGACAGCAACGGTCGTGATACCGAGAGGCACCTGGCCCTGGTTGGTGATTGAAAGCGACGTCGTGAAGCCTTGTGTGCCAGCCAGCACGTGACCAAACGAAACGGGATTGTCGCTTGGAACAATCCTGGGTGCAATGCCTTGGCCGTCGGCCGCCACGGTCTGGGGAAGCGTGAGGGCATTGTCAGAGAACGTCAGAACGGCATTTGTAGCCTCACTGCTGACCGGAGTGAATGTGATCTGGACGGGGCAAACACCACCCGGCGGAATCGAGCCGCAGCTTTGAGTGGCAGCAACCGTGGGGTCAGACGATGCGATCGAGGAGATCGTTAGCGGTGCATTCCCGCAATTGGTGACATGCGTCGTCTGGCTGGCTGAAGTCTTTGCGTTCACGCTGCCGAGGTTGAGACTGAACGTGTCGAAGCAAACAGACGGAGCGGGAGTGGAAAGGTCGATCTTCGCAAGAAAAGCGTGGGACAGGGCCCTGTAGGTGCCTACCGGGTTCGGTAGCTTTGGCTGAAAGCTACCGGTGGTGGTAGGAAAATCAGCCGCAGAAGTGTTTCCAGCGACGATAAAGCGATCCTGCGCGTCGACAGCAAGAGCGGCGAATACGGAACCACCAAACTGATCATCCATGGAATTGAGGTAGGAACTGAACTCCAGCGTATGCAGATCGGAACTCAGCGCCACGAGGATCATGTCCACATTGAATTCCGAGAACCCAAACTTGGTTACGAAAGGATTCTGAAAGGGTAAGCTACCGGCGGCTACCATCCCGCCCAGCAGGACATTGCCCTTGCTGTCCAGGGTCATCGCTGAAAAGCTGGTTTGGTTCAGATAGGTTGCAGCCAGGACACTGCCGGCGTTTGGAGTCACCTCCATCACGTATCCGGCGTTGGTATAGGGTGGGATTGTTTTCTGATAGGCATTTGCGCTGGTCGGGAGGTTGGCCTCTCCCGTCTCTCCAGCGATCCAGAAGTTGCCTGTTCCGTCCACAGCGAGGGCACCCGCTCCATCGGTACCCGGCAGGTAGCTTGCGAAGTTTACGGCCGTTCCCGTCGGATTGATCTGCAAGACAAAGCCGGCAGATGGACTTTCGACGTTCACATGTGCATTAGGGAACTGTGGCCCAACTACCCCGCTCGTTGTGGGCAGACCGAGGCCCGCCCTGCCCGCCATCGTGACTCTGCCTGATGCGTCTACAGCGATGCCCGTAGCCCAGAAAGAATTGTTGTAGACCTGCAGTGGATCGTTGGACGCGTTGCCCGGGACCACGGTCGCGTACACAAGCCGTCCTGTGGCATCCACCTTCTGCACGAACATTTCGTCGTAGGGGTAGCTTGTTGGGGCGCTGGACAGAGTTCCAGGAGTCACCTGAAACGTCGAATCCTCTATGACGCCGGCCAGGTACACGGATCCGCTGGCGTCAACGGCTATTGGGGCCGTGGTGGCGTTCGTGTAAAAGCCCTGATTGCCGTGAATCAGGCCGGAGAAGTTCAAAGCTGAGCCGTCCGGCTTCAAGGAGGCCAGAAAGTAGCAGGAATCGTTCGTCTGGCAGGTAGCAGCGGCCATATTGCCGGCGTGCGGAAAGTCGTTGGAAAGGGAGGTTCCGGAGACGATCACATTTCCGGCTGGGTCCGGAGCGATTGCAGCACTGGAGTCCTGTCGTGATCCTCCCAGATAAGTGGAGAAGATCAGCGTTTTGCCCGTAGGATCAAGCTTTGTGATGAACACGTTGCTGACAGGAGCGTAGGGATCGGCCCCGGCCAGACCGGATTGAAGTGGGTTCTTTGTTGGGAAGTCTGTAGAGGTTGTGTAACCAGTTACCAGAATGTTGCCGCTTGGGTCCGTGGTCACGCCTGTGATCTCGTCGGTTCCGGTACCCCCTAGATAGGTGGAGAAGACCATCACGGGATCGAGAATGAGCGGCTTGCTGTGATCGTAGCGGCCGACAAAAAATCGGATGTCGCCCGCAGCGGAAAGCCGGAAGCTGGCCTCTACCATGGCACGGCCGTTCACCCCCGGTTGATAAGCGACCGGCCTCCGCAGAACCATGGTGCTGTTCCCTACGACAACGGCGAGGTCGCCGTCGGACTGCACATGCAAGCCAGAGGCACCTCTCACGTGCATACAAATGCTGGACGGATCGGCGCCGGGATCAACGCGGAAGTCATGCTCGAGTTCCTGGTCGTTGCCATAGAAGCTGAGTGAAACGCCCCGGTACAGCTCTGGGTATTCCACCTCGGAAACCAGCTGCACATCCCGGAGCCAGAGCGACCTGTCCTGGTGGAGGAAGTAGTTCGTGTGGCCCGTCAGCGGTTGCTTGCCCTCGGGCACCGCATGCGATCCTACAAAGTCGATCCGCAACGGGTGTACGACGTCGGAGCCTAGAAGAACTTCCATGCCATGAGGCCGAAAGCGCGCGTCCAGTCCATTGTGCCGAGAGCGAAATGCGTAGACGGGAGCGATCTGTCCACGATTCGCCTCGAACACAAGAGGCAAGCTTGGCATCTTCTTTGAAGATTGCGTAAGAGCTGCCACGGAAGAACAAAGAGCGAGGACGGCAACGGTGCAGCGGCGAGCAAAGCGAAACACGGAACACTTCTCCTGAACAGCTCTGAAGATCGACACGCGCGCGAGAACAACAGAAGGAGCCACGCCCGTGACCGGCAGCTTTGTGTAGTCAGATAAAAGACGAGAGGCTGGATAAGGCTAAAGGCCTCATACACTTATGTCAACTGCACTTCGATGGAGAGTTCCTCGGGCACCGCGAAAGTTCGCCGTCGTAGCACCCAGGTGTTCTAGGACGCCTTTGCCGAGAGAAGCGGCCTCAGGACCTTCGTGTTCTGCTTCCGGTTGCACTCTGGACGTTGTAGATGGGACTGCTGAATAAGTTTCTTTACGGCGGCTCCGCGAACCAGCAACGAACACGCCACGTGGCGGATGGTGGCCTGACATGACTCTGACCGCCATAGCGTAAGAAAGCCCGCTGATTTAGCGGGCTTTCTAGGATGGTATGGCGGAGAGTGAGGGATTC
>CAZZXY010000049.1:11150-33439 GCA_964658105.1 Verrucomicrobia bacterium Tous-C9LFEB | reverse complement strand
CTCCCTCTGCCCGGCCGACCTGGCACGTCTTCGAAAGCAAGAAAAAGGGCGAGCCATTGGCTCGCCCTGCATCACAGCAACCGCGCCGCGGAACGTCTTACTTCCCCTGCCCGGCCTGACCCTCTACCTGCAACGGCGCGCTCGCGCCGTTGCTTGCCGCGACAGCCTTTACCTGGATCTGCTTCGGCTTGGCCTCAGGCTTCTTGTTCAGTGTCAGCTGTAGCACGCCGTGCTCAGTCTCGGCTTGGACGTTCTCGGTATCCACGGTCGTGGGCAGGGTGAAGCTGCGAACGAAGCTGCCGAACCGGCGCTCCACCCTGTGGTAGTTCTCTTCCTTCTGATCGCTCTCCCACTTGCGTTCGCCGCGAACGGTCAGCGTGCGGCCCTCGACGCGAATGTCCAGGTCCTCCGGCTTGATGCCCGGAACCTCGAACTTCAACACCAGCTTCTGCGGGTCCTCGTACACATCGACAGCAGGGACAAAGTTCCCGGCGGTCAGCTGGTCGCCTTCACTCTCAGGCCGCGCAAACTCCGAGAAGATTGAGTTCAAGCGGTTCTGCAGGACGTTCACATCGCTGAAGGGGCTGCGGATGGGGGTAAAGCGGGTGATAGTGGCCATTGTCATCTCCTCCCAGATTTTTCCTCTGGACTGCTGCTGCAAGGTTCCGAGCTCTTTCGGGCTCGCATTTTTCAGACGCAAAGCTGCGGAAAAGGTTGCACAAAATTTGATGGCAGGGCGCTCATACTTCCGCCGTTGTGAGCGCCCTGGCCAATTTCGCCCGGGATTGCGTGTTGATTGGAAACACTTCGGTAAGCTGGAATGGATAGGGAAACCCAAGGGCGCGCCCTCTGCAAGACAAGGGCCCAACCGTACTGAATACCGTCCTAAGTCTTTATTCCGGAAGAGTTTGCGCAAAAAGTACGGGGGGGGGGTACCCCCTCCCCCCGCACTCATGGACCGAAATCCGCCAACCTCCGGAACAGGCCCTGACGGGCCCGTCCCGGAGGTTGATCCGCTACTTTCTCTTCCGCACCGCCTTGTGAACCGGCTTCTTCAGCTCGAGCAGGGTTGTGGAATCAGCGGCATTGAAGGGGTAATGCCGTGTCGACTCCTGGTCCGATCCATTCAGCCTGATATCGACACGCCGGTTCTGCGCCAGCGTAATCACGTTCAGGTTGCTCAGGATCTTTGTCCTCTGGTCGTCGGTGAGGTCCGTATTGGTCGCGATCAGATCCTTGACCTCGTCCTTGGTGAGCTGCTGCTCCTGACCCGCTGCCTGCGTATCAATGCTCGCCTCGGGAACACCCTGTTCCACAAGGAAGGCCTTGGCACGCGCCACACGGCGTTCGGAGAGCTTCTGGTTGAATTCCGCCGTACCCCGCGGATCGGCATGACCGGTCAGCGTGATCCGACCATCCTGCTTGATCTGCAGATAGCTCTTGAAGTCAGTGGCAAGCGCGGTGAGCGTTGCCTGCTGGCTCTCAACCAGACCACCATCCGGATGCTTCTCCGTTGGCTGCGCGGTCGGGAAGTACACGCTGTGCAGGGTCAACCGGGCCACAAGCGCAGCCGGTGGTTGCGGTGGAGGTGGCGCCTCGATGGTCACGGTAGCGATCGCCGTGGCCGTATGGCCCTTGTCGTCCGACACGCTGCAGGTAATCTGCGCCGGTCCGGCGGAAGCGCCTGTCGAGGAGTAGGTAGCCGTCGCCGTCGTGCCGCTCACCGTGCCGCTGGAGGCCTGGTAGCTGTAGGTCAACGGACGTCCCTGCGGGCTGGTACCCTGCGCCGTCAAAGTCGCCGAATCTCCGGGCTTCAGGTCCGCCGGGCTGGCTGAACAGCTCAGTGTTGGCGGCTCGAATTCCTTGACGCTGTAGGTGGCCGAGCAGTCGGCAACCTCCCATGGCTTCAGCCCTTCCTTGCCGGGCTTGCCTTCCTTCAGGTTGCCCTTCACCGTGTAGCTTCCCGGATTCAGGGCACCTGTATTGACAGTCGCCGTCGTTCCACTGCCGGTTACACCCTCGCCGTTCCAGGTGTACACAGCGTTCTGCTTCGGATTCAGACCACCAGGATTCGCTGCCTGCGTATCAATGCTCGCCTCGGGAACACCCGACGGCGCAGCCGCGCACGACAGTGTCAAGGGCGCAGGTGGCTTGCCGCCGAAGTTGTAACCGAAGCCCGCAATCGCGCCGCTGATCGTTGGGTTGAAGACGAAATCATTCGTTGTCGGGCGGTAGTTCTCGAACAGATAGCGATAGCCCACTGCCAGACCGAGCTTAGGGGTCAGGTTCAGGTTCAGCAGACCCAGGGCCTGGTAATCCAGGGTGGATCCGCCTGCGCCAGCGTCCCCGGCCACCGTGACCGAAGCCTTTTTGCTCAGGGGCAAGATGATCCTGCCGCCACCCAGGCCATCAACCCACTGCGTCGACCGACCGTTGCCGGTGCCCGCGGGTTCGAGCGTGTTGGTCAGGCTCACATGCCAGTAGCGGATGCCGCCGAGGGCATCGAACTTCATGCGATCGCCGTCATAGAGCCGAAAACCTACCTTCGGCGTCAGGATCGACTGCGTGAACTCCGTACTGATGGAGGTCTGGTTGAAGTCGTTGAGCGGGATCCCGTTGTTCACACCCATCTTCATCCAGAGGTAATCGATCGGCATCAGGAAGCGGCCCTTGTCGGCCTCGACCGCGATCGGGATAATCCCTTCGAGGTTGTGAAAGACATCGGAGAACGGCACATGGATGCTGGCATTGTGTCCGCGCGCACCGACGGTCCCGTGTACCCCGGGAAACCACCCATACACCGAGATCCCGACGCGCCAGCCACCGCTCGTGCTTCCGGTTGGGTACTGGGATACGGGGCCGGGTCCCTGATACGGTATCGGCGCGGGTGCGTCCGGAATTGCGGCCGTAAGTGTTGGTGAAGCCGCGGCCGGTGCCGCGACCGTCGAATCCGCCGGCCCCTGCGCGGAGGCAGATGTACCGTAAAGCGGAGCCAGCGTCATCGCGACCGCCAGACATAGATTCCGGTGAGAAAAATTCATAGTCTTCCTTCTTCTGCTACAAAGGCGACCTGGTGCATGCCGCCAAGCTGTACGCCACTTAGGGAGTTCGATAAAAGATTGCGTGGCTTAAGCTTCCTTGTCGGAAGGCCGGGATACTACTGTCGGAAGTGACAGGGCTGTGGCACAGCAAAGATTTACGCCCCGGACCCTGGGCATCCCACAGCCGGGAGCACCGCATAAGGCCTTGCAGGTTGGAGGGACCCTTCGGCAGGCCAGCGCCGGTGCCCATTCATCGCAGCGCGACACATTGCGTGGTTCTACAGCACAGTGCAAGGGTGCGCCCCCTTGCGTCCCTCGGCAACTTAGCCCCGAGACTCAACTATTGCGGAGGCTACAGATTTATCGCCTCTGCCGCTGCTCAAAGGCCTGTTTCTCCCCGCACTCCGCGTCGTGCCAGGCCAAGGCTTCATCTTCCGAGTTGAAACGGCGGCCGCGGGCAAAGTTCCACTCGTACACATCCTCTTCGCGGGCCGGAATCAGCAGCGTGTGCCCGCAGCACTCATCCTGCGAGATCAAAAGGGTTCCGTCTGGTTCGCGTCCATCCAGGGTCATCGCTCTTCTCCGCGCGCCAGCATACAGCAGCGCGTGAGGGGCCTTCCCGTGAGGTGCATGCCAGCCTGCTTGCCCTGACCCACGGCAAGCCCGTCTGAGGAGCACCGTTCGCGGTAGCGGCAGATGCTAAGGCTTGCTGATCGCGCCATCTCGCGCCGGCACACCGAAGTCCGGCGTACCGTCCGCCTTCCACGTGAATCGCTGCGCGCGCGTGGCCCGACCTCGCGCTGTGGGCGCATCCGTGGACTTTGCCGCGTAGAGCAGCCAGTCCGCTCCGCGGCTGTCTACCGCAAACGTCCCACGTCCCGGTCCCCAGATGCCATGCTCCGGTGAAGCCGAAAACACCGGCTCGGGTGCCTTCACCCAGCTGGCTGCCTTGAGCGGATCGCCGCTCCTTAAGGTTAGTAAGCCCAGGCAATACCGCGGCGAAGCCGTGTCGGACGCGGAGAAGACCACGAACGTTTTCCCGGCGTGATACAGCGCCGTGGGGCCTTCATCCACGGGATAGTTGCGCGTGCTGCCGGCGCCCTTTTCCCACGGGTACTCCGGCCTGGCGATCACCGAGTCCGCGCCCACCGGCTGCATGGGCCCTCCTAGCCGGACCATATGAATCTCATTGGCACCGCTGTCCACTGTCACGTACATCAGGTAGGGCACGCCGCTTACGGTCAAAAGCGATGGATCGATTGACGCGCGTCCATGCAGATCCAGCGCGCCCTTGAAGCTGTAGGTTCCAAGCGCATCGTCGGTATCGGACGCGAGCACGTAGATCGCATGCTCCTGCCCCGGCATGCGACCCGTGAAATAGATCCACCATCGCCCACCGATATGCCAGAGCGTGGGAGACCACAGCTCCTTCATGCCATCGGTCGGCGTGAACACGGTTTTGGCAACTGTGGCTGCCTGATCCACCGTGGGCCCACTCCAGATGGTTATGTTGTCCCCGCTGGTCGCCAGCAGCAGATAGCGCCCCGCGACCGGGTGGAGCGTAATGAAGGGATCTGCGTGGTCGAGGATTGGATTGGATGTGTTTTGTGCCATCCCCGGCATGACAGCAATCAGCAGGCACAGCAAGGCAGCGCAACGCCACATAGATTCTCCAATCCCGAGTAACCGCCAGCGATTTTATCTTGCGAAGTCTGCTTGCATCGCCGGTGAACATAGGAGGAATCGCGAGGCGGCCCGTGCAGGATCCCTTGTGCTAGACTCCGCCGCATGATCATCCTCATCATCATTCTCATTCTGCTTTTTGGCGGTGGCGGCTTCTACGCGGGTCCCGGTTGGGGCTACTACGGTGGCGGCGGCATTGACCTTATCCTGGTGCTTGTCCTGCTCTATCTGCTGTTTGGCAGGCGTCGCTCGCTATAACGGACACGTATCTGGGTAACCCACCTTTGCGGCGGGGTCACCTTCGCAAAGGTGGGCTGCACTTTACGCATGTCACAGGGCGCACCCGAGCAGGTTTAGCGATGAGGGGTTGTCAGCCGAACAGATGCTTGCTGCGGCTGGCTCACTGGTCTACTGGGCGCACGGCACAGGCTTTGGCGCCAGCACAACGAAGGTGACTGCCAGACCTGTCAGGCCTGCCTCTATCCATTCCACATAGGAAGTGCCCTTGAAGATGAGCGCAGAGGCGATGATCGCCAAGGCCCAAAGCAACGACCAAACGACGCGCGATGTTCCGAGTCTTTTCATGCTGCGGAGTATACGCCCCCGGACCCTGCTGAGCATTTGAATTTTCCGGACGATAGCAGGGGCCGATAATGACCGCATGACCGCCCAAGAAGTTCGCCAGCTTTCGCTCGACCAGGCGGAGCAGTTGCCGCGGCTCCTGTGTGCGCTTTGGCATGATGCTCAGGGTAACTGGGCCGCTGCGCACGAGATCGCACAGGACGTCGAGACGCGCGACAGTGCCTGGGTACATGCCTTTCTCCACCGCCGTGAGGGTGACAGAACCAACGCGGCGTATTGGTATCGGCGCGCAGGCAAGCCGGTCACGACAGGACCCATGGACATGGAATGGGATGCCATCGTTTCTGAGCTGCTGGACCGAAAGCGCTGAGGTGGTCGGTACTGGCACGAGATCCGACGCCGTCGGGGCAGTCGAGGATTCCACCAAACTTCCGCAACTTGTGTGGTGTTCTGTGGTCAGAGTTCTGTGAGGGAGGACCTCAGGCCTCCCTCAGGAGACAGAACGTCATGAAGAAGCAGATCGTTACGCTGATTGCTGGTTTCGCCCTGGCCGCCTCGGCCGCCCTTGCAAGCGCGCAGGTTTACGTCCGTGTTGGACCGCCGCCCCCGCCCGTTCGTGAAGTGGTTCCCCGTCCCATGCATCCTGGCTGGGCATGGCAGCCTGGCTACCATCGCTGGGATGGCGCACGCTACGTCTGGGTTCCGGGTGCGTATGCCGCCCCGCCGCGTCCTGGTGGACGCTGGGTGGCGGGTCATTGGCGCAACACGCCGCGCGGGTATGTGTGGGTAGAAGGCCACTGGCGCTAGACGGCTATCTGCATCGGAGGAGGTGGCGGGCTCCGGCTCGCCACTTTGCCATTTTGCGGCGCTATGATCGCGAGTATGGCAACCGTTTCAAACTCCGCGCCCAGCCCTGCAACCAACAGCTCACAAATGACTGCAGAAGATCGTGCCCGACGGATCAAGGTGCTGCTGTTTGACGTGGATGGTGTGCTGACCGATGGGTCCATCGTGGTGATGCCCGGTCCGGACGGAAAGGCCGTTGAGGTAAAGGCCTTTTCTGCGCACGATGGGATGGGGACCGCGCTGGCCCATGTTGCTGGTCTGAAGATCGGCTGGATTACGAAGCGCGAGTCGCAGGCCGTGCGCATTCGATCGAAGGATCTGCGCATCGATCACGTTTACCAGGGACAGCACTACAAGGTGGAAGCGCTTGATCTGATCATCAAGGACGAGGGCTGCACGCTGGAGGAGATTGCTTATGTCGGCGACGACATCATTGATCTTCCTGTCATGCGCAAGGTGGGGCTGGCGATTGCGGTGGCAAATGCGCGGCCCGAGGTGAAGGCGATGGCCCACTACGTGACGACGTGTTCCGGTGGTTTCGGGGCGGGACGCGATGCGATCGACTTTCTGCTGCGCGCCAAGGGCGTGCTGGAGCAGACGATCGAGAAGTATCTGGATCCCAACGATCAGGAAGCCAAGAGCGCCGACATCGGCGTCGGCAATATGTAGCCCCTGACCGGTCTTCGCGCATTCCCTGAGGCGAAGGGAAGACGAAGTTCTACAATGAGCTATGGTCGCCGAGGCTCCCGAAATCTTGTCTGCGCTTGACGGCGCGCTTGCCTGGGCGCATCCCGTGGTGCGCGAGTGGTTTCTTGGCCGCTTCGGCTCGCCGACGGAGCCGCAGATTGCGGGCTGGCCGGCCATTCTGCGCGGCGAAGCGACGCTGATTTCCGCGCCTACAGGCTCCGGCAAGACTCTTGCGGCGTTTCTGGTGTGCATCGACGGGTTGTTGCGGCAGGCGCTCGAAGGCAGGCTCGCGCCGCAGACGCAGGTGTTGTATGTTTCGCCGCTCAAGGCGCTCTCGAACGATGTGCAGAAGAACCTCGATGGGCCACTGGCGGAGATCCAGCAGCTGGCGCTGGCACGTGGTTATCTGTGCCCGGAGATTCGCACCGGTGTGCGCACGGGCGACACGCCGATGAAGGATCGGGCGGCCATGCTGAAGCATCCGCCGCACATTCTGGTGACGACGCCGGAGTCGTTGTATCTGCTGCTGACGGCGGGCAAGGCGCGGGCGAACCTCTGCCATGTGCACACGATCATTGTGGATGAGATTCATGCCATTGCGGACGACAAGCGTGGGTCCCATCTGGCGCTTAGCCTGGAGCGGCTGGAGGCACTGGTCTGCGGTGAGAACACGCTGGCAGCGGGAGCCTCGCTGACGGGCCTGCGGCGGCCACCGCAACGGATTGGCTTGTCCGCAACGCAGAACCCGATTGAGCTCGTAGCGGACTTTCTGACCGGGGTGCATCCCCGCCGTGAACGCGCCACGATCGTGCAGGTGGGCCAGCGGCGCACGTTGGATCTGGGCATTGAGGTTCCGTCTGACGAGCTGAGTTCTGTGGCGTCTACGGCGATGTGGACGGAGCTGTATGACAAGCTGGCGACGTTTGCGCAGGGGCATCGCTCGACGCTGGTCTTCGTGAACACGCGGAGGCTGGTGGAGAAGATCAGCTTTGAGCTGTCTGAGCGGTTGGGGCCCGATGCTGTTGCGGCGCATCACGGCTCGCTGTCGCGAACGTTGCGCCTGGATGCCGAGCAGCGGTTGAAAGACGGCGAGATCAAGATCCTGATCGCCACGGCGTCGCTTGAGCTTGGCATCGATATCGGCACGGTCGATCTTGTGTGCCAGATCCAGACCACGCGCGCTGTGTCTGTCGCGATGCAACGCGTGGGCCGCGCCGGCCACTGGCGCGGTGCTGTGCCCAAGGGACGCTTCTTTGCGATGACGCGTGATGATCTGCTGGAGCAGGCCGCGTTGATGCGCAAGATGGTGGCCGGTGAGCTGGATCAGCTGCAGATCCCTGAGGCGCCTGTGGATGTGCTGATGCAGCAGATCGTGGCGACGTGCGGCGCGGAGAGCTGGGATGAACAGGCACTCTTCGATGTGCTGCGGCGTGCGTGGCCGTATCGCGATCTCACGCGGGCGCACTTTGAAGAGCTGCTGGGGCTGTTGCATAACGGCATTGAGAGCACGCGTGGCCGGTATGGGGCGTACCTGCTGCGCGACCGCGTGCAGGGGCAGCTGCATGGGCGTCGCGGTGCCCGCATGATTGCCATTGCCAACGGTGGCGCGATCCCGGATGCGTCGCTGTATGCCGTGATGCTGCAGCCGGAGAATGTGCAGATTGCCACGCTGGACGAGCACTTCGCGGTGGACTCGCATCCGGGGGATGTTGTGCAGCTTGGCAACTCCAGCTGGCGCGTGCAGCGGATTGATCCGGGGGGCAAGGTGCTGGTGGAAGACGCGCATGGCGCGCCACCGAGCATTCCGTTCTGGGAGGGTGAGGCGCCACAACGGACGGCGGTGTTGTGTGATGGCGTCAGCGATTTGCGTGCCGAGATCGACGCGCGTACACGCAACGTGAAGCCTTCCGCGATCCGCGATTCCGGCCCGGAAGAGGATGTGTCGGTTAGTCCGTATGTCGATAGTCGCTGGGGGGCGCTGCACCCTGAGGTGCGCGCGTGCATGGCGTGGCTGTGCCGGGAGTGCTACGTGTGCGAGTCTGCTGCATTGCAGCTGATTACGTATGTTGTTGCGGGCCGCAGCGTGTTGGGTGCTGTGCCTACGAAGCAGACCATCATCGCCGAGAGATTTTTTGACGAGGGTGGCGGACAGCAACTGATCCTGCATGCGCCGTTTGGCGGCCGGCTGAACAAGGCCTGGGGGCTGGCCTTGCGCAAGCGCTTCTGCCGGGGTTTCAACTTCGAACTGCAGGCAGCGGCTACTGATAACGGCATCAATATTTCGCTGGCTGAGCAGCACAGCTTTCCGCTGAGCGACGTGTTTCAGTACCTGACCGAGTTCACGGCGCGCGAACTGCTGGAGCAGGCGTGCATCCCTTCGCCGCTGTTCAAAAATCGGTGGCGCTGGGCGGCGGGACGCAGCCTGCAACTGCTGCGGATGCAGAAGGGCAAGCGCGTTGCGCCGCAGATCCAACGCACGCGATCGGATGATCTGTTGGCGAGCGTGTTTCCGCACGCCTCGGCGTGTCCGGAGACGATGACCGGTGATATTCAAATACCGGATCATCCGCTGGTGCGCGAGGTGATGCGCGACACGCTGACCGAAGCCATGGATATCGAAGGGCTTGAGGCACTGCTGCGTGGCATCGCGAATGGCAGCATTCAGTGCCTTGCGGTAGACACGCCTGTGCCCTCGCAGTTTGCCCATGAGCTTTTGAATGCGATGCCGTATGCGTACCTGGATGAGGCCGATCTGGAAGCGCGGCGTGCCCGTGCGGTACAACTGCGCCGCACACTGCCGGACGCTGTCACTGAAGGCGCGGGACGTCTGGATCAGGCAGCGATCGACACCGTGCGCGAAGGCCTCTGGCCTGATGTACGGGATGCGCACGAGATGCATGATCTGCTGCTGCAGCTTGTGGCCTTGCCATTGGCTTTCATTGAGGCCCATGCAGCGTCCAAACCCCGCGCTGCGCAGCATTGGCCGGAGTTCTTTGCCCGGCTTGCCCAAGAGGGAAGGGCATTCTGCGTTCAGGTCGGCGGTGCCCCTGCGTGGATCGCCGCGGAACGTCTAGGCGATGCACGTCTGCTCTGGCCTGACCTTGAAGTTCCGCAAGCAGCACCTGGGGTCGTAACAGCCCGTGAAGAAACGACGCTGGCGGGCACGGAGTACCGGCCAGAACAACCGATGTCGCCGCGGGATGGAGCGACGACGAGTCTCGTGCAGGGATGGCTGCAATTGCTGGGGCCGCTGACAGCGGAACATCTTGGTGCGTTGTTGCGGTTGGATCCGGCACCGCTGTCGCAGGCGCTGCTGGTGATGGAGATGCAGGGCCTTGCCATGCGTGGTGTTTTCGAGCGACCCAGGCCCGCCGATGATGCGCCGTATGCCGTGGAATGGTGTGAGCGGCGCATCCTGCAGCGCATTCACCGGCTCACGCTCGCTGGGCTTCGCCAGTCGGTGGAGCCCGTTGCTCCCGTGGTCTTCAACCGCTGGCTGCAAGATTGGCAGCACGTGGCACCGGAGACACAGCTGGCAGGCGAGGAAGGTGTCCTGGCCGTTCTTGAACAGCTTGAGGGCTTCGAAGCGCCTGCGGTTGAGTGGGAGCGCACGCTGCTGCCCTCACGCGTCAAGGACTACGATCCACGCTGGTTAGATAACCTGTGTCTTGCCGGCATTGTGGGTTGGGGCCGCGTCTCGCCGCATCCCGCGTGGAGCGGCGATGGTGGTGGCGCTCCTCGCCGTGTGATCCCGACGGGGGCCGCGCCGATCACCTTCTTTTTGCGTGAGTCCGCCGACTGGCTGCCGGAGTCGCTTGCGCAAAAGGGTGTGGAGGAGCAGGTGCTTGCCCAATCGCTTTCGCCCGAAGCACAGGGCATTCGGTCACTGCTACGCGATCGTGGGGCGGCGTTCACTGCGGATCTGCAACGGCTGGGCGGCTTCACCAAGCAACAGGTCACCACGGGCTTGTGGGAGCTTGCCACGGCCGGTCTGGCTTCTGCGGATGGTTTCGACCAGCTACGGGCCCTGATGGATCCGCGCCGCAAATCAGTGCACCTGGAGCAGACGCCGGCGGTGAGTCTGCGCAAGCGGGCCGCCGCGCGCACAACGGCTGGGCGATGGTCGTTGCTGGTCGGAGAACAGGTTGCCTGCGCTCCCGTCACGAGGCAGCACGCAGCGCAGGCGAACGTGGCACACGCGCGGCAGACGCAGTCTGCGTTGGAGTGTCATGCACGTGTGTTGCTGTGCCGGTACGGCGTGGTCTTCCGTGAGCTGCTGGCGCACGAATCAAACGCACCCAAATGGCGTGATCTTGCGCCCGTGCTGCGACGCCTTGAAGCGCGAGGGGAAATTCGCGGCGGGCGTTTCGTCAGCGGGCCCTTTGGTGAGCAGTTCGCGGTTCCGGAAGCAGTGGAGGGGTTGCGGGAGGCACGACGCCTTCAGACGGCTCGCTCGGCGGAAGCCGCGATCAGGATCGCTGCTGTCGACCCGCTCAACCTGGTAGGCGTCCTGATTCCCGGAGATCGCATGGCTTCGATTCCCGGTCGTGAGGTCGAGTTTCAGAATGGCGCCACCCTCACCGAAGCTGCTGAGCCAGCGGAGAAGGGCAGCACGTCGCCTCAGGCAAAGGGACGGACGCCGAGGCGGTCGATCGCGGATCTGCTGCGTCACCAAGGCGCAGGCAAGGCGCTGCCCGCGGCGCACACCCCGGCAAGGACCCTGGAGCTGTTCTCGTGACGCGCGGCTTGCACAGTGAGGCGCAGCAGCCTGAAGAGATCGGCACGGACGTCAATACCGCGCAGTGGGTGGCGGGCGACGGTCTGGAGCCGGGGGACGCCTACCAGGACGGACCGTACGTGGTGTTCACGGAGCAGTTCCATCTTCGGCGAGGCTACTGCTGTAACTCCGGCTGCCGTCACTGCCCGTACAAGTGAGTTATCTGGGCGAGTAGTATCCGTGCGTTGTGCGTGCCACCAGGTGTGTATCCGCCAGGTGCACCTCGATGCGGTGGTATTCAGACGGCGTCTCCGCCGGTGGAGTCCGGTAGGCGATCTCGTACCGGGCTGTGGCATCTGCAAAGCACTGTTCCAGAAGGGCGCCGATGTCATTGCTGCCGGTCAGGAACCTGCCACCCGTTTGCTCTGCCAGCACCTGGATACCGAGATCGCCGGGTTCAGCGTCAGAGAACTTCTTGAGCCCTTTCACGAACTGTTCGTAGAAGAACGTCCGTCCCGGGTCGCTGCCAGCCCCGCGCGGGTCCACGGCATACAGGGTTGTGTTGGACTTGCGCAGCGCATCCGAAAAAGCAACAACCTGACGGAAGATCTCCCGCTGTTGCTTGTTGCTGAGCTGGAGCTCCGGACCGGAGAGCAATGGCCAGCCCGGCGTAATCCAAATGATGAACTTGCGGCCGGGTTCGGTGCCGGCACGCTCCACCAGTTGACTCAGGGTTTTAAGGGACAGGTCGATGCGCTCTTCGGCCCCGTAGATACCGGCACTGCGGCGAATGTCGCGCAGGCCGATGACCTGTTTCTCCAGCTCCTGGCTTAGCGCGTTGCCGTCCGTGCTGAAGTTTTGCTGGATCTGGGTTCCCTTGTCGGTAAAGATGGCCAGAGCCGTGGGCTGGGAGAGCTTGCCGTTGTTCGCGTGAAGGAACTTTTCCGTCTGCTGCCGCCCGTAGGCAACACGCTGGAAGTCAAGGTTCACCGCGTCAACCACCAGGAGCACCTTGACGGGTGCGGCCTGGCCGTTCAGCGCGCGAAACGAGGTGATCGGTTGCGGCGAGCCGTTGTCCAGCACGGTGAAATTGCTTTGCGCCAGGCCCGCGATGGGCTTGCCATGATTGCCCGGGGTAACGACCACGTTCATTGCGATCAGACCGCCATCGCTTATACCGGGCGCACCCGCCTGCTGGGCAGCCCCCGTGAGCCAAGCCACAGCAAGGAAGGGAATGGCTGCCAGTCTACTGAATCGCATACGCATGACAGAGAGATGCTTCGTGTGGCTGCCGAGTCGCAGCGCACGCGCTGTCAGGACATCCCGTTACCGTGTGCCGCAGTCCACGGCATGGGATCGACTACTGAGGGCTGCCGGGGGCAAGGCCTGGGGGCTTGATTCTGGCCAGCTCCTTGCTGTGCCGCTGTTCATAGTTGCTCAGCATGATCTTGACGCGGTCGTCCTGGAGATAGGGCTGAAAGATAGCTTCGTTTCTCATCGACGTCCGCACGTCGAAGCCGCGTTCCGAGGCCTTTGTCAGCCAGTTGATGGTCGCGTCCTGGTCTCCCTGGGCGGCATAGACGCGCGCCATCTCAAAGCAGATCTCCGCATAGTGGGTGGACCCAAGGATCTGCAGGTTGTAACCACCGGTAGCGGTGTGGCGGAGGATCTCCGGATCGAGGGCAAAGGCACGCGCCAGCTCCAGACGCGCGTTGCGGCCGTCGCGGGTTTCGAAGTAGGCCAGTGACAGGTTGGAGTGGTAGACAGCCGAGTTGCGATTGAGCTTCACGGCGTGTTTGTACTCGCCCACGGCCTCGCGCGTATTGCCGAGCATGAAGTCGGAGGCGCCCAGGTTGTTCCAGGCCTCGGCGTCTTTCTTGTTCAGCCGGAGCGCCTGCTGAAAGCAGAGGCGTGCGATCACGCCATGCTGCAGTTCCATGTGAACAACGCCTTCCTTCTTCAGTAGCCGGCTGGAGTCTCCGCCGTTGATTGTCGCGGCCTTGTAGTAGGTGAGGGCGTCATCGGGAAACCGTCGAGCACGCAACACATCGCCCGTGGTCTCAAGCTTCTCCGGACGGGACGTGACAGGGTCCGGGAGATGAGGCGCAATCAAGGCCCACTCCGCGGTGCTGTGCGGGTCCTGGGCGGGGCGTACGGAAAGCGTTTGTGCCTTCGCAAGCGTAGTGGTGCTAAGCGCGAACGTGACAGCCAGAGCGAAACGGGTAGCGAGGTGCATGGGTAACCTCCCCCAGGCAAACGCAGACATACTCTGCCTGAGCGAAGCGTTTCGTCAATCCCCCATCAGGATGTGTTGGGAAGAGACTATTTACGGCTCCAGCTACTAAGAACTGGGTTTGGCGGGAGGAGGCTGTTGAGGGAGACTGGCTTGCGCCGGCTGCACCTGCAACGCTGTTCGCGGAAACGCGAAGGAGCCTCCGGTGTCGTCGATCACGTTTACCTGGCAGATGTAGCTGCCGGGCTTGAGCTGGGCCAGGGGGACGTCGAACTGGAAGGCCACGGCATCGCGTCCCGGCACGTTCACAACGTCGGCCGTGACGAGTGGCGTCTCGTACACTTTCACACCGCCGGAGAGGAACTCGATGGAGGTGAGCACATGGACCGGTCCGCCTTCGCGCCGCGCGAGGCCGGGGGCCGCAGCAGGTCCCGGTGCGTCCTTGCTCCTGGTCGGGTCATACAGCTCGTAGAGCAGGAAGAGGTGCTGATCCTGCCGGAACACGTGCGCGACGTTGGGCACATACTCCTGGCCATCGCGAATGAGCAGGTTGGGGGAGTTCTTGTCAGCGTTCTGCGTGCGTTGACTGGCGAGCACGACGGAGCTGAGCTTCACGGGCTGCTTCTTCAGGTCGGGTACCTGCAGATCGGTTTCAAAGGAGCCCATGTTGCCGGTCTCGTTCTCACGAACCACGAATTTTGCGTGGTAACGGCCTGGCGCCAGCGTGAAGCCGGTCGAGTACTGGATGTTGCGACGCGCCACCTGTTGCACCTGATCGACGGCAAGCTTTACCGTGTCACGCACGTTGCCCACGGTGATGCCCTGCGCGTTCTTGATCTGGCCCAGGACGTCCAGCGTGGCCTTGTCCTGGGATTTGCTCTTCGTGAACGGCACCTGGGAACCTGGCACCAGCAGGCTGACTGGCACGTAGAAGCTGTTGGCGCTCTCCCGCAGATAGAAGGCCTGCAGATAGACGGCGACATCCAGCGCGGGCAGGTCGCTGTGGATCTGGTCGTTCAGCGCCTGCTCACGATCTTCGGTCTTCTGGTGCTGGAAGTCCGCCGGAGCGAAGTAGCCGGGGCGGTACTCCAGCTTCACGTCCGGGCGGTTCACCTTAATCGTCAGGTGACGGAATATGCCGTCGCGACGCGGGTCGGTGGAGTGGAAGCCAAGGATGTAATAGGCCTCGGTGTCGCGCTGAATCTGCTGAAAGACCGGGCCGAAGTCGTTGGAGTCGAAGAAGGCTTTCCCGCCGGTGTCGGTGGCCAGCGTGCTGAGCAGTTCCTGCGAGCTGAAGTTTGCGCTGAACTGGTTGGCCACCGCGCCGCCGGTGTAGGCGGAGGTGCCGCGCAGGCTGCCCTGGGTCGCATCGCCGACCGGCGGCAATGCCTGCAGGCCGCGCGCATCGACGGAGTAGATGGCCATGTTGGCTTTGGCGGCTTCGTTCGTTGCGGCGCGGAGGCTGGCCTGGTTTTCGATGCCGTTGCGCGAGAGCCCACCGGAAAAGTACAGCAGGCTCTTGTGCTGCTCGACCTTCTCCAGCGATTGCGCGATCTGGCGTATGGCGTAGAGTTCGCGATCGGTGTTCAGGTTGTTGTACTCGGTGTCGTCGGTCACAAAGCTGCTGGCATCGTCGCTTGTGCCATCCGTCGTGCCGCCGGTGGCTCCCGAGCCGAAGGCGGTCTGGTCCGTGCCGTTGTACTTGCCCAAGCCATGCAGCAAAGCCTGCTTGTTGGCGGTGAAGTCCTGATCGAGACTCATGGCGGTGGAGAAGCTTACGAGGGCGACAAGATCCGCGGGCTGCATCTGCGTGTTGATGTACTTCTGCGCGGCTTCGACGGCGCGGTCGGTATCGTCATCTCCCAGCGAGCTCATGTCAAAGAACATGACGATCAGGCGATGGTCGCGCAGCTGCTGCGGATCCACGGCGAAGTTCCGCTCCAGCAGATCGGCAACGGTGGCTTTGCCCCCAACGGTGTTCTTTTCCTGCAGCGCGGCCGCCCCATTCACGCTCTGGTAGTCGAAGCTCGCGACCTTTTGTGGCTTGCCGTTCTCCAGGATCTGGAAGTCGCTGGCCTTGAGGTCTTTCACGACGGCGCCGGTTTTCTTGTCGCGTGCAACGACGTTGGTCAGCACGATGTTGGCGTTCACCGTGAGCCGGTAGCCGCTGCCGGCCTGTGGCGTTGGAGTGTTTGGCGTCGTGGGCGTCTGGGCAAGAGCAGGCAGGGTTCCAAGCAGAGCGAGCGGCACGCGGAGGTGTTGCAAGAGGGGCTTCATCAGAAGCGGAACCTCCCTACAAACGTGATCTGTCGCATGGCGGCGGCACCGGTGACCTGACCGAAGGTGGCGGAATCGAGCGTTGTGTTGATGCCGTTGTATTGCACCGTGTTGAAGACGTTGCTTGCCGTGACGCGCGCCTCGAAGGATCGTGTGTCCGTAAGCGAGACGGTGCGGGACAGGGACGCGTTGATGAGCAATTGGCCCGGCCCTTCGATGGAGTACCGCGAAGCCGTACCGTAGTTGTTGCCGGGAGGAGCGGAGAAGGCTGCGCTGTTGAAGAAAGATCGCAGCGAGCCCTCACCCTTGATGGGCGCCTCGAACACACGATCAGGACGCAACGTATACGTGCCGCCGGCTGCGGTCTGTGCCACCGTGGACTGGTAGCTTGGCGTGAAGTATTTGCCCGACGTGATCGTGAAGCTGCCGGAAATATTGAAGCCATCCAGGAGCTTGGAAGCCGTCCCGCCCCGGCTGAGAAACGTGCGGTTCGGGCCGACGGGAAGCTCATAGAGCCATGTGCCGCTGAGGGAATGCCGCACGTCGAAGGCCGAGTTGGACCGCTCTGCCAATAGATTCGCCGGGTCCTGGATGGACGAAGTTTCGGTGCTGCCGTTGATGCTTGAAGCGTCGTCGATCGAATGCGCGAACTGGTACTTTGCGCCGAGCGCTATGCCCTTCTGCAGGCGTTTCTGTGCATTGATGGTGAGGGCGTTAAAGGTTGATTCGGCGATGGACTGCTGGTACGTGAACGCCACCGCATCGGGCGTGGTCACAGTGGCAGGGGTGTGGTTGGGTGCATTCACCACGTTTAGGTTGGATCCGTGGGAGCTGTTGTATCCCACGTTCAACACGATGCCCAGTGGCAACGTGCGTTGTATGTCGGCGTTGTAGACCTGCACCAGGCCGAGACGATAGTTGGGGTCCACGGCGTAGGTGTTCTGGAACAGCTTGCTGGAACAGCCGAATGCGCTGCCCAGCGTGAAGTTCGTCGCCCCGTCGGGCGTCTGCGCAAGGCAGCCTGTAAAGTTCGTGCCTGAGGTGAGCACGTTGTTTTGTGTGGCCGCAAAGGGTGCCTGGTAGGAGAGCGAGCGGGCGAAGGTCGCGAACTGGCCGGAGTTGAAGTTGATGCCGTAGCCCGCCCGCAGCACGGTGTCCTTTACGAAGTGCGGCTTCCACGCCACGCCGAAACGTGGCGAGTACATGGCGCGGTCCGCCTGGAGCAGGGAACCATTCGGCCCCGGGGCGCAGGTCAGTGTGCCGGCGGAGGTCGGCACCGAGATCCCGCCGGGCGTCACGCAGCCAACGGAGGTTGTGCCGGGTCTTACGCCGGTCAGGTTCACCAGCCGATTGTTCTCCTCGCTGAACGGCCCAAAGTACTCATAGCGGAGACCGCCATCGATCGTGATGCCGTTAGCCAGGCGGAAGTCGTCGTTGACGTACCAGTCGACCACGTTCTCGCGGAGATAAATCTTCGCGAGGCCGGCTTGTATTTCGCTCTGCTGCGGCAAGCCCAGCAGGAAGTCAGCGAAGGAGGCGCCACTGCCAGCCTGTCCCGTTGCGGGGTTCGATGGGGACGTGCCCGAAGGGCAGCCGACGCCGCCGTACGTGCAGCGATCTTCAGGGCTCTCGGTGTTCAGGCCGGTGAAGGTGAATTGGCCGAGAGGCGTTCCGCCGCCCAGGTAGTCCTGATGGACGCGCCGGACATCCAGGCCCAGGCGCAGGTTGTTTCGCTTGTGCCGCCACGCGACGCCATCGCTGAAGGAGATCGTCTGCCCGATGTTGTCCTGAGGATTGGTGTTGTTCACCGACAGGAAGTTGTTGATGGAGAGCGCTGGCAGGCCGTTGTAGAAGTTCGGCTGGGTGCCGATGGCTGCCGTGCTGGGCAGATTGATACCTGCCGCTGCGGCGGGGTCGTCTCCCGTGTTCGTGAAGTAGTTCCGCGTGAGCGCGTGACTGCGATTCCAGGTGACGGTGCTCGTGTTGTTCAGGCGGCCCTTGCCGATCACATAGCCGGCGCTCAGGTTGTAGCCGTTGCTCTGCGTGACTCCGGAGAGCGGCAGGATGATGTTGCGAATGTCCGAGGCTGAGTGCGTGTAGCTGAAGTTGAAATTGAGGCTCTGGTGCAGGGTGGCCGGTGCGTTGCGGTTGCCGCCACCCCCGCCCCCAAAACGGCCGCCGCCAAACATGGGGCCGTTGTTGTTCGCGCCGAGATTGCGGATAAAGCGCGTGGACAAGTTCGTCGTGTTCTGTCCCACGGTGGTGACGGTCTGGTAGTTGTAGGCCTGCGTATTGCCTGCGTTTACGTTTGCGTGCGGATAAAAGTTGTTCAGCACATACAGTGCCTGCGGCGTGATGCGTGCCGGGTCGATCACATTGGCCTGGCCACCGGACGCAAATTGCTTGCCAGTGGTCGGGTCATAGATGGGCGTCCCTGTGCTCCCGCCGTTCACGGTCTGCACCAGGGAACTGAAGTTGCCCATGCGCTCGGCGTCGGTCGGCACGGTGCCGGTCAAGACCTCGGGCGTCGTGTTGCGAGTCACGTTGAAGTTCAAGAAGCCGAACTGCTTGGGGCTCGGCTTGATCAGCCCGGGGATGTAGGGCGATCCCGCCAGCGTGCCGCCGAAAGTGTTCTTGGAATACGACGGCTTGATCTGTGGCGTGAGCGTGGGTGACCATGGCGCTGAGTCCAGCGCGGCATACTCCCCTTGGTAGTTGAAGCCGCCGTGCAGCTGCGTCGGGTTCAGGTTGCGGAAGGCCCCCGAGCCGCGCCCGAAACCGCCCCCAGCGCCACCACCACGGCCGCCACCACCTCCGGGGCCGCCCGGTCGGCCGGCTCCTCCCATCAGCGCGCCCATGATGCCGGCCACGGCTTGTGTCGGGTCCACACCGGGCGGCAATTGGCCGCTGGCGCGAGCCTGCTCGATGCCCTGCGAGATGCGGTCGCGGAGCTCGTCTTCGCTGAAATTGGCCAACGCGTTGGTGCGTCCGCCGGCCCCGCTGACGGCCACGGTGTCGGCAGCCGCGTTGCCGCCGGCCGCATCCCCCAGGCTGCCCAAAGTGGGAAGCGCCGCCCCTGTGTTGCCGCCGCCGCTGCTGGCATCCTCGGCATCGGCACCGCTGGCGTTCAGATTCAGGCCCTGCAGGTTGCGCAGCAGACTGGCGGTGCTCCCCGTCCCGGAGCCTGCACCTGCCGCTGCCGTCTCGCGCGCTTCAGCCGCGGCTGCCCGGCTTGCAAGCTGCAGACCGAAATCAGAGACCCTGGCGACCGTGGGTGCATCCCCGCTGAGAACCACTTCGGCGGTCGCCGGGGCAAAGCCGGCCAGCTCGACGCGGAGGACATAACGGCCGTTGCGCGGGATCTTCATGGTGTATGCGCCGTCCACGTCGGTGGCGGTAGCGTACTTCCGTCCGGTAAGTGTGTTGGTGGCCGTAACGGCAACCCCCGGCAGCGCCACACCGCCCGGCTTGCCCGCAGTTCCGGCAGTCACCTTGCCGCGTACGATTCCACCCCCAGTGACTGTGCTGACGGACGGTGTGGTCTGAACAGCTTGTGCTGCTGAGGGAGCGCTCGGCTGGTCCGCAGCAGGAGGTGTGGAGGGTGCCTGCCCGGCAGCCGACAGGGCCGTCGCGCACAGGAGGCCAGCTCGGGACAGCCCTCGTCGAAGCCGGGGCAACCTGCGCAGGGATGGGGGTCGCTGGCTTCGCATGACTCTCGCTTAACGCGCACCCGGCCCGGGGTTTGCGGGTGAGGTGCCTGGTGCGGAAGGAGTTCCCTCAGCGGGAGCGCCACCGGGCCGTTGCCGATGCGGTCCGGGCGGGCTGTCCACGACCCGGGTCGGCACAAAGGTGCCGTTCTTGACGGCTCCGGTTCCGGCCAGGTAATCGCCCACCTTGATGTCCGCCAGCGTGATACTTTCGCCGTTATTGAACGCACGGTCGATGCCACTGCCCAACGCCATTCCACCCATGCCGGTGCCGCCGGGTCCACGTCCGCCTTCGCGCCCGCTGCCGCCGGCCTCGCCCCCGTTGCCACTGCCGCCGGGGCCGCCGCTGCCGCCCCCACCGCGAACGGCGCGCTTGAAGCTGGTGCTCTCATCGAAGCCGATCGTCTGTGCGACGTGGTCAGCTCGTTCCACAGTCATCCTGGCGTTGTCCAGATCGATCGTCTTGACCCGGCCCGTGATGTAGGTCTTGCCCAGGTTCTCCTTCATGGCCTTGATCTGCGCGGCATCCTCGGCCATCACCACGGCAGCGTGAAGCGTCTTGTTGGGCGCATCCAGATTGCCCATTGCCAACAGGCCGTCGCCCACATGCAGATCGCTGACCTTGACCGGCCCACGATCCTTCATCACCCGCGTGTTGTCGGTTGTGACGACCTGCACCGTGCCGCCATCCTCGGCTTTCAGCGTCAGGGTTCCGCCGGAGACGGCAGTTACCTCGCCCATGACACGGGCCATGCCGGCGTAGGCGCCCCTGCGCCCACCATCGGCGGAACGGGTGTCCGCTGCCTGAGGAGCAGTGCCACTGTCGGCGGCTGACGGGCTCTGTGCATGTGCCCCCGCAACCCACAGGGTAGCTGCGATTACGCCGACCATGGCGGTGGTACCTATCCTTCGCCGCATACAGCCCTCCAGCAACTCCACGCCTGAACTCTTACCCTTGTAGACGGAACTTTGCTCAAGAAGACGCGTACATGAGCTCTTCTTTACGAGAGACCGTGGGCCGTGCCACTTGATGGTTGATCTCGCCGCAATCGGGCGTATAACGGAGAAAGGATCCCTACCCGGGCCCGAAACGACCCAGGACAGGCAGCACACCGATTCTGGACGGCACATCTCTCGATGTTTCTCCCATGGAGTCCCTATGCTCTCGCAACAGCCCCAGACTGCCTCGCTGCTTGCTCGTTATCGAGCTGTTCGCGCCGCCACCACGCAGTTCATCTCGCTGCTGACCCCCGAAGACATGATGGTGCAGTCCTGTGCGGAGGCTTCTCCCGTCAAGTGGCACCTGGCCCATACCTCATGGTTCTTTGAGACCTTTGTTCTCAGCGATTTCGTGGCGGCGTACAAGCCGTTTCACCCGGATTTCCGATGGCTGTTCAACAGCTACTACAAAGCGTTGGGCGAGATGCCGGAAAAGAAGCTGCGCGCCAGCTTTTCCCGTCCGCCGCTCGACCTAATCCTTGCGTATCGCGAGCACGTTGACACCGCGATCGGCCGCCTGCTGGATCAGACGCCTGAGGATGAGGCCCTGCGCCGCATCGTGCTCGGCATTCAACATGAGCAGCAGCATCTTGAACTCGCCGTCACGGACATCAAGCACGCCTTCTTCACCAACCCGCTGCAGCCGGCATACACCCAGGCGCCGGAGGCGCAGGGCAGGATGCTGATCTCGCCCCCGCTCAGCTGGTTGAGCTATGCGCCGGGCTTCCCCGTGCGTCCGGGCGTGGTCGAGGTGGGTGTGACGCCGGACCCCAAGGCGATCGAAAGCTTCGCCTTTGATAACGAGACTCCCCGGCATCCGGTGTACGTGCCGCCGTTCCGCCTGGCTTCGCGCCTGACTACGTGCGCAGAGTACCTCGCCTTTATGGACGAGGAGGGCTACAACCGCCCGGAGCTCTGGCTTTCGGAGGGCTGGGAAACCGCCAAACGCGAAGGCTGGCAGGCGCCCCTCTACTGGCGACGCGACACCGCGGCCCGTTCCGGCTGGCGAATCTACACGATGAACGGCTGGCAGCCGCTTGAGGATCTCTCGGAGTCACCGGTGTGCCATATCAGCTTCTTTGAAGCAGACGCCTTCGCGCGCTGGCACGGTCATCGCTTACCCACCGAGTTTGAGTGGGAGTTCGTCGCTGCGCAGCTGCCGGTGGAAGGGAACTTCCTCGAAAGCGACTACCTGCATCCACAAGTGGCTGCCTCGGTACCAAACGACCTCAGCCAGCCCCAGCAGATCTTTGGCGACGTCTGGGAGTGGACCGCGTCGCCCTATACCGGCTACCCCGGGTACCGTGCCCTTCCGGGCGCCCTTGGGGAGTACAACGGCAAGTTCATGAGCTCCCAGATCATTCTTCGCGGCGGCTCATGCGCTACCCCGGAGACGCACATCCGCGCCTCGTACCGGAACTTTTTCCACCCGGCGACCCGCTGGCAGTTCAGCGGTTTGCGCCTGGCCCAGAATGGTGCCTAGGGACAGGGAGCCTGGTCGGCAGCGCAAGCCCGAT
>CAZZXY010000049.1:0-11140 GCA_964658105.1 Verrucomicrobia bacterium Tous-C9LFEB | reverse complement strand
CTCACTCGCATCTCACCTCAGACTTGAAGAGATAATCCTCCAGGATGTTTGAGGCCTGACCGTAGATGATCGAAGCACCCGAAGCCCTGCGCGAGGCGGCTCAGCGCGAAGCAATGCGTGGCCTTGCTGTTCCCTCCGGATCCCAGAAGACGCTCTCACCGTGGCTCTTCTATGACGAACGCGGGTCCGAGTTGTTTGAGCAGATCACGCAGCTGCCTGAGTACTACCTGACGCGCACTGAGCGCAGCATCTTTGACCAGTTCGCCGACGACATCGTGTCGGAGCGTGTTGGCCCGCTCACCATTGCAGAGTTGGGCGCCGGGACCGCGACAAAGACCGGCATTCTGCTCCGCGCCGCACTGACAAGGCAGCCCGATCTGCTCTACCAGCCGATTGATGTCAGCGCGTCCGCCCTGGAGGAAGCCACAGCCACCCTGGGGGACATGCCGGGGCTGACCATCAAGCCGCGCGTGGCCAACTACATCACGGACAGCTACACGATCGAACGCACACGTGAGCAGAGCGTGATGGCGCTGTACATCGGGTCCTCGATCGGCAACTTCGCCCCGGCGGAGGCCACGTCGATCCTGCGCAATCTGCGCCGGCAGCTGCGTCGTACCGGCGATTCCTTGCTTCTGGGCGTCGATCTCGCTCCCTGTCGGAACAAGACCGTCGACTTCCTGCTGGCGGCCTATGACGACGCCGAGGGGGTTACCTCGGAGTTCAACCTCAACATCCTGGCCCGGCTGAACCGCGACCTTGGCGCGAACTTCGATCTCGCCTGTTTTGCCCATCGTGCTCGCTGGAATGCGGAGGCAAGCCGCATCGAGATGCACCTCGAGAGCCTGTGCGAGCAGACCGTCGAGATTGATGGCAAGAAGATCCAGTTCGTTCCGGGTGAGACCATCCACACCGAAAACAGCTACAAGTTCACCGAACGCAGCCTGCGGGCGCTGCTGGACAGTGCCGGGTTCGGTAGCCCACGGTGGTTCTACGACCCTGCACACCTGTTTGGTGTGGCCCTGGCCCATCCGGCTTAGGTGGTTCTAGGTTGTAGGTTCTAAGTTCTAGGTTGTAAGTGCGGTGAAGCCTGTGTGGTTGCTTGCGGCCCAGGGTTCGCGGAAAGCGTTTCTTTGACTTGGCGCCGCGCCGGCAGATCCCAGCCAACTTAGAACTTACAACTTAGAACTCTCAGCCCGCCGCCACTCCCCACTTTTGCCTCCGGACTTCGCCTCCAGCATTACCTCGCGAATGCGGATGCCCTTGTCCAGCGCCTTGGTCATGTCGTACACCGTCAGCGCGGCGACCGACGCGGCTGTCATCGCTTCCATCTCCACCCCGGTTCCCGCGACCGTTGCTGCCGTGGCGCGGATGGCTACGCCACCTTCCACAATAGTCGCCTGAACATCCACAAAGCTCAGCGGCAGGGAGTGGCACATAGGGATCAGGTCGGCTGTACGCTTGGCGGCCATCATGCCGGCAAACCGTGCCACCTCCAGCGGATTGCCCTTGGGGTTCTCCGGCAAGGCGCGCAGCACCGCCTCATTCAGCTCCACAAAGGCCGAGGCGGTCGCCTCACGGCGTGTGGGCTGCTTGGCGCTCACATCCACCATGTGGGCCTGTCCAGCCTCGTCGTAGTGCGAGAGCGTCGTTGCGTTTGCGTCGGGATCCTGGTCTGCCATCAGCCCTACCGTAGCAGCACGCGCACCGTCTCGCCGGCATGGAAGTTCTCCACGGCGAGTGGCAGGACGACAAAGCCGTTCGCGCGGGCGTTTGCGGCCAGATCGCCGGATCCCTGCCATGGAACGGTACGAACCGTAACGCCCTTCCAGTCACCCTCCACAAAGGCTGGCAGGAAGCGCGTCACCTTGGCGCCCCCGCGGACATCCTCTGCCAGCGTAGCCTCGGCAAACCGCGGTGCACGGTCTGATCGGCCGCAAAGAGCGCGCAGGAGAGGCGTCACAAAAAGGAGGAAGCAGACCTCCGTTGAGATCGGATTGCCGGGCAGCCCGAAGAAGTACATCGTTCCACCGCCGGGCCGGGGCAGCCGCCCAAACACGATCGGTTTACCCGGCTGGATGCGAGCGCCCGTGAAGAAAAACTCCGCCCCGGCCTCGCGCAAGGCCACTTCTACCAGGTCGTACTTGCCCATGGAGACGCCGCCCGAGAACAGCAGCAGGTCCGCCGCAAGCGCCTCCCCCAGCCGCGCTCGAAGGTCTTCCACCGTGTCGCGAGCCACCTCCAGGCGAACAGCTGTAGCCGATTCGCTCTGCACCAGCGAGGCAAGCGAGTACCCGTTGGAGTTCCGGATCTGCCACGGCTCCGGTACCGCGCTTACTTCGACCAGCTCGTCCCCTGTAGCCACAATGGCAACCCGTGGCGGCGTGTAGACGGGTACCTGCGCATAGCCGCAACTCGCGGCCATCCCGATCTCCGGCGTGGCGATAAGGCGACCCGCAGGCACCAGTTCTCCCCCGGTATGTGCCTCCGCACCCGCCGCGACGATGTTCTCGCCTGCCCTGAGCCTACGATCCGCTGCCGGCAAGAGCTCTCCGGACAATACGGCCGCATGTTCGACCATGAGGACGCAGTCCGCACCCGCAGGCACCGGTGCTCCTGTCATGATTTCGATCGCTTGATTCGAACGCATGGGCGCGCCCGTCCACTGCTCGCCGGCGCGCACCGTGCCCAGCAGCTTCAGCTTCGCCCCATCGCCGTTCAGGTCTGCGCTGCGTACAGCGAATCCGTCGCGGGTTGCGCGTGGAAAGGGAGGCTGATCACGGTCAGCCAGGATCGGCCCCGCCAGGACGCGCCCTTGTGCCGTCTCAAGGGAAACCCTCTCGGTCCTGGGCGGAAAGGCCAGCGCTGCCGCGTGCTGCAACACCTCTGCGAGCGCTTCTTCGTACAGGGGAACGCGTTCCATCTGGTCCTTGCGATGCAGGTTCTCCGCAAAACGAAGGCCCCGGCATCGCCGGGGCCTCTCATCTTCTGCTGCAAACCTACTTCTTGCTACCTGCCTTGTACTTGGTTTCGATCTTCTGGCCCATCTGCGCCAGGACATCCTTCACCGCGGGCGCCTGTGGTCCGTCCGGAGCCAGTTGCAGGTACTTCTGGTAGGCATCGATGCAACCTGCAGGCGGGATGATGACGCCCTTTGCATCGACTGTGGCCTTGGCCAGCAACTCCTGGCCCTTGATGTAGTACGGCATGGGCTGGTTCGGGTCGGCGGCGATGGCTTTTTCCGCAGCCGCCAGAGCCGCGTCATCCTGGTGAGCGTTGAACATGACCGCGGCTTCGTTGTAGTAGTACGTGCCTGCCTTGGCAGGAACCAGCGCAACGGACTTGTCGTAGGACGCGGCTGCATCGGTCGGCTTACCCGCATCCGCATAGACATTCCCAAGCTGGTTGTAGACCGTGGCCTGCGCCTCCGGGTTTGGTGGCTTGGCCGCGGCCATCAGGTCCGCTGCCTTCTGGAACGACGTGACGGCGCTCTCATTGGCGCTCTTTACCGCATCATCCTGCATTGGGTTCGTCTTGTTGGCGCGATCGGTGGCGGCGGCTTTCTTTGCCTGGGCTGCATACACCTCGCCCTGAACGGCCCACAGCAGACCCTCGGTGGGGCGCTGTTCCGTGGCCTGCTTCATGTCCGCAACATCCTTGTCAAAGTTCGGCGTCGGGCTCTTGATATCCGCGCGCACTGCGGTGATCGTGCCATTCAGGTTGGCGATCTGCTTGTTCCCGGCAGTGACTGCGGCGTTCTTGGCCTTGAACTCCTCGATCTGCTTCTTCTCTTCGGGGCTTAGCTTGGCCATGTAATCGGCGCGCGACATGTCGAAGTCCACGGTCGCGTTATCGCCAGCCTTCACCGTGAAGTGTTGCTGGTCCGGCGTCTTGTCGCCGACCACGACGTACCCGAAATACTCACCGGGTGCTACGTCCTTGATCGTGTAGTTGCCCTCTTTATCAAGATCCGCGGTGTTGGTGAATTTCTCATCCTTGTAGGCCGCGTGGATGTCTTTGGTGATCTTGATCTGACCCGCGATCACGGCCTGCCCGGCCGGGTTCTGTACGTGTCCGTGGATCGACGCCGGTTGCTCCTGAGCCACCAGCAGTGGCGAACTCAGCAGCGCTGCACTGGCGACCACTGTGATGAGGTGCCGCCTTGTGAACATCTCTTCAAGCCTGTGTTTCATGTGAAAGTCCTCTTTCCGTGCCGGCGGTCATCGCCCGCAACTGACGTCCGATCAAGCGTTGGGCGCAGGCTGCCGCGCCGCGTAGGGTATAGGGTCCGGCACACCAGCCTCTGCGAAAGCCTGGAGGCGTAAGGCACAACTCTCGCACACTCCGCATGCCTCGGCCTCCCCCGCGTAGCACGACCAACTTATATGCAACGGTGCGCCAAGTTCAACTCCCAGCCGCACGATCTCATGCTTGCGCAAGCGAATCAGCGGTGTCTCGACCCGGATCGTGCCGTCGCGTGTGCCCGCTGCGATCAATGCATTGAATGCGTGGTAGTAGGCTGGCCGGCAATCGGGGTAGCCCGAACTGTCCTGCTCCACGGCCCCGATCAGGACCGTTTGCGCATGGAGGACCTCTGCCCAGCTCACGGCTGCAGCCAGAAAATGGGCGTTACGGAAGGGCACATAGGTGACCGGAACATCGGCCCCGGCGCGCTGCGCACTCCCCTCCGGAACGCCGGCGATGCTTTCGGGCACGGCGATCGTGGCATCAGTCAACGCCGACCCACCAATGCGCCGGAACAGGTCCGTGTGCAGCTCCATCAGGTCTTTCAGACCAACGCCCCGAGCGACCTCGCGGGCGGCCTTGAGTTCGCGGGCTTCCGTCCGCTGCCCATAGCTGAAATGCAATCCATAGGCGTCAAAATCACGCGCAGCAAGGGCAGCACAGACTGTGGAGTCCATACCGCCCGACAGACAGACGACTGCGCGGTCCCGACTCACAGACTTGTAGCAGCTCCACGAAGATTCGGCGCACCGAGTTCGTCGATGGACTCGGCGTCGGTAACGCTCTCCATCGTCTCTGGATCAGCCTCGAAGTCGTCCAGCACCTTGCGTGCGGCTGCCTCGTCCTGTGGACGCACCTGCACCCGCACCTCGAACGCGATTGGCAGAAGACTGTTGGCGTTTTCACCCTGCATAAACACGACAATATTGGCCGATTCCAAGGCCGTTCGTGCCACGTTGGCCGTTGCCGGATCAGGGAAGTTTGCCACGGTGACAAGCTCTTCGTCCGAGTACAGCACCGGCTGCGTGGCCATCACCTCATCATTGTTGTTGAGTGTTTCGCTCACAAGGAATCCTCCGCACAACTTGGATGCATCGCCCGCCCGGGTTGGGGTCTACTTCATCTCAATCGATTGCAGATGAAACGTAATCGTTCCCCAGAACAGCCGTGCCTGCATCTGCACAGGCAAGTGCCGCGGGTCGTCGGTGTACCAGATCCAGATATGCCCGCGACTCTTGACGATGCCCTCGTCGGCCGTCGCTTCAACCTTCACGGTCTGAAACGTGCCCGCAACGGTCTTGATTTCTTCGCGTGCCTCTACCTTCATGCCGACGGTCACCGTGCGCATGGCATCGGCCAGGGGGAACTCCACAGTCTGCCCGACAACCAGCGGCTGGGACTGTGTAAAGAAAATGGCTGACAGTGAATCCGTCACACAGGCCGGAACATTGGCGTCCTTGCGCGTAGCAGTACCCTTCACCAAGTTGCGCGCGTACTCATTCTGCTTGCCGTGGGCGTAGTCGAAGCTTAGTTCGGCGGCGAACTTGCGCCGGCCTTCCTGCGTCTGTTTGTTAAACCCGGTGGAGCAACCTGTTTTGGTGTCAAAGCCCGACTGGAATCGATCCACCACGGGGAAGAGCATATTGACGGCGCCGATGGAGTCTGCCGTAGCCGAGATCTTCTCCTGGCCGCCATTTGCATCCAGGTGAAACACCGCTGTGCCCGCCGTGAAGACGCGCCAGTCTACGGAAAAGGTCAGCGTTTCATGCTGGGGATACACAAAGCCGCCCTGCGGAGGCTGCAGCACAGGGATCGCTCGCTGAGGGACAGGCTTGGGCGAGAAGATCTGTGCCGGTGCCAGTGCGCTCGCCGCGAAGAGAACAGCGGTGGCGAGCCAGCGGGCTCTGCGCGTTGCGGAGGGTGTGCCGTACTTCAACGTCGATGGACCCCCAGCGAAATTCAGAACAACCCAGGCCTTTGTGCCAGCCACATACGCAGCCCGAGCGCTCCATACAGCGCCGCAGCTCCTATCAGGGAATTGTACTCGCGGTGATGTCGGTAGCGCCCCGGCGAGAACTGCCCCGCACCGGCAGCCGCACCCGGAAAGCGGGCCGGCGTTAACCTCGGCAGCAAACGTGGAACGGCCTCAGCGTAGGCGTCAAAGTCCAGAAATGCTGACCGCAAGAAAGCCTCTTCCGACAGGATCACGGGCCAGTAGATCGTCAGGAAGAGACCAATCAGCAGGATCCCCAGCCAGATCTTCCCGGCAGCGATGGCAAAGCCGAACGCAATCAGCATGGAGCCCAGGTACAGGGGATTGCGCGTGTGAGCATAGGGCCCGGTCCGGGTAAGCTCCGCGTTCTTCTTCACGTAGCCTGCAGCGTAGGAACGCAGCCAGATACCGGGCAGCACCGCAGCCAGACTCCACAGCAGGAGTCGCGGCTCCGGCCGGGCAAAAACAAAAAAGACCGCTGCGGTCACAAAGCCCAGCGGCACGCGCACACGTCGTGCCAGGCGTTGCCACTGGGTCTGTCCTTGCGTTCCGGCCATCGCTCCATTGTCGCAGAGCTAGCGGGGCGAGACAGCCTGTACTGCTTCCAGCACCGCCTCCACGCGGATGCGTTCCAGGCCGGGGTCCGCCGCTGCAACCCGCTTGTAAGTGGTCACCGAAAGGGAGTCCCGCAGCACCGCTCTCTGTCCCGGGCCCCATGGCCCGTTGCGTGCCGGGTCTGTCGGCCCATAAAGACCCACCACGGGCATCCCGAGGGCCGCAGCAAGGTGCACTGGCCCGGAGTCCCCGCCCACCACGACACCGCATCTCCGAACCAGCGACACCAACTGGGACATCTCCGAACGCACGAGGGTGGCCGCGCCCTCGCTTGCCTTCACAACGGCTGCGCACGTGGGGTTACCCGGCCCTGCCGTGTTGATCAGCACCTTCCATCCCTCCGCGTCGAGTGCACGAGCCAACGCAGCAAAACCTGCCGCCGGCCACTGCTTGGCTCCCCATCCGGCGGTCGGCGCCAGCAGGGCCACGCGCCTGCCGCCCTCGGCCATAGCTTCCGCCCATCTCTCCGCGTCCGGGTATCGCGGCAGTTCGGGCGCAACTGGCGTTAGGGATTGTCCCAAAGCATCGCCCAGCAGCGCCGCTCCCTGGTCGACCACGTGCCGGCCGCGCCGTTCGATCGTCCGTCCGTAGAAGACGCGCGCCGCCGATTCCCTGGGATCGGCAAACCCCGACAGCGGAGCGCCCGCGAAACGTCCAATCACCGCCGATCGCAACGTGCCCTGCAGGTCGACCACGCAATCGTACGGGCCCTGGCGAAGATCTCGTCGCAGACGCAGAACGGATTGCACTGTTGCACGCGAGAAGGGCGACGCTGACCACAGCCGCGTCTCTGCCGTGTGCACCCGGGACACCACGGGGCCGCGGCCATCTTCACCGGCGAGCAACGGAAGCCAGCGCACGTCCACGGCCCAGTCGATCTCTGCTTCGGGCCACTGTTTCCGCAGGGCCGTCACCGCGGGCAACGCGTGCAACACGTCGCCCATGGCACCGATGCGGACAATCAGGATGCGCCGCAGGCTCACCGCACACGTGCCTCAATCCGGCTCCCGGCATCGTCCTCGGCCGCGCGCAGCCGGCTCTCCAGCGTGCGCACCACCGGGGACTCGTAGACGAAGTGCGTGTCCAGCCGGACCACCATCAGCGGCCCCACCTCGGCCTCCAGCCTTGCGCGTACGGCGTGGGAAAGTTTCACCGCGTCCTTCTCCGTGGTGATGAGGCCCGTCGCGTGCAGGTGCCTGGCGGTGCGCGTCAGCAGGGCGAAATCGCGCTCCGCATAGCGGTGATGATCGGCAAAGACGACGGTGTCTACCAGACCGCAACCGGCCCCGGTCAGCATGCCCGCAAAGTTCTCGGGCCGTGCCAGCGCGCAGAAGGCGAGCGGTCGAAGGCCCGCACCAAAGACGCCCAGCGGCGTGGGGAAGCGCAGTGCCCGGCGAAGCGTCCACACCGGCACCTCCGGCCGGCCCAGGCGCCGCAGATGCCTGGTGACCCGTTCCAGTTCTTCTTCCCGGACAGCGAAGGCATCGGCGCGGCCCAGGGCCGTGAGCGGTTCACGCAGATTGCCCGCGGGTAACAGGCCGTCGCGCAGGTCCCCTTCCGTAATCAGCACCAGGTCGAACTGACGGTGCAGTGCACGGTGCTGCAGTCCGTCATCCAGAATGTGCACACGGGGGCGCGGCACAGCTTCCCCTCCCTCGCTGTGCGTCCCATTCCGGGGGGGCTCAGCGGGTTGGGTGGCCTTGCTCTCAGCGGCTCGGCCGGCGGCAAGTCGCTTGGCACCCACCCACACCGGCACCCCGGTACGCTCCGCGATCAGGACGGGCTCATCGCCAAAGCGCTGCGCCGCATCCTCCAGTGACGGATTGACGAGTTCCACGCCACGGCCACTGCGTCCGTAGCCTCGGGACAACACATCCACGCCCCATCCGCGCTCGTGCAACAGCTGTGCCAGGGCAATCACGGCAGGCGTCTTGCCCGCACCGCCTACGGAAAGGCTCCCAACGCTGATCACCGGCCAGTCCAGCCGGCTTGCGGAAGGGAAGCCGGTGGCGCGCAGGATATCCTTTGCCATCAAGGCCGCTCCATACAGCGGTACCAGCGGCGAGGCCCAACGACGGCGTGCGCTCAAGACGTTACCTCTGTGACTGCTGGTCTGGTCCCGGCAAGCAGCGCAAGCAGCGCGGAGATCGTGCGTTCGGTGGCTCCGCTCCTGCGTTCAAAGACCAGTTGACCGCGTCGCCCCAGAGCATCCGCTTCCACGCGATCCTTCAAGAGGCGCGACAGGGTTCGTGACAGCGCCGCTCCATCGTGAACGATCTCCACACCCCCCGCAGCCAGCATCTCCGTCACAATCTCCCGAAAGTTTTCGAAGTTTGGCCCCATGAGGACCGGTACACCGAACCGCGCTGCTTCCAGAGGATTATGTCCTCCTTTGCGCACCAGGCTGCCACCCAGAAAGGCCACATCGGCCAGGCCATACACCGATGCCAGGTCCCCCACCGTGTCCAGCAGAAGCACAGCAAGCGGCTGCAGTTGTCCCGGCCGCTCCTGCCTGGCTTTTCCATTCAGCAAATCACTGGCGCGGATCAGCGGGAACCGCTCGCTGATCAGGCGTGCTACCTCGTCAAAACGCTCCGGGTGTCTGGGCGCCAGCAACAGCACAACCCCGGGCGCAGCGCGGTATACGTCCGGCCAGTGCTGCAGCAGCAGAGATTCTTCGTGGTGCAGCAGGCTGCCTGCCACCACCACCGGGCGGCGCCCCACCACCGGGCGCAGTACATCGGCCATCTCCGTCGGACGCGGCTGAATGTCGTACTTCAGATTGCCCGTCACCTGGATTTTCTCGGCCGGTACACGAAGTACGCGGTATCGCTGGGCCGTTTCTTCGCTCTGGGCCAGAAACACCGAGACACCGCGAAAGACACGGGCCCACAAACCTTTCACCCGTCGCGCCCGCCGGAAGGAGCGATCACTCATCCGTGCGTTCGCGACCGCCACCGGCACCCCGCGCCGCGAACACTCCGCCAGCAGCCGCGGCCAAAGCTCGCTTTCCACCAGCACTAGCAGACGTGGCTGAAGCACCCGCAGCCACGATCGCACGGCAAATGCGAAGTCCAGCGGAAACCAGAACACCCGGTCCGGCCCAAAGCGTTCCCGGGCCAGCGCCTGCCCCGTGCGTGTGGTGGTGGAAATCACAATCTGCCAGGCATCGGCGGAATGGCCCGGCCTGAGTGTCCGCTCCAACTCTTCGAGCAGCCTTGACGCGGCCAGCACCTCGCCCACGCTCACGGCGTGCACCCAGATCACCTGCTTGCCCCGGATGCTTGCGCTCAGCCGGACAGGTATCCGGCCCAGGCGCTCTCGCAGACCCTCGCGGTAGCGTCGCGTCGTCAGCATCCGGTAAACCCACCACGGCGAACTCATGGCGAGCCCTGCCCCCAGCAGCAGGCTGTACGCGAACATCACAGGAGCCAAACTCCCGAGCGCGCCGGGCTGCAACTCCTGGCCAGCCACCTGGCCCCGAGCTCTGACTCCTGATCTCTGATCCCTGACCCTTGCCTTTGCCCAGCATGCATCCTCAAGAGGATAATCGCTGCAGCATGTCCCGGTCTGCGCACCCCTGGCTTCCCGCCACTTCTGCCCTCCTGCTCGTCTGCTCTCTGGCTCACGCCGGCGACAAGCCGCGCAAGCCCCAGCCGCCCGCAGATGCCAAGACCTACGCGCTTCACGATACCCACGACGGCATCACGATCGCGGCCGAGCCCGGCGACCTGAAAGAGACGCGGCCCAATACCCGGCTCGACTACTTCCACCATGGCTTCATGCCGGTCCGCGTCATCGTCACCAATGACACCGAGCAGCCGCTCTCGCTGGCCGACGCCCGTATCCTCTTCGTCGCCGGGGATAACTACACGCGCAATGCCGCGACAGACGATGACCTGGAGCGCCGGATGTTCAGTAAGAAGTACTCCGACGGCACCAAGATTCCCCTGCCCGCACCCTTACCCTCGATCACCATCCATCATCCAGGCATCGACAAGCAGATCACCGCGGACGGCAATGACTTTGGCTTTCCCTCCACAACGGTCGCACCGCATGCCACTGTGGCCGGCTACCTGTATTACGACACTCGCGACGTTGACGAACCCGTCCTCGAACACGCCACGCTGGAGCTCCGCAAAGTCCGCTGGGCTTCCACCAACAAGGAGCTGCAATCGTTCGAGATTCCGCTGAAGCCCAGCACCGCCAAGCCGGAAGCGAATCCGGACCTGCACGGCGGCAGCAAGTAGAGCGCTGGCGGCCTGGCTTCTAGCTTCTAGCTTCTAG
>CAZZXY010000048.1:30845-33750 GCA_964658105.1 Verrucomicrobia bacterium Tous-C9LFEB | reverse complement strand
GATCGCTCAAGCTTCGCCTACGGGCCTGTACCGATCGTCGCACAGTAGGCTGGTCTGCGGAGCTCCGCCTGGGCGCCAAGGACGAGACCAATCAGGCTGGTGACCGTCGCATCTTCGCCCGTTCTAAGCGCCGGACACGAGACCAGATGAACCTGGGAAAAGCATGAATGCTCTCTGCTGACAGCCGTTTCGGACGCGGGTTCGACTCCCGCCGCCTCCACCATCTTTCCTTTTGTTTGTCGTCGCCCTACCGGCACGACCTTCCCAAACAGGAATCCCTCACAAACAGAGGAAAACTGCCGCCGAATTCGAAGGTGCATGACGCTCTGTGCCAGGAATGCACTTCATGGCGAGTCAATCGATTGACCAAGACGGCTTTTTTGCACGAAATTGCATAGTTTGATCGCGCAGCCACCCTATACATCCTGTTTGGTTTCCCTGCCCTCACCCCCAAAATGCTGTTTGCCCGAACTCTGCATCATACGCTCAGTGGTGAGTTTTGGGGGTCAGATAATGCATATACCGAATGATCTTAATCGACTGCTTGCGCAATTGCAGCAGGTAGCGAGCGCATCGAGGCAAACAGCTGGAGCAAGGGCGAGTGACCATCGACCCAGCAGCGTAGAAGTCGAGCTCTTTCTAAAAGACTACAACTTCGCAGCCTCCTCGGTTGAACAGATCGAGATCTCCCAGGACGGTGTCTTTGAGTGCTACATGTTTGCCATTCATGACCGGGACGACCTGTCGCTGTTGACCATGTCCCCGCGCGAGAACGCTGGCGACCAACGTTAGCCAATCCAAGCAGCGGACACGGTTCCCTCCGCTGAGTCGTCATTCCCAACCTGCCCTTATTTGCTCCCAACAAGACGGGTTAATTGTGTGCCGGGCCTTGAACGATCTGCGCAAAGCGACTGGTGTGGATCGTCTTTGCAAAGGCCTTACGCACATCCTCGGCATCCAGTTCGGCATACCTCTTTGCGGCGAGGATCGGCTCGTCGAGGGGCAAACCAAGTTCAGCGCGGTCCAGCAGACCCTGGGCAAGGCTCTCTTCGCTGGACTCTCCGAGAACGGCCTGGCGAGTCAGCAAGGCTTTCGCCTGATGCAGCTCCCCTTCTGAAATACTCTCCGCACGCATCTGGTTTACGTCACGCTCGATGATGGAGCGTGTCTTTGCGACGTTCCGAGGATTGCAGGCGTAACTCACCGAGTAGCTGGCTCGTGTCGTCGATGCGTTCAGACTGACATCCACCGAGTACACGTATCCGGTCTCTTTGCGAAGATCGTTATAGAGCCGTGTTGCGTAGAAACCTCCGCCCAGGACGGATGTCCCTAGTTTCAGCGGATAGTAGTCACGGTCAAGGCGGTTCAGTTCGAGCTGCTGAGTGAGAACCACAAAGTCCTGGGTTCCATCCACGTCAAGGATATCGCGTGCAGAAGGCTTGTTCTGCGGCACGGACGGTAATGAGGGATCAGGTCTGGGCCCGACACCTTGCCAGGCTCCGAACCACCTCTCGACTACCGCTTTGGCATCCCCTTGCGAGAGGTCGCCGATGATGACGATGGTGGTGAGGTCTGGTCGGATCGTTGCAGAGTGGTATTGCCTGACTTGGTCCAGGGTAAGTCTCGAAAGCGTCACGGGCGTCACCTCTCGCAGGAGCGGATCGCCCGCAGGCAGAAGCGCCCTCTTCAGTGCGCGCCCCGTGAGATAGCTGGGACTTCTCGCGCGACCCGCAACAAACTCGGTAGTCTCTCGCTTTGTTACTCCAAAGGAGTGCTTTGTCAGGGCGGGATGAAGTTCGTTGTCAGCCAGCAACTCCACGCCCCTGGAGAAATGCTCCTTCGGAACGCTCAGGGAAAATGTGTAGCCCGCGCTCTCTTCCGCGGTGATGTCCCCCAGTGATTTCTGGAAGGTAAGCCGGTCCATCGTTTCCGTTCCGTAAGGATAGAGTGCCTCCAACAAATCTGACAGACCCTCACGACCAGCCATATCTCTGGAATTTGGCCCGTGCTTGACCGACCCGAGCAGCAGCACCGTCGGGCTGCTTCGATCGGTACGAACGATCAAGCGGAGGCCATTTGCAAGAAAGGAGTCCGACACGCTGACAAACGTGTCAGGACGTTCAAAGTGGTCAAGCCCACGGTTAGCCCAATCCGGCAACCGCACGGACTTTGCGGGAACGGAAGCCGTCTTCTCCCCCTTGTGAAAGCGTTCGGTTGCGGGTGCAATGCTGCTGGCCACGGGCCTCGCGATGGCGGTCATGCTATTTGCGTTGAGCAGATATTTGCTGGCAATGCGATCCACATCCGCGGTCGTGACTTGCTGGAGCGCGTCAATGTCCGCACTGAGTGACATTCGTCCCTCCCCACCGAGGGCATGTGACCATGCCCTGGCAAGATCCGGGATCGATGTTCGCTGGAAGTTGGCTGCTGCAGCTTCATGGCGTTTGGCGGCGTCGACCAGATCTGCTGGGACGCCCGCTAACGCATAGTTGCTGAGGACCAAGCGCACCGCGGCGACGGCATCGGCGGGACTGGCTTCGGCTGGCAAGGACATACTTGCCAAGCCGATACTCGCCTTTGGGTAGCTCTCCACCAACTCAAATTGTGCGTCCCCGAGGAGGCCAGCGGAAACCATCTCAGCGACCTTGCCGCGCTGGCTCGCCAGCACATCGACCAGGATTTGGGTCGCGGCGTACTCGGGCGAATCTGTTCCGGGCAGCCTGTAGGCGATGAAGCAGAGCCCGTAACCCAGACTGTTGTCGATGTTGATTGTCTCCGGACTAAAGGACCGAAGCTGAACCGCCGGCCGAACCGGCACCGCATGACTAGGAATGGAGCCGAACATTCGCCGCACGCTGTTGAGCGTCTGCGATGGGTGAACGTCACCGACGATGACCAACAAGGC
>CAZZXY010000048.1:0-30745 GCA_964658105.1 Verrucomicrobia bacterium Tous-C9LFEB | reverse complement strand
CGCTGGAACGGTGGCGTAGTATTCCGTTACGTTCTGCTCGGTTTCCGCGTTGCTGTCATCACCAAGCTGGGCATAGATGGCAGCCGTCTGGTCAGCCGTTAACCCGGCACATCCTCGGAAAGCCATGTGCTCCTGGGCATGAGCAAGTCCGGGCAGGCCAGGCGGGCTTTCGTCCGCACCCACCATGACGTTCATCTGCATCGTGACGACCGGCGCCATCACGTCACGAACGATCACCACGCGCATACCGTTCGCCAGTGTCGAGCGGACGCCCGCCGTTTCCTCAGAAGGAGGTTCTACCCAGGACCGACGAGGGCAGAAGATCACGAACGACACCAGAAACAGCCGTCCCAGATTCATAAGTGTCCTATCACTCTGCTTGCAGGACCCAGGTTGACAAGACAAATAAGGACCGATAGCAGGACGCGTTCTTTGAACTCTTCGAAATCAATCCTGAAGAGCGACACACGAAGCACCCCGCCCTGCTACCATCCATCTGCTTATTGGATAAGGGGTACGGCAGACGCAAGCTGCAGGTCGACCAAAAGAGTCAAGCGGTTATCTACCTGCAGAAATTTTGCGGCCTGCTTAGCTCCTACAGCTTTTTTGAACTTCGGATAGTACTCAGAGCGAAGATCCGTGCGAGCCTTGTCGAAGGCCAGCATGCGATCGGTGAGAGAATCCGCATTCGCATCATTAATGATGTCGAGATTGCTGTAGTCCTTCATGACGCTTACACGTTGATCGCCGATCACCTGTTGCCTGTGAGCGTATTCGCGATACAAGGGCCAGAACGCCTTGCTGTCCGAATCGCTCAACTGCATGGTGTGGCCGATCACTTCGGTCTTTTGCGCCTGTACGTCTGAACGTAGCAAGGCAATGTCGGTATCGGTGCCAGCCTGGGTCGCACTCGTGCTCTGTGCCATTGCACCCGTGGCTGCAATACAGGCAGTGAACATGATGATGGAGCGTATGTGTTTCAAGGAATTCCTCTTTCGTTTAAGCAGATGCCAGGTCCGGTGCCGCTACGGATGTGTCCTTCTGTCCCGAAGACAGACTTAGCTTCGCAGCTAGACGCTTTGCAGAACTACTTCACCGGCGTGGAGTTATGCTGACATTGCCTGCTGGCTCATGTCACCTACCTGTTCTACTAGTATTTTCTTTTCAAGCGAGTGGGAAACCCGGCAGATTTTCTGTGCTCATTTGCGTTCATCAAAGCCTGGACGGCCAGCTCGGATCAAGGTGGAGAAGTCCGGTGATTCGTCTGCAGCTCTGGCCGCCTGATTGATATGTGCCCGGCCTTTTAGCTGAGCGAAAGGCATGTCCTCTGTCGCAAACCGGCCTCGATCATAGAGGAGTTCGTCCAGGGTGCCGTTCACCAACAACTGATAGTTCCATGGCTTCGGCTTGGCTACCTCAGCAGACAATTGCTTGTCCAGAGTCGTCGTGCAGTTGCGTGTCAGTGCGTTGTACCACTCGGGATGATCTCTGAGTTGATCCAGATATTGGGTGTAGGTGTGGAAGATGGCTTTCGCCGCCTCCGGCCCCATGCTGCCCCTGTAGAGAAATACCTCTTCGTCTTTTCTGTAATTCGTCCTAAGACGGATGACATCTCTTTCATCGGCCACCACAAAGATCAGTTCATACTGTCGGAAGAAGCCGAGAATGGCGGAATAATCCTGCCCAACCTTGTAACGAGCTTCTATCGAAAATGCGATGTGTTGATCGTTGCCGAAGTCAAAGCTCAAGATCGGATGACCGATCCAGCGCACGCCCCAGGTCGTAAAGAACAGATCTACAGCGCGAAGCTGCGAAAGCCGCACCACTCGATCGCTCCAGCACTTGGTGTAATCGACTTCAGTGCGGTAGTCGCAATTACGAAGATTATGGATGGTAATTAGATCGCCGTCAGTCTCTACCCAGGCTGGCCGGTCGACGTTTGCCTGCCAGTTCCCTTGATTCGTGGGTTTCAGGCTTAACCACCAGACAACCACAACGCAGAAACAAGCGAAGCATAACAGAGCGGCACGGGCGTGCAGCCTGTACTTTATCAGGATCAGGCCAAGAAGGATTGCATACGCGATGGCTACGGGTGTTCTCAGGGCAGGTGGACGGACGTCCACATAGCAAGCAGCCAATGCCCATAACGATAACAGCGCGAGCACGAGCCAGATGAACAAGCCGCCGGCTCTAGCCAGCCACTTGGCCATAACCGTGTGGGTAACCAGAGTCGTCAATGGTTCTCCTTGCGCTCGCATGGATTGCTTGTCGGATGCAGGCAAGACACATCGACATAGCCAGCAGACCACCGCCGCATCGTTCTTTTCACGCTGTATGTCTCCTGCCGAACCGTTTTACCGAGCTGCTACAGACGTCCGGGATCCTAAGTTGATTACACATCAACGCGCCCAGCGAGAGCACCTGCCAACAATACTAGGAGAGGAAGACAGATCCCTCTGATGTCAACCCGTGCGGAACAGACGGCTGATGACTAGCAACTTTTCACGTCCGCACTGATAGTTCTCTAGTTTCGACTTCGGACGGATTGCAATAGCGTTTTGGCTACTTCGCAGTTGCAGGGATCCGCCAATCCTGGATACACCCGTATGGCTAAGATAGATTTCGAAGTCATCGAAGATCGAACCGGGCTTACCAACACAGAAAGAGACCCAATGAACACTTCCCTTCCGTCAACACTGCGCCATCGAGCGATCGCGTTTTCATTGAGCGGCGCGCTTGCCGTTATAGTCGGCTCCTTCACACCGGCCACGGCACAGGATGCGGCACTCCAGTCACGCCTCGCCGAAGTGAAGCAGGCTTCTGCGGCCAACAAAGTCGCTCTCTCCGGGTATAACTGGCAGGAGTCGCAGACGATCAGCATCAAGGGAGAGATCAAGAAGCAGCAGCTATTCCTGGTACGTTTCGGTCCGGATGGTCAGCAGCAAAAAATGGAGATCAATGCCGCACCCCCAGTAGCGCCAAGTGGCGGCAGGATTAAGCGCCATGTTGTTGCCAAGAAAACAGCGGAAATGAAGGACTACGGTTCAGAGATCGCGGACATGGCGAAGCAGTATACCCAGCTGGACCCGGGGCGCCTCCAGCAAGCCCTGCAGGAAGGGAACGTGTCCTTACAGTTGGGTGGCGGCGAGAGTCAGGTCACGCTCGTGATCAAGAACTATCTCAAACCGAATGATTCTCTCACGCTCGTTTATAGCAAGGCACAAAGAGCCGTCCAGAGCATTCGTGTTGCGAGCTACCTTGACGATCCCAAGGACGCTGTCACGATTGCTGCACAATTCGCGAAGTTGCCTAACGGGATCAACCACGTTTCAGGAACACAGATGAACGGAGCCAGCAAGCAGCTCAGTGTGATGACTCAGAACTCGAACTATCAACCGCTTTAGAGCGGTGCCCAGAAACATAGCAGGAGGCCGGGATTCGCTACTGGATCGCGGCCTCTTAGGTTTTGCGATAGGGCGGGAGGCGGCCCGGAAAGGACTGGCTACCGATCGCCGAAGGTCCAGCTAAGACCCGAACTCGTTCCGTAGTCACTTCCGGAAAGTGTTTGTGGCGGTCTGCTGTCCCAGTTGCCGTAGAAGGAAAAGTTCCAGCTGAGATCGCTGACGATCTTCACGTAGTAGGTCGCATTGGTGGTTGCGCGAACTCGTTCCGGCCCGGAGAGATCAGGAAGAATCGCAGCAGAGAGACCGAGGTTCGTCTTCTTAAAACGAAAGACCTTGACTTCGCTCGCGACGAGCGCAGCAGCGGTGTTCTGAGCTCCCTGCCCCGGCGGGACACTTCCGTAACGCGCATTCTGCCACGCGATACCTCCCAGAACATAAACTGTTGCCCGGTTGCTATTCCTCAGATAGTGTCCGATACCGCCACCGAGTGTGGTTTGGAGATCGATACCTTGCACCGAACTCTGGAGGAAAGTACCGCTGCCAGAGTAGAACCATTTGTTCCAGGGCAGCAATCGCATGCCGCTGAGATTTACCTGGTTCCGGGTGGATACGTTGTCGCCGCGACTGGCGGCAAAGCTGGAATCGAAGCTCGCCTGGCTGGACCAGCGTTCTCGCAAATACTCAACCTGGGACGATAGGTTGAATTGTGTGGATTGATTGCCCTTCGAATAGAGAATGCCTGTGTTGATCGCCCCATTGAATCGACGGGGAAAACTCTCGGCACTTTGATTCAATTTCACAATCTGTGAGCGGGGGACCTCCACTGCGCTCTCTGGGACTGTCGCGATCTCGATCTTTACGGCTCGATCACCGGAAACACTGGCCGGCAAGAGCCTTCCTGTATATACGGCACCCGTCTCGGTTTTCACCAGGAACACCTGATTGCTTTCCAGGCGATCCACTTCGGACCACTGCACATCGATGGTTCCTTGTACGTAACTCAGCTTGATGGATAGCACACCGGCGCTGAGCCCTTTGACCTCGCATGTGATGTGGTCGCCGTTCCTCATGACAAGAACATCCTTCTTCTCGCTTGCCACAAGGGAGGAAGGGAAAAGCAGAAGAGAGCTGAGGGCAAGGCACCGGACAGCTAGGACCCCGAACCGAGCCCTAGAGCGCAGGTGCGTGCTCTTTGAGCTCGGCGGCACATCGTTGATCAATGAGGACCTCCGAAGGCTGCTTAGAAGATGCGCCCGATCCGGAAGAACACTCTCGCGCGACCGGAACTACCAAAGGCTCCAGCAACTTCCACTGGACCGAAGATGGTGTTCACGATCACGCCGGCCGCTCCGTCCATCGGGAAATGCGGCGGGTTCGGACCAAGGGCGAGCTTGTAGGTCTTGCCTGCCTCGTAGAGACCAATGAACTCCACATTGCTACCCAACAGCGGGGGCAATTTCAGCAACTCGCGGATGTACCCCAGTTGACCGAGGAAGTATTGGTTTGTGTACAGCTCGTTCGTATTCCAAGCAACAAGGCGCTGTGAGCCACCCAAAGAGAAAGCGGGTATGCCGGTCTTGTAACCGTAGCTGCTGCCGCCGGAGGCTCCGAAGAAGATGGAGGACGGGCCAGTCAGACGAAAGAAGCTTTGGGACTGGATCTCGGACAGAGGAAACGCACCCGGAGCGGCCGGGTTAGCGTTGTACCCCTTGGTGTACAACAGCAAGCTCTCACCCGACCGAGGAACCACCGGGTTGTCCAGGGTGTTCAGCAGGTACTGAAGTCTTACGTCGCCCGTTCCGCCTGCAACGTTCGGCAGAACAGCAGCGTCTCCGATCTGTGGCGAAAGCTTTTCATAACCGCCCTCGTACCCGAATCTCAATTCACCCGTCGTGCCGAACGCATACCCAACGTCGAAGCCCCCAAGGACCTGCCGGGTCCGGTAAGTCGCAGACAGGGTGTCGCCCGAGTAGACATATTGCTGCGTGCTATTCGCTGTTGCACGGGGAGCAATGAATACGTTGCTGGTCGGCTTTATTGGGTGGTAGTACTCGCCATCAAGCAGATATTGGGAGCCCAGGACTACATCGCTTCGCAATTCCGATCTGTAGCTGCCGAAATCCAGAAAAGTGACGCGTGCTCCGATACTGAAAAGAACGTTGTTGTAATTCGAACCATCTATCAGAATGATCGGTCGCACAATCGGCGGGGCGTACGGCTTCTCTTCTGTTTTGATCTCCAGTCCAGGAACTCCGTTCTTCTCGACCATCGAGTATCCGACGTTGGAGAAGCGACCCTGGCCTTGAAGAATCATCATCTGTTGGTCGAGCTTCGTCGTATCAACGGGTTTCCCTATATCTACGGACAATCCCTTCTCGATCGAATCGCCGAGGTCCTTACCGGCTCCGGCAACCTGGATGAAGGAGGGAACGGGTGTTGTCTTCTGACGAGCTTTACGATTAGCGAGGTAGAGCTGCCATTCGGATTCGCTTACAGAAAAGGCGGAGAGAACCTTCTCCTTGGACGCGGCCGCTTCGTAGCCCGCCTTAATGATTCCATCAGCCGCGCTGTAGTCCAACGCGTTGTACTTCTGCAAGGGAACCGTGACCAGGATGTCTGCTTGCTCCATAGACCGAAGCTCATTAGCGGCGATCATCACGGAGATGGACTGACCCAGGACGGCAAAACTGGAGAGGGATGCCGTTGGACTCACCTTCGCTGTTTCAAGGTGTATGCCTATGATAATATCCGCGCCAAGATCTTTGGCGACGTCGATGGGGATGTTGTTAAGCAAGCCTCCATCGGCGTAGATGTGATCCCCTGACCTTACTGGTGTGAAGATTCCAGGAAGAGACATCGTTGAACGTAAGGCCAAAGATAGGGGTCCGCTGCGGAAGATATGTGGCTTACCTGAGACCAGGTCTGTTGCCACGCAGGCGAATGGAATGGGGAGGTCATCAAAGCTCTCAAGCTCAGAGTATGGAAGAGCTACCCGGTCAAGGATGAGAGAGACTTGCTGACCGGTGTTGAAACCTCCAGGAAACTGCAAGCCCTTACGGAGACCGAATTCCAGACTGCTAGGGACTTCATGAGCATCCTGCTTGCGTCGAAAGGATAGGTCATCGAACGGCGTCTCGCCTCTGAGTACAGCATCCCAGTCGATCCCGCTGGTAATCTGCCGGACCTCGGCCGGCGACCTTCCCGTCGCATACAGTCCGCCAACAAGGCCGCCCATGCTCGTCCCAGCGACATAACTTACTGGGATGCGGTGTTCTTCCATCCATTGGAGCACGCCGATATGGGCCAGGCCCAACGCGCCGCCGCCTTCAAGAACAATTCCCAGCTTCGGCCGTGCGGTCGTGCCGGGGTTCACCGATTCCTGAGAATAAGCGGACGGACACACTAGCAAACAAGACAGCAAGAACGAGGGTGCAGCTCGAAAGCTCATACTTGCCCTTCAAACGCATGGTCATAGCAGCTTGTCGACATCTTGATTCACCCCACATCGCTATCTGGACGTTCGAGATTAGTGCATGGATCTTGCTGGCAAGATGGCGCATGCCATGGAAGCCAAGGCTGTGTCTGTCGTTGTTGCACAAAGGCTACACAGGCTGATAGGTGGAGTTCGTAGTTGTTACCATCAACTGCTTGCTCACGCCGTCAGTTTGCGTGCTCGCAACATGGTTTGTGCCATCCGCCAGTTTGGCGAACTGGGCGGCTATGGTTACAGCATCTTGGGGATCGTCAAGATACGTGGCAACCTGAACACTCTGAATTGCTTTCTGTTGCTCACTGAAGACGATCGTCATGGAATCGTTCGGCTTGACATAGTTCTTGATCACCAGCGTGACGACGCCTTCTCCTCCACCGGATTGGAGCGAAACATTGCCCGCCTGAAAGGCCGCTTGCAACCTGGCAGGATCTGGCTCGGTATATTGCTTGGCAAGGCTTGCGATATCACTACCGTAATCTTTGAATTCGGCAGTCTTCTTCTCCACGACATGCTGCTTCAGTCTTCTGCCGCTGGGTGGCGCGGAGGGAGTTGCCCCAATTTCCGTTTTCTGCTGTGTTCCATCAGGCCCGACACTGACCTCGAACACTTGCTGTTTCTTTACGCTTCCCTTGATGCTGATCGTCTGTTGCTCTTGCCATGAGTAACGAGCAAGGGCCTGCTTGTTCGCCGCTGAAGCAGCCTTCACTTCAGCAAGACGCTGCTGTAATGCTGGCCCCTGGGCGAAAGCTGGAGAGCATGGAACGGACAAGGAAGCAAAAACCAACAAGCCCATCACTACTAAGAATGGCCTTGCCGAACGGCGCAGTTTGAATTTCATAATCCCTCTTTTTGGTGCTGTGACGACATACACTTTGCTGCGGCTGCACAGTAGACTCAAGTGACGGTCCAACCGCTCCTGTGTACACCTGGCAATCCACTGCTTGTTCCTACAGCGTCTTCCAACTGCTATCCGGATTAAAGCTGCTCATCGCCGAGGCAGTCGCAACGGTAGTCTGCCCCAGGTTCTTTTGCAGGATCACACCGTCCTGGTCGACGGTGAAGGTCATGATCCCGGAGTTGCCGTACTCAGCCGGGTACGCGACGAAGGCGAAGCCTCCAACGTTTCTGCCATCGACGACATAATCCCTGGCGCCGCCCGGCGCGTTAGCGCCCTGCCCTTGCAGCATCCGGAAATAGTAGCCGTGGAAGGGGACGTGAGCGTTCGGCTTAACGCTGTAGCCTTCGGAGGTTGCGTATACAAGCATTGGCCCGAGTGGGCTGCGCGGTTGATCCTGTGCGGACTCCCAATACAAGCCATTCTGCTTGCCTGCGTCGCTGATAAATTTCACAGCGTACTGGTTCGTGCTTCCGTCGGCGAGGCGACGCGAGTGGTAGTCCGTCTGCGCATCACCCAGTGCCTGACAGATGTCGATGACCGCCAGTTCATTTCGACCGATCCGACGCCTGACGATCTCTTCTTTTCCGGCTACAGTGTCGAAGAACCATTGGCCTTGGTCATTCTTCTTGAGCGGCAACGGAAACGCGAAGTTCTGTGCCCCTATCAGCAACGTCTGCGTACCGTCGGCCATGCTGCGCCAGCGATGCATCTGCTCATAGCCGGTCACAAAGGATCCGACGGTGGCCTTGTCCTGAACGATATCTCCAGAGAACAGGACGTCTTTGGAATCCTTACCGAAGATGGCTTGAACTGCATTTAGGTCCCCGGTCTTTGCAGCACTCAGTAAGCCTTCCCCGGCCTCACCAGGCGAGGCATAGGTCTGAAGGCTCGGCTTTGGAGCTTGGTTACAGGCAGCAAGACTGAGCGCGACGCCCATAAGCAGCAACCGATTCCCTGCTGGAGACCAGCGTTTCACGGAAGACGTGAATACCCCCCATACCTTCGACATAGCTCTCCTCCACACCGTGACAAAACAATCTTCTGAGACTCCATCCGGAACAAACGTGCCCAAGTTAGTAATCGCTATCGACGACCGCCCCAACCGCCACCGCCGCCGGTGCTCGCCGAGCCTCGCGCACTTGCCTGCTTGGACTGCCAGCCCCCACCTCCACTGCTAAACGCAGAGCCGCTGCTTTTCTGCTGCTGACCCCAACCCGAGGAAGCTGAGGTGTTCTTCGCACTCTGGTTCGAGTAATTGGAAGAGTTCGACTTCTGGTTCGTATTGGAGCTGTTGCCTTGCCAACCGCTTCCTGTGTTCTTATAGGTGTTCCCGGTTGCGGTCGCATACTTGTTACCATTCGCGGTTTGACCAGCGGCAGCGCTGTTGTACTTCCCGGTGCCGCCCACGGCTTTCGCGCCGTTTGATGTTTGTATGGAACCTGTCGTGCCCTGAGACGTCGTCTGGTGTTGTGAATAAGCGGTCTGCCCGTTCTTGGAAACCGCTGAGCTGCCCGAACTCCCGTACGCATTCGAGGTCTGCACGGTCGAGCCGTAGGCGCCGGTCCTCGGGTTATACGCCTGGCCCGCACTTGCGCTGCCATAACCGTTCGAGACCGTACCTCCTCGTGCGTAAGTCCCGGTAGCGGAGTTGTACCCGTTGCTGTAGTGTGCTGCGCCGTTTGGGCCGTAACCAGATGCCGTCGATCCGTGCCGTGCACTGTTGCCGTAGTAATTGTTTGACCGGTAGACTACGGTGCTGCCGTGCCAGTTGCAGTTCCAATAGCTGTAGCCATAAGAACTGTTCATCATCGCACCCACCGCAATGCCGATCCCGAACGCAAGCACCGCTGTAGTCGCCACCGCGGCTGGGCTGTAGCCCGGCGTTACATAGGGGTAGCCGTAGATGACGGCGGGGTTATACATCGGCACATACACAACCTGCGGATTCGGCGACTGGATGACAATCGTCTGCGGTGCTTGTTGCACAACTGTGATTTGGGAGCTGGATTTCAGATTGCCGACTGCCTGCGCCTTCGCACGCAGAATCTGCACTGCGCTCATCACATCAGCGCCCTGGGTCGTGTAAGCCTCCCCTAGCGATGAGGTCCAGCTGAGGTTTTTTGCAAGGTTCTGTAGCACCGTAGGAAATTGCGTTAGGCCTTTGACACTGGGCTCCCATTGCTGTGCGTCCACCGCCGAAACAAGTTGCTGCGCGGTGAGTGTTCCGTGCTGCTGGAGCCATTCACTGGCGACCGCAACCTGGTCGGGAAAACTTGCGGCTCCAAGGATCTGAGCAACCAGTGCATCTGGATAGAGAGCAATAGGCGCGACAATGGCCTCAAGCTGCTCGTTGTTCAGCCGTATCCCCTGGCCGGAGTAACCCGCTGTACCTGCTTCCTGAGCTCCAGCCTGTATCGGAGTGGTTCCAAAAATCAGGAGGGGAGCCAACAGCACTGCCACAGCCTGCCTGAGAAAGATTCCGGACATGATATGTTCTCCTTCAACACCCAAGACTCAGCTGACAACGAAGGACGGATAGGTAAGGTCAGTGAACAGGCGGCGGTGTTAGCCTACCGAAGAGCCTGCAAATGTCTTGTTATGACCCGCCAGAGAAACCATCACGCACGTCGCAGCATGCCCCGATAAGGACAGACTATCTAGCCTACTTGTGGCTGCGAAACTGTCACTTGCGACAGGTCCAAGCAATGCAGGTGGGATCGGGGAGCTTGCGCCCATTGCGGACCAAGTAAACCCAGCGCCATGTGGGGGAAGTGACTCGGTCTTAGACGAGAAGTGGGCGGGTTGGGGATCGTGTAACTGCACTGAGCGAGAAGGCGGCCCAGAGCGGCGTAGGTCCGTCGTCCTACCCGGACGCCTACGCCGGCGTCATGTGGCGCTTGATGGCGTATTCCAGGAGTTCTGCGTTTGTTTTGACGTTCAGCGTCTCCATCATCCGGTACTTATGGAAAGCGACTGTTCCGGGCTTGATGTCAATTACGTTCGCTACTTCCTTCATCGACATGCCTTCAGCTAACAGCTGGAGGATCTCGCTTTGCCGCTTCGTGATCTGCTTCTCTGCTTTATAGCTATCTCCCTGGTTGAGCAGGTAGTTCACTGTCTCCTTCACCATCAGGGAGGAGAGGTAGGACGCCCCTTGATTCACCCTGCGAATTGCAAGCAGAAGCTCATCACCGGTCGATTGCTTCAGAACAAAAGCGGAAGCTCCGCGACGGAAAGCCTCCGCCGCCACATCGGCCGCCATCGTCATGGTAAGAAACACCAGCTTCACAGCAGGCCATTTCTGTTTCACCTGGCCGCCAGCGTCCAGGCCATTCAGGTGGGGCATGTAGATGTCCAGAATGATAATGTCTGGCCTGAGCACGGCAGCCGCTTCTATCAACCGACGCCCATCCGTCACGATGCCGACCACCTGGAACTCAGGCTCCAACAGACTCTTGCACGCATCGGCCAGTAGCTGGTGATCATCAGCAATCAGAATGCGCGGCGTAGGTTTTTGTTCTCTCACAAAAGTCTCCTGAACAGTGACTTTGGATCGATGCGTTGGGACGATGAAGGACGTCATTGACACCACTGACGGTCGTAGCTGTTAGCTTGCGACGCCCGTGCCCCGACCAGACTTGCGTTTCGATGGCTGCAAACTGATTCCTCTATATCGAGGTGCCATCTTGCACCATAATGAACGCACGCCAAGTCTACCACCAGGCGAAAAGCAGGACTCCGCTAAGTTCGAGGGGAGTACGGCTGCCACGTTTAGAAGCCAGGTATGAGGGATAGTGTCTCCACGAAAAGCACTCAGTTGGCCTTGCTAGCTACCTCGCCAGCCATACAAGTACCTCCTAGCAGATCTCCACAACCACCTCAGCGAGATTGATCATGCGATTTACAGATTATCCCTTCCTCATCCTTGGTTCCTCGTTGCTACTGCTCTGGCTCGCAGGAGTCATCGGTGCATTTGTTCGTAAGCAAAAGCGACATACAACGGACATTGGCGCCGATGCCGGCATCATTCTAGGGGCCACCCTGACGCTGCTCGGACTCATCATTGGATTTACCTTCTCGATGGCCATTGGTCGATACGAGCAACGCAAAACCTGTGAAGAAGCGGAAGCAAATGCCATCGGCACCGAATACTTCCGGGCAGATCTGTTGCCTGTAGCCGACGCTCAACAGCTCAGGAAGCTCATGGCAAGCTACACGATAGCGCGCCTGTCGTTCTACCAATCGCGCAATGGCCAGGAGCTCCATCGCGTGAAGGATGACACGGATCATCTGCAGCAGCAGTTGTGGTTGTCGATCACGAGGCCAGCTATGCTCCAGCCGACGGCCCTTACTGCCCTGGTTGTTTCAGGGATGAACGATGTGTTGAACTCCGAGGGCTATACGCAAGCTGCATGGTTGAATCGAATCCCTGTGTCAGCATGGTGGCTGATGCTGGCCATTGCTCTATGCTGCAACCTCTTGATCGGCTATTGCCTGCGGCGCGTAGGGGACGAATCGGTTGTGTTCGCGGCTCTGACTCTGATCGTGTCTATCTCGTTCTTCCTCATTGCCGATATCGATAGTCCACGTCGCGGGATCATTCACGTCTACCCTGAAAATCTCGTGAACCTGTCTCATTCACTGCAGCGCTGACCCTTGCCATCTAGGGCTTCATCTGGATGAGCGCATCGCGAATGGGTGAAGGGGAGATCTGCATCACTCCACGGAATGGTGTGTACATCGCCATGATGATGAAGATTGCGGCGGAGACGGAAAGCGCACACACAACTAGCGTAACGATGACAACACGGGACGGCGGAGCGAAGAGGCCGAAGCTGAAGAAGATCGCGGTAAGCCATGACACCACGACCACCAGGAGTGGGAAGGACAGCGAGCTCTGCTCAGACTCCAAGAACATAAGCCAGTAGGTACGTCTCAAACCAACCGAGGAAGAAATCGCTGAAGCCTTGATCGCGACTTGCGATTCACTCTTTGGGGACAGTGCCTCAAGCTTTTCATAGAAGACCTGGCTATCTTCGGTGGGCCTTAACTGCGATCCTTGTGATGTCGACTGTGATTGTGGTGTTTCGTCCAGCCAGATGCGTTCCAGGCTGTGTTGGACGAGATTACGCATTTCCAGTCGAATCGCATGTGTTTCTGAGCCATACGTTCCAAGGAGGTGATCCACGACGACAAAGTCCGATGCCATTTCTGAGAGTTGATTCTTCCGGTTCTGGTAAGAGGAATTCGCCGTGGAAACAAGCATGCCCAAGACCAGCGCTGTCATCGTCACCACGAGACCGGTAGCCAGTCGTAAAACATCTTTCGTTTCTGGACCTAGTTGTTCTTCCGGTAGTGCGCAACGTAGACACATGCCAAGGACTGCACCCGCGAAGATGACTGCGAAGACCGTCGCGCTCACAACAATCGAATTCATGACCTTCTCTGTAACCTTCCTCTGCCTGCCTTGACCCATTCCATACACACCTTCGGGAGAGGGTTTGCCTGGGACGCTTCAACCTGATGTCGAATGTGACACAAAAGTGTGGCCCTTCAACGCTTCACGGATTGCCTGTGTTAGGTCAGTCAGGACGCGACTCTTGGTCACATAACCCATCGCCCCGGCGGAGAAGGCCGCGGCTATAAAGTCCCTGTCCTCGTGAATCGTCAGGAAGATGATCTTGGCCCGGCAATTCGCTTTTTGGATCTTCCGTGCGGCCTGCAGTCCATCCAGAAGAGGCATGGAAATATCGCTGACGAAAACATCGGGATCCAACGTCAACACCGCTTCCACCGCATCCTGACCGTTGACGACGACCCCGACGACTTCAAAGTCTCCCACAAGGATCGCAGATACTCTTTCTATTACCTCTCGATGATCATCGGCCAGGACCACGCGGATTTTGCACACAGGGATCCCCCTCGGCCGTTGGATTGCAAACACTCAACTGTCGATTGTTCACCCCGCCTTGATCCTCGTCTACTGGCACCTAAGACAGTGCTGACACGAGTACGGGCCGAGAGAGGAACAGCCCTTCAGGCCGCTGAGATCATCCCATGCTTCATCGCATACCGAACCAGGTCAGAGTTGGTGGTCACCCCGAGTTCTTCCATGATCTGATACTTATGGAAGCGCACGGTGCGATGCGCGATCTGCAGGACATAAGCAATCTCTTTCATAGGGCGCCCTTCGGCAAGCATCTGCAGAACCTCGCGTTGCCGGATGGTGAGCGGCTTGGCTCTTTCTGTTGCGTGCGGATCGCGAATGAATCGTTCCTCCATTGCGCGGCCGATCTGCGGGGTGACGTAGGATATGCCTCGTAAGACATCGTGGATAGCCTGCAGCAATTCGCTCGGCGGAGCGGTCTTGAGCAGGTAGCCCAGGGCGCCGGCTCGAAACGCTTCAGCGGCGATGTAGCTGTCGGACTCCATGGTGAGGAAGATCAGTCTCAGGTTCCGCATCCTCTTCTTCAGCTCCCGGGCGGCATCGAGGCCATTGAGGAGAGGCATACCGATATCCAGGAGCACGACGTCTGGCTTGAGTTCATCGGCAACTCTCAGCAGCGCGTGGCCGTCTACAACGCTTCCTACTACGTCGTAGTGCGGTTCCAGCAATCTTGCGAGACCCGCGCTGATCATGACGTGGTCGTCAGCCAGCAAAATCCGTGCCTTCTGCATACGTCCTCCAGGGAGCTTACGCTCGGGCACTCTCGATACTTGTTCCGGGTACTCTGGATCCTGCAACCAACGGAACACGTACCAGGATCCTGGTGCCGATACCGACCTTGGAAACAATGGCCAGGGTCCCTTGAACGAGATGAACTCGCTCCTGCATGCTTACGAGTCCCAGTCCGTTCTCCTGCATCGCTTCTTTCACATCAAAGCCGGCACCCTGATCACTGATCTCCAGTTGAATTTCATCTGCAAGACCCTGCACCCTAACGGAAAACAAACTCACGCCGCTATGTTTTAAAGCATTCTGGAGAGCTTCCTGGGTGACGCGGAATAGTGAGAGCGATATGTCCTGAGGGAGAAAGGAGGGAACGCCTTCTTCAACGAAGTTCACCTTTAAGTCGTTCTGTTGACAGAACTCCCGGCAGAAGCCCCTCATCGCCGCGACGATCCCAAGGTATTCCAGTTTCGACGAGTGAAGTTTGTGGGAGAGCGGCTGAACGTCGCTCGCGATTTCCGCACAGTGGGGTCGAATCCCCTCGAGCTTCATGGAATTGCCTGAACCATTTGCATTGCGGTTCGCCTGTTCCAACTCCATCGAGAGCAGTGCCAGTCTCTGACAGATGTCATCGTGAAGCTCTCGGGCAATCCGGCTGCGTTCCACTTCCTGAGCCTCAATCAGTCGACCGCTGATCTTTGCGAGTGCTTCGCGGGCGAGCTTCTGATCGGTGATGTCCACGGCAGATCCAATGAACCCGGCGAAGATGCCATTTCGATCGGACCGTACTGCCGCTACGTCGAGCATCCAACGATAGACTCCGTCACGTCGGCGGAGACGATATTCCTTGGAGTATTCCTTTTGCTGCTCAAGTGCCTCGGTGTTCGCGAGTTGGACGCCTTGCAGATCATCAGGATGGACGAAGGCAGACCATACGTCAGCAAGTCCGGCAGAAATGTCACGACCAGTGAATTCGATCCGTCTGTCATTCAGGTAGGTGACGTCACCCTTCCTGTCGCACATCCAGATCAGGGCGGGTGTGGTGTCCGCCATCAGACGGAAGCGTTGTTCACTCTCACCAAGCCTGAGATTGGCTTTCCGTCTGCGCGCGCGCTGAAACAGCAGTGCCAGAATGAAGATGGCCTGGGCAAGCATGACAATGCTGGCTACATCGATGAACTTGCGGTAGCGAACCCAGGCGCTTGGAGACACATAGGAGAGAAGTGCGCCGGGCTGCAATGCCGAGTTCGCGACCTCCGGCAACCAAGACGGGTTGGAAGCTGACCTGCGGGGAACAGGTGTTGCGTTCAAGAGCACAGGCTGAAGCCCCACGTGCCTTTGCGAATTTGGAAGAGGTCTCGCTGGAGGCCATTGACTCGCGAACAAACACGAACTGGACACGAACAATGTCAGAATGCAGAGAATCGGACGCCGACCCAACATCGGGCATCTCGTAGGAGCAGGGTCGCAACGTGCGCTTGGAACCTCGATGACGGATGCTCTTTCCTGCATAGCGTACTCACTGAAAACGATGTTGCTTGAAGATAGCGCGATGATTCGCAATGGACCTATAAATGTGTACCTAGGCTAATCTGCCGGGCCAGGTTAAGAACCTAGCATTAGTAACAGTCCAGGGAGAAAAGAACGATGAAAGCTTCGTCTCATTAACTTTCATCCATCGACTTATAGTCCACATTCCAAAGGCGATCGTGGAACTAAGCCCCTTGCAGCGAGGATGCCTACCTGTCCGATGTGACAGTCTACTCGACTCCATGCTGATTCCTACTCTTTGAAGGATCAAAGAGTCAAGATAATACTCGACCAATTTCCTGTCGAAAAGAGCTCGAAGTAAGAGAACAGATCGGAAAGGATTGTTCCTCGCCCGGCTTTGATCCTTCCCAACTTCTACCTGCAAGAAGCCGTTTGAACTGTCACTAGTGACAGTTCCGGGACAGCACCAAACAAGGTGAACTGAGGAGCAAGTCGACCTGGATGATGTTGCTTTCTCTTCCACGCCGACTCTTCGCAACCAGAGATCCACCTTCCTCATCAGGTTCGCAGCAGGCAAGCAAGGCAGTAAACCTCGATTCCCAAATGGCGATGAGAGGTAAGTGAAGCAGGTGTAGACGCCATGGAGACATCTCGCATCTGGATCAACTCTGGCGCTGCTGCCATCGAGTGCATGGCCGTTGTCCTGATCGTGGGGACGTTTCTTTGGGCTTCCCTTCGCTTCATCCTCCATACCGGCAGGCATGCAAGCGACTCCTACCAGAGATACAAGCTGTTTCTCGGCAGAGCACTCTCGCTCGGTCTGGAGTTTCTCGTTGCGGCGGATGTCATTCGCACCGTGACGTTGCCACCAACGCTGGAGAATATCGGGGTACTAGGAGCGATCATCCTGGCGCGAACGTTTCTAAGTTGGTCGCTGGTAGTTGAGATGGAAGGCCGCTGGCCGTGGCAGCCCGCGCCAGTTCCCCCACCCGAAGTCACGATTTGAGGAAACAACATCTATGGAACCCGTTATCGCACGCATTTCGGATCACCTGATTGCCCGGATTACCGGGCCGATGAAGTTTCGCTTGGTACTGCAGCCCGCCATGGCCATCTTCCTCGCCGTCAAGGCAGGCCTGAAGGACGCACGCGAAGGGAAGCCTCCATACTTTTGGGGCCTGTTCACGGATGCCGGGGAACGCCGCGCGATGTTGACACAGGGCTGGAAGTCCGTGGGCAAGGTATTCACACTCGCTGTGATCCTCGACGTGGTGTACCAATTGATCGAAGAGAGGTGGGTCTACCCGGGCGAGGCCGTGTTGGTTGCGATACTGCTTGCCATCATCCCCTATCTCCTGGTCCGGGGCCCCGTCAACCGACTTTCACGGCGGGCCCATCCGGAAGTCAAAGAGAGATTGGCGGGAGACTAAGCGATGGCAGCGACTACTGCTTCGGCCGTCACACAAGCCCAGCCTCTTCGGCTGACGAGCGACGATCTGGCTCTTGATCGCACGCGCTTGGCCTACGAGCGCACCATGATGGCCTGGATCAGGACCTCGGCCTCGATGATCAGCTTCGGGTTCACCATCTACAAGTTCTTCGACTACTTCAGCGGAGAAAAGCCGGGCACTCAGGGCGTCATCACGCCACGCACCTTCGCGATTTTCCTTATCGGTACCGGCCTCTTTGTGCTGGCCGGCGCGGCTGTACAGAACTGGTCGGAGCTTGGCCGTTTGCGAAAGGCTGGCGCAAATGTTCCCAGGTCCTTGGCGGGTGCGGTCGCCATCATCATGTCGATCATCGGCACAATGGCACTGTTTGCTACGATTCTGCGGCAATAGCCGTGAAGGATCCATCCTCGACTCAAGAACCAACGAGACGACGACGGGGGCTGCAAGGCGTTGTGAAGACATCGCTTCTCATACAGGCAAGCCGGTCAGCTATCCTTAGCTACCGAGAATGATGGAGAAAGCACAGCCCGTGTCGCCGTTTCGTGATGTAGGCGCGGAGGTCCAGGATTTCTACAATCGCTATCCCTACCCACAGCCGGTAGAAAGCCTGGAGGACTACCGGACCTTATGGCAGGACTGCAATCGCAGACGTGTGGACTACCATCACTCCTGGCCCGGTGTGACCTACAGGGAAGATCTGTCCATTCTGATCGCGGGCTGCGGCACATCCCAAGCGGCGAAGTACGCACTTCGCTCGCCCGCAGCTCAGGTCACAGGGATCGACCTAAGCGCAACCAGTATCCAGTGCACGGAACAACTGAAGCGCAAGTACAAGCTGAACAATCTCCAGGTCCACCAACTCTCGATCGACCGCATAGGGGAGTTGAAGAACACCTACGACCGGATCGTCTGCACGGTGTCCTTCACCATCTGGAGGATCCGGATGCGGGCCTTGCCGCCTTGCGGGATGTACTCAAACCTGAGGGTGCCCTGCACCTCATGCTGTACGCGCCCTATGGCCGGGCCGGCATCTACATGCTGCAGGAGTTCTGCAGAAAGCTCGGCATTCATGCCACGGATGCGGAAATCCGAGACCTCATCGCCGCCCTCAGGCTCTTGCCACCCGGACATCCACTGGAAACCCTGTTGCGTGTAGCGCCGGACTTCCAACACGAAGCGGCGCTTGCCGATGCACTCCTGCATCCTCAGGATCGCGCCTACTCCGTGCCGCAGTTCTTCGCCTTTCTCGGTCGTGCAAACTTGAAGTTCGGCAGATGGACGAAGCAGGCGCCTTACTCCGCGCACTGCGGCGTCATGGCGCACATCCCCCAGAACTCGCGTCTCACGAAGCTCTCGATGCCAGACCAACACGCAGCTGTGGAGCTCTTTCGCGGCACAATGGTCCGCCACAGTGCCATCGTCTACCGGGATCACGCGGCCACGAGCAGTTCACAGCTCATAACATTTACCGGCACTGCATGGATGCAATACGTACCCCTTCGCATGCCAGAGACCGTTTGTATCCTGGAGCGTCTGCCACCCGGGGCTTCTGCTGTTCTTATCAATCGTACGCACACCTATACCGATCTCTACCTGCCGATCAATGCGTTCGAGAAAAGGCTGTACGACGCGATTGACGGATCCCACAGCATCGACGCGATACTGCAGGCAACGCTAACCCCATCGCAGTCAGAAGAACAGATTGACCTCGCGCGGGCATTTTTCGAACGCTTGTGGTGGTGGGACCAGGTCGTCTTTGATACTTCAGCGATTCAGACAACACTGCTGCACAGTGACGATGGGCGGATCTCCTTACACAGGACTTAGAACGATCTTCCGCTTCCGGTGGATAGGTGCCTTACGCTCACACTCTTCAAGCACGTTCTGGGGAACATGGCGCTTGAGATACTTCATCCCGAGTGTTACAACCAGCACGTCATCCATCTGACCCAGGATCGGGATGAAGTTCGGTATCACTTGGATCGGACTGACGACGTACAGCATGGCGCACCCGGCAACGGCCTTTGCATGCCATGGCACCTCGGGATGCACGAGAGCTCGCCGGATAACTCTGAACTCCCTGAAAACCTGCGCGATTGAAGCCTTCAGCTTTTGCAGGTGGGCCTGTTTCGTCTCCACCTGAGGCAGCGCCTTTTCGGCTGGCTGCAGGGCTTCCACGGAGGAGGCTGGCGGCGGCCGGACGATGCACCGGAAACCCAGGTGACTCATCCCTGTGTCGATCATCTGTGGCTGGCGAGCAGCCGGACGGTAGCGCAGACAGTAGTTGGGCGCGCAGATATGGGAGCCACCCTTGACCACCTTGCGAGGGATCCGAAACTGTGGCTGCCGCGGATCATAGCTCTTCTCCGGTGACCCAACGCGATGACTCAGAGAGGGTCCACAACACGGCTTCGCCACTTCATCTGCATGGCGAGGGACAAACCAGTCCACTGTCCACTCCCAGACATTGCCCGCCATATCAAAGAGTCCGTATCCATTCGCAGGAAAGGAAGCAATGGGAGACGTTCCCATGAAGCCGTCGACCAGCAGATTCTGCCAGGGGAATTCGCCTTGCCACGAATTGGCCATAGCCTTGCCACCAGGGAAATGTTCATCGCCCCAGGTGAACTTCTTGCTATCTAACCCTCCACGAGCGGCTCGCTCCCATTCAGCCTCCGTGGGTAGATCCTTCCCTGCCCACTTCGCATATGCTTCAGCATCTTCATAGGCCACATGGACAACCGGATGTTGTTCTACCCTTTCGATCGTGCTCCCCGGCCCAAACGGATGCATCCAGCTTGCTCCGGGCGTCCAGGCCCACCAGTTCATGTAGTTGCTTAGATCGACGGGTCCTTGCGCCTTCTGAAACACCAACGCGCCCGGGATCAAGTTCTCAGCGGGCGCTCCGGGGAAGTCGGCAGGATTCAGTGGGCGTTCAGCCAGCGTGACGTACCCCGTCGCTTTGACGAAGCGTGCGAACTGCTCGTTGCTGACAAGGTTCTGATCCATCCAGAAGCCCTCGATGCAGACGTCGTGAACAGGTCCCTCTTCGGGATAGAAATCCTCAGATCCCATACGGAACGTTCCGCCTGGAATCCAGAGCATGTCCTTGGGTGCCCGTGTCTGAGAGAGCTCGTGCATGGTCATCTCACCCATCTCGTTCTCCGTGCTTGCCGCTGCTCGCGGGCCTGAAGCACTGCGTTCCAATAGCTCGTCAGCTTCACTACGGGTTCTGCTTGTCATCTGCATCATACGGTCCGCCCTCTTGCCTCGGGAACGTGAATCCACGGTCTTGCGTTAGAAAAGTAGTTTCACAGCGCCTTGCGCCAGGACATCGAATGGAACAGAGCCAATCACCACCGGGATCGCAGGAACAAACGCCACCGCGAAGAGCACGTACACGTCAATGCGACCGACCGGTAAAACACTGATGTCGTTCACGTTGCTCACCACGCCATAGAGGTGATGAAGGGCAGCAAAGTCGGGAGCGTCGCAAAATCCGCGGTCAAGGCTGCCGGGTGAATCCAGCCACTTCGCTTCAAACTCCTCGCCTGCCGTGCGCGCGAAAGCTCCATACTTCAGCAAGCCTCGTCGACGCATCCTCATCAGGATGGGCGTAAAAACGAAGTAGGGCGCCACACAGATCAGCAGCACCGCGCACACAAGAACCTCAGCCACATGGATGAACGAACTCAGCTTCTGTGCGTCGTGGAACATGCGATTCGCTACGGCACCCGCCAGGCCAGCGCCCAGGCAGAAACTGAAAGGCTGTTGACCTCGCAGTGCTGATTCGAGAAAGCCAACGCCTCCCAGGCAATCAGGGTGAGCGGCTACCAGCCTGAGATCGAGACGTGTCGTAGATTGCATGAATCTCGTCCACAGTAGCTGTCGCCACAGCCAGAGTGCAGCGAAGAACACGAGGCACGGGTAGCTGACAAGGAGAACCCAGGTACCTGCCGGTGACATCCACCGAAAGCCGCCGCCGCCCCCTTTGAACCACGGCATGATCTCTGCACCGTTCACACTGACATAGTTGCCGAGCAAAGCTGCGGTTGCATATGTAAGGAGCAGGATGACAAACATGGCAAGACGCGAGCTTCGAAGTCTCTCGAACGAGCTCCAGTTGTCGTGAAATGCGGGGAGTTGATGTGCTGGCACCAATTCCTCAAGGTGATACATCACCTTCTTCAGCCGAACATTCAGGCTGGGGCAGGCCAGGATCAATACCGGTAAGACAATCAGGAAACGAGATTGCGAAGCGTAATCCGTGAGAAACGTCCGAAGCGTCTCCCATCCACGGAAGCCGGAAAGCAGAACCGGCGGGAGCCAGGCTGTGGCAACGACAATCACGGCAAAGGTAAGGCCCCGTGAAGTGACGCCTCGCAAGAACGCGAGCAGTCTCCCACGCCGTGCTTCCAAACGAGAGATGCCGCGCTTGGAGGTGCTCTGCAACAGCTGCGTCATCGTTCACCCTGACCGCTACGTTCCCACACTCCTTATGGATCCTATGCTCACGGCAAACACGTTGAACCTGTCACAAATGACAGTTTCGTGCCGGCCGCGATGGGAGTGGATTAGGCAAACAATGATGGGAAACCGACTTCCTTCGACATCACAGCCACGTCTCCTCGAGGAGAACATGCGAGTTCACCTCAGTTTTCATGGCTGTAAGCGAAGGGGAATGCTGGCTCTCTGCTTCTTCCTGGCCGCGGTAGGCCACGCGATGGCCCAGGTGGATCCTTTGCCGTCCTGGAACCCTGGCCCGGCCAAGCAATCCATCCTCACCTTTGTCGAAGAAACAACCAATAAGCAGAATCCTCGGTATGTTGAGCCAGAGGATCGGGTTGCGACCTTTGATCAGGACGGAACTCTCTGGGTGGAGCACCCCCTGTATACGCAAGCTGCCTTTGCGCTCGATCGCCTCAGCAAGCTGTCCCCAGCGCACCCAGAATGGCGAACGCAGCAACCATTTCAAGCTGTGCTTACAGGGAATCCTGCAGCCATCAGCAACTTGACCGAGGCAGACTGGATCAAGATCCTCGCCGTCACCCATGCGGGGATGAGCTCAACGGAGTTTCACGACCTCGTCGACCAGTGGATCACTTCTGCGAAAGCACCGCGCTTCAACCGTTCCTACACTGATCTGGTATACGAACCCATGTTGGAAGTCATGCGGTACATGCGCGAGAAAGGTTTCAAGACTTACATCGTCACGGGTGGCGGACAGGAGTTTGTCCGCGTCTACAGCGAGCGTGTGTATGGCATCCCTCCAGAGCAGGTGGTCGGCTCAAGCGTCGCCACCAGCTACGAACAGGTCGATGGCAAGTCGCGACTCATGCGCAATCCAAAGGTCTTCTTTGTCGCCGATGGGCCCGGCAAAGTGATCGGTATCAACCTCTTCATCGGCCGTCAGCCGATTGCCGCCTTTGGCAACAGCACGGGCGATGCCCAGATGCTGCAATGGACTCAGGCCGGAGAAGGCGTCCGACTGATGATGCTGGTGCTTCACGACGATGCAGTGCGTGAGTACGCATATGGTCCGGCAGGCGGCTTGCCGGAGACTCACGTCGGGACCTTCCCCCAGGCTCTGATGGTTCAGGCACAGCAGAAAGGCTGGACTGTCATCAGCATGCAAAAGGACTGGAAGCGCATCTTCAACTTCGATCACTAGCTCGAGCGATGTGCCGCCTTGAGGCGCCTGAGTCCGCGCATCGAGCCCGCCTACCATGGTTCAGTGTCAATGACCCAGGATGCCCTTCTTGAGGCTCGCCGTCGGCGGCTTCTGTCCAAGCCACACCGAGAACAGCACCGGACTGAACGCACTGCCGGCGATCGTCAGCTGTTCTTTCCCGTGGATCGTAAGTGTCGTACCCACCGTCGGAACATAGGTGAAAACCATCTGATCACCCGCCTTCACAGGCTCGAGCGCACCAAGGAATCGGCCTACATCGCTCTTCAGGTCAGTGGCTGCCGCCGGGGTATTGTCATTGAACGACTCGGTGAACGCAGCCACCAGCTGTTGCTTACTTGCGTCATGCAGGAACTGCATCACCACGCGCTTGGGTTCTTCGCTCTTGATAATCTCGCCGGAATCCCTTGACTTCTGCGGCAGATATAGCCCGGCGACATACACCTTCACCATAAACTCCGATCGCAATCCAAGTCCGTTGAGCACCAGCGACTTCCCACCAACCTGTGTACTGTCCGGCAGTGTGACTCCCGCAAGACTGGCGGCATAGCCTCTGGACGTTGTTCCAGATAGAAGGAGTGCCACGGAAAGCGATACGAATTTCTTGTGCATCAGGACCTCTGGTGAAGCATGAGCCGCTTGGAACAGGCTCGGTTTTGAAGTGAGTTGCCGCTATCGTGCTGACGCTGTCAGGAGCTACTTTGTCAGCCGCACATTCACAAGCCGTAGGGGCTTTATCCCGTAATGTTCAATCTCGAGCTGCTTCTGCTTGTTGAATCTGATCTTGCAGGCCGGCGCCAAAGTACCCGTTGCCTTGCCAGCTGGATCAATCACCAGATCAACGATCCCGAAGGGGTAGTATCTCGATCGGGTACCGTGGTAAGCCTCGCTGAAGGTGATCGGGCGATCTGTCACCGTCATAATACGCAGCCCACCCTCTGGAGTTGGGCTGTAGCGCGCAATGCGAATGCCGCTGCCTACCGATCCGGTCGGAGAGAGGCGGCCCACATCTTTTGTCTTCTGCAAGGCGTTCAGCAGTCCATCCGGGCCGTTGTTCGCGAGCGTCGTTACAAAGGCCTGAAGATCCTCGTCGCTCGTCCATTGCGTGATGTACAGGTCCACACCAACACTCTTGCCGGCCGCACTACCCGCCTGCCCAAAGGCCGTCGCCGAATAGTGGCGTGGCACAGCAGGCGCCGCTCCAGGTGTCTCGGTTTGCGCGTGTACTTTGGACCATGCACCTGCAGAACAAAGCAGCAGGAGAACCATCCGGCCAAGTCGCTTCACTTGCATCATTTCTCTCCATACAGCTTGAAAACTGCCCCGCATGCTTTGAGTCAGATACAACTTGTTAGTACATGGCTCGGCGAACACAACGCCGCACCTGTCTTCCTTCGCACATCGCTGCACCTCCCCACAATAGCCGCGCTATGCAGGAGAGGGACCTGTCAAAAGTGACAGCTCACGTAAAGGAGCGATCGACTGTTTCTTAAATGTGAGGAGTTACGCTATCTAAATGCCGGCGAACCAGTCATAGCCCAGCTCCGTCCAGTAGTCGTCTGGCTTCTCGTTCGTGTACGCAATCAGCCCGATGCGCTTGATCTGCTTGTACCCATATTTCATGGGCAGGTGCAGTCGCAGTGGAGCGCCATGAAATTGCGTCAGAGCCTGCCCCATCATCTCCGTGACGAGCAGCGCCTGCGGATGGCGCAGCGTCTGGAGATCGTACCCGTTGTAGTAATCCCCATCCGGCGTCTCCATGTAGACATACCGGGGCTCTTTACCGCCTAACGCTGCAGGTGGGTAGGCCTCCAGGAAGTCCGCCATGCGCACCCCGCCCCAATGCACCACCTGGCTCCAACCCTCGATGCACTTGAACTGCGTCACCAACTCATGCCGCGGCAGCCTCACGATATCGTCGATCGTCAGCAGCAGGCCCGGCGTGCCCGGACGAAGCGTACTGTAGCTCTCCCCTGCTTCTTCCCTGCCACGCGGCTTGCGCCCGGTATGCTTCTCGTCCTGCTCAGCCTGTGCCTTGACCTCCATGGGCGCCATTTTCGCTGAAGAGGCGATAGCTGCATCCGTTTTCGGCGCCACCTTCGTATCGTGCCCCTGATCCTCGCGGCTCTTCGCCTCGGTGTAACGGTAGTCCCAGGCGGTTACGTCGGAGACATAGCCCGACCTTTGCTTCTCGTTCTGCACCCCTACCACCTGCAGACGCCAGCTTGCCGGCTCCAGCATGCGCTTCAACCCATACACGCCGTTGATGCGCAGCGTCTCCGCCCGGCTCAGCGGATACGTCGGTGCCAGCACCTTATCCTTCGTCAGACCACGTGACAACGCCGCATTGGCCTGCAGACTACGACGCAACAACGTCGGCTGCATATCCTCTCGCGGTCCGTCGTCAATGTAGCGGTAGAACCCATACCCCGCAGCAGCCGCTGCGCCGCCGACCACGAACGCCCGCCGCGTATGCCGTCGCGACTCCGCCAGCACCGCCGCATCCCCGGCTTCTCGCCCGGGCATACGCTTAGTGAGCACATCATCGGCATCGCTGGGATCAGCTGGTCGGGTCGCTTCTTCGAACGCTGCCGCGTTCTCCGTCTCCAGGGAGGCGCTCTCCACTACGGGCTTTGACTTTTGCTCCGGCGCTTCCCCGGCCGGCACATCCTCAAGCTCATCACTCATCGCCAGCCTGCCCTTTCCGCTTCGAGGGACGGCGCTTCCGCACGCTGCACCTCCCGCCCACTCACCATTGCCCGGAAGTTGTTCCAGCCCGCAAGCACCACCTGCACCACGTGCACACCGAAGAACCCCAGAAACGCCATCGTGATCCAGAAGTGCAGCCACCGAGCCATCTCGTACCCGCCCAGCAGCGTGGTCAGCCAATGCACCTGCGTCGGCTTGTAAATCGCGAGCCCCGTGAGCAGCATCCCCGCACCCATCACGATGCAGCTCGTGTATGCGATCCGCTGAGCCCCGTTGTATTTCGTCTGCGGCGGCAGACCCTTGCGCAGATGCAGGTCGGCCAGCGTCACCTGGAGCGCATCGCGAAGGCTGCGCCTCTGCGGCAGCAGAAAGCGCCACTCCCCGGAGACCGCGGTGTAGAGCACCCAGGCGATGCCGTTCAACGCGAAGATCCACATGAAGAAGAAGTGGTATCCGAGCCCCTGCGTCACGTGGTACGGCACATGCAGCGCGCTGTAGAACCAGTCCGGAAAAAGCCGAAACAACGTGAACTTACCCAGGCCGATCCTGTACACGCGATGCGGATACTGGTACGCGTTATCCGAGTCGTTCCAATAGATGAGCAGGCCACTCCAGATCATCGTGAACAGGACCGGAAAGTTCACCCAGTGCATCCAGCGAATCGCAAGCGGGTGCTTCCGCTCCAGCCGGATGCTTGCCCTTGCCTCCGTCGAGGCGTCCTCAACGGGCACATGGGAGGAGACCACGGGGATTGCGGGTGTACCGGCCATCATCGTCCTCGATTCGCATCAGGGGCGCTGCGCCATAACGGCCAGTGCCCACGCGAGAAAGTCTGTTGGGCCCGGTAGAGCGGTTGGAAATGCGATCCTAACCTCCTGTTGGACGAGTGCATCTACCAAACCGGCTCAAAGACTTGGACATACGACCAGCATCCGGTGCAGGAACCATCTCTGCCGGTGCAGGCCGTCGCGTCGGGATCGCTTTTCTGCTATGCCGCAACCCCTGCCAGCATGCCCGCAAGCACCCCGGCACATCGCTCGCAATCCTCCCGGCTCACATCAAAGTGCGTAACCAACCGCACCGCATGCGGACCCACCGCACTCGCCAGGATGCCCTGCTCCTTCAACTCACGCACAAAGGCCGTCGCATCCCCCTCATCCTTCAGCGTGAAGATCACGATGTTCGTCTGCACGGCCTCCAAATCGACTTCAGCCCCGTCCGAAGCGGCAATCGCTTCAGCCATCAACCGTGCATTTGTATGATCGTCCCCCAGTCGCTTGGACATCTCGTCCAGCGCGATCAGTCCGGCAGCCGCCAGAATGCCCGCCTGCCGCATACCGCCGCCCAGCGCTTTTCGTACAGACCGCGCCTCCGCGATGAACGCACGCGAACCCACCAGCATCGACCCAACCGGCGCGCCCAGCCCCTTGCTCAGGCAGAACATCACGGAGTCGAACCCCCGCGTCAGCTCCGCCACACTCACATCAGCCGCGGTCGCAGCGTTGAACACCCGCGCCCCGTCACAATGCGCCGGCAAGCCCGCCTGCTTCGCTCCAGCCCAGATTCCTTCTAACACCGGCAGCGGTGTTACCGTCCCGCCCGCCATATTGTGCGAGTTCTCAATCCACACCAGCCCAGTCGGTGCCCGGTAGTAAATCTTCGGCGCGATCGCCTTCTGGATCGCCGCCCACTGCAGAACCCCACGTTCACCCACCACCGTCCGCGGAACACATCCTGAGAACGACGCCACCATCGCCATTTCCCAATCCAGAATGTGCGATCGTGACTCGCAGATCACCTCCTGGCCTTGGCGCGTGTGCAACTTCACCGCAATCTGGTTTCCCATGGATCCGGTCGGCACAAAGATCGCCGCCTCCCGCCCAAAAACCTCCGCCGCGCGAGCCTCCAACCGGTTCACCGTCGGATCTTCGCCATACACATCATCCCCAACCTCAGCCTCAGCCATCGCCCGACGCATCGCCGCCGTCGGCTTCGTCACCGTGTCACTCCGCAGATCAATCACTCGCTGGTTCACCATCTCTCCTCAAAACACTTCCGTGTTGCCTATCCCGCTTGTCTCGTTATCCCGCAGCGTAGCGGAGGGATCCGCTGTTTGTCGCCGCCCTGCTCTACCCTTCTTGTTGTCATTCCCGAAGGGAATCCGCGTTTGTCGTTGCCTTTGCACCTCTGGTTTGTCATTCCCCGCACGGGGAACTTGCTTTCACAGCAGCTCAAGCAGCAACCCCAGCCAACAACTCCCCAAAGATCTCTCCCGAAACCAATCTCCCCCGCGCTGTCAACCAAAGCCGATCCCCATCAAACCCCATCAACCCATCCCGGCTCAACTCCCGAACGGAAACCCGAAGCTCCTCAACCCAACCCAAAGCAAACCCCGCCACACGTACCCAGGCCAGACCATCAACCATCCGCAGTCCAAGAAACACGCTCTCCTCAAACGCAGCTCGCGGGTCCACCCACTCCGGCTCCCGCACACTTGCCGCACCGGCGTAGTCGCGCAAGTCATCCGGATTACCCCAACGCACCGCCAACCCATCCTCGCCCAGCAACATGGAATGAGCATCCAGACCGACCCCCAGGTAGGGCCCTCGCTCCCAGTACTTGACGTTGTGCCGCGACCGCATCCCTGCAGTCGCAAAGTTCGAGATCTCATACTGCCCAAAGCCAGCCGCCGGCAATACCGCGCACGCCCGTTCATACAGCCCGGCCAGGAGCTCGTCGCTCGCCACAGCCGGTGCATGCAGTCGCGCTCCACCACCCAGCACCTCACGCCCCAGCCGCGAGTCCTCATCGATCTCCAGCATGTACACGCTCAGGTGATCCAGCCCCGCACCCGCAGCCACATCCAGCGACCGCTTCCAGCTCGATGCCGTCTGATACGGCAGCCCCGCAATCAGATCCGCCCCCAGGTTCTGCACACCTGCCCGCCGCAACCGCGCAAACTCAGCCAGGCAGCTCGCCTCGGTATGCGACCGCCCCACCGCCTGCGCTTCGCGATCGACAAAGCTCTGCACACCGAGACTGACCCGGTTCACGCCGTTCTCGAGCGCAGTCCACAGTACGGCATTCCCAATCTGTCCAGGCGCTGCCTCCATGGTGATCTCCGCTCCGGCATCCACGTCGAACTCACCCCGAATGGCCTCAAAGATCGCCCGCAGCTGCTCCGGTTCCAGCAAGCTCGGTGTCCCTCCACCGAAGTACACCGTATCCACCCGCTCCGGCAACACCGCACCGATCCCCCGCGCCCATCCGCGCGCGCCCCGGATCTCCTCGCAGAGCTGTTCTACGTACCGCGCCATTGCCTCGCCCGTCCCCACACCGGAGGCAAAATTGCAAAACGAACACTTCGCCCGGCAAAACGGCACAGACAAATACAAACCCACGTTTTGTGGCGATTCGCCCATCCCCGCAATTCTTTCACGGCAGAAACCGGAACCGCTGCCCTGTTACGGCACATCTACAATCAGATATGGCGTCCCCGCAGCAGCAACACGAGCAACGATGGACTCCGCCATCCTCCAAGGTCACCGAAAACGGCAGCCACCCAGGGCCAAACGCCGCACCCGAAACCCCCGCCCGTCTCGATGACGTCGTCGCCGACACGCAAGCCCAGGCTGCCACGCAATCCAAACCTGACGAGACCAAGGAAACCCAGCAGGCCGCCAAGCCCGGTATCGACGACGACGTCGTTGGCAAGGCCTACGACAGCCGCCTCATGCGGCGTCTCCTCGGCTACCTCTCGCCCTACAAACTGCAGGCCGCCGTTTCGGCCGTCGCGATCGTCATCAAGTCCGCCTCGGACGTTTTCGGTCCCTACCTCGTCAAAACCGCCGTCGACACCTATCTCGCGCCCACGCCCGGCAAGCACAGCTGGCTCTCCCGCCACCTTAGCTCCGTGCCGGTCACCGGCGTCACGCAGATTGGCGCCTTGTACCTCTGCGCCCTGGTCCTCAGCTTTCTCCTCGAATTCGTCCAGACCTACCTCATGCAGTGGACCGGCCAGAAGATCATGTTCGACCTCCGGTCCCAGATATTCCGCCACCTCCAGCGCATGAGCGTCGCCTTCTTCGACCGCAACCCCGTGGGCCGCCTCGTTACCCGCGTCACCTCCGACGTCGACGCCCTCAACGAGATGTTCACCTCCGGCGTCCTTGCCATCTTCGAGGACATCTTTGCCCTCGGCTACATCATCGCCATCATGCTCTCCATGAGCTGGCCGCTCGCGCTGCTCACCCTCGCCGTCCTCCCGCTCATCGTGTATGCGACGCAGTTGTTTCGCGTCCACGTCCGCGACAGCTACCGCCGCCAGCGCACCGCCACCGCGCGCATCAACGCCTTCACGCAGGAGTACGTCTCCGGCATGAGCGTTGTGCAGCTCTTCAATCGCGAAAAGCGCGCCTTTGACGACTTCAACGCCATCAACAACGAAAACAAGCTCGCCTGGACCGACGCGATCTTCGCCTACGCCCTCTACTACCCGGTGGTCGAGTTCCTCAGCAGCACCGCCATCGCACTCGTCGTCTGGTTCGGTGGTCGCGCCGTCCTCAACTCCGAGCGCTTCCACTGGCTGAACGCTCACGCCTACACCGTCGCGGGAGACCCCACGGTCCACACCAGCCTCTTCGGGATCGTCTCGCTCGGCGTCCTCATCGCCTTCATCCAGTACGCCCAGCGCTTCTTCCGCCCCATCCAGGACCTCTCCGACAAATACAACATCCTCCAGGCCGCCATGGCCGCTGCCGAGCGCGTGTTCAAGCTCGTCGACACCCAGCCCGATCTCACCTCCCCTCCACACCCCGAAAAGGGCAACAACACAGGCAGCATCGAGTTCCGCAACGTCTGGTTTACCTACGGGCAACTCACCGCCGACCAGAAATCCGCTCTAGCCGCCTTCAACCGCGACCCCTCAAACAACCACGACT
>CAZZXY010000047.1:21918-33972 GCA_964658105.1 Verrucomicrobia bacterium Tous-C9LFEB | reverse complement strand
GCCTCGCTCCCCGAGATCGGCCGTCAGTTCGGCGGCAAGCACCACACCACCGTCATGCACTCCATCGGCAAGATCGATGAGCAGCGCCGCGCCGACAAAGACCTCAACCGCACCATCAACAAGCTCATGGAAACTCTCAGCTAACTCAGCGAAGGCCCCCGGCCAACGCGACCGGAGATCCTCGGTTGCCCCTCGCCGAGATCCCACACCTCCCAGGCTGTCACTCTGAGCGGAGCGAAGAATCCTCACATCTAACGCCGGCCCGAACTCGCCCAAAATCATCGTTCCCAAGCTGTCACCCTCAATCCACTGCAACGCCTGAGCCCAGCTCAGAAACAAACACGTTCAGCTTTACCTGCCCAGTCCTTATCCGGAATAGCCAGCCCCGGCCGCTCCGCATCCCACAGGATCCCCACCACCCAGTACCGTCCGCCATCCTTCACCAGCTGCATGCTGTTGATCCCCCGCGCAAAAGGCTGGGCGTCGGCAGCTGCGCGCCGTTAGCATGAGTTTGGAACTGACCAAATGGGCTTTGGGCGATTTCACGGTGACAGTCCCACGGATGCCGTTGCGACTCTAGCCATCAATGGGGGCGACTCAGGTAGCTTCTTCACCTTTTCCCGTTGTGAATCGATCTAACATGCCAGAAGCATGAACTATGAGTGATCGAGCGGAGGTTAGTGGATCACAATTGGAGATCAGGGTGTAGTCGTGACCTGCCTAACCAAGGACCAAATGATGCATTGCGCTGCCCATCACTCGAAAAGAAGGTAAGGACCAGTCTTCAACGCCGCGGAGTTTCACCGCGAAGCGAGGATGACTCTGCCCCGGTGAGCGGGCGGTCGGACGAGAAGGCGAAGACGTCGTCGTGCCCTGGCGTAGTTGCGGGCGGGAGTGGATCGAGGTCACCGACTTCAGCACCATCCGGCGAAGCGTTTGCTGCGCCTCCGTGAAGGTGCTGTTGCATTTTCGGGAGCTTCAGGGGTGGGTGTCGCTAAACGAGCTCGGAGCTCATGGGGAAAAGTTATGCCACGACAATGGGCACCTTAGTGGTGCCCCGAGCACTACAAAGATTTGCTACTTGGGAGTTCTCAGAATTCTTGAAGTTCTTGCGGACTATGGTCATGAATGAGAATGAGGTGGTCAATCACTCGTCCAAATGGCCTAGCTGCTATGCGCTCATGAAGCAGCTCGTCCGGTGATGGCATCGGTAGGCTATCGCAGCTGTTTGTGATGCCAGCTTGTTCGACACTGCGAAGAAATCCACTCCAGCCACTAGGGGTGCGGCTCCCTCAGTGCGGCTTCGTGTCACGGGAGGAATCATCTGCGATCGCAGCACCTACACTAAGATAAACATACCTTGGGAGTGCACGGATGCGGATCTTATTCCTTCACAATCGATACCTTTACCGCGGTGGTGAAGATGAGTCGCGCGAGCAGGAAATTGCCATGCTGCGCAGGCGCGGCGACGAAGTCTTCGAGCATGTTCTGGATAATACCGCCATCCAGGGCCAGAACCTTGTTCGCATCGGCTTGCAATCGGTCTGGAACGCCACCGAGGCGGCGCGTATCAAAGAGGTATTGGGGTCGACAAAAGCGGAAATCTTGAAGGTCGATAACTTCTACCCGCTTATCTCGCCGTCCGTCTTTGCAGCGGCGAAAGAATTGGGTATTCCCACCGTTTTATCAGTCCGGAACTACCGCCTCGTCTGCCCTTCCGCAAATATCTTCCGCGACAATAAGGTCTGCACGTTGTGTATCGGCGAACGTCTCGCCCTTCCGGCCATCCGCTATCGCTGCTACCGTGGCAGCTATACGCAGTCGGCCGCCGTGGTCGCCAGTAACGCGTTCGCCCACCTTCGTGGCATCTGGGCCCACTCTGTGGATCGCTATGTCGCCGTGAGCTCCTTCGTCAAGCAACAACTTATACTGGGAGGCTTCCCGCCGGATAAGATCGTGATCAAACCAAACTTCATCGCCGACTCTGGTGTTGGCAACGGAGCCGGTGGCTTTGCGCTCTATGTCGGTCGTCTCACGGAGGAAAAGGGAGTTCAGTCGCTTCTTCAGGCTTGGCAATACCGGACACACACTCTCTCGCTCAAGATCATCGGTGATGGCCCACTCGAGTCACTCGTACGCGAGGCAGCACTAGCCAATCCCGCTATTGAATACCTTGGACGAAAGCCGCTGACCGAGGTAGGAAAGTATCTCGGTTCCGCCTCGATGTTAATCTTTCCCTCCGTTTGGTACGAGCCTTTCGGTCGTTCAATCATTGAGGCATACGCCAAGGGAACACCTGTGCTTGCGGCAGATACAGAGCCCGTGCGCTCTATGGTTCTGGACGGCATCACAGGCCTCCTCTACAAGGCCGGAGACGCAGAAGATCTCGCCGCAAAGGTAAGCCTGCTGGCCTTTGATCCGGACCGTCAGCGTGAAATGCGAATCGCGGCGCGTGACCGTTACCTCTCGGCCTACACCGAACAGGAAAACTACGACAAGCTCATGGGAATCTTCCGCTCGGTCCGACCTGATCCGGCGGCGGAAGAGATCGGCACCCGGAAAAGGTGAGGAGACAAAAGACGAGGGCAGGCTCTATCGGTTTGACAGCTCCTGCCCTCGCGGGTTCTTTACGTGGGTTGTCGTCGCAAGCGAACGTTACTTCATTTGCGTCGCTATCCAGTCGTAGGTCTTCCGTAATCCATCCCGCAGCCTTACCGACGGCTCCCAGTTCAGCTTCGACAGAATAAGCGTGTTGTCACTATTCCTTCCATTTACCCCTTTCGGAGCACTCAGGTTATAGCGACGCTTCAGCTTAATACCGGCAAAGCTCTCAGCAAGATCGACCAATTGATTGATCGAGACTAGCTCGCTGCTGCCGAGATTGATGGGTTCGTGGATGTCGCTTTCAAGAATCATGCGGGAGCCTTTCACGCAATCATCGATATACATGAAACTCCGGGTCTGTTCGCCGTCGCCCCAGATCTCGATCTCGTGGTTTCCAGAGAACTTCGCCTCCAGAACTTTGCGGCAGATGGCAGCTGGCGCCTTCTCACGACCACCCGTCCACGTTCCTTCCGGACCATACACATTGTGAAAGCGCGCAATGCGGCACTGCAGGCCGAAGTCTTCTTCATAATGACGGCACATCCGCTCGCTGAAAAGCTTCTCCCAGCCATAGCCGTCCTCCGGCAGGGCCGGGTAGGCATCCTCTTCCTTGAGAGCGACAACGTCCGGCGAAACCTGTTTCTCCCCGTTGTACACGCAGGCAGAAGACGCGAAAAAGAAGCGCGAGATGCTTGCTTCACGTGCCGCGATCAGCAGATGCGTGTTGATCAACACGCTGAGCATGCAAAGCGCCTTATTGTTCTCGATGAAGCCCATGCCGCCCATATCCGCAGCCAGATTGAAGACAACATCTACCCCGGCAACCGCCTTGCGACAGGCCTCTAAATCCTTCAGATCGGCGACGACATTTTCCACGTCGTGAACTTGGTACCATTGGTCTAGTGGCTTCACATCAACCGATCGTACGACGTCGATTCCATCTCGTAGCAGCTGCCCTACCAGGTGTCCGCCAATGAATCCACCCCCGCCGCAGACAACAACCTTCTGACTTGATAAGTGCATGCATTCTCCTTGCCTTGTGGACCAGGTGTCCGTACGGTTGAAGGGGACTCAACAGTGCGACATCACTAGGTCGTCCGACTTTCTTGTGAGTGTGAGTTGAGTCGATTTTATGGAAGCGGCTCTGGTTTGTCCACGGAGATTAAGCGTCCTGACGTAGGATCGCGGGAACAGAGTGCCCACCATGCGAGCTTGTTTGCAGCAATTTCCTGTGCCCGATCGGCACGGAAACGAGAACTATGACACCATTTCGTGACCGTATTCGTGACGTTATCCGGAAGGAAGCGCAGCCACCCTATAAGTACGGCCATCAGCCTCGACTATTTGCTCTCGCACAACAGGTCGGCGCTGGTCTGGTTTACGACGAAGACGTCGTCTTTGCTGCAACGTGGCTGCACGATCTCGGCGTCTTTGAAGGCAATCGCCCGTCCCACTTGGAGGCCCTTGAGCGTTGGGACCATGTGGGCTACGCCGCCGAGCGCGCCGTCACTCTTCTTCAGGAGGCGGGCTTTCCGCCCGGGAAATTAGCTCTTGTGTGTGACGTCATTCGCGAGCATCAGCCGGGCGATACACCATCTTCCCTCGAAGCAACCATCGTCCGGGACGCCGACATACTTGAACAGCTCGGCACGATCGCCGTTTTGCGTGTCGCCGCGAAACTTGGCATGGACACGCGGTTCGTTCATTTTTCCGATGTTGTTCAGGCGCTTACACTACAAGTGCAGGAACTTCCCGGCAAGTTACAGCTTCCACAAGCGCGGATGATGGCAGTTCCTCGCCAGCGATCGCTCGAAGCCTTCCTGTCCAGTCTCAAAGCGGAAGTCGGGAACGCACTGGAGTAAGAAGTCTCGTCGGCGTTGCTTCCAACCTACGAAACATCAGCTATAGCTTCCGAGGGAGTACCGCCGCAAGCGCGCGATCTGCAACAAACACAGCCAAGTGAACTTCGGATTATTGATCAAATATCGCCGCCAAAGGCGTTTTGGCTCTTTGATCAGACGATAAAACCATTGCAGGCCCGCCTTCTTCATCCAGTCCGGGGCCTCGCTGAGATGACCACTTACCAAGTCAAAGGCCGCCCCTACCCCCACCATCAACCTCACCGGCAAGCGGCCCAGATAGCCCGCCATAAAACGCTCTTGCTTCGGTGTACTAAGACCGCACCAGAGAATGTCGACCTGTGCTGCTTCGAGCTGCTCTCGCAGCGCGACCTCTTCCTCGACATTCAGAGGACGAAAGGGCGGCGTGTAAGTGCCAACGATCTGTACGCCTGGAAAGCGCCGCTCCAACTCTCCCTTCAGGTCCTCCGCAACGCCAGGCTTGCCCCCATACAGAAAGTGACGGTAGCCTCGCTCTACGGAGCGCTGGCAAAGATTCACCATGTAATCCGGCCCATACACGCGCGTCATTCGTTTGAATCCGCGCAGATGACCCAACCACACCGTGGGCATCCCATCGGGGGTCGACATAAATGATTTATTCAAGATTTGACGGAACCGCTCGTCGGCCTGGGCCTCCATAATGCCATGAACACCCGTCACACAGACATAACCCTGTTGCCCGCTGCCCAGAAACGCATCCGTCTGATCGAGGGCGCTCTGCATCGAGACAGCACTAATCCCCACGCCGAGGATGTTCACTCTTGACAGTTCACCAGCCATCATCGTCACTCCTGAACAAGTCCACCGTCACACTCGGGGAGAACTATGTCTCTCCGACCTGGGGCACCCGGCCAAGATTTACCTTGGAAGGATCCGGCGTTCGGCTGGCTTGGTCACACCAGTGTATCCGTGATTGTCAGGAAGCCAAAATTAGAACATCGACGAACCATATGGACGTTCAATGCAGCCGCTTATCTTCAGCAAACGGCTGGATAGTTTCGCTTTTACTTGAAGCCCGCGTAGAGTGGCACTTGGAACGGGCTACTGGGCGACGAGTTGATCTGCGTCGTCTTTCCCGTATCATCTGTCTCCTGGACCTGGATACTGTAGCCGCACCCACTACAGTACACAGACTCCCGATAGATGTACGACACCAGCGAGTCTGTCGATAAGAAGGCCGGCTGGTTCGATGGCACCACCACCGCCGGATAGATCAGAGCACCCAGCAGCTCTGTCTGTCCCTTCGCGGACGTGTAGATCACGGTGCCGGACTGCTCGGTCTTCATCCCGAAAATCCAGAGTGACGCGCCCTCATTGGTCACCTTGATGCCCTTGACCTCGTCATCAAGCTGGCGTGCCCAGACCTCCTGACCACTCTGCAGAACCAGGCCCTGGATTCCTACATCCTCTAAGTACAGCTTTCCCGCGCCTGGGTAGCTGTTATACCCATTCAAGCGGACGTCCTTCACCACGACCGGACGGCTTCCGCGATGTTCGATCTTCACGCCGTAGCCAAACTGCTCGATGACGAGTGGTTGCGACGAATTACTTGTCACCAGGAAACGAATTCCGCCTCCGTTCGTTCCCGACGCGCTCCCGTTGTACACCGAGGAGAAGCCAATGATCCGTCGCACCGTATCAGGCACCGTGATCTGGACCTCGTTCGCCGCGAAGTAAGGGCCGAAAGGAAAATACACAGTATGTTTTCCGCTGTCGAACGCCGCCTGCAGACCGGCATTATCTCCGTACCACCGAGGACTAAAGACCGCCCAATCACTCACGTTGGAGCTGACGTAAGAAGGCGTCTCTTCCACCGGCAGATTCAAGCTTGCGGTTGAAGCTGCACTGGAAAAGACTGTACTCGCACCAACCACAAGCTCCTTGATCTGTCCCTTCGTCGACCCCGTACCACCCGTGCTCGTATCCTGCAGCGTTGCGGCATACCCGCTCGACACCACATTGCGCAGGTACATGGTGCTGTTCGTTTGAATCGAGTTCGCCGAACGCACCCCGCCTGAAAGATCGGCATCAAGCAGAACAACGGACCCTCCAGTGTTGGTAAGCGCCGGAACCGCGTTCGTACTCACCAGCCCTCGCACGCTGATGGGCTGCTTCACATTCCGAATTCCGGCCACATTCTGATGCTCAATCGTGAGACCTTCAAACGTGGCGCCATACTCTGAATTCTGCAGATCCACCGCGACATCGAAGCCCTGGATCTCAACGTTCCTCACCATCAGCGGACCCGCCCATTGTCGCGTGAGGTCGATTCCCGCGTGACCCTGGCCATCTTCGCTCTTTATCAGCACGTTATGCACCGAGCCGACGTTGTTGGTCACATAGTTCAGGGCCGTAGCTCCCGGGTTCCCGGCACCCACAGAAAAGCCAAGATCCCAAATGTTCTGCCGGAACGAGGTATTGCCCTGAGGCGTCAGGATCATCGCCCTCGGTGACGCCGCATTCGTAAACCCGGTTGAGTTCGGCGCGAGACGGATAACGCTGCTGCTCGGTCCCGTGCCCTGCAACGTTACGCAGCAGCCGACCCACTTGAGCGTGTCGTGCACAAGATAGGTGCCTGCCGGGAAGTACAGCGCCTTGGGTTTGCCGTTGTAATCCGCGGAAGCATCCGTCCGAGTATCGGAGAGCGCTTGCTGGATCGCGGCCGTGTCGTCGGTCATACCGTCACCCACGGCGCCATACGTCTTAACCGAAGTCATAAAGCCGTCAGGAAACGCCAGCGACCCCGTATTCAGGTGAGCACCGTGCAACCTCGCCTGAGCCGACACGGGACTGAACTCATCTGCACTCGTCGACAGCCCGCCGGAGCACCCCGACAGCATGAGAGCGACAGCCGTGCAGCCGAGCAGCCCGGAAAGCGAAAATGAAGCGCACTGCCCTGATCTCATGTTTTCGAAATAGTGCTTCAGCGAAAATCTTGTGTGAACGAAGCTGCTCATATGCAAAGTATTGCACGGTCGAGCAGAAAGAAAATGACACGAAAGCAGGAGAGCCATCGTTTCTTCCGATACTGCATCCCCGCACGGTCCCCTACACTCGACCGAGTAGGTCTCGAAGGACATCCCCCTATGAATGTGTTGCTGTCTGCCTATGCCTGCATGCCTGATTCCGGCTCAGAACCCGGAAACGGCTGGAATTGGGCACTTCACCTTGCTGATCGAGGGATTCACGTCACCGTGCTCACCCGTGAGGAAAGCCGCCCACGGATCGAGGCTTATCTCCAGGATCATCCGGTTGCCAACCTAGACGTAGCCTATGTCGCTGTTCCAGGCAGCGCCTTCAAGCCAGCATCTGGCATGCACTATGCCTTGTGGCAGATATGTGCCGTTCCTGTCGCCAAGGCCCTTCATCGTACTCAGCCTTTTGACGTGGTGCACCACGTGACCTACACCAGCATCCACCTTCCGACCCGGCTCTGGCTGCTTGGCCTGCCCACCGTCTTCGGCCCGGTAGGTGGCGGCCAGACCGCGCCAGAGAGCATGCTGCCGTACTTCGGCGCCAACCAGGCCAGTGAAAAGCGGCGTACCCTCCTGACACGCGCTCTTCGTTACTCTCCGCTTCACCGCCGATGGTTGGGCAAGATGGACGTCGTCCTCGCAGCCAACTCCGATACGCTGGAACTCATGCGTGCCCTCGGACGACCCGATGCCCGCCTCCAGTTCGACAACGGTGTCACCCCGGACTACCTTGCTGCGGAGCCTCGCACCTTCGTCACGGGAGCCTCTCCCCTGCGCCTGCTTTGGGTGGGCAGACTGCTGCCGCGGAAAGCGCTTCCTCTCGCCCTTGACGCTCTTACCCAGGTCACCTGTCCTGTGACCCTCACCATTGTCGGCGACGGTCTTCCGGAAAATCAGGTGCGCCGAATGATCTCGGATCGCAACCTGACCGGCAAGGTTTACTGGGCTGGCCGGCGCCTTACTTGGCGGGAGGTCCGTACGGCCTACAACGATCACGATGTTTTACTCTTTACCAGCGTTCGGGAAACCTCTGGTGTCCAGCTGCTCGAAGCCATGGCCATGGCGCTGCCCGTAATCACGCTTGATCTGCATGGCGCACGGGATGTCGTTCCCCAAGCCGCTGGTTTCAAGGTACCCGTGACCACGCCGGCCAGGGTCGTGCACGAACTTGCTGCTGCGATCGATCGTTTCGCCGCTCTTCCTCCGGAACAAAAAAACAGCATGTCGCGCGCCAGCCTTGCGTTTGCACGCGAAAGCACCTGGCCGTTCCGCGCCGAAGGAGCGGAGGCACTCTATCTCGAGCTCCTTGCCTGGAAGCACCGCCAGCCGCCCTCATAATCTGAGCCTCGTCACGAGCAGTCCTCTCCAATGTGTCCTTCGGGCTGAACCAACCAGCACACGACGCGGTATTGAGCGTTGACACAGTCGGCTAAGCATATAAAACTTCTAAGTAAGCCAGGAAATCTCTTGTTCAAAGTTTGCTCTCCGTCGAGCTGCGACTTTGCCCTGAACTCTTAACCACCTTGCTGTCCCCACGGAGGATCTGTATTGAGTCGCGGTGCCCTCTGGCTTGGCCTTCCATCGCGCGTTGTCCAGCTATGGCTGCTCTTTCATCGGCAGGAGGCGAAGCGCGTCCATCTCACGCCAGCGCAATTACAGCGTCGCAACGACCGCTCTGCAACCCCAGTCACCGCGCCCGGCGGCCCGGTCGTCTCGATGACGACCTACGGTCAGCGGCTCGCCTCCGTCCATCTCGCGCTCGAGTCCATCGCGGCCGGCACCGTTCTGCCATCGCGTCTAATCCTGTGGGTAGATGAACCGTCCGCCTTGGCGCTGCCGTCCCCTGGCCTCCAGCGCCTCATAGCTCGCGGGCTGGAACTGCGTCTCAGCGAGAACTTCGGTCCGCACACAAAGTACTATCCCTATCTCCTCAGCTCGGAGACCTTTGACGGCCCGCTTGTCACCGCCGACGATGATCTCCTGTACAACAACTGGTGGCTAGAAGGTCTGGTGCGCGCCTTTCATGATCATCCTGAGTGTGTCACCTGCTACCGGGCACACGTGATCAGGCTGAGCGATGGGGCAATTGCCCCATACCGCTCCTGGTCTCCCTGCTCCACTACCGACCCGAGCCTGCTTCACTTTGCTACGGGTGTCTCCGGCGTCATCTATCCTCCGCATTTTCTCCGTTCTCTCAAGCAGGCGGGGTCGCACTTCATGCAGATCTGTCCCAAGTCCGACGACGTCTGGCTCCATGTCCATGCCGTGCGGGGGGGCGTACTCATCCGGCAGATCTGGGACAGGCCCATGCGCTTCCCATTTGTGCCGGATACGCAGGCCAGCGGGCTCTATCACGGCAACGTCCTCCAGTCGCACAACGACGAGTACATCGCTAGGACCTACACTGCAGCCGATCTCGTTCTCCTCCGCAACGCCGCGGCCCAAGTTGCCGCGCAATGAGCCCCCTCATCCCTGGCTGTCCACACCCGATGCGCGGTCCTAGACGGGAGAACCTCCGATGCAGAAAGCTCACAACATGTCACAACTTGGTCTGGGGACAGGACGCCTCGCCTCTCTCGGGTCCAAACTCACCGCCGCACAGCGAACCACCCTCATCCACACCGCGCTCGATAACGGTATCCGCGTTCTGGATACCGCCGATACCTACGCCTCGGGAGATAGTGAACGGGCTATCGCCACGGCCCTGAAAGATCGGCAGCGTGACGACTGCTTCCTTATCACCAAGGCTGGCTTTTCGCATGTCGCGCTGCCGGCCATGCTATCCCCGTTAAACCAGGTCGGCAAGAAGCTCGTGCAGAAGCTCTCGCCCGGTAGAAACTTCAGCAAGGCCTATCTCCTTCGTTCCATCGAGCGAAGTTTGAAGCGTCTTGGAACCGATCACGTAGACGCGTTTCTCCTGCACGCAGCCGTCGCTGGAGAACCCACCTCGGAAACGTGGGAGGCCCTGGAACAGATTCGCGCAAAAGGAATGAGCCGCGCGACCGGCCTCTCCTCAAGCGACCTGCGCCTGGTTCAGGACGGTCTCGCCACCGGACAGGTTTCCATCGTCGAGACTCCCGTTTCCCTCGTGGCCCCCCGCTCGACCGCCATTCTGGAGATCTGTGGCGCGCACAACGTCCCAGTCGTCGCGAACGAAATCCTGAAGCCACAGGCGCTCCTTAAGATTCGGGCCACAGATTGGAACACTCTTCTAGCGCGTCATGGCCTCACATCCGTTAACACGGTAAATCTCCTGATTGCCTTTGCCGCGGCGCAACCGGCCGTGGCGACAGTCCTGGTCGGCACCACATCAGTCGAACACCTCATCAAAAACCTCGGCGCGCTTCCACTCATATCCTCGCAGAGCCCTCTGTTCGCAGAGATGAAGGCTACCTTCTATGATTCTGTCCAATAACGCCTCTGGCGAGGCGCTTCACGCGGACATTTGCATCATCGGCGGGGGCCCCGCAGCTATAAGTGTCGCGCTCAAATTGATCAAGACTTCGGCCAGCATTCTGTTGCTCGTCGGCGGCTCCCCTACGCGCGAGAGCGCGGCCGATCAAGATCTCAATCGGGGCATCATCGCCCGCCCAGGATCGCATGAGAGCCTCGTCGAAAATCGCCGACGCGTCTTCGGCGGGGCATCCTCTGCGTGGGGCGGCAGGTGCATCCCATTCGATCCCCTTGATTTCAAGCCACGTTCATGGATTCCCTACAGTGGCTGGCCCTTCTCCTACGAAGATCTCGAAGCCTTCTATCGCGAGGCACTCACCCTCTGCCGCGCAGGTAGGTATGACTTTGATAGCCGATCCGTCTTTCCGCACGAGAGTCCAGCCATCATCCCCGGCCTCGCAGGCGCTGATCTGGAAGACTGGCACCTCGAGCGGTGGAGTCCGCCAATCAACTTCAGCAAAGAGTTCCGCCAGCAGATGCAGGACGCCCCGAACCTGCGTGTCTTCCTCAATACGCACGTACTCGAACTCATCTCCTCCCGGAAAGAGCAGGTCGACTCCGCGAAAGCCATCTCGGGAAACACTCGCTTCGACGTACACGCCCAGACCTTCGTGCTTGCCACTGGCGGCATTGAGAATGCCCGCGTCCTGCTTGCATCCCGGGGGCATCTGCATCCCTCGGGCATGGGCAACGATCGCGATCTTGTAGGTCGCTTCTACCAGGCGCATCCTCACGGCACCTTCGCCTCACTCTCCCCGACTAACCGGAAGGCGATCAACTACGATTACGAACGTGACGCCGAAGGGGTCTACTGCCGGCGTCGCTGGTCTCTTCCCGAGGCCACACAGCAGCGCCTCGGCATTAACAACATCATCTTCTTCCTCGACCGCACCACCGCCGTGCAGGGCCATCGAGACGCCATCTTCTCCGCGGTCTCCCTCGCAAAGACGGCAAAAAGCGTCCTGCGCGCACGTGGCACCTCAGCGCGCTGGGCCAGACTTCACTCCATGGCTCCGGAGATCCGGCAACACCTCGGCGTCGTCTTGCAAGATGGCTTAGCCTCCATTCCTCGGCTACTGCAGCTTGTTCGCGCCCGCATCGATAAAGAACGTCGTCTTCCC
>CAZZXY010000047.1:0-21908 GCA_964658105.1 Verrucomicrobia bacterium Tous-C9LFEB | reverse complement strand
CGTCCCTCGGTGCTTCCCTCGGTGCATTCCAGGTACCTCGGCCTGTACTACCAGGCAGAACAGGTGCCGAATCGCGACAGCCGGATCACCCTCTCACCCGATAGCTTTGATGAGCACGGCGTCCCCCGGGCAGTCGTCGACCTCGCCTTCACCGAGCAGGACATTTGCACTATCATCGAAGCCCATCGCGTCTTCGTTCAGCAGTACCAGGCTGCGGGCGCCGGGGAAATCGTCTACGACGAGCAGCAGCTGGCAGCCTACGTGCGTCAGCGCTTCCTTCACTTCAACTCGGCGGCGCATCATCTCGGCACCACCCGAATCGCCACGTCGCCCGAGGAGGGTGTCGTGGACGCGAACTGCCGCGTCCACGGTCTGTCAAACCTGTACGTCGCTGGCAGCTCCACGTTCCCCACCGGCGGGCACGCCAATCCCACCCTCACCATCGTTGCCATGGCCCTGCGCCTCGGAGAGCATCTTGTCAGCCAGATCTCAAATCGCTCGATCGCACGCCCCGTCTAATGGCTCGTGCAATCGCGATCAGTGACTCGGCTCAGACCTCTTCGGCTCACCGGCCTTGCCACCTGGTCGCTTCTCGCCACCATAGGAATAGAACATCGTCAGCTGCTGAGAGGTGTTGACGTCCTTCGTTGCGAGCGCCTGCGAACTTGCTCCCCGACTCTCCACCACCCAGTTCGGCTGCCCGCGCCCGGGCACGTCTACCTTCGTCCATCCCGTCGCGAACAGGCTTGAGTCCGTGAGATAGATATTCGCGCTCCCTTCCTTCGTTGGAGCGGTATTCTGATAAAAGAAGAAGCCAAACACCTCCGCCCTCGCTCCGTTTGTTAGCACGATTGATGGACTCGCTTGCTCGGTTTTGTACCCCAAAATCCAGATCGTGCACCCCGAACAGTCGAACTTGTCAGCCGCGCGCTGCTCTAGGTTTAACTGCCGGGCCCAGATGTGCTGTGACGCGAAAAAACGAACCGGTAGCGTCCCATTGGCGCCCTCATTCAAAACGGAATCTTCAACGTACAGATCCCCCGCTCCGTCTCGCGCCGTGTAACTGTAAAGCGTCGCGTCTCGCAGAACAATAGGGCGGCTGCCCGCATGAACAATCTGGCAAGACTCATAAGGGCAGCCATCGATAAAGAGCGGCTTGGGAGACGATCCGGCAACCGTCAGCACCAGTTGCGGTGATCCCGAATTAAATTTGGCTTGAAAGAACTCGAGATGGCCGACACTGTCGGGCACCGTGAGCTGCGTTGTTCCTGTCGCAGGATAGATCCCCGCGGCGGCGTAAACGGTCGACGATTTGGCTCGTAGAACCTCGTTCGGCCAGGAGCCAACTTGTTGGCTCAGCTGGGTCCATTGCTCCACCGGAGGGTCACTGGACCGGGGAGTCTCGCGCACAGGAAGATGCAGTGACCCGGGCACGGTCGAACTCGAAAACAGACTCCGTCCCGAGCCGGTCCAGGCTTCCGAAATGTTTCCCTGGTGCGTAATAGCCGTGTCCCCGCCGTTATCCGTTTCGGTAGGGTTGTACCCTGTGGCAGACACGTTGGATAGGTAAACGCTGCTTCCCTTGTCCACCAGGATTCCCGTCGTACTCTTCCCCCCATTCAGCAGCTTTGAATCCAGCACCGCCACGTTCGCCGTGGTGGATCCATAGACATGCAGTGCCTGCCCCGTATTGTCGCTCAACCAGTGCCGAAGACTTGCTTTGATGAAGTGGTTGTCCAGAACCGTGGCCGTCTGTGCCTCTGTTGTGAAATTCTCAAACGTAATATTGAATTCACCTTGGCCGGCTGAGTACGCCATTTTGCACCCGTATACGGCAACGTCCTTGAACAACATCGGCCCCGGGTACGCCCGATTAAAATTGATGGCGTAGGGGCACGCCGAATCGTCAGCCCAGATCTGCACGTTCCGGATCGCGCCAGAGTTGTTCTGCACCGTGGTAAACGGAATAGCGTTCGCGTTCCCCACCCCGATGTTGAAGCCGAGATTGTAAATGTACTCACGGAAGTTACTGTTCTTCGTCACACTTTGAGGGCTGAAGAACTGTGTGGCCGTTCCCGTGTTGAAAGCATCTGAGTTTGGTAAAAGACGAAGGTACGACCGCTGGGGCCCGGATCCCCACAGCGTCCACGAGTTCCCATATATCGTAAGTGGCTGGCTCGTCGCATAGCATCCCGGCGGAAAATAGAGATAAAGAGGCATGTTCCCCCCATTGGTGGTAGCAGGCGTTCGCTTCCCTCCCTGTGACAACAGCTGAGCAATCGCCGGCGCATTGTCGGTCACGCAATCACCAACAAGGTTTGCAACAGGATTTTTAGTCACATCCATCACGGCGCTTCCCACTGGTCCGCCGAGGAACCCAGGAGGGTACGCAATCGAGTTATTCAGCTTCGCCCCTATCCCGTCTGCGGGAAGTACCGTGATCGTTCCGTTAAGAAACGTTAGATGATCGTCCGCATGGGTTGGGCGCAGTGATCCCTGCGAAACCACGATGGGATAATCGCCCGGTGCAGAGGTAGACGTTGCTCGTGTTCTTCGCTCCGGCTCTCCGCGGAACGTAGCGGAATACCGACCCGCATAGGCCGAAATCGTAAACACCAGCGGCGGTACAGGATCTCCCACGTACATCGTCATGTGAGGCGCAGCAACGGTGTACGTCGCCGCTTCGGAGGGAAGCGCTAGTGCAAGCAGCAGGCAAAATAGTCTTGGCATAAGGATCCTCATACGATTAGGTCCCGATCGATTCCGGCAGGGCCGATGGCCCGCCTTCGATACGCCCCCGTGCGGGGCATGTACACAGCGTCGGCACGGAACGGGACGTTAGCGTGGAACAGCGGTCCCGAGCGCCGCCTCACGACGTAATTTTCGGATACGAACCAGAAAGGCAATACCGATCAAGCCTTGAAAGATGAGCTGCGTCGCGCACATCCCCAGCATCACGCCGTTCAGTCCCAACCTGCGTGCAAACGGTCCGGCCAACGCAACAGAAAACGCAATCAGAGCCGGGTATGCCCAGAAGATCGGGGCTGTATATTCCAGCGCCTGCAGCCCCGCGCGCAGCGGGCCAGAGCAGAAAATAATTATGTAGAGCAACGCATACAGGCGCAGCACGGAGGTATCTGCGACATACTTTTGGCCATAGCTCAATCTGAGCCAGAAAGAGGGAAACGCCGCAATAATCGCAGTGAAGGCGAGCGTCACACCGCCCCATCGCAAAAACACCTTGCGAATGTACTGCAACATCTTATCCATGCCCTTCAGGCGCATCTGCCGCGATGCCTCAGCAGGCACCACATTGTCCAGACCCAGGAACCATATGTGAGCAACACCGACAATATTGTTCGCTGCCCGCAAAACAGCCGACGCTGCCGGTCCGTAGTACACCGGGGCGGCCATCAAAAAGAGGTTCCCTGCGCCCCATTGCATAAAGGCCGATGGTGCTAGCCATCGTGACATCTTCCAGTGACGAAGAAAAATCCGTCGAAGAGAGCTGCGGTCAAACGTGACAGGCTCATACCAGCGGTAGCAGGCAAAAAACCCCATGAACGACGTGGCCGCGCAAATCCAGAGAACATTCGTTAACGTCGCTCGATGCGCGTGCGTCATCCAGAAGATAATCGGAACCTGGGTGAGATAACTCACAACATCGGTAATCAACGCCAACTTACTCTGGCGCGTGCAGAAGAAGTAGCGTCGCAGAAACTCCTGGAGCAGATAAGCCAGCGTGGCACCACTCATAGGCAGTGCTAAGCCACCAACTCGCCACGCAGGAAAGAAGCGGGTCGAAAGCTGGACTGCCAGGAACATAGTTGCCGCTGCGCCAAACGCGAACCCCAGCTCCTGCAAGAGGACCGCGCCGTAGTAAGCAGGTCGATCCTCTGCGTCCTGCTTGGGGCCCACACTCATCATGGGTGTGACGATCAACGCATATTGCAGACTATTCGCGAACAGAACGGCGACCCAGGAAAGGGCAAAGACGCCGTACTCGCGGACACCAAAACCACGAGCCAAAAAGACATTTGTAAGAAAGTTGGCTCCGCTGACAAGAGCCTGATCGAGCAATGCGGCCGGAGTCCTGCCTCCGCCAACACGGGAGAGAACCCGGGCAAGAGCACTGTCAGGGGCTCTCCCTTCCTCGGATTGCAGTGGAGCCTCGATGATCTTTCCGTTCATGTGAGAGTAGGGCCGTAGTTGCAGTGTACCGTGTCCATCACTTAGAACGGATGCCGTCACGCTGTCGCTGTCACATTCACGGAAGCCGCTAGCTAGGCTTCGACCTCCACGCCGGTACTCGCTCTGCAAGCTCCTTTGAGGCACCAACGATCCCAATATAGGTGAGCAGAAAAAGCGCACCAGCCCTTGTGTAGGGAACCGTCAGGTTTGGACCACCAATCGATCGCAGGGTGAATAGGATCATCAGCAACAGAAGCATGACGGCCGCGGGACCTTTATGCACATTCCGAACCGCGAGTCGCAATGCGTAAGCATACAGGCAGAAGACAAGCAGAACAGCGAATGCGCCGCCCGACAGGGCCGCTTGGATTAGTTCGTTATGGGCATGTGGCGGTGTCCAGTGCGCGAATACCCAGTGGTCGCGGATCGCATTCTTTGCTCCGGCGATGAAGCCGTACCCAATCCACGGACGAAGACGAACTGCCGCGATGGCCGCTTGCCACACACGAGTCCGATCATCCAAGGTCTGGAGCGTCTGGACGCTCTGTCCTCGGGAAAAATAAGCAAGCAGGGCATCCTGGAACAAAAGACCGGCGGCCGTAAAGATGCTGATGAGACTTAGCGCCACCATGCGCAACGCGGTTCTCCCGGAAAAGAAAATCGCATACGTAGCTAAGAGCAACAGAAAGCTAAGCTGCTCAATACGAGTGTGCGCCAGCGCGATCGTCACAATGGCCAGAAGACACCCGCTCAGGCGCTGAAGGCCGGGCCGGAAATAAAAAAGACTGTAAAAAAAGGCTGCGATGGCGAGGCTTGCGAGATACGACGGTGGCAGCAGCTGGCCGCCCAGCTGAGATACCGCTCGGGGTGCGTCTTCTGCGGCGCCATACACCTGCTTCGGCATCACGGGAAGCATGATCCAAACAATCGCCATCCATATCCAGGAAGCTCTTCCGATAAGTTCGACAATGAGCTCAGTCGCTCGTTCTCGCGGAGTCCGGCTGTAAAGTGCAAGCAGGAGCAGAACCGCAAGGACCCACTCCCATAAGCGATACAGACTGAGAAAAAGGTCTGTCGCAGATGGAGGTGTCAAGCGACCGGGCGGCTGAAGAATCGTCGCCAGGCCAAGTTGCAGCAACAGCGGCACCCAAAGCCACAAGCCCACATGAACTCTCCGCACCAGCAGACCGCGTCGGCCAAGGAGCAGCACAAGCGCCAGAACATAGGTCGCGAGGAACGCTATGATGATCTGGCAGATGGAGGTCGCATTGAACAGACCTTGTGCGTGCGTGCGCCCGGTTTGATCAAAATGAATGAAGTTCGGAAAACCTACTGTGTACAGCAGGGAAACCCAGTAAAGCAGCGGACTGAATTGCTGCACTGAGCCGCCACAGTTGAGTAGTCCCTTTCTGCTTTCGATCTGCCGCGCCGATGAAATCATAGACCCCTGATCCGCGATATCTTTACCGGACATCCACTACATCTAGCTTGGAGTATCTAGCATGGCCATCGGCTGACCTGGCCGGCTCAGGCGCTTCGCAATCACACGCTTGCTGAACCTTCGCGACGGCTCCTCGACAAAAAGAAAGATGATGTGAGCTAGAGCAGCCGTAACAAAGTACGCCACTAGCAAAATCCCAAGCTCGCCTGGAACACTTTTGGGGCGCAGCAGCACTCTGATCGGGTTCAGAACCAACAGGTGGATCAGGTACATGGAGTACGACCGTCTCCCGATCCAAACCAACCAGGGGCTTGCCAGACCCGCGCGCACCCATCCCGGGACGAGCACCAGGTGTGAGAGAAGGAGAGCGATGCTGAGGTCCAGCAGCAGAACGTACCGGCGGTGGTAGAACACTGCAAGCAGCGTGGCTCCAACCAACAAAGAAGGAACGAAAGAAGGGATCTTCTCCAGCTTTGCTGTGTACGTCTCGGCAAAGCGGCTGGCAAGGAAACAAGCGAGTAGGGACCCCAATGCGAGGGCAGCATAAGAGCGGGCGTGATAAAACGCACGGTCAGATGTGGCCTCAAAGGCAACATACAGCCCCGCGCACAAAAGAAAGGCCAGTCCTGAAAGCAGAGCGCGCGCCCGAAGGCGCGTCACCAGAAGGAATCCCAGAATGGGCCACACAAAATAAAACTTCTCTTCAATCCCAAGTGTCCAGCTCGCGCTGAAGGGTGCCTCATGCGGCACAAAATCCTGCATAAATGCTAGGTACAGCGGAAGAGCACTCTTGTATGCAGCCCATCGCGCGCCATGCTCTCCAAAATAAGAGATGGGAGCATAGATTGCGAGGACCAACAGGAATACAGGAGCGATTCGAAAAAATCGCCGAATATAGAATGGCGACAACTTGACGGAACCAAAGTCTCGCCATTCACGCAAAAGCAACGTTGTGATAAGAAATCCACTTAGAACACAAAATATGTCCACGCCACACCATCCAGGCATCTGGCGCATCACAGCGTGGCTGCTGTGCAGATGGTTAGACATCACTAGCAGAACACTCAGTGCCCTTACCCCATCAAGCGCGGGGAAGTAGCGGTCGTTATAAAAGGCGAGTAAGCCTTGTCCTTCTCGTACTGGGGTCAAACGCCCATCCTCGGAGAATCGTCTTGCGAGGCTATCCACTGAGTCGCCTAGTGATAAACGTAGATCGCCGCCTGTGCCGTCGTCGCAAGGAGTCCTTGAGCTAACACCGTCTTCACCTTGCTGATTGGAACGTACAGAACGTCTTCTGCCTGCATCCGCAGAGGGGGTACCTTTCCCTTTACCATGTCGCGATAGGCGATGGGTATCTCCTTGACACCACCGTCCGGCAACTTGCGTATCAATCGCATCGATCCAACGGCCGCCGGCAGCGTCGTCCCGGAGGCCAGCGACAAAGCTTGGCTTACGGTCAACTCGCCGCCCTCCTGCATCACATACCCCCCGGGTCGCGTTACACCACCCAGCACGATGCACCGTGATCGTGTCACCCGGCCGAACGCTGCTGTCGGCAAGCGTCGTATCGTCTGTGTCTCGTGAGTAGTGAATTAGCTCTTTTTGCGGCGTCACGCCCGCCGCATGCCGTATCTCGATCGTGTTCCCTGCTAGCAGTGTTTCGCCGCCCGCAAGCGCAAGAATATCCGCCAGATTGTGCGGTGCAAGCAACTCCAGTCGCCCGGGGTTGTGCACTTCTCCAAGCACACTGACGTTCTGGCCCGCATACTGGGTAACATTCAAGTTCACCTGAGGTGCGTTAAGGATCTTGGCGTCACGCAGCCGTTGCGAAATCAGCGCCGCGGCCTCAGTCACGGTGAGTCCGCTCACTTTGACCGGACCGACCATTGGAACAATCACGTCGCCTACGGTATTCACGCGCAGATCCGCTGACAACTCGGGCGCGTCGTAGACCTCCATGCTCAGCAGAAATCCCGAACCAAGCTGCAGCGCCGAAAAATCCTCCGGCACTACGGTCAAGCCTGTCAGTCGTCGGCGCGTGCTGGAGTTCTGTGTGTCGCTCGCTCCCGGACTGTCGAACGTGCTGGCGCCCCCAATTTTGGGTGCCCCGCTGGCCTGAGACACCCCTGTCAGCGGCGTTGCTGCCAAACAGGCAAGGACTGCTGCCGTACAGATATACCGTCGCTTAGGTTCAGTCATGCGCCTGCCTTCCTACCGGCCTGGAGTACATGTAAGGGTGAAATCCGTCCGCCACCGGGTTCTGCACATCGTTGAGCAAAACGCCAACCAGTGGACTGCCGATATCATTCAGCGTCTCGACCAGACTTCCCAGGGCAGCGCTTGTGGTACTGCGGGAGCGGACGACAGCCACCGTTCCATTGACCTTGCTGGCGAGCACCGAGCTGTCGGCCGACGAGAGCATCGGTGGGCTGTCAAGGACCACGTAATCGTAGTGCCTGGAACAGATCTCGAGCATAGCATCAAACGTCTTCGACTCGAAGAGCTCCGCGGGGAACTCCTCCCGCTGCCCAGCGGGAAGAATGTGGAGATTCGGCAAGTCCGTGTGTTTGATCACGCCAATCACCGCCGCATCGGTCACAGGAATCGAGACATCGCTCACGCCCGGCGAAATCGCGCAGCCGAAGAGCCGGTGCAGATCAGGATTCCGCAGGTCGCAATCGATCAACAGAACACGTGCCCCCTGCCAGGCAAAGGCAACGCCCAGGTTGTAGGCCACGGTCGTCTTTCCCTCACCGCCAACCGCGCTGGTCACGAGCAGTATCTTCGAACTGCCGCTCGGCAAACGCCGCAGGATGGATGTCCTCAGGTTGCGAAACGCCTCCGAGAACGGCGACTTTCGCAGATCGCTCAGTTTGCTATCGCCTCCCGCCGTGGTCAGCAGTCCCTTCATCTCCATCCGTGGCACATACCCCAGAAACGTGAGGTCGGGAATGCCCAGAAGATCCAGCGGTCGTCTGACCGTCTCATCCAGGCTCTCCTGCACATACGCCGCAGAGATCCCGAAGAAGAGGGACAATCCCGCCAAAATCGCTAAGAATTTCAAATACTTCGGCGAACTTGGCTTGCCCGCCGGCCGCCCCTCCTCCACGACATCAACCCGCGTTGCGCGAACTCCCGATGCGAGGCTTGCCGTCTGCAGCTTCGAAAACAAGCTCTCATACAACGTACGATTCGAATAGGCCTCCTGCGCCAGCACCTGCAGATGCACGGAATTGTCGGCCATAGCATTGGCCGCACTCTGCTGCGCGACAAACTGCTTTCGGATAGTGTCTTCGTTCTGCTTCGCGTACAGGTACGCGTTCTCCGCTCGCTTGCTGATCCTTGCCAACTCGGCGTGCATTTGCAGCCGTACCGCATCAAGCTGTTGCTGCGTCTGGACCAGACGAGGGTTGTTCGCGCCGTACTTCACCGAGGCACTGGCGTACTGCTGCGAGAGCTCCGCCTCCTCCGCCCGCAGCGATCGCACCAGCTGTATTCCGCCATCTGCCGTAAGCGCACCGCTTCCGCCGCCTGATCCCGTGAAGACACTCATGGATCCCAGGCCCAACACCACCTCCGGATCCTGCGTGCGCACCAGGTCATACACCGTCGCAGCGGAAATCCGGTTGGATTCTGCGGCGGTAAGCTCCTGGTTCAGGCTGAACAGGCGGTCCGTCACCGTGTTGTGGGACGTGATCGCGCCCCCGCCTCCATCGGCCCCCGTCACCTGCATGCCCGCCAGGCCGGTCTTTCGCTGGTAGTCCGCCAGCTTCTGCTCGGAGTCTTCCACCTGCTTCTTCAGGTCGGCCAGCTCGCGACGCAGCCAGTAGGAGGATTGCACCGTCGACTTGTGGCGGCGATCCATAGCTCCCTCAATGAACCTTTGCGATAGCGCGTTGGCGACGTTCGCCGCCACCGTCGGATCAGGATTCAGGAAGGTGACATCGATCAGGCGAGTGTCCGGCGGTGACTCAACCGTCAGATTCTTTTCGAAGCGTGCAATTAACTTGTCTCTCGTCAGCGGTGCCTGGTCGAGCGGCTTGTCCTTCTCCTTCGGGTCAATGTCCTTCGTGAACGGGCTAACCTGCATCAGGTTCAAGTCGTGAATCACCTGCAGCGCCAGGCCATCACTCTGAAGGACGCTGATGCTGGTGGCAATCTCCGTCTTTAGCTCGTCTGCTGTCGGCGTCGCTGCGGCTGAATCGGCACTGACATTCTGCGCATGGTCTTCATGATCGATCTCGATCACAACCATCGACGCGTACTTCGGCGTAATCAGAAAGCAAACCAGCGTGCCAAGCACCAGTAGGCCTAAGGCCACCGAAGCCACCGTCCTCCGTCGCCTCCGCAGAACCCGAAGCAATCCGGATAACGTCTCGTACTCGGACCGCGCTGGCCCGCCCGGTACGCCGGCGTTCGGTGACACGTTCAATAAGCCTGCGTTTAGGTCCCGCGACAGTGCCGGATGTTGTTGCAGTGCGCCCATGCTTTGTCCTTACTTGTACTTTTCTGCGACACTCGAGCATCTACACTCGCCGCGTCGTGGAATAGATCGAGAAGACCACGTGGGTCCCCAAGATAAAGAGGCAGACAGAAATCTCTGCGCGTCGTCGGAGGACCGCCTCCACGCATCTCCCGGCAGGCCCCTGAATCCCTCAGAACCTCGCGTTATGCCGCCATAGGAGAAACCAAGCATCTCGCAGCGTGGGTGCTCCCGTAAGACCTACGCGAGTTGGCACTTAGAAAGAGTCATAGGATTACGCGGAGCTTTGATCATAGTGGAGCGGTGCAGGATGAACAATAAGGAAATCGCTAGGGCGCCTGAGGAGTTGCGTGCGCGCTTTAACCCTTTCTGAGCGCAGCGACGAACCCCTGTATCTACAATCCGGTCCCAAATCGCCCAAATCATAGCTCCCGACCCGTCACCCTCTTCAGGGAAATCGCCCAATTACCCTCCGCCACCCACCGGCCGCTGTGCATAACCCCTCTCGCCTATCTCTCCTCCTCGGCAACACTTGCGTGCTATTCCCACATCCCGGCCGGTCGCCGTCGCGGGTCCTCCACCCTCCTCTGTGTACAAAACGGAGAAGCCGGCCTCATCCCTCGCAAAGGTACCCGGGGATCCTAACTCTTCATCGCCGGCCGTCCTCTTTTCTGAATCAGGACACGACATCAACCCGAGCAGTGAGCACCACATACGCCACGCATCCACTTTTCCAGAGCAAACGGTTACTGCTACTGCTCTTTCTCTCTTTTTATCTCCTTATTTAGAAGTACCCCTCGCCCCACACCCTCACAGCAGCCCGCCGTCGTCCCACAGATCCCTCCCGTTTCCCACAGCCGAAAAAACCCCTCCGACTCGCTACAATCGGAAGGCAGCGAGCGGCACGGATCTCAAGGGACACAACACGCCTTTCGGTGTACAGTTTGGCCAGCCCCCAAGCGCAACCCAGCGCAACATACGGAGAGAGACGACCGTGACGACCGCGACGCAGCAGCCCGAAACGACAGCAGCCGCAGCCCCCACCGGCAACCTCGAGATCACCGTCTCCCGCGGGGAGCTCCTCCGCGAGCTCACCGCCGCCCAAAGCGTCGTCGAACGCAAAACCACCATCCCCATCCTCTCGAACTTCCTGTTCGAGGCCACACCCGGAGACGGAGATCAGGGCCGCCTCACCATTACCGCCACCGATCTCGACCAGAGCCTCCGCACCTCCTGCGCCGCCAAGGTCAAAAAGCCCGGAGCCTGCACCATCCCCGCCCGCAAGCTCTACGACTACATCAAGCTCCTGCCCGAAGGCGACATCTCCATCAAGCTCATGGACAACCACTGGGTCCAGATCCGCGCCGGCCGCTCCAACACCAAGATGGTCGGCATGGCCCGCGCCAACTTCCCCCAGGTCGCCGAGTTCCCCGAAACCGGCGGGTTCAAGCTCTCCGTCGCCAGCCTCCGCAACATGGTCTCAAAGACCATCTTCGCCATCTCCAACGAGGAAAGCCGCTACACCCTCAACGGCGCCCTCCTCGTCCTCAAGGCCGAGTCCATGGCCATGGTCGCCACCGACGGCCACCGCCTCGCCCACATCGAAAAACAGGGCGAAGCCCTCGAAGGCATCTCCGGCGAAAAGAAGACCCTCATCCCCCGCAAGGCGCTCTCCGAGCTCTCCGGCCTCCTCTCCTCCACCGATGCCGAAACCCTCGACTTCGCCGACGACGACCAGACCCTCTTCTTCCGCGTCGGCGGCCGCGTCCTCACCAGCAGGAAGCTCACCGGCCAATTCCCCAACTACGAGGCCGTCCTCCCCCGCGACAATAATAAGTTCGTCATCGTCCGCTCCGAAGACCTCATGGGCTCCATCCAGCGCGTCGCCCAGTTCGCCGACGAGCGCTCCGGCGCCATCAAGATCCGCCTCGAAGGAAACGAGCTCAAGCTCTCCTCCTCCTCCACCGACGCCGGCGAATCCGAAGACACCATCGAGACGCCCTACAACTACGACCCCCTCGTCGTCGGCTTCAACTCCTCCTACCTCATCGACTTCCTCAAGGCCATCGGCAACTCCGGCGAAGTCCGCCTCGAGTTCAAGGACGCCCAGTCCGCCGGCCAGATGCGCCCCGAAGACGGCAACGAGGACGTCAAGTACCGCTACATCCTCATGCCCATGCGCATCTGAGCCGATCCAAGGCGCGACAAAGCTCGTCTTCGGAGCCAGCTGACCGTAAGCCGACATCCGGGAGCTTCCTAGCCTTGGGGTGGGGGACCGAGCAGTTGAGAGTTGTATTTCTGATACACAGCTGCCAACTCGGCGAGGAATTCAGTGCTCCCATATGGGTGGCGGCGAACGATCGTCTCAAGATCGGCGAAGAAGCGCTCGAAGCCTGCGGGTTCTCCTGAAACCAGGAATCGCACCGGCATCTTTGTGCGGTTTCCGAGCGCGTGTGCTACTCCCCGAGGCGCAACTGCGAGCGCGCCGGTGGGCAGGTCTTTCCAGCCATTCTCCAGCCACACAGAAAGAATGCCTTCGAGCACGTACATCTGTTCGTCCGCGCTGAAATGAACGTGCAACGAGGTCTTTCGCCCGGGATCCGAGAGAAAACTGCCAAGCCACCATCTACCGCGAGACTGCTCCGAGCCCACCAGAACGGAAGTTCTGCCATGTCCCGTGTCGTACACGCGTGCGCTTTCCGGAAGGACAATGAGTGGTTTGCCAACTGCCGCACTACTCAGCTCAGCCGATAGACCCGCCAGAGGTGCAAGCCCGACCGTGGCTACGAACTTGCGCCTGTTCATGTTTTCAACGGAAGCAAAACCATAGATTTACATTCTGACGGTAGGCCATTCTAGCGCGTTGATTCACGCGTGAGGTCAGCCCGATAGGACGTAGTTTGCCCATGCGCATCTGAGCCAGCCCGGGTGACGACGAAGCTCGTCTTCGGCGCCAGCTGACGATAAGCCGACTTCCCGCTATCCAAGCGGATGGAAGCACGCAGCTTCCATAATGAAGCTATGTCGACATCACGCTCCCGTCCAGATTGGCCGTGGCTGCTTTTTGCTCCGCTGCTCTGTGTGCAGCTTTGGGCAGCGCACGCGGTGGCCTTCTTCCTGCATGAATATGCCCACACTTTCGTCGCCTGGATTACCGGCTGGAAAGCGAATCCGTTCGCATTGAACTACGCACACCCAACACTCAAAGTCTTCTTGATGCAGTGGGGAATCAACCAGAAAGTCGACGAGGGGCCAATCTTTACGAGCGGCCACGGAGCTATCGCAGCCCTCATCGCTGCAGCCGGGATGATCGTCGGGAATGGCCTTCTTTCTTATCCGCTAAGCCGCCTTGGATATCGCGTCGCCAGAAACAATGACCAGCGGAGCTGGGGGCTCTTTGCTTACTGGTGCACCGTCGCGAGCATCGGGAACTTTATCGACTACGTGCCTGTACGCACGTTCACGCTCGAGGGTGACATGGGCTCAATTCAACGTGGTCTCGGCTGGTCGCCCTGGACCGTGATTCTTGTCTTAGGCATCCCGATCGCCGTGGCGGTGACATACTTCTTCCTTAGGATCGAGCCCGCTTCTCTCACGTGGCTCTTTCCAAACTCAACGTCACAACGGATGATCGCGGTGGTGGTGACTGGGTTAGTCCTGTTTGGCTTCTATGGCGCAGCAGGTCTACCGGAAGGCGGGCCGATCTCCCATCGAATCTCCCTTATCTCCGTAGTCATACTCCTTCCACTCGTCACCATCGCATCATGGTTCCTCGTTCGGAGGTACGGAGACTTGGCGACCCTGGTGAACAGGTAACGAGAAACGCCGACCCCGGAAGTCTCTAAGACCAGTGAGCATAGCCCACGACGACTTCGCGCTGCGACCCCCGGCCTCGATCACCTAGTCTGATTTTTCCGCCGCAACCGAACCGAAGACGGCAACGAGCACGTCAACTACCGCTAAATCCTCATGCCCACGCGCATCCGACCCGATCCAAGGTCGCCATCAAGCTCCATTGACAAGCTCCGAAGCCGAAGGCCAGGTACTTAGCCCGTTCATGGCCCATGGGACGTTGTCTGACGGTAAAGTCCAGGTGGACTCGTGATGAGCAACCCAACCAGCGTCGATGCAGCGGTGCCGAACTCGGCTGCCGCCGTGAAGATCTCCTCTTTTCCTGCTGAGGTCGCCCGGTCGTAGAGTTGGAGTCCATCGGATCCGAGGTTTTCAGCCACGAGTTCCTCCCTCGAGACATTCGCCGGAACGGGAAAGCTGTCGAACAGCTCCTGTCGGAAACGAGCGCGCTGCGTAGCATCCGGTAGCTGGGTCGCGCCCTCGTGAAATAGCCGCGCATACACGTTTGTCACGTTCTGCCAGCGGTCGACCTTGCTCAGTCGATACCAACGGTCTTCTCCCAGCAACTCGTCAGTGGGACGAGCCAATTTCAGGATGTCGTATCCCCCTTCACCTCCCGCGGTGTCGCAAAGGGCGATCATCAATCCATTTGGGAATGGCTCCTTTGTGAGGACGAGGTCTACAGCTTTGAAGAGCAAGGTCGCTCTGACGGTCGGGTCGCCTGTTCCGAACAGCTTGAAATCCTCCGGAGGAAGAACTTGCTCCAACAGAGGCTCTACTGCCTTGCTCAAGGACGAACCCTTGGCAGCGGTGATCTTGAGGGCTGCCACCTTTTCGGCCTCTCTTTGCTTCTCGATCACCAGCGCTGTGGCCTTGTCTCGCATCTCGGCACCCGCGGGACCAAGGACATCCGTAAAGCCTGACAGACGCATAAGAATTCGAAACAGGACAGCATTCCCTGAATCTGTCGCAGCTTTCGATAGTGCGTACCCGAGGGCTGCTGGGCTGGCCCGCTCAGGGTTCAGCGCCGAGGCCCACATCTGCCCGAAAGAGGTAACAAAGATTCCGTCATGGTCATAGTAGTCCTGCAGCACCTTCTCTCGAGCCGAAGGAGAACGTCCGGAACTACCCTTGGATCGGCTCACCGGACGACGCTTGAACGCTTCCACAGCTGTGGACGGACCCGTTTCCTCAATGACCCTCAGTTCTATCTCCTCTGCCTTTTGAAGCGCATCCTGATCGGTCGCAGGACGAATCGCTTGCGGAGCAGACGCTACGCCTCCGCTCTGCGCGAGCACCCGCTGCGGCAACCCAAACCCTAAGCTGAGTAGCAGGATCTTGAACCGTTTCCGCATAGTGCACCATTGTTGATGCTGCTCTCTCCGCCGGGCAGTCGAGCTTCATCCGCAACCATAAATCGATTCTCATAGGTACGCCAGATCTCTTCACGCGTACATATCGGCCGTCACCACCGCCCGAGGCACATCTTTCTTTCGCGGCAACCGAACTCACCCCACCCCCCAACCCCTCTCTCAAGCATGCACGACCCAACGGACCCGCGAGAGCTCCAACCGCCAGACCAGACTCTCCTCGTTCTTCTCGCCCAAACCGGCGACCGCGAAGCCCTCGAGCAGCTCCTCCGTGCCATCCACGCCACCCTGCGCCGCTACATCACCCGCCTCGCTGGCGCCGACCTCGCCGACGACATCCTCCAGGAAACCTCCCTCCAGATCTTCCGCAAGCTCCCTTTCCTTCGCGAGCCCGCCGTCTTCCGCCCCTGGACCCTCCGCATCGCCTCGCGCATCGCCTTCTCCCACCTCAAGCGCGCCCGCTGCTGGCAGCCCCTCGAGACCGCTCCACCCGAGCCCGTCGCTCCCAACCCCAGCCTCGGTGAGCTGCCCGACGCCGCCTTTCTCGACCTCCTCGCCCGCGTCTCGCCCGCCAGCCGGGCCGTCCTTCTCCTCCACTACCAGCACGACCTCTCCCTCGAGGAGACCGCCGCCGTCCTCGAGATCCCCATCGGCACCGTCAAGTCACGCCTCGGCTACGGCGTCGCCACCCTTCGCAAACACCTCACCTCCGAAAGGAAACCAGCATCATGAGCCCCGATTTTCAGCAGCCAGCCCGACATCAGCCCGACGCCGACAATACCAACGCAGAAATCTCCTTCGTCCAGCAGGCTCTCGCCGCCGCCGACCGGTCCGAGCGCCGCTCCCGCATCATCGTCGCCGTGCTCGGCATCCTCGCCGTCGTCGTCTTCGTCTGGATGCACCTCCACATGTTCTCCCCCGAAACCCTCGGCGGCCTCCTGCACTCCCTCCTCCGCGTCGACCTCTTCTTCCTTGTCCTCATCTTTGCCATGACCATGTACGTCCGGCAGATCATCAACCAAAGCACCCGCACCATCCTCCGGGCACTCGCCAACACCCGCCAGCGCTGAACCGGACTGCAGACAAGGAAGGGCGGGCCGCAAGGGCTCGCTCTTCTCCGCTCAGCTCCGATCCCGTTCCGCTCTTGCCCAGACCAGGAACTCCGGGGGGGGCAGCCCCACCCGGAGCCGCCCCTGGGAGGCGAACTACGAGAGATACGGCGAACCCTCCTCCCAAACTCACGCCCGCCCCAGCCAACCCTCGTCAACCCCTATATCCCGCAACCTCAACTCCTTCAAGCAGATCCGGCTGGCGCAACCCACCCAGCAACGTTCCTATACTGGAAAGAGTCTTTCCCATCTGTTTCACTCCGGAACGGTTCGTGGGATGCTGATACTTTGCCGAAGTACGGACCTAAGTGCCGTACTTCGAAGACCTTGGGACTTTAGTACGGGGGGAGGGGGGTACCTCCCTCTATGGAGGGAAACGTGCTCTCGGTAGAAGGCGAACCCCCGGGGTGGGGACAGAGCAAGCAAAACCTAGCCGAGTCGCCGCATCACAAAACCACCCAGCACTCCCGGCCCCCAACGGACCCGGGAACCAGGATCATCTCCCCTGAAGGACTGAACACCTCCATGCGCCCCATCCTCGCCACCGTTTTAGCCCTCTCTGCCGCCGTCGCCACCCACTCGCTGCACGCTCAGGAGCGGCTCCCCCAGCAGGTCGCGGGCACCTGGCGCATCACTCGCATCCTCCCCGTCCAGACCAACGCCTGCTGGACCGGGAAGCAGGCCGAGCCACTCGTCGGCACCCTTCTCCAATACTCCCCCACGAGCATGCGCTGGCACGGCGGCACCGTCCCCCTCACCGGCATCACCACCCGCTCCGTCACCTCCGAAGACATCGCCCAGGAGACCCCCGGCGGCGAAACCCCCTCGCTCAAGCTCACCGACCTCGGCATCCACGCCCGCGGCGTCACGGAGGTCAACCTCCAGCACGAGGACGCCGACATCACCGGCTCCACCACCGAGGTCCCGGGCGACTCCATCCTCCTCGCCGGCCCCGGCCGCATCATCCTCAGCGCCTGCGGTGTCTACATGGAAGCCCGCCGGGTCCCAGCCCCCGCACCCGAGGGCACCCGCAAAGGCCTCTAGGCCCGCACCTACTGCCGAAGCTCCACGATCGTCGCCCCCTGCCCCCCCTCATAGTGCGGAGGCTCCGTCACCCCGGTCACGTGCGGATGCCGCTTCAGATACTCGCGCAACGTTCTCCGCAACACCCCCATGCCCGTCCCGTGCACAATCCGCACCCGCGGCAACCCGGCCAGAAACGCCTGGTCGATATAGCGCTCCACCTCCCCCTCCGCCTCATCCGCCGTCCGCCCGATCACATTAATCTCCGAAGGCACATAGTCCGGATCCTGCGAGGTCGCCACATTGACTCCACCCCGCCTCCGCGCCACCTCCCCCGCCCCCACCGCCTGCACCGACGTGACCTCCACGATGTCCGTGCGCGGAATTCGCATCTTCATCTGTCCCATCGAGACCTCAAACGTCTTCGCATCCAGTACCCGATTCACCCGTGCCTCCCGCCCAAGCGACCGCACCTTCACCAGATCGCCGACGCGGATCTCCGCCTCCCCCTTCGACCGCTTGGGCGTATCACCCCTATCCGCCCCCGAGATATGCGCCATAACCGTCGAATTGAACTGTTCCGAAAACTCCCGCTTTAGCCGTGCCACCCGCAGCGCAGAGTCCCGCGCGATCCTCTGTGCCACGGTCTTATCTTCGATCGCCTTAACCGTCTCCTTGAGCTGGCTCGTGAAGTCTTCGAGCAGGCTGTTCAGCTTGCCTTCCAGCTCACGTGTCCTTTGCTTCTGCTCGGCGCGGCCTTCGAGATCCAGGCGCGTCCGCTCCCGTGTCAGCTCCTGCTCCCGCCGCCGCAGCACCTCCCGCTCCTCCGTTGCTGCGGCCAGCTGATCGTGAAGCTGATCCAGAAACGCACCGATATCCGCCGTCTGGCTCGTCATCTGTGCCCGAGCCTCGGCGACGATCTCCGGCCGCAAACCGAGCCGCTCCGCAATATTCAGCCCGGCCGAAGCCCCTGGAACACCAAGGCGCAACTCGTACGTCGGCGTCAGCGTGTCCCGATCGAACCCGACGGCAGCGTTCATCACCCCCGGATGATTCGCCGCGTACACCTTCAACGATGTGAGGTGTGTCGTGATGCCGCACCAGGATCCTGCGCGTAGGAAATGGTCCGCCACCGCCACGGCCAGGGCCGCCCCTTCCTCCGGATCCGTTGCCGACCCGAGTTCATCGAGCAGGACCAAAGACATCCGGTCGGCCACCCTGGAGATCCGATCCACATTTGTCACGTGCGCCGAGAAGCTCGACAGATTGCGCTCGATGGACTGCGCATCTCCGATATCGGCGTAGATGCTCTCGAAGAGAGGCAGCACGGCAGATTCAGCAGGTACAGGAATACCCGCCTGGGCCATCAAGGCCAATAGCCCCAGGGTCTTGAGAGAGACCGTCTTGCCTCCGGTGTTCGGGCCACTGATGATCAGCTGGCGGGACGCCGACGGAAGCACGATGGTGAGGGGAACGGGGCTGGCAGTGGCGCCCCGATCAGCATCACCCTTCGCCGCTCCATCAGCACGCATTCTCTCTTCAAGCAGCGGATGCCGAGCCGCGACAAGGCTCAACTCTCCCAAACCATCTTGCGCGTCGAAAAAGCTGGGCTGGACGCACCGGAACTGAATCGCAAACCGGGCACGCGCGTAGTGGGCTTCGGCCTCAGCCAAGACAGCTGTCCCGACGTGGATCGTCTCACTTTGGATCGAAATTGCACGCGTTAGCGCGACAAGAATCCGGTGAACCTCCGCCTGCTCCTCGTCGAGGAGTCTTACAATCTCGTTATTCTGTTCGATTGTTTCGAGAGGCTCGACGAATACGGTCTGCCCCGTCGAACTGGAGCCATGCACCACGCCCGGAACCCGTCGCTTGAACTCCGCTTTCACGGGTATTACGAAGCGCTCTCCGCGCACAGTGATGACGTCTTCCTGAGCAGCCCCCTCATCGCGAAGACGCCGTGCGGCACGACGCAGGCTCTCCTCGATTGCACGGTGCTGCCGCTCCATTGCTCGACGGATCCGGCGCAACTCGGACGAAGCATCGTCGGACAGGCTCCCGTCTGGTTCGATCTTGCCGCGGAGCGTGCGGAGGAGGGGGGCAAGATCCTTGTCCAGCAAGGGTGCAGAGAGTTCCGAGACCCCTGGCCAACGGTATCGGCCGGTCGTGGCGTTCTGCTCGAGCATGCTGATCCAGGCAGACACGCGCTCGATCAGCGCCAGGAGCCGCAGTATCTCGAGGCTCTCGAGCGCAACACCTTCCACCCTCGCCTCTTCCAGCAGACTTGTGGGGTCGAACAGGCCATGGAAGTCAAAACTGCCGCCGGCCTCCAGCATCGCCCGCATCTCGGTTGACCGGCCGTGCTGCCGCTCGATCCAGGAGAGATCCGCTGACGGCTCAAGCGCCAACAACCAGGCCCGCCCGATCGGCGACACCGTCCCTGCCGCTATGTGATCCCGTAGACGGGGCCACTCGAGCGCGGCAGATCCGGTCTCCTGAAGGCGCGATGGAATCTCGGGAAGCAGTTGCAGAATCATCTCCTGATATCGTAATCCGCACGTGGAACACGGAGCTTCGGCGCAGCGTACTTCAATTGGACGCGCGTGGCTCAACCCAAGAACCACGGCGGGAGGTGCTCCGTGCGTTGCCAAAACTGCGAGGGCGAGATTGGTCCTGACGTTCGCTTCTGTTCCCGGTGCGGGGCACCCGTGATCTCCCGCCAGGCCCAATCCGGGCAGGGCTTTGTTCCCGGATATGCGCCGCTCGTCTCTTCCACCCTCGTGCCTAGACTTCGAGTCGGTCGGAATCTGCAAGCTCTTGGAGTGCTTTGGTGCCTTTTCGGTGCGTACCGGATCATTACCGGCCTGCTCGGGATGTTCTTTTTGAAGGCGGTCGCAACCCACGCCTTCGGAGATGGAGGCTGGCCCTTCGGCGGCTCTGGGTCTCCGATCCCTTCCTCCTGGATGGAAGCACTGGTCCCCTTTATTGCCGTCGGAACCATTCTCTCGGCTGCCTTTGCCTTTGTCACTGGTTATGGACTGCTGACACGCCGTTCATGGGGCAGAACAGTTGCCATCATCGCGGCGATCCTCGCCTTACTGAAGATTCCCATGGGTACGGTCCTAGGCACCTACACTTTATGGGTGCTGGCGCCCGGTGAGTCTGGTCTGGAGTACGAAGCCATGGCCGCCAACCCAGTCAAGCCCTGAGCGCTTGGTAGGGTGAACGCCTTAGACTGGAACTATGAACTTCCCTGCCCCGCGCATGCGCCGGCTCCGCCGCACCGAGCCGCTTCGCGCGCTCGTTCGTGAGACGCGGCTTAGCCCCGGCAGCTTCATCTACCCTCTCTTTCTCTGTCCGGGCGAAGGCGTCCGCAGAGAGATCTCCTCCATGCCTGGCGTCTTCAATCTCTCTCTCGATGAGGCCATTCGCGAAGCAGAGGCGTGTGCTGAGCTGGGTCTCGGTGGCCTTCTGCTCTTCGGCTTACCTTCTGAGAAGGACGACCAGGCAAGCGGTGCCTGGGACCCAAGCGGTATTGTTCAGCAGGGGCTTCGCGCTTTGAAGTCAAACCGCCGACTCGATCCACTCGTCCAAATTGCTGACGTGTGTCTGTGTGAATACACATCTCACGGCCACTGCGGCATTGTCGCCCGGGACGGAGAACACTATGAGATCGAAAATGATCGGAGTGTCGAGCTCCTCGCCAAGACTGCGGTTTCGCTGGCCTCAGCGGGTGCGGACATCGTCGCACCCAGTGACATGATGGACGGCCGAGTCGCAGCGATCCGCGAGGCTCTCGACAAGGCTGGTAAGCACCAGACCCCGATCCTCAGCTACGCCTCCAAGTTTGCCTCGGCCTTTTACGGTCCCTTTCGCGAAGCGGCCGACTCCGCTCCCCAGTTTGGTGATCGGCGCAGTTACCAGATGGACGGAGCCAACCTCCGCGAAGCCATGCGCGAAATAGAACAGGACCTCGCTGAGGGGGCGGATATGCTCCTGATGAAGCCTGCCATGCCTTACCTGGATGTCATTCGAGAGGCTAGACAGCGCTTCGGCGTTCCCATGGGCGCTTACCAGGTTTCCGGCGAGTACAGCATGCTCCAGGCGGCGTTTGCGCGCGGATGGCTGGACCCCGAACGAACGATTCTCGAGTCTCTTCTCTCGATCCGCCGCGCCGGCGCCGACTTCATTGTTACGTACTTCGCGAAAGACGCAGCAAGGCAGCTGGGCTAGTACCATGCCCCCGCTATCAAGCCCTTAGGAAGCTGCTAGCCTGCTGATCTGGTGAGAAAAATAGGTCAGGATTCGGCTCATAGTCGAAGAACTCCTCAGTTCTTCACCTCGACGTTCCGCGTATGGAACAGACTGTGCGCTGCTGCTCCCAAATCGCTCGTGGTGAATCCAATAGAATGAACGAGCGATACAACGGCAAGCGATAC
>CAZZXY010000046.1:0-34110 GCA_964658105.1 Verrucomicrobia bacterium Tous-C9LFEB | reverse complement strand
TGAGGCGCTTCGTTCGAAGTTCCCGGTACAGATTGACTCCGGGTTGCAGGCTGTACCGCCGGCTCGGTGACATGGGCGGGACATCGCCTCGCCACATCTGCGTTCTGGGCCTACGCGTGCCGCATAACAAGTCTTGTTATGATGACTGTGTGAATGGTACCGACCTCAAGACGGCGAGAGCAGCTTCGAGCTGGACGCAAGCTGAGGCGGCGCATCGCTTGGGCGTTACGCAGGCGTACCTCTCGATGGTGGAACGCGGTGCGAGACCGGTTTCCGAGGAACTCGCCACAGCAGTGCTCAAGGTCTATCCGCTGCCTCCAACGGCTCGTCCCTTGCACATTCCAACACGAAATTCCCCCGAGTCCTTCTACAAGGAATCTCTCGGAGAGTTGGGGTACCCAGGGTTCGCACACTTGAAATCGCGTACCTCGACGAATCCTGCGGAGTTGCTCCTCCGAGCTCTCGACGAGGACGAGCTTGATGCTCGTGTGGTGGAAGCTCTGCCTTGGCTTCCGTTTCGATTTCCAGAGATGAACTGGCAGTGGCTGGTGACCAGCGCGAAGCTGAGGGATAGGCAAAACCGCCTGGCCTTTGTGACCTCTTTAGCAATGCAGGCGGCACGAGAGCGGACCGAGACAGCAGTGGGAGATGCACTTGCGCTACAGGTCGAGCGCCTAGAGCGTTCGCGACTTGCGGTCGAGGACACGCTCTGCAAAGCGTCTCTGTCTCAGGCGGAACGGACATGGCTACAGTCTCACCGAACCGAATCTGCAGCGCATTGGAACCTGCTGACGGATCTGAAGGTGGAAGATCTTGCTCATCTCGCTTAACCAGCCGCCAGATCCATGGCACTCGTTTCCTGCGAGAGTTGGACGACGCGGTGGATACAGCTGTGCGGATGGATTGCATCGGGGGCTTTGTGGTGACTCAGCTCTACGGACTCGAACGCTCCACCGCTGACGTAGACGTCGTGGAACTCGCTCCCCGTGACGCGTCCAGCACCCTCATGAATCTAGCCTTTCAAGGTGGCTCACTACATCGCAAGCACCGTGTCTACCTTGATCGCGTCACGGTCGCCGCCATCCCTGAGGAGTCTGAGGACCGCCTGACGGAGATGTTTCCGGGCACCTACCGGCATCTTCGCATCATGGCTCTCGACCCTTACGACATCGCACTATCGAAGCTGGAGCGGAACAATCAGAAGGATCGCGACGATGTACGCTTCCTGGCCAAGACAATCCCTTTCGACTTGCGCATCCTGCAGGAACGCTATGACACCGAGCTGCGGTGGCAACTCGGACGGCCTGATCGCGAAGACCTGACTCTTCGGCTGTGGATGGAAATGCTTTCAGAGTGAACAGCGTGTGGCGTCGCTTGAGCGGTCCCCCGAAATTCTTAAAATGAACGAATGATCGTCACTCCAGAGCTCGGTAGTGCAGTCGAAAAGGAAGGCTTTGCCATTCTCGAAGACGTGCTGCCCCGCGCGTCCGTAGATCAGCTGCTCGCCGCTTTAGAGCACATTGGGGATACCGGATCGGTGCGGAAGCGGGGTGGCATCTTTGCTGTTCGCAACCTGCTGGACGTATCGCCGGAGGTGAGGGAACTGGCGCACTCGGAGGCGGTCCGGGCATTGGTCGCGCCTGTTCTCGGTGAGCAGTTCTTTCCCGTTCGGGGAATTTTGTTCGACAAGATTCCGGACGCGAACTGGAAGGTTCCCTGGCACCAGGACGTGACCATCGCCGTGCAGGAGCGTGTCGAGGCCGAGGGGTTCGGGCCGTGGTCGATGAAGGCCGATGTGCTCCATGTGCAGCCGTCGGCCGAGGTGCTGGAGCACATGATCTCCGTGCGGCTTCACCTTGACAACTGCGGGGAGGAGAACGGTGCGCTGCGCGTTATTCCAGGCTCGCACCTGCACGGCCGCATACCCGAAGCTGAGATCCCGGCCAGGCGCGAGACACCGGAGGTGGTGTGCGCCGTCGGTGTTGGGGGAGCGTTGCTGATGCGTCCGCTCCTGCTCCATGCCTCGTCGCCGTCGCGCGTTCCAGGGCACCGTCGCGTGGTGCACCTGGACTTCGCCTCCGTTCAGCTGCCGAACGGCATGCGGTGGTTCTCGGAATCAGCCTAGCCACAAGCCGCAGTTCATCTGCCTATGGATCTGCCGCTCGCAAAAGGCCGCGAGCTTGGAACGCGGCAAGCGCGTCCCACAAACGTACAGGCACGGCGGCGGCAGACAAGTACCATCACAGCACGCATGCGTTTCGTATTCTTGTTGCTCTTGATGGGCGTCCCTGTACTGTGCTCCGCATCATCGCAAGCGCAGCAGCCGGCTGCCGAGAAGAATTGGGAAGCGGTGTGCAAAGCCGCCACGTTCAAACCTTTGCAGGCTCCCCGACTCAAAGGTCCACTCACTGCGCAGCAACTCCCAAATTGCGACGTGGAGAAGCTTTACTACGGCGACGGGGTCCACAAGCCGGACTACGCGGCCGCACTGCAATGCGGGTGGTATGAGCGTGCTCATCCCGACCCACAGGATGGAGACATGTTCCTCGGTCCTGGTGTGCTCACAATGCTCTATGCCAATGGCAATGGCGTGCAGCGCAATGAGGAGCTTGCGATCCGTTTTGCATGTGAAGACCAGTGGACCGCTCCAGCGGAGAACGCCTTAGGTCGGTCACTTGGAAGCCATGCGCGACGGCACAGACAAAGGCACGTTTGATCTGTGCAACGACGCCACCAGCGGCTTGAGCATGGGCGCTTGCCAGGGCATCTCCAGCATGGAACAGACAGGCCCACGCGACATCAAGATAGCTGCAGCAGTTGGCGGGCTTCCTGCACCTGCAAAGACGCTCTTGCCGGCGTTGCAGGCAGCAGAGGATGCGTTTGAAAAGGAGCGCTCTGGAGATGAAATCGATATGTCGGGAACGGCGCGCGGAATGTTCTACGAACAAGAGATGAGCACGCTCTTGGACCAGTTCCTGATCAATCTGCAGCGCTTCCGTAAGGACGACGTGCCTGCTGCCACAACCCAGGATCTTGACGCGCTCAATGCGAGACTAAACACGACTTACCGTGCCCTGATCAACGCTCCCACAAGCAAATGGGAGTTCGGCACCGTGAAGCCTGAAGGTATTCGCACGACAGAGCGTGCGTGGTTGAAGGTGGTCGATGCATGGGTTCAGTTTGGGCGCGTCGCCTATCCGAACCTGAGCGAGACACGTTTGCGTGCTCAACTGATTCGTCTGCGTCTACATCAACTTCAATCGCTCGCCAAGCAGAGGTAGCGTAGCTTCGTGAGCCTGCACCAAGTGCAAAGACGCGCTGCTTCGCAGCGGAATAAACAGTGACACGTCATCCCCGGAGGGTTGCCCGTTGTATACGTTCCGGTTGCTATACGTTAACCCAAGCAAACAAGGGTTTAAGCTCGTTTCGGTTCCAAATGCAACCATTCGTAAACAGGTGTAAACGATTCAGTTTTCGCCGGCGAACGGCTCCAGGGCACCTTTTAGGCCGTTCGGGGAACCCTGTTTACACAAGCTAAACGCACTTTGGTTGACGCGGCAGTCTGTTTCGCCTTATGTTCGAGGCGAGGTTGGGCCCCCGTTCGATGAGTCGTCCCCGCATTCCGCAATCCCTGGCCGCACGCGAATTCGAAGCCCGACTCACGCCGTCCCATCAAGCAAAGACGCTGGCCACGCGGTTGCCGCGAGCCGAGATGCTGGCCGTTGAAGAAGCCGCGCAGGCAGCCGGGCAGACTTGCTCGCAGTGGCTGCGAGAGGCAGCGATCGCTCACCTGAAGCGCCCTGTGCGGAGCCGCAAATCGAAGCCCGACCCGACGCTGCTGACCGAGCTGATGGGCTTGCGCCAGCTCACCGTGAATCTCTTTGCCGCTGTGGCTGGCAGCTCGATCTCTCCTGATCAGGTGAGAGACATCGTGCGGCAGGCCGACCATGTGAAGGAGGGCAAGGCCGACGAGATCCTGCGCCGGCTCCATGATGCGACGGAGGGGAAGTGATCGCTCCCTCCCGAACCTTCCAGCTCCACCACCCTTGGTGGACGGTGCTGTTTCTGACAGGGGTGGCATTTCTAGTGGTCGGGTTGGTGGTACTGCCGGGCTGGGGCTGGATCGAACTGCGCTTCTCTCCCGTCCAGCGGCACTACCTCCCGGTCTACCTGAACGCCAACCTCGGTGTGCTGCAAGGCTCCGGACCGGAGCACGTGAGTTGGATCGAGAAGCGGGCGCCCAACAGGCCGTGGGAAGTCGCGCAGCCGGAAGATCTGGAGCTGACCCAGGGAGAGGGCGCTCCGTTCCACTTGTCCCAGCAAGCCCGGTCGCAAGGCTGGACCGAGCTTGGATACGACTCCGGGGACATGTACACGCAGAGGGAGATCCGGGACTACCTGGAGATGAACTTCTATGGCGGCCACAGCTTGTTATTTTTTGTGCTGCAGCCCTTCGAGCTGGTGGCAGTTGGCTGGATGTTCTGGAAATACTTTCAGCATTGGCGCAAAGATCTAGCTCGGGAGCGAGGGCTCCACTGGGACCCGCACTACAGGCCGAACACCCTGGACCAGGACCTCCGGCTGTTCGCCAAGCAGCTCGCCCAGGAGAGCAAAGACGCTACGGCTCAGGTCCGACGATGGGTTACGCCCAAGCCGCAAAATTCCGGACGGCCAGCGATCCTTGCCGTCGAGAGCGCGACCGTTTCACCGTCCCAGGTTGCGCCAACCATGCCCCCGATCCCGGCTATTCCGAGACCGAAACCAGCCTCGACGATCGTGGCGAAAGCCGCCGAAGTGACGCCCGCCCAGCCCCTCAAGCCGGCTGCGCCCACGATGCAGCCAAGCCAGCCAGTTACTCCGAAACCGAAGCCCGTGGAGACGCAAGCCGAACCGAAACCTACGCCCACGTCACCCTTCGGGAGGTCGCTTGCCAATGGCGAACCGGAACGCAAATGGGATGTGTCGCAATGGATCGACTGAGCCGAGGAACTGGCCGATGATGACGATGTCCAAGGCGCTTTCTGCCGGCCAGGCGAGGACGTACCATGCGCGGGAGTTTGCCTCCGAGCAGGCCAATTACTGGAGCCGAGGACAGCAGGGCCACAGCGAGTGGCAGGGCAAACTTGCAGCCGAGTGGGGCCTCAAGGGTGAGGTCGGCGCGGAGCATTTTGCCCGACTGACGGAGGGCGAGCACCCGCTTACCCAGGAGCAGATGGTGTGGCATCAGCCGTCGCGAACCTACGAGAACCGGTACGGCAAAGAGGTCACCTCTGTCGGCCACCGTGCGGGCTGGGACGCCACGATCTCCGCACCGAAGTCCGTCTCGCTGACGGCCCTGGTGGGAGGCGACGAGCGGGTGCGTGAGGCGCACCGGGAGAGTGTCCGAGTCGCCCTGGCTGAGTTCGAACGCTACACCCAGGCGCGCATGGGCAATGTGCGCGAGCCGGAGCGAACGGGGAAGTTTGTGGCCGCGACCTTTGAGCACGACACCGCCCGACCGGTCGACGGCTACGCCGCGCCGCAGCTCCACACCCACGTGGTTGTCTTCAACGTGGCCCAGAGCAAGGACGGCGACACTCATGCTCTTCAGGAGCGCGGTCTTTTCCAGTCGCAAGCGTTCGCGACGGCGGTCTACCGGACCGAGCTTGCTGCCCGGCTGCAGGGGCTGGGCTACGAGATCGAGCGCGGTGAGCATGGTCAGCCGGAGATCAAGGGCTACAGCCGGGAGTACCTGGAGGCATCGAGTCCGCGCCGTGCCCAGATCACTACGGAGTTGAAAGAGATCGGTCGCGAGGGCGCCGGCGCCGCCCAGGTCGCGGCGCACCGGACCCGCGACTCCAAAGAGATCCAGTCGCCCGAGGAGGTGCTGCACCGGCATCGTGAGCTGGCCACCGAGTACGGCCATCAGGCTGATTGGGTGGTGTCGCGTTCCTTCAGCAACCGGCGGACTCGGGAGGTGGACTCACCCAAGGTCGCGCAGCAGGCCGTGACCTACGCCCGCGAGCATGTCTTCGAACGGTCAGCGGTTCAGGATGAGCGGGTGATCCTACAGGCGGCTCTGGAACGGAGCATGGGGCAGGCGAGTGCCAGCCGAGTGCGGGAGGAGTTTGAGCGGCGGGCGCAGGACAGGAGCGAATTCCGAACCGTCGAGCACGCCCCCAAGTCGGCCGGCCGGCAGTACACCACCGCCGCCATGGTGCGCATGGAGCGCGAGATCGTCAGCCGCATGCAGGACGGTAACTTCGCCCTGGAGAATAAGCCAGCGATCAACGAAGCGAAGGACCGGGCCGAGCTCCTCGGTCGTCATCCGCAGTTGAATGAGGCCCAGCACAAGGCAGCAACCCAGATCCTTGCCAGCCAGGAGAAGATCGTTGGGCTGGACGGTGTGGCCGGAGCTGGGAAGACCACCACGCTTGCCGTGATCCGTGAGGGAGCCGAGACGAACGGCTACCGGGTCGAGGGCTTTGCGCCGACCAGCCGGGCGGCTCAGAAGCTGGGTGAGGCTGGCATCCAGACCTCCACCCTACAGCTTCACCTCGCGAAGGGGCAGAAGCCCGACACCGGCGAGAAGCGGCTCTACATTCTGGACGAGAGCTCGCTCGCCTCCACCAAGCAGATGCATGACTTCGTAACCCGCCTGCATCCGAACGACCGTGTGCTGCTGGTGGGCGACACCCGACAGCATGAGGCGGTCGAGGCAGGTAGACCGTTCGCGCAGTTGCAGGACGCCGGCATGCGTACGGCCAAGCTGGACGAGATCGTGCGGCAACGGGATGCCGCGCTGAAGCAGGTTGTAGAGCAGCTTGCCCAAGGCCAGGTAGGCGAGGCCGTGCAGGGGCTGGAGCGGCAGGGCAGGGTGCATGAAGTCGCAAACCAGGCCGACCGCATCGCCGGCATCGCCAAGGAGTACGCCCGACAGCCGGAGAACACGCTGGTCGTCTCACCGGACAATCGCTCCCGCGCCGAGATCAACCAGGCTATTCGGAGCGAATTGCAGGCAACGGGCGTGGTGGGCAGGGAAGAGCACCGCACCGATGTGCTGGTGCCCCGTCAGGACCTCACCGGAGCCGACCGGACTTGGGCCGAGCGGTACCACTTCGACGACGTGTTGCTCTATTCGCGGAATTCTCAAGAAACAGGTTTGAAGAAGGGTGAGTATGCACGTGTGAAGAGCGTGGATGCCCCAGCCAATCAGCTTACCGTCGTACGAGCGGATGGCTCCGAGCTGACCTATGATCCACGTCGGCAGCAGGGAGTTTCGCTTTACCGTGACCAGGAAAAGGCGTTCGCCGTGGGCGACCGCATCCAGTTCACCGCGCCGGCCAATGACCTGAAGATCGCCAATCGCGAGCTAGGCACCATCCAGGGCTTTACGGACGATGGAAACATGTCCCTGAAGATGGACAGCGGCAGGAGCCTCTCGCTCGATCCACGCGAGCACCCGCATCTTGACCACGGCTATGCCGTGACCAGCCATTCTAGCCAGGGTCAGACCGCCGACCGGGTGCTCATCCACATCGACACAGAGCTTGGAGCCAAGGACCTGCTCAACAACCGCATGGCGTATGTCGCCGTTTCACGTGGTGCGCAGGACGCGCAAATCTTCACCAACGACCGCCTGCAGTTGCCGCAGGTATTGAGCCGCGAAGTCTCGCACCAGAGCGCGCATGTGCCGGAAATGCAGCAAGAACCGGAGCGGCCTCAGGTACGGCTGACTGGCCGCGAGCTTATGGATCAGCATATGCGGCGCTGGACGCCGCTGAACGAAGCGCTACCCGCCCATGAGGCCAAGCAGTTCGCCTGGCAGCAGGAGAGCGGCACCATCCAGAGCTACAAGCACATGCAAACAGGCCGGTACATCCACATCGACGGGCAGGATGGGACGTTCCACAACCAGAACCGAGAGGCGATCACGGCGAAACAAGCGTTGGATCACGCAATGCCGCCCGGCCAGGAGCACTCGCAATCTTCCAACCTTACGATAGAAAAGACCATTGAGTATGGGTATGGCCTGAGCTTGTAGCGCAACTGGTCCTTCTCAACCGCACGACACAACAATCAATGTGGAAAGGTAACAGGCCCCTTTACAAACCGACATGGGAACCGATAGGAAGACCACCCGGATTGCCAGTCCGATCGCCACCGGCGGCGGCGGCACCTTATTTGAACAGCATGTAAACGCTTATTGGTTGGCTCAATTGCTTGTAGCTGCCATTCCTCCGATTCTTGTCGACTGTTCCGTTACTGAAGTTCATTTCCAAACGGAGCACCTTGGCTGGCACACGGATGATTTTCTAGTCGTTGGTCAGAATGGATCTGGAGCTCAACGGAAGCTGGTCGGTCAGGTAAAGAGGGCCTTCACGGTCAGTGCCGCAGATCCCGATTGCAAGAAAGCCATTCAGGATTTCTGGAAGGACTTCAAAGAGGCAGCTCGGTTCTCGCAAACAAGTGATCGCCTCATATTAGTCACGCAGCGGGGGACCAACACCTTGCTGGAATCGTTTGGGGGGTTACTCGATTGCGCTCGCGCAGCAAACAGCGGAGCTGAGTTTCAGGACCGCTTGGATACTCCTGGGTTTGTTAACGCCAAAGCCGTGCAGTATCACCAGGAGGTACTCGCCATAGTAGGCGAACTGGAGGGCGCTCCACCTTCTCAAGCGGATCTGTGGTCTTTCCTGAGAGTGATGTATGTCTTGAGTCTGGACCTTGGTACGGCAACTCGGCAGACTGAGTCTGCTATAAAGAGCATTCTCGCGTACACGACGACAGGTGCGAACGGGATTGCTGTAGCAGAAGCTACTTGGAATTCCCTGGTTGTTTTGGCTAGCCAGGGAATGCCTGAGGCCCGCACGTTCAGACAAGCGGATCTGCCTGAGCAGCTACGCTTGAGCCATACTTCAACTTCTTCTAACGAGCACCAAGCACTTGCGGCACTGAAGAGTCACTCCAGGACCATTCTTCGTGCGATCCGCTCTACTGTGGGGAATGGCTTCCATCTTGGGCGAGCAAAGCTGGTTCAGCAGGTACTTGAAAAACTTGATCAAACGCCGGTTGTTCTGATCTCAGGCCCTGCCGGCGCGGGGAAATCTGCCATTGCGAAAGCTGTGGTCGATCACTTCTCTATTGACCACCTTGTTCATACCTTTAGGGCTGAGGAATTTGCCCAACCGCACTTTGACGCTACGCTACAGGCCGCTCACGTCCATGTAGGTGCAGAAGCTTTAAGCGCCATCCTCGCCGGCCAGCCCCGTCGGCTCTTGTTTGTGGATAGCGTAGAGCGACTCCTTGAGCATACGACCCGTGATGCTTTCAAGGATCTTCTGGACCTTGCTTCTCGGGATAACGGTCAGACCGTAATACTTACTTGCCGCGACTATTCCACGGAACTTGTTCGATCTAATCTCCTGGAATTCTCGCAGGTGGGTCACACCATTGTCACGGTGCCTCCCCTTTCCGATGAAGAACTTGCTGAGGTGCAAGTCAGTAATCCCTCTTTGGAACGTCTCTTTAAGAGTCAGCAGCTCCGTCAGATGTTGCGGAATCCCTACGTTTTAGACAGAGCTATGCGCATCCCATGGTCCGAAGATCGCACCCTACCTCAGACCGAAAGGGATTTCCGAACGCTGTTCTGGAAAGAAGCTGTCCGGGCAGATCAGTATCGCGTAAATGGCATGCCAGATCGGCGCCAAAGAGGGTTTATCGAGATCGCATTGCGTCGCGCTCGCGCACTGAGCCTATACGTGCCACGCGAGGGGATAGATGATGCGGTAATCGAGCAGTTGGAGAAGGATTCTCTAATCACCGTCTCTGACCAAAGTTCAGCGCTGTTGGCTCCGGCTCACGACATACTTGAAGACTGGGCAATACTACACTGGCTAGAGGAACAATACGTCTCAAACCGCAACATTCAAACCTTTCACCAGCTCGTAGGAGCGTACCCCGCCGTTCGCCGTACCTATCGCAAATGGGTTGCGGAGCTAATAGATCGAGATGTCGAGGAGGCCGACCGATTCTTTCGTGATTCAGGAGGTGCTGATGTTCCGGCCTACTTTAGAGACGACACACTGATCTCTCTACTTCGTGCACCATCGGCACCCGAATTTCTTAAACGGCATCAAGCAGACATCCTCTCCAATAACAATGGACTTCTCCACCGCAGCATTCATCTGCTCCGGGTTGCATGTGTGCGCACGCCTGATTGGTTGCAGGGACAAGGTCCTTTATTCAATATTCCAGACGGTCCTGCGTGGCCGGCAGTGCTCGAAATGTTCGCTCAGAATCTGCAGAGCTTTGGGAAGGACGACTACGCTCTTTTGCTTGGATTAATTGAGGACTGGGCCAAAGGGGTGAGCGGATGGGAGCCGCATCCGTCCGGAATTGAATCAGCCGCTGCTATCGCATTGTGGCTGATCGCCAAGCTAAAGGGCTACGAATCGCGTGATTCGCTGAAGCGCACGGTACAAGTCCTCGCAAAAATTCCTGCAGGAGATCGGGAGCGTTTCGAGGCATTACTGAAGGGAACAGGGCGTGGCGACCGTCGAGACCAGGTAGCTGCTGAGCTCAGAGAGCTCGTCCTAACAGGAATCGCCGGTGTACCTGCGGCTAGGGACCTCCCATCAGTTGTCGTCTCAGTAGCCCTTTCCGAAGTTCTCTGTTCTGAGGAAGATATACGAGACGAGCGGGGCTATTGGAGAGTTTCTATTGAGCTCGACTCGCTCTTTGGAATCAAAGAAGGGGAGCTTAGATACTTTCCAGCGAGCGCATTCCGTGGACCCGTGCTGTCGCTTCTGCAGCATCATGCCCAAACCGGATTGTCGTTTCTGTTTAGAGTGTTTGCACACAGCGCCGATTGGTACGCTCATCCGAGAGTCACCCGTCAGATCGAGCCGCCGTTCGAGATGGAACTGAGACTTCCCGATGGCACTGTACGGAAGCAGTGGTGCAATGAACGCTTATGGAATCTTTACCGAGGCACATCCGTAGGTCCTCACGTTCTCCAGTCCTATCTCATGGCACTAGAGAGATGGCTTCTAGAGATCGGCAAAGTGCATCCAGGACAGCTCGACGACCTATTGATGACCATAATACGGCAGAGCGACTCCGTAGCTCTAACGGCCATTACAGCAAGTGTTGCGACCGCCTACCCGCTATTGTGCGCGGATACGCTAATCACACTCTTGAGATGCCCGCTCTGCATAACGTTGGACCGGCAAAGAATGGTTGCAGAAAGCCAGAAGCCATCCCAGTTGTTCAAGGCTATGCCGAGCCACCTTGTGGCAAACCAAATTTATGAGCAGGAAAGAGAGCATGCAGACTCTTTACCCCACCGGGCAAGCAGTCTGGAGAACGCCATTCTCAATCTACAACTGGGTCCACGAGCAAGTGAAGTACAAGATGTATTAGATGAGTTGAGGTCCGAGTTGCCTTCTCTTACAGAGCAGACCGAAAAGCACCGCGTATGGCGTCTGGCATTGCACCGAATGGACCTGCGGCGGTACACGATCAGCAAAGATGAATCAGGAAAGGCCATTGTAGGTAGTACAAGAAGCGATGGCAGAGATAAAAGCTATGTTCGGTTGGATAGCGAAAGACCGGAACCTGATGTGTATGAAATGGTTCAGGAGAGCTCAGCAAGACATCAGCAATTTGAGAGGCGAGTAGGGCTCTTGATGTGGGCCCTGAAAACATATAAGCACGAAGCGACAGCGCCGGAAGTGGAAGAGTGGCGAGCGAGGCTAGCGCTGGCACAAGAAGTGCTGCAAGATGAGCCAAGTGAAGAAACTGACCTGGGGCAAGGCGGACCCGGCATTGCTGCTGCAGTGTGTATAAGGGATCACTGGGGTGACCTTACAGGTGACGAGCAAGAATGGTGTGTACAGACGGTCGCAGTAGAGGTGCTGAAGCACGCAAACAGCTGGAATCAGTTCGAGCGCGTACAGCGCTATGAGATGTCTCCCGATCGTTCTAGCGCATATGTGATTGCGTCCTTAGTGGCAAAGCCAATGGCAGAGCAGTTACAGCCCCTCATCAGGGAGGCGTTTGTTGCGGCATTGACGCATCCCATAACGGAAGTAAGATGGCATGCGATATGGGGCATAGCCAATCAGACCTGGGAGTCAAATCCTGAGCTTGCTTTGCGTTGTGTCGACGCCTTAAGAATAGAAGCCGGACGCTATAGGCGGTTACGCACAGTAGAGGAACAACTGCCCTACGAAGAGCGTAGGGGCTACGACGTGCTTACGGCCGAAGCGGCCCTTTACGTTAGGCAGCTCTTTTGGGAAGGCGACCTGTCGCAAGAAGAAAGCCTGGATGATGACAATGCCGAGTGGTTGAGGGCTCAATCTACGACTCAGCAGCTTGCCATTCTCGGACAGAATCCTGATCACCCCCGGGCGGTTACTGGATATACGCGACTTGCACGGGTGCTGGTGGAGGTGTGGATTGCAGGACATCGGTATGAGACAAGGAGAGAACGTAACTATGAGGAGGAGTCTAGTAAAGCTGACCTGCTACAACGGTTCGTGATGAAGGCTTCCCCCGAGAACGCCGAAGTTGTAATGACGACACTATTGCAGAGTGTGGAAACTGATCCTAGAGAACTGAACACATTCATACTGGGAGTCATTGGCGTCGAAGACAGAACTCGAAACACCGCACATTTTTGGAGGATCTGGAAGATGTTTGCGGGTCGCGTACACCAGGCAAAATGGTTGGATACTCTTGATCATGAACACGCAACGGGGAAGGAGCTGATCTATGCTCTCTTCCTCGGAACACAATGGAAAGAAGGCGTGCGTCATTGGGAGAGTGTAGAAGGCCACTTCCATCTGATCCAAGAACTTTTTGAGTCGCTGCCCGCATCAGCGATTGTCTTGGACGCCTATGTGCGCTGTCTATACCATGTAGGTGAAAGGTCCCTACCTGCTGCATTCATCGGTATAGCTAAAAAGCTCCGCCTCGCAACGTCGCAAACTCTACTGCGGAAGTCAAACACTATTGCGATGCTCGAGGTGCTTATGCGCCGGCAGATTTATGCAAAGCCGCTGGAACTGAAACGTAATCCTGACATGCGGGAAGCGGTCATATCTCTCCTAGATGCGCTGATCGACGCGGGTTCATCTGCAGCATTTCGCATGCGGGATGATTTCGTAACGCCGCTCTCGAGTAGTTGAAGTGATTTATGGGGCTCACCTCACCTGGGCCGGCTATCACGCATGATAAAGGACATTATCATGCGTGATAGCCGGACTAACGGGCTCACTCCGCAGTACGCTGGATGTGGTACGAAATATTCCTACCGCGTAGGAGACGCCATGGCCGTGTCCATCGAGAAGATCAGCATCGCCCTTCCACCCGAGATGGTCGCCCAGGTCCGCCAGGCGGTCGAGACCGGCGAGTACGCGTCCTCCAGCGAAGTGGTGCGCGATGCCTTGCGCGACTGGACGTACAAACGTCGGCTGCAGCAGAAAGGCCTGGAGGAGTTGCGGGAGCTTTGGCTTGAGGCCCGCAAGGACAACACGCCCGGTGTCCCGGCTGAGGACGTATTGGATCGCCTGGAGCTCAAATACCAGGCGATTGCCGATGCGACGGGTGCGGCCAAGTAGATGCGGCTCGAACTCTCACCCTATATAGAACGAGATCTCGAAGAGATCGCCGACTGGATCGCCCAGGAAACAATCCGCGTCGGGCAGTCAGCTTCATTCAGGAGATTCGGGAAGAGCTTCGTCGGATTGGCGCTGGTCCCTTGCTCTACCAGCTGCGGCCCGAGATCGGCGAGGATGCCCGGCTGGCCGTGGTCGGCCGCTATGTGATCCTCTTCCGGATCGCCGGTGAGGTCGTGCGTATTTGAGCGTGTGGTCTTCGGTGGCCGCGACCTTCCAGGGCTCATGTAACGGCATGGAACTTACGCAATCTGGGTAGAAATGTACGCAGATCGCGTACATAGGGATCTGGAGGCATGATTCCAGCTCTCACGATTCCTACCTGTTGGCACCGCTTCCCTGCCCCGCCGGCATTTGATGGCGCGTTCTGAAGGCACGCCAGGCATGAACGGTTGAACGGCTCTCCGGCAAGAGAACCCTATAAGGGTTTATGACTAGCCCACTCGGATGTCTTCTCGCCTACAGCTTCTCCACCCAAAAATCCGCATACTCCGCCGATTAACGCGCCAGGTATTGTGCCGGCAATTGCCCCGAGAGGCCCGGCAGCCAGACCGATACCTGAGCCGATAAGCGCTCCCGAGGAGAGCCCACCAGCAAAGCCTGCCCACCTACCGACGCGCGCGTGCTTTTTCTTGCGTGCTGACTGTGCGTTCGCTTGCGACGTAGGCGCGCTTTCGAAGGCTTTCCCAACCTTCCTGCCACCAAACAAACCCACAAATCCACCAACGAGAGCACCGGGTACCGTACCAGCGATGCCGCCTAATGGTCCGCCGACTAACCCGATACCTCCTCCCAATTGTGCGCCCGCGATCATACCCGCCACGAATCCGCCGCAGCCAACAAGTTGTGGTGCTTTGAGCGCTTGATCTTGAAGCCCCAAATAATCTGGCATCAGCTTCTGAGGAGGCCTATTGAGGCTCCGGAAGGTGGGGTATGCAACTACGCAACCGATCAGGTTCAACAGCGCCCAACTCTGATGGCGGAAGCCGATGGCAAAAGTGAGGCAAACGACGATGCTCCAGTAGAGAGCTCGTCGCCAAACATACCTAGAGCGCCATTGTTCGTACAGACGCTCGTTTGCCCGGAAAACGCGCTCGCACTCCGCATTGCGCGCGACGCGATTGTCTCGAGAAGCCTTACTTTCCCAAACCTTCCACTTGGGCTTTTTCTCAATTCTTGGTTTCTCTGAACCAAGATACCCATTCTTGCTGATCATCGCTTCCATGCACTACAGGTATTTCAGTCAGGGAAAAGGTACCATTCTCCGCGTCTCGGGTGGATTGCTCCTTAGGGGTACCTCAGATTCTGCCGTTCGCCAGCCCTTGTACTCATTGTGAGTACAAGCGTTCTCGTAATGAGAACAGGCAGTAATGGTCACCCGCTCCCGAAAGCCGCTGCGAGTTCCTCTTGTTCTGAACGAGCGATCCCGAGAGTCGTAGCTTCCTGACGCCAGGTCGTAACGGAAGCCCGAACCTCTGCGATGAGTTCGTCTGCCGCTGCAAGCGTTAGGCCGTAGAACTCATGAGCGGCGCGCGCCACCTCTATATCGCATGCTGTCTCTGTCTCGTTGATTGCTAGCGTCAGATCATCGCGATCTGCTGACGGGTTCATGTCGTAGGCCGGTGAGAGGCGAATGCCGTGCTCGTTGACGAAAAAACCGTGGTTGCGCAGGTGGTCGTCCGTGTTGTGGATGAGGACATTGAAGATGATCCGGCGGTAGAGCTCATGCGTATCCGAGAGGGTACTCGCGCCTTGGCGTTGCAGTAGTTCCACAAGCTCCAAGTAGCTGGCACCTTCATCGCCGTCGCGTCGCTGGGTGAGGGTCATGGCTGAAACGAACGCGCGTCTCCCGCCACGGACTGTGCGATCGAAGCGCCTCACCAGAAAGGTCGCGTGGCGTCCTGCTCCGAGGTGGAGAAGTCTTGCTTCTGGTACACAGATATTGCTCTTTTCGGCAAGGCGATGCGCCAGCATCTCCCAGGCTCCCATGTCCAGAACATCATTCCGGCTGGGGAACTTGGCTATGCAGAGTCTCCCTTGCTCATCCCGCACGGACGCTTTGGGGCGAGCACCTCCTAGCGACGAACCTGGAGCTATCAATTGCTTCAGCCAACGCGCGTAATCCGGATGTCCTTCCTCATGGACGTGCTGTTCAAACCCCAAGCTCGCGGCCTGCAACTCGCGCAATGAAGTGAGCGGAGGAGCCGCCATTGCGTCGTCATCATCCAAAAAGGCATCCGCGCCTGGAACTCGGAAGCGCAGCGCACCAAGCCGCGTTTCATCGTGCACGCCGAGAAGGTATTCCCATTCACCTAGCCGCCGCGACCGGCGCTCCTCTTCCCTCGCGCGGAGGTTCTCACGGCGTTGCATGAGCACTCGTCCCCAGCGGTCAGGAGCTGAATCGAGAAAAATACCGAAATTGTTGCGCGTTTGCGCCGGGTATTGAGGGCCGCTTACCAGCTGCAGGTCTGGATCGAACGCAAACGCCTCAGGCCTTTGCAGCCAACGGGGGTGGTACTCAAAAGAAAATATCTCGCCGTTGCCGCTTCCCTGGACATGCAACGCCCCCATCAATATGGGGGTGCTCTCCTCTGCCGCGTCCACATGGACTTCGACCGTTCTTTGAGCGCCCTTCATGGTGTCGAGCCCCCGTCTGATGAGAGAGTGGATTTGCGCTTGGGGGAACGCGCGCGCTTTCCTAGCGCAGCATCCTGAAGTTTTCGCCCCAGGAGGTCATCGGAGGCCAAGCCTTTCAGATCCTCTTCTAGTCGCAGCACCTGCAAGACACGTGCGTAGTTTCCCAGGGAAACGCTCGGGTCGCCCTGTTCAATGCGGTAGAGAGTGGCTCGGGCGATCCCAGCACGGTTCGCCACCGTCTCAGCGGCATAGCGCCGGCGAAGACGAGCCAGCTTAACGTTCTCGCCGAGCTGTTCCAAAAGACGGGTGAGAGAGGGAAGCAGCCGCTTCGGAGGTGATTCCATAACGTCTCATATAATAGACAAAAGACCGTCATATTGCGTAACAAATGGGGACGCTGGGATCTAGATTGTTTTCACAAGATAAGGGTCTCTTTCAGCAAGTCGCTCGCAAGATTGCGCTCGCGCGCCCTGCCATCGCGAATTGCGTCGCACAGAGCCAACAGCTTATAGAGTTCCCCGTCGTGCAGTGCGGCTTGAGGAGCTCCTTTATAGAGCGGGCTGAAGGACAGCCCCCGAGTCGTACCCTCCGCATATGGCCACACCGAAGGCGGCTCCGTTTCGGCCTGAAACAACGAACTGAGCGGGTCAACCGAAGCACTCGTTGGAATGCCCCGCGTCATGCCACCTTTTTGCGGAGGGAAGACATACTTCATGCCATAAAGCAGCAGTTCCAAAAGGGCCGTTCGATTGACTCGCTTTTCGGAACTGCTGAGGTAAACCAACCCCGCTTCCCCGCTCCTTCGAAGCGATTTGGAGATCTCAGAGGGTGACAGAAAGAGCTCGCGCGCTAGATCTCTGGAGAGCGTGGGCTTCCCTTTGGCCAGCGCGAGCTTCAGCAAGATCGCGATGTCTTGGCCCTGCATACCATCAGTGTATGGAAACTTTCTAATTTGGAAACTGGAAATGCATGCCGTGACTGCAGACGACCGCTCCCATAATTTCTCTAAACTGAGCAGAGGTACCTCGTGAAACGCAACCGCAAATACAAGAGCGACGCTTTTGAAGCGATTCATAGGACGGTGGCTGGAATGTACCGAATTGGCCTTTTAGATGAGGAGACGATGCGCCGTTTCGATCAGTCTTGCCTCACCAGACCTCGCGCGCCGAGGGAGAAAGCGAATTCTGCGAGTACGACTGGAAAGGGCCTCAAAGCCAAATGGAAGCATGGCCGAGACTCCGGTCAGCTTTAAAACTCAAAGTACGCCCTCGCGGATCCGCAACGCGAGTGTGTGTGGCGACCACGGAGGCTGTGTTCCGTTTGAAATGCACCTGTTCTCGAAAGGAGAAAAGGTAGCATGTTGCACGCTCTTACGCTGGCTTTAATAAGCCACGTCGCTATTAAACAAATCAGCTGTTTTCTTTAATAGCCAGATTGGCGCTTGCCTGAACTGATGGGCAGAGCGCCTGGCTAGCGAGTGAGTCCACTCCCACGCAGGCCGGAGCAGACATGGGAGCGCTCGCGCACAAGCACTCCCACCGCTTTATTTGCGCTGGAGTTTGAGCCAGCGGTTCCGGGCAAGGTCGTCACAGCCGTCGACACGGCTATAGGGAAAGGTAAGGAACTGCTTGCCATCCTTGGCCCATAGATAGGTGTTGTTGAAGGCGCATTCCAGCCGATGCGGAACAAGTGCCTGGTCGTAGTTATTCAGGCCGCGTAGCCAAGCATCCTGTCGCCGGCGGAGTCCTCGTGCAGCCTTTTTCTTGTCATCGTGCGAGCGTGGAAGGCCAGTAATGGCCATGTAGGGTTTGCGGTAGGAACGAGACACATCTGCTCTCTCCTTGGTGAGCTAACGTGGCATCGCAACCTCCTCTCGACCGTTTGCTTCCGGTGTGCCGAATCCAGCGAACAGCGGCACTGGAGACGCCGCCGGCCCTCGCGCGTTGAAGTTTAACCGAGTCTGCTCGTGTCCCTCGGGGTGCTGCTCACGCCACAGCTCCAGAAGCAGGGGCGGCATCTCCGAGAACACGACTTTTGTACGGTGTACCTTCGCATGGCACGCCGGACACAGCGAGACAAGCATCTTCAACGCCGATCGACCTGGGACCCGATGGTGCACGACGATGGAGCGCTTATCACGGCCAGAGGCTCCGCATACGCGGCAGCAACGCCCGTCCCTCTCCAAAGCCTGCTCGCGAAGCCCGCCGAAGTAGCGGGCATCGTGCTGCCTGAGGGTGTAGCAGGTCGCACAGTGGCCGTTGGCACGGATCTTCTCTCGGCCGCACCGGCAATACAGCGCCCTTTGCAATCCCCTTCGCACAGGTCCTCTTGGTTAGGTTAAGCCCGGAACTCGTCTACGGTTGGGCTCGCTTTTATGCTGCCGCGCGGACAAAATGGTGGTGGCGCGGAGATATGCTGATGATCCTGAGCAAGCCACGGCAAAAGGAGCACCGGCGCATGCGGGAGTGGGTTGGCCCAGAGTTTGATTTAGAGAGGCTTTCACTGGAGACGGTCAACCGCCTCTTGCAGCGGAAGCGCGGCCGGGGTGTACACATCTCGTGACCTCCCAGGCATCACTCTCCCGAGTTCAAGCGGCTTCCCTGCCGTCAATCTTCACGGCCCGGCCTGAATCCCGCACCCGGCTGCGCGACTTCTTCAGCTCCCACATCCGGAATCCGAATACCCGCAGAGCCTACATGGAGGCCGTCCGGCAGTTCTCCGCGTTTTGCGCCGAGCACGGCATTCTGGACCTCGCCCAGGTCGAGCCGGTGCATGTTGCAGCGTTCGTTGAGGCCCAGCTCAAACTTCATTCCAAACCGACGGTGAAGCAGCGGCTGGCGGCTCTGCGCATGCTCTTCGACTGGATGGTGGTCGGCCAGGTCCTGCCCGTGAACCCTGCTCACGCGGTACGAGGGCCGAAGCACACCCAAAGACGCGGCAAGACCCCGGTGTTGCAGGCCGATGAGGCGCGCACACTACTCGACTCCATCGACATCAAGACGCTTCCCGGCCTACGAGACCGAGCCTTGATCGGCCTGATGGTCTACACGTTTGCGCGGGTGGGAGCGGCTGTTTCTATGCGGGTGGAGGACTTCTATGTGCAAGGGCGGCGTGGTTGGGTCCGCCTTCACGAGAAGGGCGGTAAGGAACACGAGATGCCCACGCACCACAATCTCGACCACTACCTGGAGGCGTACATCCGCGTTGCCGGGTTGGCTGAGGACCGCAAAGGGCCGCTCTTTCGGACCACACGCGGTCGGTCCGGCGAGCTCACCGGCAACCCCATGCTTCAACCCGACGTTTGGCGGATGATCCGCCGGCGAGCGCTGGCGGCCGGGATCAAGACGGAGATCGGCTGCCACACGTTCCGCGCCACAGGAATCACGGCCTATCTCAAGAATGGCGGCAGGTTGGAGGTCGCTCAACAGATGGCCGCCCACGAGTCTTCACGCACCACGGGGCTTTACGACCGGAGGAGCGACGACATAAGCCTCGACGAAGTGGAGCGGATCTCGATCTGAGCGCAATTCCGCCTCGGCCAGATGCGAGCCCTTTCCACGAAGGGGCGAGCGCAACTGTTCAGTCTTCCAGAACGCTAGGTTCGGTGAGCAGCTTCTTCAAACGGGGCCTGTCCTGGGCGGGACTATTCAATGCGACCGTGAACGCTGCCCATTGCTTCGCGTTATAGCCAATGTGCTGCTGGGAGGCGAGCGTGCCTTCAGTTCTCAAACAGGCATTTTCGTCGATATGTGCTGCGTGGCTCTCCGGATCACTGTGGGGCATAAACCCTCCTCGCACGTACAGCGTATGGCATCTTTCATGCTCTTAGCGGACGCTGAACGCAGCCGGAACCCAACCGGCACCCGGACCGGCGCAGGAAGGGCCTATATAGGCCGTAAGTAATTGCATATACTGTCCTTGCTAATCTCATGGAATCGGCAAAAACCATCCCGCTGATTACTCCATCGTGGATGGAGCCAATGCTTCCTTCAGAAGGCCAAAAAGAGATGGAGGACTCGGCCTTCGAGCTAATCTCGAAGGCTAACGCCCTCGCCGGCCAGATCCACCCTATTGTCACTGGGACGGTAGGGGATCTGGTCAGGTCCATGAATTGCTACTACTCCAACCTGATTGAAGGGCACGACACACATCCGCGCGATATCGACCGGGCACTTCACCAGGATTATTCGACCGAGCCTAAGCAGAGGGCTCTTCAGCTTGAGGCCGTCGCGCATATAGAGGTACAGCGGGCGATTGATGAAGGCGCGGACCCAAACGAATACCCGACCGCTGCGGTCTATGGGATTTGGCTACATCGTGAGTTCTGCCGCCGTTTGCCGGATGAGCTCCTATGGGTCGAGGATCCCGACCAGTCCACTCGCATGCAGCTCGTTCCTGGAGAGCTGCGCCGGGGAGAAGTAATTGTCGGACGCCATCTTCCTCCTCCGGCCACTTCCCTCCCGAGCTTCTTAGCTCGCTTCGAGCAGGTCTACAATCCCACAAACCTCTCCAAAGTTCGCCAGGTGCTGGCTATCGCAGCAGCTCACCATCGTTTCTTGTGGATACACCCGTTTTACGACGGCAATGGCCGTGTAGTTCGACTGATGTCCCATGCACTGCTCAAGCGATTAGGCGTAGGAAACAGCTTATGGTCTGTAGCTCGCGGACTTGCCCGCAACGTGAACGATTACAAAGGACTCCTCATGGCTGCCGACAGCCCACGCCGGGGTGATCTTGACGGACGTGGGAACCTCTCACAGGCTGCCCTCGACGAATTCTGCCGATTCTTCTTGCGTGTCTCCCTCGATCAGGTCGAGTACATGAGTTCCATCCTGCAGCCGGCTGAGCTGCTCCGGAGAATGGAAATCTATGTGGAGGAAGAGATTCGGGCGGGCCGACTTCCAAAAGGAACGTACGCGCTGCTTCGAGAAGCCTTGATCGCCGGTGAAGTCGAACGCGGCCAGGCCCCTTCCCTCACCGGCTATAAAGAACGTATGGCGAGAGCGGTGGTTTCTAAGCTTTTGAATGCAGGTTTACTCGTTTCGCCCAGCCACGTCGCCCGGCTACGGCTCGGCTTTCCTCAAAAGGTTGTGGAGCGCTGGTTCCCTGCGCTTTACCCCTATTAACCCCACGCGACCCTAGTGCGATGAGACTGCTTTCAAATACCGGAAACGACCGAGTCGTAGATGAGCTTCAACAGATTCACGAGAATGCGTCCCTCAGTGTTGCCTCAGCGACGTTCTCGCTCTTCGCTTATGCCGCGCTTAGAAACCAGTTGAGGACTCTCGGCAAGCTGCGTCTCATATTTTCGCCAGACAAGCTAGCGGAAGGTCTTTTAGGAGAAGGGACTGATCGTCCTTTCCGCAACCAGCTCAATGCCAAGTGGCTAGCCCGAGACTGCGCCGCGTTCTTCCGAAACGGTGCTCAGGCCGCTGAGCTTGCCGGCTCTCTTTTTCAATCGGTTTTGGTCCTTGATGACGGTTTTGATCGGCCTGCAAAGGCCATTAGTGGGGACTGCTCGTTTACGACTGCAGGTCTAGGTTTGACTCCCAAGGCCAACTTTTCATTGATTCAGGTTGCTGAGAACGCCGAAGAAGCCCTCGCCTTGGATCGCTGGTTCTCCCAATTGTGGGACCACTTGCAGGCAAACACCCCAGAATTCTCTCTAGCGGGCCAGCTTGCACGCCTCAGCTCAGATATCCCAGCATCGCAGCTTTACCCAGCAATGCTCCACCATGTCCTCAGCGGAGAACAAGACCTCCTGGATGAAGACAAGATCATCAATGCCGCTACAGGCATAAGAAACACTGCCGTCTGGCAACGGCTTTATCGGTTTCAGCGGGACGCCGTGATCGGCGCCATTGATAAGATCGAGCGCTTTGGCGGATGCATCGTCGCCGACAGCGTCGGCCTCGGGAAGACGTTCGAGGGATTAGCTGTCATCAAGTATTACGAATTGCGCAATCAGCGAATCCTCGTGCTTTGCCCGAAACGCCTGCGTGACAACTGGACAATGTACCGCGCAAATGATCGACGGAACATACTGTCCGCTGATCGATTCCACTATGACGTTCTGAACCACACGGACCTATCTAGGGACGGCGGCCAGTCGGGCGATATCGACCTGTCGTATGTGAACTGGGGCAATTACGACCTCGTCGTGATCGACGAATCTCACAACTTCCGGAACCGCAATGCTCATCGTGAACACGACACCCGTTATGACCATTTGATGAAGCGCATCATCCAGTCCGGCGTGAAGACGCGTGTTCTCATGCTGTCGGCGACGCCAGTCAACAATCGTTTGGCTGATCTCAAAAATCAGATATCGTTTCTAACGGAAGGCAACGACACTGCGCTTCAAACGCAGGGCATAGACAGCATTGAGGCCACGGTCCGAAAAGCGCAAGCTCAGTTCAATGCCTGGCTAAAGCTGGATGAGCCGGCCCGAACGCCAGCCCGGCTCATGGACATGATTGGGTTTGACTATTTCAAGCTCCTGGACCTGCTTACGATTGCCCGCTCACGAAAGCACATCCAGAAGTACTACGGGATTACCGAATCCGGGAGCTTTCCTACTCGCTTAGCTCCGAAGAACATCAAAGCAGACGTTGATCTGCAACGCCAATTCCCAGCTATTCGCGACATCAACGATGAGATCCGGCAGCTTAACCTGAGTGCCTATGCACTCATGCGGTACATCTTGCCGGCGAAAAAAGCTGCCTACGAAGCCCGTTACGCCACATCTATCCGGGGTGGCGAGAGCACGTTTCGCCAAGCCGACCGTGAGGATAGCCTGATCCATCTCCTCCGGGTGAACATGCTTAAACGCATGGAAAGCTCCGTCGTTTCGTTTGGCTTGACGGTCCAACGTCAGCTCGCGGCTGTTGATGACCTGCTCGATCATCTCGTGCGGCGCGAAGACACAGTGACCGAGGACGTGTCCCCTGAGGACATCGCTGTAGATGATGCCAGTCTTGAGTCCATGACCGTCGGGCGCAAGATCAAGGTCCTACTCGCGGACGTGGACCGCATTCGTTGGACACAGGAACTGAACGAGGATCGGCAGCGTCTCTCGGCTTTGCTCGAATCCGCCAAGCAAATTGCCCCGGAGCGCGACGCGAAGCTGCAAGAACTGAAGCAGCTCATCACATCCAAGTGCCACTCGCCGTTCAACGAAGGAAACCGCAAAGCGCTAGTCTTTACGGCATTTGCGGATACAGCCGACTACCTGTACCGAGAGCTCGCGAGTTGGGCCAAGACTACCCTCGGAATCGAAAGCGCGTTGGTCACGGGTACCGGGCACAATCGGTCCACACTTCCCAATCTTCGAGCCGACTTCGGCGGGATCCTCACGGCCTTCTCCCCTCGTTCAAAGGAGCGGCCGGAGGACATGGCAACAGACGGCGAGATCGACCTGCTGATCGCCACAGACTGCATCTCCGAGGGCCAGAACCTCCAAGATTGCGATACGGTCGTGAACTATGACATCCACTGGAATCCAGTCCGTATCATTCAACGGTTTGGTCGGATTGATCGTCTTGGCTCACGAAATGAGGTCATTCAGCTCGTGAACTTCTGGCCCAACATGGAGTTGGAGGAGTACATCGGCCTAGAGCAGCGTGTAAGCGGTCGCATGGTGCTTTTGGATGTCTCTGCAACTGGAGAGGAAGATTTGATCCGGCAGCAGTCGCGAGATGCGATGAACGATCTTGAGTACCGCCGCAAGCAGCTTCTCCGGTTACAGAACGCCGTCCTGGACCTGGAAGACCTCTCAAGCGGTGTCTCTATTGCGGACCTTACCCTGAACGACTTCCGCCGCGATCTTGCCACTTTTCAAAAGGAATACCCGGAGGTTTTGGGCAAACAATATCTTGGTGTTTATGCTCCCGTGTTTGCGGAAGAGCCCGAACTACCCCCTGGAGCGATCTTTTGCCTACAGGCGGCTGCCAAAGCCGCGTTGGACGCGATTGAGCCCGGATACCCGCTCGCTCCGTACTACCTCGTCTATGTCGCCCAGGATGGCCGTATCGTCCTGCCCTACACACAGGCGCGCCAGACCCTCGACCGCCTGAAGCGGGCTTGTTCTGTCTCTCTGACCTCGCCAGAGGTGCAAACCGCCGCATGGGCCGCATTCAATCGGCAGACTGGCTTCGGGGAGCACATGGAGCACTACCAAGGGCTCCTCTCCAAAGCCATAGCCCACATCACGGGCAAGCGGGAGGAACGCGCCATAGCCAGTCTTTTCTCCCCAGGGGGAACCCATGCTCAACGCGGCGAGTTCGCCGGCATGGCCGATTACGAGGTGATGAACTTTCTGGTGGTCCTCCCGCGTGACTGAGCATTCCAGCCAGCCGACCCTGGACACCGTCTATGCTGCGCTACAACTCCCGCCTGATGCGTGGCTGGACCAACGCGTGCCCAAGAAGTTGTTCCTGGAGCAGCTTGCGACAAGGCCCGGAACAACTGCAGCCGACAAGAAGCTGGTCCGCGAAGAGCTCGAGGAATTTCGCTGGCTGGCTTCGCTTAAGCCGAGTAGAACGGGCTTGGCTGCCTTCTCTAACGAAACCCACGACTACGCCGAGATTGCCATCCTCGCGGTCGTGACCCGGGCAGAGGTCAAATCTGAGCGGCTGGTTCAGCTCATCCACCGTGCTGTTCCCTACCCTGTGGTCCTCCTGCTGCAAACACCGCAGACCTTGAGCCTCTCCCTGGCTCACAAGCGGAAATCCCTCAGTGCCGATGCAGGCAAGCCGGTTTTGGAGGAGCTCCGTTCAGTCCCGCTCGCCGGGGAGACTGTAACTCCGCGCTTGTCTGCCGATCTGCTCAACGGCTTTGGTTTGCCCAGCCTCACCCTTCCCAGGCGGGATATGTTCTCCGTCTACAGCCAGTGGATGGACCGGCTTGTGGCGTTCGATTCGGCCGCATGGCTTGGCCGGCTACAGGGCCCTGCCCCGTTCCTGCCCTTCACCTCTGCCTCCCAGGCTGACCAGCATCGGGCAGCGCAACAGGAGCTGGGCCGGCTGCAGCGTGAGGAGACGAGCTTGCGTACACGACTTCGGGGAGAACGGCAGCTCAGTCGCAAAGTAGAATGGAATCTCGCCCTTAAGCAACTGCAGCAGCGACGGACTGCGCTGATGGCAGTGTTGCGCCCGGAGTCTCCGGGCTGACCTTTGCTTTGGCTGTCGTGAGCCGAGCCGTTCGGCCTCACCATCAACCCCACGCGTAGAGGTGTACGTTTTTGGAACCGATTACCGTCACTGATCCCCTCAGCCACTCAGCCGACCTCACCGCCGAAAACATCGAGCGCCTACGCGAGCTCTTCCCGGAAGCCGTTACCGAGGATGGAACCGGCAAACGCATCGACTTCGACGTGCTACGGGAACTGCTAGGAGGTGAGCTGGCTACGAATGAAGAACAATACGGGCTCACCTGGCATGGCAAGCGAGCCGCCCGCCGTCTCGCGTTGACGCCCTCCACCGGCACCCTGCGACCCGCACCCGAGGAGTCAATGGACTGGGACATCACGCAGAACCTCATGATCGAGGGTGACAACCTTGAGGTGCTGAAGCTATTGCAGAAGTCCTACGCGGGCAAGGTCAACATGATCTACATCGACCCGCCTTACAACACCGGCAAGGACTTCGTGTACAAGGATGATTTTCGTGATTCTATCGGTACTTACCTCACAATGACGGGACAGCGCGACGCTGGAGGAGCGAAGCTCACCACGAACGCCGAGACTTCAGGTCGCTTCCATACCGATTGGCTCAATATGATGTACCCGCGCCTGATGCTAGCAAAAACTTCTCTCAAAGAGGATGGTGTGCTGGCGGTCTCAATAGACGATCACGAACTGGAAAACCTTCTTGCACTTGGCGACGAGATATTCGGCGAAGAGAACCATATAGCAACCATGATTTGGGAGAAGGGTCGCAAGAACGATGCGAAACTCATCTCCATCGGCCATGAATACATAGTTCTTTACGCCAGATCGATCTCATACTTGCGGGAACGAGGCACCATATGGAGGGAAGAAAAGCCGGGTGCCCGCGAGATCTGGCAGGAGTACCTGCGCTTGAGAGAGAAGCACGGTGATAATGATCTCCTCATTCAGGAGGAGATCGAATCATGGTTCTCCCAGCTACCTAAGACCCACCCATCAAAGAAGTGGAGCCGGTACCGTCGCATTGATCGCAATGGTCCATGGCGCGACCGAGATATTTCTTGGCCGGGATCAGGGGGACCGCGCTACGACGTGGTGCATCCGAAAACAGGTAAACCCTGCAAAGTGCCAGACGCAGGATGGCGCTTTGCGACGCCTGAAGAGATGCAACGGCAGATACGCTTGGGAGTCGTTGAGTTCCGAGATGATGAATCCGAGCCTCCTTTCAGGAAAGCTCACATCAAGCCACTCTCCTATGAAGCGCTGGAGACAGAAGATGCGGAGCTCGACGAGGAGAGCGACGACGAACTGGCAACGCAGGTGCGTGGAAGCTATTTCTACAAGCAGTCGCAAGTGTCGGTTCGACATCTCCGTGAACTTCTTAATGCTAAGGTATTCCCGAATCCAAAGGATTACGTTGAACTTGCGCGTCTATTCCAGTACCTCACAGCAAACGACCGCAACGCCTTATTCATGGACTTTTTTGCCGGCAGTGGCAGCTCTGGTGAAGCCGTTCTCAGTCTGAACGCCGCCGACGGGGGCTTCCGCCGATACATACTGTGTCAGCTCCCTCAGGAGATCAGTGCCGAGAAGAAAGAAGAGAAATCTCTTGCTCTCTACTGCGATCGTATCGGCCGACCTCATAACCTGGCGGAGTTGACCAAGGAGCGCCTGCGTCGGGCAGCGGCCAAGATCAAATCGGAAAACCCACTATTCCACGGTGATGTCGGCTTCCGAGTTCTCAAGCTCGACACTACTAGTGTTCGTCCATGGGATCCGACGCTACCGGTCACTGAGCAGCGCCTATTGGGCGAGGTGGACAATATTCTGGACGGGCGCAGCGAAGGGGACCTGCTGTATGAGCTTCTGCTGAAGCGTGGCTTAGAGCTCACGGTTCCCATTGTGGAGCGCACGATAGCCCACAAGCAGGTCTATGCGGTCAGTACCGGCGACCTGATTGCTTGCCTCACTTCCAGCATCGCGACTGCCGATGTAGAGCCGTTGGCTGAAGGCGTGGTGGTTTGGCACAAAGAGCTCGCTCCTCCACCGGCCGTTGCTTCGAACGCTCCCCACGGGGAGGCTGCCAAATTTGAACCGCCGCTGATCGTCTTCCGCGACACCGCCTTTGCCGATGACGTTGCCAAAAGCAATCTGACCGAAATCTTAAAGCAGCACGGCCTAACCGACGTACGGAGCCTGTAAGCATGCCCAGAAGGGCCCGCTCCAGCGTTCGGAGCACGAAATCGCAACGGAGTCGAACTATCCGGAAACGCCGGATACTTCAGCGGAAAGACGCATTCATGCACCTGCTCTATGAAGACCTGCCACACCAGCGCGCCGCCATCGACGCCGTCTGCGACCTGTTTCGCGGACAGGAGATCTCTCGCGCCGAGTTCACCGTTACGCTGCCCGGTCCCCAGGGAACCATTCCGGGGATGCGTGAATCGGACCTCGGTATAGGAAACAGGGTCAGCAATACAGCGGACGACTACCTGCTCGCCAACTTGCGGGAGATCCAACTCCGGAACGGCATCCCGCAAGACGCCGAGCTGCGATCCCGCGACTTTGACGTGGAGATGGAGACGGGCACGGGCAAGACCTACGTCTACCTGAGCAGCATTTTTGAGCTGAACCGGCGCTTCGGCTTCACGAAATTCGTGATTATCGTCCCATCCGTCGCCATCAAAGAGGGTGTTCATGCCACTCTGCGCGACACGGAAGATCATTTCTTCCGCAAGTACAACGCCCGCGCGCGCTACTTCGTTTACGATTCGGCACGCCTGAACGAGGTCATCGACTTTGCCCGGGACGCCACCATCAAGGTGATGATCGTCACCGTGGGCGCCATCAATAAGGCCGACGTAAACACCCTATACAAGCCCAGTGAGAAGGCCGAACAAGCGGGCGGCAGCAGCCCTATTGACTTCATCCGGCAGACCAACCCGATTCTGATCGTGGACGAGCCGCAGTCGGTAGACGGCGGCGTGAACGGACGAGGCGCGGAAGCTCTGAAGCAGATGAATCCGCTCTGTACCTTCCGCTACTCCGCCACGCATGTCACACGTCACCATTCGGTGTACAAGCTGGACGCGGTGGATGCTTACGAGCACAAGCTGGTGAAGCAGATTGAAGTCGCATCGCTGACCAGCGACAACGACCATAATCGCCCCTTCATCAAGCTGCTAAAGATCGAGGCTCGCAGGAACCAGCCTGTTCGCGCCCAATTAGAGCTAGATTGTGAGCGCGTGGATGGGGTGAAGCCTGAGGCGCGATGGGTTTATGCCGGAGATCCGCTGGACCAGACCACAGGCCGTGCGATATACGCGGAGCACGTCGTGGACAGCATTCGCAAGAAGAGCCGTGACGTTCCCGGGAGCTTCGACGCCGTTGAGCTTCGAGTGCCCGGAGACACGAGGGTTCTGACCCCCGATGAACCAGTCTTTGGCGATATTGACGACGCTTCCGTTTCCCGCGTGATGATTCGTCGCACGATTAAGGAGCACCTGGACAAGGAAAAGCGCCTGCGCCCGCGAGGGATCAAGGTCCTCAGTCTCTTTTTTATCCGCAAGGTCGACGACTATCGGACCCATGATGCTGAGGGTCGCCTGACTTCCGGACCATACGCTCGGATCTTCGAAGAAGAGTACGTTCGGCTCGCCAAGCACCCGGACTACAACACTCTTTTCGCGGAGGTGGATGTAACCACGGCGGCTACTGAGGTTCACAATGGGTACTTCTCCATTGACCGCACGCTCCATACGCCCTTCGAAGAGATGGAGTTCAAGAAGGGCGCGAGCCAGGAGAGCCGTGACAACGACACTTACAACCTCATCATGCGCGAGAAAACGCGCTTACTGGACCTGAAAACGCCTCTGAAGTTCATCTTTAGCCACTCTGCCCTGCGCGAAGGGTGGGACAACCCGAATGTCTTTCAGATCTGCGCGTTCCGCGAGATGAACCAGGAGCGGGAACGGCGTCAGACCATCGGGCGAGGCCTCCGGCTCTGCGTCAACCAGCAGGGTGAGCGCATACGCGGGTTCGACGTGAATACGCTGACGGTCGTCGCCCATGAGAGTTACCAAAGCTTTGCCGAGAAGCTGCAGCACGATATCGAACAAGAGACCGGCATTCGGTTTGGGGTTGTGTCTCAGCTCCAGTTCGCCGCGATTCAAACGCAAGGCGAAGGAGAGGACCCCAAAGCCTTAGGTGAAGATGCCTCACGAGCCATTTGGCAGGCACTTCGCGCTTCTGGGTATGTGGATAGCCAGGGTAAGGTCACTGACGCCCTGAAGAAGGCGTTGGACGCCCGTGCCGTGGTCCTTCCGCAAGGGTTCGAGGATCAGCGTAGACCCATCGAAGAGCTGCTCGCGAAGCTCACGGCTGGCCTCGTGGTGCGGAATGCCGACGACAGGCGAACATCGATCCGACTACGCGAAGCGGTGCTGAACAGCGAAGAGTTTCGGCAGCTATGGGACCGCATTCGCGCCAAGTCCTCATACCGAGTGAACTTCGATCCCGACGTACTGGTGCGAAATTGCGTCGATGCTCTCCGGGAACTAGTCATCGCGCCACCGACATTCACCATCACCAAGGACCTGCTCGACATTACCCGAGGCGGTGTCGTCGGTCAGCAAAGCACCAAGTCGGCACCCGAGTTGATTCAGGTTGAACAGACTTCCCTTCCCGACGTCATCTCAGAGCTTCAAGACAAAACGCAGCTGCTGCGCCGTACGATCGTACGGATTCTTGCCCAGTCCGGCCGCCTCAATGACTTCCGGCGCAATCCCAACGAGTTCATTAGGGCGGCAACAAAGGCCATCGCCACCGCCAAACGGCACACCCTAGTGGACGGTGTTCAGTACCACCGACTTTCGGAGTCGGTCTATGCGCAAGAGCTGTTCCTTCATGAAGAGCTCACGGGGTATCTCACAAATCTCGTGAAGTCTGACCGCTCTCTCTATGAGCAGACCGTCTGCGATTCAGAGCCGGAGCGGCGTTTTGTCGAGGAGCTGGAGAACAACGACGCGGTCAAGCTGTACGTGAAGCTTCCAGGGTGGTTTATCGTCCCAACCCCTCTAGGGAACTACAACCCCGATTGGGCTGTTCTGCTTTCACGAGATGGCGTAGAACGCCTGTATTTCGTTTTAGAAACGAAGAGTTCCCTGTCCTCGTTCGACCTCAGGCCAGTTGAGCAGAGTAAAATCCGCTGCGGAGCAAAGCATTTCGAAGCCATTGGAGTTCAGGAAAACGCTGCCCGGTATGCCAGGGTGCGTGACTTGGATGACGTGTTCGCGAAAGCAATCATCTAGAGACACAGGGTGAAAACGGCAAAACGAGAATAAAAGTTCAACCTGGTCTGCTCATGGCGCAAGGATGTTGCTCGCCAGAGTTGCACCAGTCGCATAATTCCATGCTCAGGGTGACTCATTCCGCCGACCAAAGCCTCGCTCTAGCCATGATCCGCTGTCCCATGCTCTAGTCATCCTCAAAGAACGAGGCGTCGATCTTCCGGATCAGGTACGCACCTTCGACGACGACTCCAATCCCAAACTCTATGCACAGTTCAGCCAGCTTTTGACCATCAATCAGCACTACCCTGTGCTGTACCCCTCTGAGGTAGTCCACAACAGATGACTGGAATCCAGATGTGGTGATGAAGACACCCTTGTGAGCGCCGCCGCCCGCCAGACTGCCTACGAAGTCTCGGATCTGTGGCGTACCGACTTTGTCCTTCCAGCGTTTGGCTTGTACATAAATACGATCTAGGCCAAGGCGGTCTTCATTTATGAGTCCGTCTATCCCGCCATCTCCCGATCGGCCCGTAACCCTGGCGTCATGCTCCGAACCCCCATACCCCATCTTCACCAGGAGCTTGATTACGAGGTCCTCAAAGAAGGCCGGCGACTTGGCAGCTATCTGCTCCAGCAGTTCCCCGGCAAGCTGTTGCTGCAGCAGCTTGTACGCATCGTCAATCACGCCTTGGGGAGTTTGCACGCAGCCGTCAGTCACCGCAATGGGTGGGGTGATCGCGCCACCTTCTTTCGGCTTTGGAGACAGGTACTCCATATATTCTGGAAACTGCTTGAGGTATTTCTGATCGATCGAAGCCGGATTTTCTTTCAGGGCCGCCAGTCCACGGGTTGTGATCGCGTACTGACCCCGACTAGGGCGTTCGAGCAGCCCAGCCCTGTACAGGTGGTAATAGGCCCACCCGGTTCGATCTCGGAGGACCGTCATACTCCCACTTGCAAGCATTTGTGCTCGATCTTCTGCCGATAAAGCCAGCATCTCGGCCGCACCCTGCTCGAACTCCGCCGTGGAATGCTGTAGCTGATCCGAGGCAATGGTGAGAATGGGCTTCATGAACGCCTGAAAGTTGGGCACGGACATGTCTCAATCCTACTTACATCTAAGTAGATATGCGTACGCAAAATTCCAGACAGTTGACTAGTTAGCTACCCGGACTATTGCAAACGTAGCTATCCGGCTTACATACTTGCTGAATGATCATCACGGTAGCTAGCTACAAGGGCGGCGTGGCAAAAAGCCAGACTGCCGTCCATCTGGCCTACTTCTTGTCCGCGTACGCGCCTACCCTCTTGCTGGACGGCGACGAGAACCGTTCTGTGACCCGCTGGTCGGAGCGAGGATCTCTCCCCTTTCCAGTGGCTGATGAACGTCAAGCGCCCCGCCTCGCACGCCAATACGAGCACATGGTGATTGACACCCAGGCGCGGCCTGGAGACGAGGACTTGAAAGCGCTCGCACACGGCTGCGACCTGATGGTCGTGCCGACTTTGCCGGACATTTTGTCCTTGGACGCGACGATCCTCACCGTTGAGGCTCTACGCCGCATGAAGGTCCGGAACTTTAAAGTTCTGCTGACGATCGTCGCCCCGAGACCAAGCAAAGACGCTGATGAGGCACGGGAGATGCTGCAAAGCGCAGAGGTGCCTGTCTTCAAACAAGTCATTCACCGCATGGTCGCATTTCCAAAAGCAGCTCTCGCGGGAACGACCGTTGACAAGTCGGGGGACCCGCGCGGAGGTACAGGCTGGCGGGAATACGAGGCAGTGGGAGAACAGATTTTGGAGGAGCTAGGGTATGAGCAAGTTCGCCGCAGCGCTTAATGCACGCAGTCCGCAGTCCGAGACGGCTGGCCAGGAAGCTAATGCTTCGACCATGGAGCAGCAGGCCAGTTCAGACCACCATCCGCAGTCTCATGGTCGAAGGAAGGTCGGCAGGCCAGCAGGGAAACGCTCGGATGACACCAACACACAAGTAACCGGCTACGTACCAGCGCAACTGTACTATGACGTGCGTATCAAGCTTCTTGAGCGAAAGATGAAGGATCGGCAGGCGAAGACCGATTTTTCGGATCTGCTCCGTGAATGGATGGAACGCTGGCTAACTGAACAGGCATAATTTCACGTACGCAAAATTACAGCTAACGAAATGAACAGGTTCGGACCGCAGACATATGCCGCGTCAGCCAGAAAAGCGAAACACGATTGAAGGACAGGGAAGTGCACTACCCCCAGCGAAGCGCGATACCGGACAGGAGCGCAAGAGCGCGCGCGAACGGCTCGCAATTCGGCTGGGCGACATCGCCGCAGCGCGTCACGACGGCACACTAGGCGAGGAGTACATCAAGCTTGCCCAGGCGATGATCCTGTGCACCCTGCCGCACAGTCAAACGGCGGAAACTCGCGTCACGCGGAAGGCACGGCTTGGGGATGGGTCGGTGCTGAGCGTTACCTTCTCTGCAGCGAGAACGGATACTCCGCTTCCATTCGGAGCCGATCGCAAGCTACTTGCCTGGATCTTCGACAAGGCAATCCGTTCGGATAGCCCTTGGATCGACTGGAGCTCCGCGACTGAGTATCAACGCGAGATGGGGCTCTCTATCGGCGGGTCCGGTAATCGCGACCTTCGAAAGCGCTTTGAACGCGTGTCGGGACTCGTGATCAACGTCCAGCGTCAGACGGACAAAACGATGCGAGAGATCATCTATCCGATCATGGCGGGTGTGCACCTCCCGTCATCTGTTACGGGCGTATCACCGGAGGATGGTCAGCTAGACCTGCCGCAGCTTGAAAGCCGTTTCGGCTTCATGCTCAATGCGGATCTATTCGAGGACATCCGTAGGTACCACATCGTTCTGCCCCGGAAGCTTTGGCAGGACATCAAAGGGCCTACACAGGTACAAGACATCGTGTATTGGCTCATCTTCCGCTGCTACTCCGCCGCAAGTGAGACGATCGTGCCGTGGTCGGCCCTAGCTGAACAGTTTCCGCAAGACAGCAATCCCAGGCGGACAAGAGCGAATGCACGACTAGCAATCAAGATCCTGACGACGCTGTGGTCACGAGTACAGATTAAAGAGGTTCCCCAGGGCATATGGGTTGCACATACACGCGAGCCACTGCTTGATGACGACTCTACGAAGAATCGCGTCAGGCGGCTTCGCAGCTAAGTACCCCGATTGAAGCGTTGGCATTCCGCGTACACCCATGTGGGGCTTGAATGTGTTTGGCCTGTACCGATCGAGACAGGTATTCAGATAGATTCCTCCTTGTTCTTCGGCCTTCCACCGAGCCTCTCGGGCTTCTCCTGCTTTTCTCATGTTCTCTTGCTTCTCTTGTA
>CAZZXY010000045.1:0-34549 GCA_964658105.1 Verrucomicrobia bacterium Tous-C9LFEB | reverse complement strand
CCCTGCTCGACGAGGTAGTTGCGGATGGCCATGGCGACTTTGCTGCGCACGATGAAGTTGCGCTGCATCTCGGGGCGGCGGAGGTCGATGTAGCGGTACTTGAGGCGGGTTTCCTCGTTGGCGATGGCGTCTTCGGCGGGGCTGAAGGGAGGCGTTTTGGCATCGTTGAGCAGGAGGAGCGTTTTGCCTACGACTTCGATCTCGCCTGTGGCCATTTTGGGGTTCGTCATGCCGGGCTCACGGAGGCGGACGGTGCCGGTGACGGCGACGACGAACTCGGGACGGGCCCCCTCGGCCCTGGCGTGCGCCTCGGGGGAGATCGACTTGTCGAGGACGACCTGGGTGACCCCGGAGCGGTCGCGGAGGTCGAGGAAGATGAGGTCGCCGTGGTCGCGGCGTCGGTTGACCCAGCCCATGACGGTCACGGTGGAGGCGGCATCGGAGGGGGCGTCGGAGGCGCGAAGAGCACCGCAGCCGTGGGTGCGCTGCAGGGAGCCGAGGAAGTCTAAAGTCACGATGCTTTATTGTACGGAGTTTGAAAAGGCGGGATCAGGATGGGCAGCTGACGCCGGACTTTGCCGTGGTTCCGGCAGGATGTGCGGGCCGACGTATTTCACCGTGGTATCGACCAGGAGAGCCAGCAGACCGCCTATGGCGGTGTTGACCAGGCGGAGGCTGGCGGCGCTGCGCTCGGAGAAGCCGCCGAAGCCGAAAAGAAAGACCGTGTACATGGTGAGGATCGCCGAGAAAAGGGCGTAGTTCACACCCTGCAGCGTGAAGCACAGGTACGCGGTGAGCAGGATCAGGACGAAGTAAGCTTCGTGGTGCAGCGGTGGGAAGAGCCGGGCGAGGAACACGGTGACCGCCGCGCCGACCATTGTGCCAGCCAGCCGGGCGATGCCGCGGCTGAGGGTATTGGCCCATTTTGGCTTCAGCACAAGGAGGGCGGTCATGGGCGCCCAGTACCCGTTGCGCAGGTGCAGGAAGCGGTAGACGGCCGTGCTGATGCTCAAGGTGACGACGAGCTTGAGGATGTACCCATACGTCTCGGTGTTGGGGTGCAGCTGGTCCTGTAGACAACGCCAAAGCTGGCCGACCCGTGTCCGGATCTGACGCAGCACAGGTGGCGGCGCGGGGTCGTTTCTGTGGCTGTAGCGATGGAGGAAGCGGAAGGCGGTGAAGAGCAGCATCTGCAGCGCGCCGCCGGCCAGCACCATGGCGGTGCGGCCCACGGCGTAGTGCAGGCCGTTGGCGAAATAGCTGGAGATCACGACGTAGACGCCGCACTGCTGGCCGATCCAGCTGGCTGTGGGATCGAGGCTGGCAAGCAGGCCGTAGTTGAGAGCGGCTGCGGCGCAAAGGATCAGAACGACAGGCGTCCACTGGGCGCCCAGGCTGCCGATGAGGGTAGCCGAGGCAATGCCGAGCGTCAGCAGCGCCATGCTGAGCAGTGTGGACGAGAGGGCTTCGTGAAAGACGGCGAACCCGACGGTAAATGCAGCGCCGGCGGCAATAGAGCCGGCGCTGCCGTGTCCTGTCCAGACCCCGAGGAGCAGCGCGATTGCGACCGCGAGGGTCGACTCGACCGCTGGGGTAGGGGTGCTCTTGTTCCAGGGAAAAAGGGCCGTGTCTTCAGAGATGTCGCGGAGGTGCAGCATGCCTACAGAGGTTCAGAGCCAAGCCCCCACCGGCAGGTTGTCCGGCCGGTACCTTTGGGGCAGAGCCGAGCGGATCCCTGCCCTAGGCCTCGACGGCTTCCATGGCCAGGAAGTCTCTCGGGTACGGGTTCGAACCCATGCCGCGTGCCGCGGCAGGTGTTTCGGCGATCATGTCCACTGTGTTGAGAGCCATGGGCATTTCGGCGACGGCTCGCTCTCCGGCGAACACGGGCGGATCCAGGTGGGGAAGTTTTGCCGCTGTGGCGGGAACCCGCTTCATCTGGAAGCAGGAGCGACAAAAGACCGGTCGACCCTGGGTGGGTTTGAACGGCACAGTTGTCTCGACGCCGCAGGCCGAACACTCGGTGCGCGTTTCGGTGCGAGAGAGCGGCAGGGCCGCGGAGGCGGTTGCACCTTCCGTAGAGCGTCCCAGGCCGGCGCGCTTGGCTTTGCAAAGCTTGCACCGTTTCGGGTCGTTCTTGAACTGCCGGTCGAAGAAGAAGAGCTGTTCGCCGGCGGTGAAGATGAAGTCGTTGCTGCAGTCGGAACACTTCAGAATACGATCGATGAATTCCATAGCACCCTCTCCCAACGTGCGGGACAAGGCGTGAGCCGTGAACAAAGCTCTCGGAAGGCTTTGTACGCGCTTCAGGCCTGTGATGAATCAACTGCCGGGGCCCGCTCCACAGGTCGGCGAAGTACACCATGTGGGTGAAACGAAAAAGAGGGGGACCATTGCGGCACCCCCTCTCCTGTGTTGCTGGTACTGGGCGAGGGAGCTTAGTCTTGCTCCTTGCGAACTTTCTTACGATTACGCTTGCGTGCTAATGCTTCCTTGACGCGGCGCTTTTCGCCTGGCTTCAGGTAGAAGGAGTGGCGCTTGACCTCTTTGATAATGTCCTCGGTCTGGACCTTGCGCTTGAAGCGGCGCAGGGCATTTTCAAGCGGTTCCCCTTCTTGAACTCGAACCTCTGCCAAAAGAAATACACCTCCAAACCTGCCTGTGTGGCCGTTCCTAAGCATATCCCCGCCCGCCCGGTTCTGAACAGTTTTCTTCTGACAAAAACGCTTCCCCGAACGGGTTACGGCCATCGCCGACACGTACACTACCGGATGTTTGTGGAGGGCCTATGTTGCGATCGTTTTCCGGCTATTTCCCGGTCATTCCGTCCTCTTCGTACGTGGATGTCTCGGCCCAGATTCTGGGCGACGTGAGCCTGGGGGAACACAGCAGCGTGTGGATGAATGCCGTGCTGCGTGGCGATGTGCATGCGATCACCGTGGGGGCGCGTTCCAACGTGCAGGACAACGCGGTTCTGCATGGCCAGCGGGGTGTGTGGCCGGTGGTTGTGGGCGACGGTTGCACGATCGGGCATGGGGCTATCGTGCATGGCTGCGTTCTGGAAGATGACGTGCTGGTGGGGATGGGCGCGGTGATCCTGAACGGCGCGCGGGTCGGCGCGGGGTCCATCATCGCGGCGGGTGCGGTCGTCACGGAAGGCGCGCAGATCCCGGCCGGATCCCTGGTGACGGGCGTTCCGGGCAAGGTACGGCGTGGGTTGCACACGACGGACCTGGACCTGATTCGTACCTACGCCCAGAACTACGTGGAGTACACGGCGATGTACCTCGCGGAGGTTCGCGAAGGCGCCTCTCCGGCTGGCCACGTATGACCCGGAGGTAACTTGACCGAGGGGACCATCGTGCGCCGGAACTCTGGTATACAAGCAGCCACGATGCTTCGTTCGATTTCGGCCCTGGCCTGCGCGGCTTTGCTTGGAATGGAGGCCGCGGCGCAACGGCCGAAGCCGGCGGCCGTTCCCCGCGGAAGCTCTTCCGCCCCTGCGTCGCAGAGTCCCACAGTGGGCCCAAGGGATCCTTACGCGGCCGAACCGGCCGTGTTTGAGCGGTTCGACACCGCGTACCGGTTTCGCGCTGACGGCACAGGAAGCAAGGTGGACACGGCCGCCGTGCGCGTACAGGGGGAGGCGGCCCTGCGCGGGCTTTCGATCCTGTCCATTCCCTACGTGGCGGGCACCGAGCGGATCGAGTTCGTCTCGGTGCGGGTGCGGAAGCCGAATGGGACGACCGTGGACACGCCGGTAGCCGAGGTTCAGGACCAGCCGACCCGGATGACGCAAGCCACCCCGCTGTACAGCGATACGCACCTGGCGCTGCTGCCTGTGCGGGGTCTGGCGCTGGGTGACCGTCTGGAGTACCAGGTCCGCACGGTGTTTACCGCGGCTGAAGCAAAGGACCAGTTCTGGGGTACCGAAGGCTTTGGGCGGGGACGCGTCGTGGTGGAGCGATCCGTGGAGTTGCGTGTGCCGGCAGCGAAGTACCTCCAGGTGATCTGCCCCAGGTATCCAGCGAAGGTGTCGGACGAGGGGGACGAGCGGGTGTACCGGTGGTCCGGCTCCCAGACACGCCTGACGGTTCAGGAGAGGGCACGGGGGCAGGCCGGCGCCGACAGATCGGAGGAGGAGGAACCGGACGAGGTGGCGCCGGCAATCCAATGGACGACGTTTCGCAGCTGGGCGGAGGTGGGGGAGTGGTACCAGGGCCTGAGCGCGAACGGCATGGCGCCGACGCCAGCTCTGCAGGCCAAGGCTGATCAGGTCCTTTTCGGCCTCCCATCCACGAACGCCCGCATCACTGCGCTGTATGCCTATGTCTCTCGCGAGGTGGGATCGATCGATGCGCCGCTGGGGCAGGGGTCCTGGCAGCCGCATACAGCGACGGAAGTCCTGAATAACCAGTTCGGCGACAGCAAGGACAAGAGCCTGCTGCTGGCAGCGATGTTGCGGGCAGAACACCTGACGGCTTCGGTGGCGCTCGTGCCGGCCAACCGCGAAGTGGATCCCACGATGCCAACGCCGAGCTGGTTTTCTCGGGCTGTCACGGTAGCGAGCGACCCGCCGCGCGCGGACCTGTGGTTGGACCCGCTGTCGGAGGTGGCGCCGGCTGGTTTTCTGGACAGCTCGCTGCGGGACGAGATGGCCCTGGTGATCCCCGCGACCGGGACGGCCGAGCTGCGGCGCACCCCCAGGGAGCTGCCGTTCGCAGCCGAGGACCGCTTTGAGGCAAGCGGAGCGTTGACGGCCAGTGGCGCGTTGAAGGCCCACGTCGACCTCCATCTGCGCGGAGACGAGGAGATGGCTCTGCGGCAGAGTCTGCATACCCTGGGTCCTGCGCAGTGGGACCGGTTGTCGCAGAACCTGGTGCAGGCCGACGGATTGCGTGGTCAGACGAGCAACACCGCTGCCGAGGCACCAGAGGCGACGGACAGGCCCCTGCACATGAGTTTTGATCTCAGTGGTACGTCTTATGGCGATTGGGAGAACTTCCGGATCGTTTCCTCCGAACCGGCTTTGCGCTTCCCCTTCACCGAACGCAGGTCGTCGCCGGGGCGGGAGGTTGTGCTTGGCGGCAGGCGCACAGAGGTAGCGATCTCCAGGCTGACCCTGCCGGCAGGCTTCAGTGCAGACCTGCCCCCGGCCGTGCATGTGCAGACCGCGTTTGCGGATCTCGAGAAGACCTACAGGTTGGAGACGGCTGGCAGTTCAGTGACCCTGTTGACCCAACGCACGCTGACGGTGAAGGGGACCAAGGTGCCCGTTGGCGAGTGGACCGCCTACCGCAAGTTCCTGGATGAGGTGGGCGAAAGCGAGCCGTGGGTGCAGTTGACGAGCGCGGAGGCGTCCGGGAATCACCACCCGCCGGCCCCTGGAGAAGACAGCCCCAAAGCGGCGGAGCTCGTGCGGCAGGCAGGCGAGGCCATTGACCGGAAGGATTGGCCGACGGCAACCTCCAGGCTGGACGGGGCAAAGGAGCTCAGTGCGCGGCAACCGTTTCTCTGGAGCAGCTATGGCGCACTGGCGCAGGGGCTGGGCAAGCCGGCGGAGGCGATCGAGGATGACCGGCGCGAGCTGAAGGAGCACCCGGAGGAGGCATCTGTGAGTCACAGGCTGGCGTCGGCGCTGGGGGCCGGGGGCAAGACGGCGGAGGCGACCGATGTCCTGAAAGCAGCCCTTGCGTTGAATCCGCGGGACGAGCGAACGATCGACATGCTCGGGAGCCTACAGGCAACGACGGACGCACCCGCGGCAGAGAAGACCTTTCGGGCAGGGCTCGCTATCCTGCCGGACAGCCTGCACCTGAAGCTGGCTCTGGGAAATGTGACCCTGCGCGAAGGCAAGCGTGACGAGGCTGCGGCGCTTCTGATGGCCGTTGCAACCGAGAGCCAGGATGCCGGGGAACTGAACGACGCCGCCTACGCGCTTGGCGACGCAGGGCTGCATCTGCCGACGGCCGAGGCTGCTGCCCGGCAAGCGATCCAGATGCTGAATGCAGCGAGCGTACGCGGGGAGGGCCGGGGAAACAGCGAGGCGGAACTGCGGCAGTCGGGGGCGCTGATCTCTGCCTGGGACACCTACGGGTGGGTCCTGTTCAAGGAGGGCCTTACGTCCGAAGCGGAGCCTTGGTTGCGGGCGGCCTGGGCGGACGGGTTCGGCACTGAACCAGGCCGGCACCTGGCGCTGCTGCTGGGAAAGCAGGGCCAGGCAGCGGAGGCGAGCGCGGTGCAGCGCGCCGTCGCGCAGGGCAGCCCGGCAGCCACCGGCGGCAACGTGCGGAGCGGAGCAGGGAATCCTCATGCTCGGGGTACGGCTTCCGCGACGGGGGAGAGGGCCGCGGGAGGAGTCCGCGTGTTTCCCCTGCAGCAGCCAGCGGGCGGGAAGCCGGGAACGGCGGTCTTTCAGCTGGAGTCGTCGCTGGGTTCAGCCGACGAGGCCCACTTTCTCCGCGGGGACGAGGCGTTGGCGGGCATGGAGGCGGCCGTGGCCAGGGTCAATACGCACCCGTCGATCCCCCCGGGAACGCCGATCCACCTGTTCCGGCGGGGCGTCCTGCGCTGCGGAGCAGGCACGACCTGCACACTGGAGGTGCTGTCCCTGCAGGCCGCACTGGCGCAGTAGAGCCAGTGCGGCGTAGCGAGGAGGAGCCTGGTTAGGGTTGGGTCGTCTTTTCGGCAGCGTCAGCAGCTTTGTCCTGCGCTTTGATGGCCTTTGCATTAGCGTTCGCCGCTTTCGCGTTGTCGTGTGCGGCTTTTTCGGCCTTCTTTTGCTCTTTGTGTTCGGCCTTGCGCTCACTCTTGCTCAGGTGAGCACCGGTGGCTGCGTTGGGTGCAAGGGCGGCGGTTCCGGCGGTCGTGGTGGTGTCGGGCGAAGCGGTTGTTTGTGACGTCACGGGGACGGTGCCGGGCTGGGCTGCCGACGGATTGGTCTGAGCCGACAAGGCACAAGGCAGAATGAGAGCGGCAGAGAGGGCGATAGTGGTGAGGCGCATGCAGACTCCTGCCTTCGCCACGATTTTGGGGGGCGAAGGACTGACTCTGTGCGATGCGAAACAGGGTACCGGTGCTGCTTTCGGGAGGGCGCTCGCCGCGCGCGCGTCTAGTCGCGGGACAGCAGCCGGTGCGAGAACAGCAGAAGGGCGCTGAGTTCCGCCAGGAGCAGCAACTCCCCATCGAACGGGATGCTGCTCAGGGAGGGCGAGGCATGCGGCGCCAGGGCGAACATGGCCACGGTGAGCACAGCCGCTGAACCCAGAGCAAGGCGCGGACCCCAGCCAATCCATTGCAAGCGGCGGGAAGGAGCCTGGGCGAAGGCCCGCTCGGTCACACGCGCGGCAAAGGTGCTGGGGATGACGACGGCCGGTTTGCGCCCGAGAGCGTGGGCTGTCGCGGCCTCGATGACTGAGTCGGGTACCACCTCGGAGGATGCGTCTGCAGTGCGGAAAAAGTCGGGGTTGTTGCCGTTGCCGTTCATCCTGCTCTCCTTTCGACAGGGTACTCTGTCGGATGTGCCCGGGTTGCGAGGCGTTGCTGCACGAGGCTCGCGAGGTGTTTGCGGCCGCGGTGGAGATGGGTGCGGACGGTGTTTACGGGGAGGCCCAGGGCGGCGGCGATGCCTTCGTAGCTGAGTTCTTCCTGGTGGTAGAGAACGATGACGGCGCGCTCCGTTTCCGGCAATGCGTGCAGCGCGGATTCCACGGCGGCCTCTGTTTCGCTCTCGCTGAGGCGTTGCTCGGGGCTGCGGGTATGGGCGCCGGCGAAGGGTGCGGGGGACTGGTTCTCGAGCCAGTCGCTGGATTCGTCTTCGTCGAATGCGGCGGGGACGGGGGCAATGTGCTCGCGGTCGCGGCGGCGGCGTTTCCATTCGTCCTGGGCGACATTGACGGTGATCCGGTAGAGATAGGTGGACAGCATGGCGTCCCCGCGAAACTCGGGCAGGGCGCGGTAGAGACGAAGAAAGACCTCCTGGGCCAGGTCTTCCACGTGCGCGCCGGGGCCTGTGAGCCGATGGAGCGTGCGGAAGACCGAGGTCTGGTGCTCCCGCACCAGCTGCTCGAAGCCTTCCGGCGATGTCCAGTCTTTGCGCATGGGTGTGGCCGGGTATGACCGCCACGATAGCGCAAAGTTTCATGGCAGCCGCTGAAACTTTCCGCTTTGAGGGAGGTCATACCGCGCACAACACCCAAAGCTCGGAGCATCGAGACCCGGGGTGGGAGGTGACCATGCTTACTAACCTGATTGCCCTTGCGCTGCTGGACAGCCAGATCGCGGAGATCTTCAGAAGCCCCTTTGTCGTTCCGGTAGCAGGGTGCGCCATGATCGGCAGCATAGCGGTGAGCCGCATGTGGAGCGGCGTCCGCACACGCGAGATCCAGTCGCAGGAGCGGCTGGCCAGAATCGCCCAGGGATTGCCGCCGGATCCGGAGTGGAACCAGGAGATGGTGGCGCAGGCGCTTACGCAGCCGACGGCACAGGCGGCCCCCTCGCAAAAGGCGTGGGGTCAACCCAGCGATGGTGCGGGCGCGCGGCGGGCCGGGTTGATCCTGTGCGCTATCGGGGTTGGATTGATGTTTTTCTTTGCATTTTTGGCGATGGTACTGCGGGAGCGGGATGTTCTTTCGGGCGCGGCTGCCGGCATCCTTCCCCTGGCCGTAGGCGGTGGCTTCCTGGTGGACGCCCGTGCACGGACGCGGGCGTATGACCGCTGGATGGAGACGATGCGCCTGAGGGAGCCAAACTTCGGCTCGGTGCCGGTGAGCTCCCTGCCGGGGAATGCGCCCCCGCCGCCCCCGCCCACGCTGACGCCGGCACAGGCGTCGGATTGGCGTCCTCTACACTGAAGGGCGTATGAGCCAAACGCCCGGCGGCGGCAAATCGCGCCCCACAAACCAGATCATCAAGGCAGTTCGTGGCACGCGTGACCTGCTCCCCGACCAGACCCCGCTTTGGAACCACGTGGAATCGACTGCCCGTGCCGTGTTTGCGCGCTACGGCTTTGGCGAGATCCGAACGCCGATCTTTGAAAGCACCGAGCTCTTTGCCCGCGGTGTGGGCGAGGAGACCGACATCGTCAGCAAGGAGATGTTTACCTGGGAGGACAGGGCGCGGGCGGACTCCGAAAAAGGGCAATCGTTGACGCTGCGGCCGGAGTCAACGGCGGGCGTTGTGCGGGCGTATATCGAACACAAGCTTGGCGATGGCGGGGCGCTGCAGAAGCTGTACTACATCGGGCCGCAGTTCCGGCGGGAACGCCCGCAGCGGGGGCGATACCGGCAGTTCTGGCAGATCGGCGCCGAGGTCATCGGGCCGGCCAGTTCCGGCGCGGAAAACGCGTTGCGTGATGCTGAGGTTCTGGAAATGCTGGCGTCACTGCTGGACGAACTTGGCGTGCGCGGCTGGCGGCTGGAGCTGAACTCAGTGGGGAACAGTGAGGACCGGGTGCGCTATAACCAGGCGCTGCGGGAGGCGCTGGCGCCGGTAAAGGACCAGCTGTGCCCCGACAACCAGCGGCGGGCGGAGACAAATCCCCTGCGCGTGCTGGACTCCAAGGATGAGGGCGATCAGGCGATCATCAACGGTTTGCCGAAGATCGCGGACTACCTTGGGCCGGAGTCGAAGGCGCATTTTGACCAGGTGCTGGCGGCGTTGGACGCCTGCGGAGTTGCGTACCACGTAAATCCGCGGCTGGTGCGCGGGCTGGATTACTACACCCGGACCACCTTTGAGTTCACCGTTACGACGGGCCTGGGGACACAAAACGCATTGCTGGGCGGGGGGCGGTATGACGGGCTGAGTGAGATCCTGGGCGGACCACGGGCGCCAGGCATTGGCTTCGCGATTGGCGAGGACCGGTTGATCCTGACGCTGCAGGCGCAGGCGGAACTCGATGCCGCGGCGGCCGAAGGAGGCCAGCACGCCCCGAAGATGGACGCCTACCTGGCGCCGTTGGGACCTGCACAGAACGCACCGGCCCTGGCGCTGGCGAGGGAGTTGCGGCGGGCGGGCCTGTCCGTTGAGGTGGGGGATGGCAGTTTTAAGCTGAAGAAGAGCTTCGAACTCGCCGATCGGCTGGCGCGGCACATCGTGATCCTGGGCGAGGACGAGGTGCGTGACCGGGTAGGGACCGTCAAGACGTTTTCCACGGGTGAACAGCGCAAAGTGGGACGGGATGAGCTGATTTCTGCCTTGCGGAGCTAAAGTTTCTCCGCAGCTTGCCGATAAAGACGTTGGAGACGTGCAGCGTATGAAGCACATAGGGGGATTGCCTGGCAGGGCTGCAGAACTTTGCCGGCGAGATCGCGTCTATATGCATTGTTCCCCCCAGCAGAAACCCTTCTTTGCCGATGGGCTGTCCTGCAGATTGAGATCGAACTTTCTATGAGACTCCGCCAGATGTGGGCCTTTGTTGTGTCTGCTGTTCTTCTTCCCAGCGTGCTAAGCCATGCCCAGGGGCCCAAGCCCAGGCTTTCGGCGGCCATTGACAACCGCAATCGTGTGATCTTGCCGACGGGTCATCCGGCATTGGTTCCGGCGGGGGTGGATGGGGGAGCGCTGCCCTCGAGCACAGAGCTCAAAGGGATCACACTGGTGTTCAATCGTTCCGCAGCCCAGCAGGCGGATCTGGATGCGCTGCTGATCGCACAGCAGACTCCATCGTCGCCGCTGTATCACCGGTGGCTGACGCCGGCCCAGTTTGCGACCCGCTTCGGGATGGCGGACTCCGATCTGGCCAAAGCCCAGGCGTGGATTCAGTCCCAGGGCTTCCAGGTCACCAGCGTCCCGCAGAGCCACGACCGCATCATCTTCAACGGAACGGCGAACCAGGTAGGTGGGGCTTTTGGCACCGAGCTTCATCGCTACACCTCGAGTCGAGAGAGCCATTTCGCGCCGGCAACTGAGCTGAGCCTCCCTGCAAGCCTGGCTCCGCTGGTCGCGGGCGTTGTTCGGCTCTCCGACATCCACGCGCACCGCCATTCACACCTGGCGCCCGCGACGGTTCGCCCGGCCTACACCTCCAGCCAGACGGGACATCACTTTCTATCCCCACAGGATGTGGCCACCATGTATGACCTGACCTCGACGTACAAGGCGGGGTTCAACGGGGCTGGCCAGTCGATCGCCATTGTGGGGCAGTCGTATATCGAAACGGCGCCCATCGCTGCCTTTCAGGCAGGCGCGGGGTTGACGGCGAACCTGCCCACCATGGTTCTGGTTCCGGATACCGGAGTAAACGCAATCAACTCGGTTGGGGACGGGGATGAGGGCGAATCGCAGCTCGATGTGGAGTATGCCAGCGGCATGGCTCCGGGAGCGACCATTTACTTCGTCTACACGGGGGATGACTCGAACGCCGGTGTGTTCCAGAGCCTGGCTTATGCCATTTCAGAGAACATTGCCCCTGTGATCAGCGGAAGCTACGGACTGTGCGAGCCGGAGTTGCAGGCGGGCGGTCCCTCTTCCGTTCAGCTGGCCACCGTCATCAATCAGGAGGTGCAGCAGGCCAACGCGCAGGGCCAGACGGTACTGTTCTCCACCGGCGACACCGGTTCCACCGACTGCTACGCAAACACGGATCTCGGCACCACTGGCCAGGAGGCGCTTGCGGCCGACTTTCCGGCGTCCGTACCTGGCATCACCGCCATGGGCGGAACGCAGATGGCCGCCAACACGTTCAGTACGACAAATACGCAGTACTGGCAGACAGCGACAGGTACGGACGTCATCAGTTCGCTGCTTTCGTATGTGCCCGAGACCACCTGGAACGAGGATGACGGCACCAACAGCAGCCAGCCGCTTTCTGCGGGTGGAGGCGGCAGCAGTGTGCTCTTCACGAGACCCAGCTGGCAGGCCGGTGTCCCTGGCATTCCCGCAGGAACCAATCGCCTTTTGCCTGACCTGGCCATCCAGGCTTCGATCTCGAGCCCTGGCTACATCTACTGCACGTCCGATCCGACCGATCTTGCCTTCAGTGGCATTACAGCGAGCTGCACGAATGGACTCCGCAGTCCTTCCGGCACGTTCCTGCTGGCCGGCGGGACGAGCTTCGCCACGCCTGTGTTTGCCGGTATGCTCGCCGTCCTCAATCAAGTGACGCATGCCAAGGGTCAGGGCAACATCAATCCCACGCTGTACGGCCTGGCAGCGAACCCCGCCACCTACGCTTCCGCCTTCCATGACATCACCAGCGGAACCAATGGCTGCACGGCGGGCGTGACGTATTGCTCCGCGGCAGGTGCCGCGTCCTACGCCGCGACCACGGGCTATGACGAGGCCACGGGCCTGGGTTCAATCGACTTTGCCAAGCTGGTTGCAGCCTGGCCTGCGGGCACGGCGGCCACGCTCGTGGCTACGACGACAGCGGTGACGCCAGCCACCACCACCCCTGCGGGCGCGTCCTCGAGCCAGATTACGATCACGATTGCACCCCAGGGAGCCTCGGCGGCTACGCCAACCGGCACGGTGCAGATTGCCGTGGACGGCAACGTCGTGACGCCAACGCTTACGTTGAGCGGCGGGACGGCGAGCTACACCTATACCGCGCCCTCGGTCACCGGATCCTACGTGGTAACCGCAAGTTACTCCGGGGACGCTGCCTTTGCAGCCTCGACGGGCACTGCCGTGCTGAATGTAGGAAGTGCAACGCCATCAGGATCGTTTGCGCTGGCTGCGCCGGCCCTGGCAGTGGCGTACAACAACACCGGTACGGCCACGGTCTCAGTGACACCCGCGTCGGGCTATACCGGAACGGTCGTGCTCTCTCTGACTTACCCGGCCAACGCGCCGACGCTGTGCTACGCCCTAAGCAACAACCAAAGCAGCGGGTCCAACGTGCCGCTGATCAACAACGGCCTGGCCGTTCCTGTCACACTGACCATCGGCGAAGGCACAGTATGTGGCACCACGGCTTCCGGTGCGTCCGTGCCTCGCGGAACGCAGATTCAGAATGCAATGGACCGCAGAGCGCCAGAGACTCCGAGCCGCAGATGGCCGGAGGGGATCGCCTTCGCGAGCCTTCTTGGTGTCGGCCTGGCAACGCGCAGACCTCGCCGTCTGCCGGCCCTGCTGAGCCTGGTGATCCTATCGGTTCTGGGCCTGGGACTCAGCGGGTGTGGCAGCGGCAGTAGCGGAACAACAACACCGGTCAACACGAAACAGACTCTCACCGTGACGCTTACAGGAACGGATTCTGTGAACCCCAGCATCACGACCTCGACCAACTTCACTCTCACTGTGCAGTAGGCGCGATCGCTGCAAGCGAAGGGCCCGGGTTGCGATGGCAGCCCGGGCCCTTCTGTCTGCCGGGCGCACAGAAACCTTTGTGAGGGCGCGGCGGTCTGGGGTACATTGAAAGGAATCAAAGAAAACTCCATGTGGGCTTGAGTGAACGGGTGTCGCTATTGCGTTGCCGTTGCTCTTCCTACAGCCAGTCCCCGTCGTCGCAACAAGTGCACGTTTGTGAGGTGGAGCGCATGAGTGTTTCCAGACGTCAGTTCCTGACCCGCGTTGGTCAAGCGGGTGGGTACTCCGCAGCGTTTCTTGCCATGCAAGGGATGAACCTGATGGAAGCTGCGCCTCCCCGTGCGGAAGGAATCCATGCGGAAGCAGGCTCCGGAAAAGGTGTACGCGTCGTCGTTCTGGGCGGCGGTATTGCTGGTCTGGTGGCCGCATTTGAGTTGCGCCCGCTGGGCTACGACGTCACCGTCCTGGAGGCACGAAAGCGTCCGGGAGGACGAAATTACACGGTCCGGAGCGGCGACAAAGTCACGCTGATGGACGGCACCGTGCAGCAGTGTTCGTGGGACGAAGGTCACTATCAGAACTTTGGGCCTGCACGGCTTCCGTCGATCCACCCCAACATCCTGGGCTACTGTCGCAAGCTTGGGGTGGAACTGCAGGTGGAAGTCAACATGAGCCGGTCGGCCCATATGCAGAATGACGCGGCGATGGATGGCAAACCCGCGGTCATGCGGCAGGTCGTGAATGATACTCGTGGACACGTAAGCGAACTGCTGATGAAGTGCATGAATCAGGGCGCGCTGGATGCCGACGTTACCGGAGAGGACCGCAAGCGCATGTTGGACTTCCTGCGGGTTTATGGGCCGCTGGATGAAGCAGGGATGTATACCGGCAGTGACCGCGCGGGCTACAGCAAGACCGCGGGTGCAGGTGACGAGACCGGAGTTTTGAGTGAGCCCATCGATCTGCACACACTCTTACAGGCCGAGTTCTGGCAGGGCATGCTGTTTGACGAGCAGTTTGATATGCAGGCCACCATGTTTCAGCCGGTCGGGGGCATGGACCGCATTCCCTTCGCGTTCGCCAAGTCGCTGGGCGACATCGTGCAGTATGACGCGGCCGTGACCGGCATGCACAAGACCGCGAAGGGCGTTGCGGTGGAGTACAAGCAGGGTGGATCTTCGGGACCTTCTGGATCTTTGAAGCGGGTCGAGGCGGACTACTGCATCTGCGCTTTGCCGCTTAACATCCTCCGCAAGGTCGACAACAACCTGGGCGCGCCGTACAAGAAAGTGCTGGATGAGTGCATGTACGCCAGCGCGTACAAGATTGCCTGGGAGAGCCGCCGCTTCTGGGAGCAGGACTACAACATCTACGGTGGACTGGAGTTCTGCCAGACCGGTTGCAGCCCGATCTGGTTTCCCTCTGCGGGCCTGTTCAGTGATCGGGGTGTGGTGGTGAGCGGGTATTCGGATGAGGGGCACACGGATTTCGCCTCGCTGTCACTGGAGGAGAAGTTTGCAAAGAGCCGGCAGTCCATGGAGCGGCTCCACCCCGGGCATGGTCACGAGCTGGAGAAGCCGATGTACTACGGCTGGGGTAAGTCGGAGTGGAACCAGGGCTCGTGGATTCGTGCCTATGGGCCTGGGCAGGATCGTGATGAGCCGCGCAATCTGCATGGACCGGGGGGCAAGCAGGTGGGACGCCAGCAATCGCCGGGCGTTGCGCTGAACAAGCAGACGGGGCAGGGTGCCGCACCGGCCGCAGCTCGCACGCAGACCAATCCCGGATACGAAACGATGATCAAGCCGGATGAGCGGATCATCTTTGCGGGCGACCATGTGACGCACATCGTGGCGTGGCAGGAGGGTGCCGCCCTGAGTGCGTTGCGGGCGGTGCAACTGGTGAGCGATCAGGTGAAATCGGCGCGCCTCGCGGGCAGTGTCGGGCAAGTTGCTGGTTAGATTCCGGAGGGTAACGTGAAGGAACTCGTTAGGCGTGGAACAGTGGCAGCGGCATTCATTCTGGGTGCAGATCTGGCAGGGGCGCAGACCGCAGTACGTCACATCCAGACAGACAAGAGCCCCATCGCCCAGGGTGTTTGGGCGGGCGACACCTACTACCTGAGTGGCCAGCTTGCCGATCCGGTAACGCCGGCGGACGCAGCCAAGGGTACGGCCGCGGTGTATGCCCCTGATACAAAGACGCAGGCCGCGAGCGTGTTTGCGAAGATCCAGAAAGGCCTCCAGGATCAAGGGCTCGATATGAAGGACGTAGTCAAAATGACCGTCTTTCTTGGCCCGGATCCAAAGACAGGCAAGCTGGACTTTGCAGGGATGCAGAGTGAATACGTGAAGCTTTTTGGAACTGCCGCTCAGCCGAACAAGCCGGCTCGTTCGGCTTTTCAAGTGGCTGCCCTGGCGGCGCCGTGGGCCTTGCTGGAGATTGAAGTCATCGCAGTCAAAGGCAAATAGTTTGGTTGCGGAATGATTGTTTGCCCTGTTCAATTTGTCAGGCACAAGAAAAGGCCGGAGCGATGAGCTCCGGCCTTTTTGCTTTCGTGAAGCGTTTATGGATTGCTGGGGGTCTGCGGCTTTCCTGCTGCTTCAGCATTCGGGATAAGAAGGAAGTTCTTGCCGTAGGGTGTGCCTACGCCAAGCACACGGTTGTAGCCATTGTTGCCTGAGGTGTAGAGGCCGTTGTAGCCGGGGATCTGCGTGCGGTAGATGTCGCTGACGAGACCTTCTTTCTGGGCGGCCGCCAACGCGTAGATGTAGTAGTTCTCATTGCCCAGCCGGCCTCCCGAGAGATCGACCTGCAGTGCCGCGAGACCGGCAAAGTCCGGGGCGGAGGCGCTGGTCCCGATGACTCCGCTGAGCTTACCGCCAAAGACCTCGACGTCGTAGCTGTCTTCAGGCGTGCAGGTGACCGTCACGCCTGGCCCGTAGTACGGGCATCCACCCATGTGGAGCGCGATGTCCGGTACGGTACGTACTTTGGCGCCCGTCTTGACGAGCTTCTGGTAATCCGGCTTGCGGAACACGATACTGTCACCACCGCCCGAGCCCCAATAGGCGCCCGTAGCCGTTGTGCCGTACATCGTGTCCAGCGAGATCGGATCACCGAAGGCCTCTTCGTAAAGATAAGCAGAACCGAGGTTCTTGGGGTTGTTGGGGTGGGTCACTGTTCCCAGGTTTGTGCCACCGACGCCTGTGACATGGGGGCTGGAGGCCGGGAAGTTCACAGAGGGCTGTAGCTTGCCACAAGGGTTGGGTGCGTTCCGGGAGAAGCAGGCCAAAGGCGGGACAAACGTCGCGCCATTATCCCCGGAAGAGGCGACAAAGGTGATGCCGAGGGCGTTGCCTTCGGCGAAGAGATCGTCTTCGACCCTGAGGATGCCGCTGTAGTCGACGCCTCCGTTGTATTCCGCCGCGTACGCGAGCTCTGTTCCACCGTAGGACATGCTAACGACATCCACGCGGTTCTCTTCCAGGATCTGGATCAAACCACCGACGATGTCGTCATCGTAGAGTCCCGGAATGCTGTACAGGAGGATTTTTGCTCCAGGGGCCATACCGCCGCTCTGTTGCACATCCAGTGACGCCTCGAAGCTTCCGTCATCCGCCGGATTGTACGGGGAGCCTCCAAGAACGTTCTCCACGCTGATTACCGGAGGAGCGATCTTTTCGTGATTGAAATAGAGCCGCATGTCCCCCATGTCTACGCCGCCTGCCATCAGGATGCCAATGGTCGCTCCCTTGCCACTGACCACCTTGTAGGAGGGCCAGGAGTAGGCCTGTTTCAGATCGTCGAACCAATAGCCGCCGTTCTGCGCGGTGCGATTCTCCGGCAGAGCGACGGGATGCGGGTGGATCTGCATGCGCTGCTGCCCGGAGAAGGCGAGCACAAGGCCTTCCGCATCCGTCACCGACTTGGGGAGGCTGAGCGGCGACGATGTAACCATCGCTCTCCGGCCGTTGCCCTTGGTCGCATGACTCAAGGTGGTGTTGAAGGCTGCCTGAACCTGGGCGGCTGCACCGGTAACGTGGATTCTGTGCGGAGAAACCTGCACGGCATTCAGGCCGTAGCTCGAGAGTTCAGATTCAATTGCCCGGATCTTGGCCGGCGCAAGGCCAAACTGCTTCTGAAATTCCGCCGGAGTCAGCCACTTGTGGTAGCTAGGCGAGCCTGGTGTGTGCAGGTCGGTGAGGACCTTCTCGAGAGCCTCGCGGTGGCCGTGAGGGAGGTACACATCAAAGCTGACGGTTTCGGCGGGGGACGCCTGATCGGTGATTCTGGCCTTTTGCTCAGCACGCAGCAACGGGTTGAAAGGAATCGCGCAAAGCAATACAGCACAGACGGCCGTAAGGCGACTGATGTTCATTGGAGCTCCGGGTAGCACTTAAGTTGTAGTGTGTTCTCTCTTGTATCGGCTACTGAGGCTTTTCGCAAGAGGATTTTTCCGGGCTTTCGCGGGACGGAGGAAGCGGCTCAATCTCGACGTCCATGCGGAGGTCCGCAACGGCAGCGGCTCACCTTCATCTAAACGGAAATGCGCGCTATCGCTTCAGAAGATGCAGCCGTCCTTAACGACCAGTTCTCCCACTTCGATCCGGAGAGTATGCCGAAAGGCGATGTGTACAAGCTGCTGGCGTCGACGATTATGCCGCGGCCGATCGCCTGGGTCGTGACGAAGGACCAGGCCGGTGCCTTGAACGCGGCGCCCTATTCGTTCTTCAACATCCTGTCTTCCGACCCGCCGCTGATCGCCATTGCGTTCTCGGCTGCACCGGACCGGGAAGGCAAGGACTCTCTGCACCACATTCGGGCGCGGGGCGAGTTTGTCGTCAACCTGGTGCCGGAGGAACTGGCGGAGGCCATGAACGTGACGGCCAGCAATGCCCCCCGCGGCGTCGATGAGACCGCGTTAGCAGGCTTAACCCTGGCGAGCTCCGTCGTTGTTGACGTGCCCCGCATTGCGGGCTCGCCGGTGGGTCTGGAGTGCAGGTTGTTTCAGGAAATCCAGACGGGCGGGTCAACGACCATCGTTCTGGGCAGGGTCGTGTATCTCCACGTGCGGACGTCGGCCTTTGAGGATGTGGAACGGTTGCATATTGACCCGGCGCAGCTGCGATTGATTGGACGCATGCACGGTGGCGGGGGATACTGTACGACGCGCGACCTCTTCAACATCGACCGCAAGAGCTGGCCTCTGTAGGCAGCCTCGCAAGCAAAGAGCCCCGCGATGTGCGGGGCTCTCTTACTTAGGATGGAGAGACGTTTAGGCGACCGCAGCGACCTGAACGGGCTCGATCGAGACGAAACGTCCCAACTGGCCGCGATCGGCGAAGCGGACGACGCCGTCGATTTTGGCGAAGAGGGTGTCGTCGGAGCCGCGGCCTACGTTCTTGCCGGCCTTGAGCGGTGTACCACGCTGACGTACCAGGATGGAGCCGCCGGTGACGACCTGGCCCCCGAAGCGCTTGACTCCGAGCCGTTGGGCATTGGAGTCGCGGCCGTTTTTAGAGCTGCCTAGACCTTTTTTATGTGCCATTGCTTTGCCTCATATGCGGCGGAGCCGCGTGACGAAATTCTGATGCTCAAACCGCAGATCCCCTTCCGGGGATGACAGACGAAAGAAGGAGACCCGAACCGTTCGGTTACTTGGATTCAGCCTCGAAGGTGCGGCCGCCAACCTGGATGGCATTGATCCGGACTTCCAGGAAGTTCTGGCGATGGCCCTGCAGCTTCTTGTACTGCTTTTTGCGCTTGTAGTGGAAGACCAGGATCTTCTCGCCACGGTCCTCACGGACGACGGAGGCGAGCACCTTGGCTCCGTTGAGGTCCTGCTCAAACTTGCCCTCTTCGCCGGAGACGGCGAGGACGTCGGAGAACTCGAGGGTGCCGTTCTCGTGAGCGGCGGTTTCAACCTTCAGGGTGTCGCCGGGGGTTACGCGGTACTGTTTGCCGCCGGTGCGAATCACTGCATACATGGTGCCAACCTCAACCGTCGACGCCGCTGGGGGCGTCGTACGTCATTTCCAAAGCTTGTGCTGGTGTGGGCTAGCAGTAAAGCCTTGCCCGGTCGGAACGTTCGCGCGGTAGTAAGGATCACGCAAACAGCTTTCGACGCTCGCAGCCCGAGAACGGACTGCTTTGCCAAACTACAAGAGTTTACCGAACTGGCCGCTCGGGGTCAATGGGCTGCGGATCGCTGAGCACCCGGGGCGGCTTCAGAGACGACACAGCCCGCGCCCCGTGGAGCGAAACGCGCCACCATACAATCAGAGCCGGAACGGGGGCCGCTTGAACAGGGATCGTGTGAAGCTGTTTCGGGCGCCTGCCTCGATCTTCTGGGTCGCTTTCGTCCTGCGCGTCGCCGTGATCCTGATCGGGCACACCTATCGAATCCGGGTCACCGACCAGCATTTCGATTTCGGCTTCGAAGCTGGCAGGATTGCCCGATCGCTGGTGGCGGGGCAGGGGTACGGAAACCCCTTTAACGGCTACTCGGGACCCACAGCGTGGCTGCCACCGCTCTACCCTTTGCTGCTGGCGTTGAGTTTCAAGCTCTTTGGCGTGTATAGCGCCGGGGCGGCATTTGCCATCATGCTCCTGGACAGCCTGTTCTCGGCGCTGATTGTGCCGGCGGTTTACGAGATTGCGGCCCGGTGTTTTGACGCTTATGGGTTGGCGCGGCGCGCGTCTTTGAAGGTCGCACCCGTGGCCCTGTGGAGCGCCTGGTTGTGGGCCGTGAACCCGGCCGCCATGCAGTATGCGGTGCACTGGGTGTGGGAAATGTCGCTGTCGGCCTGCCTGTTCGCCTGGGCGTTGGTCGTGGCGCTCCGACTGCGCGGTGTTGGGGAGTTGCGAGGCGAACGTGCTCTGTCTGCGGGTTTTTATGGACCGGCTGGGGGCACGGCTGAGCCGGGGCGCCTCCGCCTCTGGATTGGCTTTGGACTGCTTTGGGGCGCCATCGCCCTCTCCAATGCCTCCCTCCTGCTGATGTTCCCCGCGAGCCTTGGCTGGCTCTGGTGGCCGATGGTGCGCGACCCATCGCGGCGACGCGCCCTTGGGCCGTGGCTGACCGGTAGCCTGGCAGCCTGCGTAACGTTTGGCCTGGTGCTTGCACCCTGGGTGGTGCGGAACGAGCGGGTGCTGCATGCCTTTGTGCCGACCCGGGCCAACTTTGGCATCGAGTTCTGGCACAGCACACAGTTCGCGGAAAATGGCCCGCTGCCCTGGGGTGGGGCCATGCCCATGTCGGACCGGGTGCCCGAGTTTCAACGCTACGTCCAGGAAGGCGAGGTGCGCTATGCGAAGGAGAAGGGCGAGATCGCGAAGCGCAACCTGCGTGCCCGGCCTGATCTGTTCGTCCGGTACACGCTGGAGCGGATCCAGTTCTTCTGGTTTGGGGTACCGCATCCGGAGGACGGGCACCCCGTCCGCGAGTACTTGCGCATCCTGCAATATGCGGCGACAAGCCTGGCCGGGCTCCTGGGGCTAGCGCTGATGTGGCGGCGCCGTGTCGGGGGCGCGGGCCTGGTAGGCCTGACGTTTGTCTGCGTGCCATTGGTGTATTACGCGGTCACGGTGCAGGCCAGATTTCGGCATCCTCTGGAGCCGCTGATCACGGTGTGCGCCGTCTACCTGTTCCGGAGCACGGAGCCTCGATCCTCCCGCAGCGGTTCAGGGGCGGCAGGTCAGGTACCTGCGGAGGAATCAAGGGAGTCAACAGCGGCTTCCAGCAGCACTTGAGGTGTTACTGATCTGCTAACCCCCTGGCGTTCTTCGGCTTGCTCTGGCGAGACCTGGCCTCCGGTGCATCTTTACCTGTGATGGCAAAGACTCTCGCCCGTACGGAACCGCGTTGGCCGGCGCTGCTCGCGCTCTTTGGTGTTTGTGGGCTGCGGCTGGCGCTGCCGAATGCACTTTCGGTGGGGCCGCGCTGGCTGTTGCTGCTGGTGGTTGGCCTCGTGGCCGTGCCGACAGTGCTGGCACGCCGGGGTGGGAGCCATTCGGTCAACCAGGTGCTCGGCTACGTGCTGAACATCCTGGTGACGGCCGATATGCTCTGGTCTTTGGGGCTGCTCGTCCGGGCGTTGCCGGCCCACTCACAGTCACCGCTGGCGATGCTGCGCTCGGCAGCCTGCCTCTGGGTGGTCAATATTCTGGTATTTGCGTCGTGGTACTGGCGGCTGGATGCCGGCGGTCCGCATGCGCGAGACCTGCGCGGGCGGCACGACGATGGCGCATTCCTGTTTCCGCAGATGACGCTCCCCGATGACGTCAGGGAAAACATGGGGCTCGCGCAGTGGAGTCCCCACTTCGTCGACTACCTGTTCCTGGCGTTCAATTCGAGTACCGCGTTTTCGCCGACGGATGCCCCGGTGCTTTCGCGGTGGGCGAAGGTGTTGATGATGACGCAGTCGCTGATCTCGTTTGCGACGGTGGCGTTGTTGGCGGCGCGGGCGGTGAATATTTTGTAGGTGGTAAGTGGTAAGTTCGTGGTTTTTCGGGCAGCTTTTGGCGGGGGAGATCTTGAGATAACTTTGTCGAAAGACGAAAACTAAGAACGAATTCTAGGGCTTTTCGAGTGTGACGAGCACGCTCTGGAGGCTGGAGCGCAGCAGGGTGATGTTGGCGCGGAGATCGTGGAGCATGGCTTCGCGGTCGGCTAGTTCATCGGAGGTCAGTTTGGCTCCGCTGGTGCGGTCGGCGATGAGGTCCTGAATGGGGGAGCCATCGCCCTTGGAGCCTTCCTGGAGACGATGCAGTCGTCGCCATGCGGCGGTCAGGCCTTCTGCGATGGAAACTTTGCCGGCCGGCCGCGGGGCACGCAGGTAGGCAAGGACGAGTGGCGGGTAGTGGCTCTCGGCGTTGGGTTGTTTGTCGAGGATTTCGGCCAGCATGTTGTAGGGCGAGCGCACCGGTTGTTTTCCGCCCGCGCTCTTCAGTTGCACCGCGGAGAGGACAAGGGAGGTGCCCCCGGCTGCTGCCTGCAGGGCGGTTCCGACGTGGTTGAGACCGTGCGTGAGTTGCATGGCCGAGCCGGCCGCCCCCAGGGCACCGCTTGCGGCGAAGGTGATGAGGTTGAGGGCGTTGGCCTGCCGCTGATTGTGGATCTGCAGCACATACCGGTCCTCGCTGGCATAGGAGGCTTCTGTGTCGATGCGGCCAAGGGTGGAGTCGATATCGAAGGAGGCGGAGAGGATGCGCATGAGAATCCCCTGCCGGACCAGCAAGGCAGCCGTGCCGGCCGCGCCTCCCTGGCTTTCGGCGGCCTGCAGCTTGGCTAAAAGGGGATCGAGCCCCAGAGCCGCCTGCACCTCGGGCGCCAGGGGCGATGGATTTTGCGTGGGGGCACTGGGTACCTGCGAGACCTGGGCTGCCACCCGGAGAGTGCAGGACAGCAGCAGCGCAGCTGAAGCGAAGAGTCGCATAGATGACCGTAGGACGCGAGCGGAGCCGGGGCCGCCAGCAGAAAGGGGGAACCAGGGTGGTAAACACCACGTTCGTCCAGAGCTTTAAGTTTGCTCCCGCAGCCGACCTGCTTGAGGTGGTGTAGAGCCAAGGGGGCGAAGAGGCGCGGGCTAGCCTGGGGGCCAGCCCATGGCACGGCCACCAAGGAGGTGGACATGGAGATGGCCGACCGTCTGGCCACCGTCCGGGCCGGTGTTGACCACTAGGCGGTACCCGCCATCGAGGTGGTGCGCTCGAGCGATTTCGCCGGCTTCGGCGAGCAGGTGGCCGAGCAGCGCGGCGTCCTCGGGCAGGGCGTGGGCATGCGAGGTGATGTGCCGCTTGGGAATGACGAGGACATGGACGGGCGCCTGCGGGTGGATGTCCGCGAACGCCAGGACCTCGTCCGTCTCATGGAGGCGTTTGGCGGGGATCGCGCCGGAGACGATCCCGCAGAAGAGGCAATCCGAAGTCTGGTCGGCCATAACGTTCATGGTACCGCTCGAGTCTCGCTCAGGGCTTCGGGAAGTACTTCGGCGCGACATCTGCCGTCCACGGGTCGTAGGCATGGGCGAAGGCGGCGCGCCGGCCGATGGCGGGGTGGCTATCGGTCCAGAACTCCAGGAAGAGGTTGGGATTGGGCACGACGAAGCTGTTGGCGCCGAGGAGCTCGAAGGCGGACCGGGCTACCTCCTGCGGGTTGCCGACAAGGCCGTGGATGGCTTCCTGGCCGTACACGTCGGCGGCGTGTTCCTGGGTGCGGCTAAGGGTATTGGCCAGGGGTTGAGCGACGGCACTGAGCAGGGCGAATGCGAAGAAAAGCACGACGAGGGTACCCCAATCGGCTTCGGAGGGAATGGCCCAGGCTCCGCCGAAACGGCGCAGGGACCAGCGCACAAGGATGTAGCCAACAAAGAAGGAGAGCAACAGGCCGACGATCAGCAGCAGCACGCCGCGCATCACGTGACCCAGGACATAGTGGCCGCTCTCATGCCCAAAGATGAACAGGACCTGATCGGGGGTGCCCTTTTGAAGCGAGGTGTCCCAGACAACGACACGCTTGGAGGAACCGAAGCCGGTGACGTAGGCGTTCAGGGTGGTGACCTTGGCAGAGGCTTTCATCAGGAACATGCGCTCGGGTGGGATGTCCATGTGACCCTTGGCGACGACCTGCTCCAGACGGGTAACGAGCTCGGGATGGGATTGCTGCAGCGGCTCGAACTTGTTGAAGAGGGGATCGAGCACGTAGGGGGAGAGATAGATAAAGAAGAGCAGAAGGGGCGTGACCACGGCCCAGCCGACGAGCCACCAGGAGCGGGGCAGCTTGCGGATGAGCCACATGAGCAGCGCAAAGAGGAGAAAGCCGCCAAGCAGGCCGAGAGCGAAGGATTTCGCAAAGTCGATCCACCAGCCACCCCAGCTTTGAACGGAAAGGCCATAGCTGCGCGCCAGGTGCTGATGGTAGAGGCTCAGCGGCAGGTCCAGCAGCGTGCTGAGCAGGTTGTAGAGGCAGGTGAAGACGAGGCATTCCAGCCAGAAGGCGCGCTTTGTTTTATTTTCGGCGCGTAAAGCGGCGCTACTCGCCAGGGCGCGGTTGCGCATCCAGGCAATGACGCCCAGCCAGAGGAGAAGGATGAACTGAAGCAGCGACCAGGCGGTCCCGCCGAAGTCCATGGCGGTCCGGATGGTCTCCAGATGCTGTGCTTTGGCGAGCTTGTCGGGTGGAAGCGCGTAGTCGGGAAGGTTGCCGTGCGCTGGCGCAGCGGCGAGTTGCTGAACGGCATAGACATTCGCTGCATGTTCGGCTGCGGTTTCGCTGGCCTGCGCCGCGGGGCTGATGGCAAGGCAGAGAAAAGCCACGGGCAGGGCAAAGAGAGGTAAGCGCATGAGAGGTGGGATGAGTGTGGTCGATGCACGCTGCGTGTGCAAGCGAAAGAAGACAGAAGAAGGTTTCGCGCACCAAGGGAGGTAAGCCCCGGGACAACCGGGGGCTGTACGGAGGTATTCTGAGCGGGCACGGAGGAAAGAATGGCCACCAAGAAGTCTGCGAGCAAGAAAGCAACCGGTACGGAGACAGCAGCGGAGAAGACCCCTGCCAAGAAAACCGCGGCTACAAAGACGGCCGCGAAGACCGCAAGTCCGCAGGCGGCCCCAGCCGAGCAACCGAAGGCTGCGGCCAAGACAGCCAAAGCCAAGCCGACGCACCATGACATCGCCGTGCAGGCTTACCTCATCTGGGAGCGTGAAGGCAAAAAGCACGGCCATCATGACCAGTACTGGCAGCAGGCGGAAAAAGAACTTCACGGATAGCACAGCACGCAAGCCGGACTTAGGCCAACCGAAGTCCCGGTGCCCGATTCCGATACACTGACCGTGTGCGCAGATGCGCGCGGGCGTGGGCCCCTGGACGGTGCTTGTGAGTCAGTCTTTTCTGTGCAGCGTGAAGTGGAGCAGGGGAGTGTGTGTCCCGGCCCTGGGTCTGATGGTGGTGCTGGGTCCGGCGTTTGCGCAGCAGGCCACGCCGGCCGCGACGGTTCCAACTGCGGGGAGCGGACATGAGCGTCCTGCAACCCGGACGAAGGGTGCCGATCCCGTCCTGATTGGTGCAATGGAAAGCGAGCTCCATCGCGCCATGGCGTCCCTGGGGGCGGAGATCACACCGGTGGCTAAACCGGCTGTTGCCGCAACAGAGACAAAGCCGAATCCGGGTGCATCGGAACAGCCGAAACCTTACTTCCTGAGCTACCAGGTTGCGGACGCGGAGACCGTCAACATCACTGCCCAGTTCGGTGCGGTGACGCAGTCCAGCAGCAACCATACCCGGGTGGCGGATGTGCAGGTGCGACTAGGATCGCCGGCGCTCGACAACACGCATGGAGTGCATCGCACCAGCGCCCTGACCACCCTGCCCCTGCCGTTGACGGATGATCGCAGTGCCATTGAGCGGTCGCTCTGGTATGCCACCAATCGCGGCTACGGCAAGGCGCTGGATGCGCTTGAGAAGGTAAAGACCGAGCAGCAGGTACGCGCCAAAGAGGAAGACACATCGGCTGACTTTTCGGCGGAAAAGCCTCAAACAGACGTGTTGACTGCCGAGCCGCCGCTCACGCTGGACAAAGCAGCGTGGGAGCAACGCTTACGTGAGGTGACGGCGATCTTTCGCACGCACGACCACATCACGTATGACATGGCCATCCTGCAGACCTCGCATGAGACGGACTACTTTGTTTCCAGCGAGGGCACAAAGGTGACCGCGCCGAATCAGGTGGCGCGACTGGTCGTGGTAGCGCGCACACGCGCCGCGGATGGCATGGATCTGTTTCGTGTCGAGACGTTTGAGGCAGACGCCACAGGACATCTGCCGGACCAGGCGGAAGTGCTGGCGAAGACCGAAGCCATGGCGAGGAACCTGGACGATCTGCGTGTGGCGCCCATCACAGAGCCGTTCAACGGGCCGGCCATTCTGAGCGGACGTGCTTCGGCGGTGTTCTTCCATGAAGTGCTGGGGCATCGGCTGGAAGGGCAGCGGCAGCGAGGCGACGAAGAGGGCCAAACCTTCACCAAGTTGCTGGGCAAGCAGATCCTGCCGCCGTTCATGTCCGTGGTGGACGACCCGACCCTGCGTGACTGGAAGGGGCAGCCACTGAGCGGGCACTACCTGTTTGATGACGAGGGTGAGCCCGCGCAGAAAGTGCAGCTGGTCGATGACGGTGTGCTGAAGACGTTTCTGATGTCGCGGCTGCCGGTAGCCAGCTTTGCGAACTCGAACGGACATGGCCGCGCCGAGTCGGGCAAGATGCCGACCGGACGTCAGGGCAACCTCATTGTGACCTCGACCAAGGCCGTGAGTGATGCGGCGTTGCGCGACATGTTGAAGGCGGAGGCAAAGAAGCAGGGCAAAGCGTATGGGCTCTACTTTGAAGACATCAGCTCCGGCTTTGCGGTGACGACGCGCAGTTCGCCGCAGGCTTTTCAGGTGATCCCGCTGGTGGTGTATCGCGTGTATGTGGATGGCCGTCCGGATGAACTGGTGCGCGGGGTCTCGATCGTCGGCACGCCCCAGGCTGCGCTGAGCCGGATCGTCGCCACCAACGATCACCCGGATGTGTTCAATGGGGAGTGCGGTGCCGAGAGCGGCACGGTGCCCGTGAGTGCCGTGGCCCCTGCCATGCTGGTCAGCGAAATTGAGACACAGCGGCAATCTCAGGGCACGGCGCGCCCGCCCATTCTGCCACCACCCACCGTGATGAAGCGGGCTGCTGTGGGTGGGGAACCCATTGTGAAAGGTAGTGAGTAGTGGCGTACGTTTCCGGCGATTGTTTCCGTGTTTCCCGTCTCCGCGACGCCAGGGTTTGGCTGTTCCTGGCTGCCGTGAGTGGTTTGCGCCTGGCAGCTTTCGCTGAGAGCGCTCCGCCAGTCGTGAAGGATCCCCTGCTGCGAGCGATGAGCGATGAGCTGAACCGCGAGCGGGAGCAGTTGGTGCTCCCGGGGATGCAGCGGCCGTATTTCATCGAGTACCGGCTGGAGGACATCCACAGCTATGAGATCGTGGCGAACTACGGCGCTTTGACAGGAGAGACCGAGAGCCGCCAGCGCTTTGTTCGGGTGGAGCTGCGCATCGGCGACTACAAGGTGGATTCGAGCTCAGCGCGTGGCACTGGGTCCCTGGCTCTGGCGCCCGGTGACAACGACCCTGATGCGCTCCGCGAGGCGCTCTGGACGGCCACGGATGAGGCGTACAAGGCGGCGTTGCGAAACTACTCCGCCAAGCAGGCCGCGCTGAAGCAATTTCAGAACCCGCCTACCGCGAACGACTTCTCCCCGGCCAAGGCGGTGGTTGCCGAAGAGCCCGTGAAGGATCTGCAGCTGGACCGGAATGAGTGGAAGCACAGGCTCGTGGAAGCGAGCGGTTTGTATTCCAAGGCACCGGAGGCGCAAGGGTTCGCCGCGACTGTTCAATACTCGAGCGCTTCCCTGAATGCGATGGTGGTGAACCGCTACACGGTGAACACCGACGGCTCGGCGGTGCGGCACGGCTTCGGGGGGTACCAGGACAACATCTCGGTCGGTGGGCAGGCGCCCGATGGCATGCAGCTGGGCCGCAGTAACGGCACGACCGCAACCACCGCTGAAGGTCTGGAAGGCTGGAGTTCGCTGCGCAAACGGACGCTGGACAACCTCGCCAGCTACGAGGCTTTGCGACAGGCTCCCGTCGTGGACGCCGAGGATTACCACGGGCCGGTGTTGTTTTCAGGCGATGCTGCGGCTGACGTCGTGAACCGCTTGTTCATGCCGAACATCGAAGCGGACCGGCCGGAGCTGGGTACGATGGCGCGAACTGTAGGCGCCTACCAGTCCAGCTACAAGAGTCCGGTACTGCCACCCTTCCTGACGGTGGTTGATGATCCTACGCTGCATGACTTTCATGGCGAGGGTCTGCTCGGGGCGTACACCGTGGACGACGAGGGCGAGCCTGCTGTCCCGGTGACGGTGGTCAACCATGGCAAGCTGGTGAACTACCTGGTGAGCCGCGAGCCGGTGAAGGACTTCCCGGAGTCGAACGGGCACGGACGCGCAACACTGGGAGGGCCGGCACACCCGCATGCAGGCGTGCTGCTGGTGAAGACGGATCAGAGTGTCACGATCGAGCAGATGCGTGCGAAACTCTTGTCCCTGGCGAAAGATCAGGGCCGGGATGTGTACGAGGTAGAGACGCTGGGTGGTGGCGAACTGGCGCCGCGGTTGTTGTATCGCGTATCACCCGATGGCAAGCGCGCGCTGGTGCGGGGCGCGATCTTCGATGAGCTGGATCAGCGTTCCTTACGGTCGGAGATTGTTGCCGCCGGGGGAGAGCCGTATGTGTTGCAGCAGTTCACGCCTCTGCCGCAGACCACGATTACGCCGGCGCTGCTGTTTGCCGATATTGCGGTGAAGCGTGGATCGCAGCAACAGGAAAAGCTGCCGTACTACCCGCCGCCGGTAGCGGCCAAATAGACGTTCAACAATTAAGCGACAGCAAGAGATAGAGTCCGCGCAAACCGTCCAAACCACTAGTGTGAGGACGGTACGGCGTGTTCTCGGGCAGGCAGTCACGGTGTTGTAGGGCGTCCTGTCGTCTCCCTGCAGCGGTCTCACCCTGCGCAGGGGGCCCGCTACGTTGCGCGCGTTGTAGGATGGGCGCACGGGAGAAAGTATGCGTTTGTTGCGAGGGCTGGCATTGGCCGGCGTGTCTTTAGGTGTCTGGGGCGGGGGCGCGTTCAGGGCGCAGCAGCCTGTGGCGGTGCCGGTTCCTTCCGTGGAGCCTTTGCAGAAGATGCCGTATTCGCCTTCGCTGGATCTGGCAAGTCTGGATCGCAGTGTCGACCCATGTGTGGACTTCTACAAGTTTGCCTGCGGTGGGTGGCAGAAGCAGCATCCGATCCCCGCTGACCAGGCGGTGTGGGATGTGTATTCCAAGCTGGCGAACGATAACCAGCAGTTCCTGTGGGGCATTCTGGATGCGGATGCCAAAGCGGCCAACCGCACACCGGTGCAGCAGAAGGTGGGCGACTACTTCGAAAGCTGCATGGATACGGCTGCGATCGACGCGGCGGGGCTGAAGCCGCTGCAGCCTGCGTTGGACAGGCTCTCTGCGCTGAACACGCGCGAGGCGCTGCTGAGGACCCTGCCGAACATCAATCACGACGATATCGGGAGCTTTTTCTTTGGTGCCGGCACGGAGCAGGACGCGGTAAACGCGTCGACGATGATCGTGGCCGTGGGAGGGGGCGGGCTGGGCCTGCCGGATCGCGACTACTACACCAAGACCGATCCACGAAGCATCAAGATCCGCGAACAGTACGCCGCGTTTGTGCAACACCTGATGGTGCTTGGGGGCGCATCGCCCGAGCAGGCGAAGACCGATGCCGAGACGGTGCTGCGTGTGGAGACGGCGCTGGCTACGGCGCAGCTTACGCGTGTGGAGATGCGGGATCCGCACAAGATCTATCACCTGATGACGGTGGCTCAACTGCAGGGGATTGCCCCGGCTGTGAAGTGGGATCGCTACTTTGCGGTTCAGGGTGCGCCGGGCATCGCCAAGCTGAACGTGTCGCAACCGGAGCTCATGAAGGCGGTGCAAACCGAGTTGAGCCACGAGCCTGTGCCCGCACTGAAGACGTATATCCGCTTTCACCTGCTGGTTGCGGCGGCGCCCTACCTGGCAACGCCGTTCCGCCAGGCACACTTCGATTTCTACTCGCACACGTTGCGCGGCGTGGCGCAGGAACCGCCCCGCTGGAAGAGCTGCGTGCGGGCTGTGGACAACAACCTGGGCGAGGCGCTTGGTCAGGAATTTGTGGCCCGCACGTTTTCTGCGGACATGAAGGCGAAGACCGAGCTGATGACGGGGCAGATCGAGACCGAGATGGGCAAAGAGATCGAAGGTCTCGAGTGGATGAGCCCCCAGACAAAGGCCGAAGCGTTGCGCAAGCTGCATGCAATCCGCAACAAGATCGGCTATCCGGCGAACTGGCGTGATTACTCGACACTGGATGTAAAGCGGGACGACTACTTCGACAATGTCAGGCACGCGAACACCTTTGAAGATGCACGTCAGTGGGCGAAGCTCGGCAAGCCGGTAGACCTGAACGAGTGGGGTATGACGCCGCCGACCGTGAACGCCTACTTCAACCCGCAGATGAATGACATCAACTTCCCCGCAGGTGTGTTGCAGCCGCCACTGTATGACCCGTCGCTGGATGATGCGCCGAACTATGGCAATACCGGCGCGACGATCGGCCATGAGCTGACGCATGCCTTCGACGATGAAGGGCGGCAGTTTGACGCGAAGGGCAACCTGCGCGACTGGTGGACGCCCTCGGACGCAAAGGGGTTTGAGGATCGCATCAACTGTGTCCGGAACCAGTATGCGAACTACGTGGTTGTGGACGACATTCACATCAACTCGAAGCTGACCAGCGGCGAGGACGTTGCGGATCTTGGCGGTACCTACCTGGCCTTTCTCGCCTGGAAGCTGCAGGAGGGGGGCAAGACCCTGAAGGATGTTGATGGGTTTGCGCCGGATCAGCGGTTCTTTGTGGGCATGGGTCAATGGGCTTGCGAGAATGCCCGGCCGGAGAACCTGCGCGTGCAGGCGATCACTGATCCACACTCGCCGGGGTTCGCGCGCATCAACGGTGTGGTCAGCAACATGCCGGAGTTTCAAAAGGCGTTTGGCTGCAAGGCCGGTCAACCGATGGTGCATACGCCAACCTGCAAGGTCTGGTAGGCGGTCCCAGCTCGCCGCTCAGGGTACCGGGACGACATGGATGATGGGCAGGAAGTCGAGCCGGTACACCTGCGGAAGCCCGCTGTCCCGCCACCCAGATGGACGTGGCGGCTTGTGTTGGCCGCGGGGCTGATTGGTGCCGTGAGTGCCCTGGCGGCAGCGTTCGTTCGGTTGGGCTTTCGTGGTCTGCAATGGGTGCTGACGGGATCGGGTGAAGATCCGCCCTTCGCAGCCACCCACCTGCCCGTTTGGCGTCGAGCTCTGACGCCGGCGGTGGGTGCCCTGCTCGCAGCAGGCGTGTTGGCCGTGCGGCGCAGGAGAGAGAAGCATAAGGGGCAGCCGTCTGCGCCCTATGTGGAGTATGTCGAGGCGGTTCGGCATGAGGACGGATTCATTCCGCTGGGGCCAAACTGCTGGCGAACATTGTCCGCCTCGTTTTCCGTGGCGAGCGGAGCTGCGGTAGGGCGCGAGGGATCGATGATCCAGTTCGCGGCAGCCGTCGCCAGCACATGCGCGCGATGGCGTGGATGGCTGGATGGCGACAACCCGGCGCAGCTCAGCCTGCTGGTCGCGTGTGGTGTCGCCGGAGGCGTGACAGCTGCCTACAATGCCCCTATCGCGGGGACATTCTTCGCGGCGGAGATCGTGCTCGGTGCCGTGGCCCTGGCGGAGCTTCCGCTGCTTGGGCTGGCGGCTGCGGCGGGTTGGGCGGTGAGCGGTGTTCTGCTTGGCCGTGAACGCCTGTACCCGGTGCACGTTGCGCTCGCCTGGGGATGGGAACTGTGGAGCCTGCCTTTGCTGGCCGTGGCCGCCGGGTTGGCCGGGCCGGTGTACCAGTGGCTCCTGGGCACGATGCACGTCGCGCGACGCTTGCCCGTGCCGGTTCTGTGGGGTGGGATCGTGGTGGGCGGTCTTTCCGTTCTGGATCCGCGGGTATGGGGCAATGGCGACGTTGGTCTGCGAGCAGCCCTGTCGATCGGAACGTCGCCTGGGGCTCCAGCGGGCGCCATGGACCTGGGGCGTGTGCTGCTGCTGCGACTGGTCGCGACGCTTGCCTGCGTGTGGACGGGAACTATCGGCGGCGTGTTTACGCCGACGCTCTTTGCGGGCGGGGTCGCGGGCGCGCTGCTGGCCCATGGCTTAGGTGCCGCCTCGACAGGTCTTTGGGCCATTGCGGGCATGAGCTTCCTGATGGCCGCGGTGACGCATGCTCCCGTAATGGCGGCCTTCGTCGCGGTCGAGCTAACGGGCGACTGGTCGCTGCTGCCGGTGCTGCTGCCGATGAACTTCGCGTGCTGGTGGATCGCGCAGAAGCTGTCCGCTCGATCGATGTATGCAATCGCGTCGCAGTCGCCCGCCCAGGGAGACGAGGGCGGGGTGCGTGATCTTCAGCGAGGTTCGTAGGGCCGCCGGGGCTCCGCGGCCGATCTCAGGCGACACGCCGTGCGAGGCTGGCGAGGAGCCTGGTGGTGGGCAGGCCGTCGGCGTAGGTCTTCAGAACGAGGTTGCGGAGCAGCGGGGTACGCATCACCTTGAAGCCGCGTTCGGGCTCGCGATAGAAGGAGCGGGCGGCACGGTGGGAGAAGGCCAGCGTCTCCTGCAGCGTCTGGAGATGTCGTGCGTACGCCGCGGCGAGTTCGGCTGCCTCGGCTGATGAAGGGGAGCTCTCGGAAACGCGCTCCAGTTGAGAAGACGAACGGGGGGAGAGCGCTTCCAGGATGGCGGCTGCCGCAGCCTGGCCGCTGGTGATGGCGGAGTGAATGCCCTCGCCGGTAAGCGGGTCGACCAGACCCGCCGCGTCGCCGGTGAGCAGGACGCGGCCCTGCGGCGTGTACGCGTGGCCGCCCAGGCCGAGATGCTGTCCCGTGACGTGCGCAGCGGGTACCTGGGCCAGGTCGAGCCCGAGTTTTTCGCGGATGTAGGTGTTCAGCAGGACGCGTGTGACAGTCTCGTACTGCATACCCTCCACGCCGGACGCTGCAGTCCCGTTTGTGCCCTGGGGCACGAAGCCGCCTACACCAATGTTGATGTGATCGGCCTTGGGGAAGAGCCAGCCGTAGCCGCCGGCAATCGGGGCGAAGTCAAAAACGAGATCGTGGGGCTGGTCGCCGGCAGGGAGTTGGGTAGGAAGCACGTTGTAGGGAACGGTGGCTTCCAGGGCGAAGCCGCGAGCGTACCAGGCGGGCTCCGGAGGGAGTTGCGCGGCGGTGGCGTTGCCCTGGGTGCTGAGCCGGCGGGTCTGGCCGTTGGAGCCGTCCGCGCCGATCAGAACAGGCGCGCTCAGGGTCTCCGTGGAGCCGTTCGGGAGAGCGATGTCGAGCTCGATGTGGGTCGGCAGCTCGCGAAGCGCAACGATGCCTTCGATCTTGCGAAGCTCCGGCCTTCTGCCTTCTTGACCCTGCGCGAGGGTCTGCCCCAGACAGAAGCCGTCAAAGTGCTCGCGCACGGCCATGGCACAGAACGGCTGGCGCAGGTGGACGCGGACCTCGCAGGCTTTATCGGCCGAGCGACGACCGGTGCGAAAGGCCGGGCCGGCCTCCTGCAGGACGACGTCGCGGCACTCACGCTCGAGGATGGGGTCGACGGGGTAACGGAGCGCCTTGAGTGTTTTGCGCGTAAGACCGCAGGCACAGGCCTTATGGCGCGGGAAGTTGCGCTTATCAAGGAGAAGGACGCGTCGGCCAGCGCGGGCGAGATCGTAGGCGGCGGCGCAGCCGGCCGGGCCGGCTCCTACGATGAGGGCGTCATAGGGGTGGTGCATGGATTTAGTGTAGCGATTCGGCGGGTGAGGCGGACCGCTCTACTGCCGACCCACCGTCTTCGGCTGGGCCACCAGGGACAGCAGCACCGAGACCATCATCATCGCGCTGGCGACGTAGAAGGGCAGGCCGGGCAGGTGCCAGTGGGCCCAGTCGCCTACGGCCTTGGCGAAGAACCAGGTGAACAGGCCGGGTCCCACAATGCCCGCGATGCCGCGCAGGCTGTTGATCGCGCCCTGGAGCTGGCCCTGCTCCTCCGGCCCGGCAGAGCGAGACATGATGCTCTGCGATCCGGGCCAGGCGATAGCGACGAGGTTGAGCAGGGGCATCCCGGAGACGAAGCCCAGGCCGCTGCGGGCTGTTGCAAAGATCAGGTAGCCGAGGGAGCCGCCAAAAAGGCCAAGCTGCACGGCACGCTCGTCGCCCACCAGCTTCGAGGCGCGCTTGACCAGGAACAGCCCGTAGATCACCGTGATCAACCCGAGGGCACCGAGCGAGATGCCCACGGTGCGGTCCGTCCAGCCATAGCGGTAGTTCGTGTAGAGCACGTACACGTTGAGGAGCGAGTTCTGGGCGATGTAGCCGAGCAGCAGGACGCCGGAGAGCACGACCAGCGTGCGCGTGCGCGAAAGCATGCGGATAGAGCCAACGGGATTGGCGCGACGCCAGGAGAAGGGGCTGCGGTGCTTGAGGGAGAGGGACTCCGGCAGGACAAACAGGCCATAGACGGCGTTCAGGAGCGAGAGCGCCGCGGAAACCCAGAAGGGCAGGCGTGGATGAAAGCCAGCCAGCCAGCCGCCGAGGGCCGGAC
>CAZZXY010000044.1:0-35035 GCA_964658105.1 Verrucomicrobia bacterium Tous-C9LFEB | reverse complement strand
ATGATGACGAGCTTGCCCGGATTCGCAACAAGGAGATCGGGTTCGTCTTTCAGACCTTCAATCTTCTCGCGCGTGCGACGGCACTGCACAACGTCGAGCTGCCACTGATCTATAACGGCACACCGGCTGCCCAGCGCACCGAGCGAGCCAAGGCCGTTCTGGAAAGCGTGAATCTCGGTACGCGCATGAATCACAAGCCGAACGAGCTTTCCGGCGGCCAGCGCCAGCGTGTAGCCATTGCCCGGGCGTTGGTCAACAATCCGAGCATCATCCTGGCCGACGAACCGACGGGCAACCTTGATTCCAAGACCTCGGTGGAGATTATGGCGCTGTTTGATGAGCTGTATGCGCGGGGCAACACGATTGTGCTGGTGACGCACGAGCCGGATATTGCGGATTTTGCGCACCGGGTCATTTCTATTCGCGACGGCTCGGTGGAGAGCGACGGCCCCAGCCGGCGGTTGCGTCAGCACTAGGGTTGGCTACTTGGTGGGTCACCGCTGATCGTTGCTTTGGCTCACCCTGAGCGTGATTGCTTGTGCAGGCGAATAGCAGATTCCTCCGCTGCGCTGCGGAATGACAAGCTTGGGGTGTGTGGGGTGTGATGCGCCCTCGAGCGTGATTGCTTGTGCAGGCAAACAGCAGATTCCTCCGCTGCGCTGCGGAATGACAAGCGTGGAGGCGGTGGGGGTGGCTCACCCCGAGCGTGATCGCTTGTGCAGGCAAACAGCAGATTCCTCCGCTGCGCTGCGGAATGACAAGCGTGGAGGGGTGGGGCACGACTCGCGGGGTAGCGAGGCGCGGGAGGGCGGAACAGGCCGGAGGCGGACGGTTGTCCTGCAACGCAACGGTCACGAACGCCATGAGTGTGTTCCACCTCTGTTGCACATCCCGGAGGGGGCCCAGCATCTAAACTCCACCCAGGAGGTGTGCGTGCGGCGACTTACCCTTTTTCTGCTGTTGCTTGTCTGGCTTCGGCCGGCACTTGCCGCCGACGCTCGCTTCGACCTGGTTGGGCCAAAGATTGATGTCCGGGTGACGCGCGGCGCTGGCCCCAACCAGCAGACGCTGCCGATCGCTTCAGTCCCCAACCTGCAACCGGGTGACAGGTTGTGGATTCACCCGGATCTGCCCCCCAGCCAGTCGGTAAAGTACCTGCTGATCTGCGCGTTTTTGCGCGGAACCACTAATCCGCCACCGGAAAACTGGTTCTTTCGCGTCGAGACCTGGAAGAAAGAGGTGCGCGACGAAGGGGTCTTCATCACGGTGCCAGCCGAGGCGGAACAGGCTGTCATGTTTATGGCACCGGAAACCGGCGGAGACTTTGCTACGTTGAAGTCCGCCGTACGAGGCAGACCGGGGCTTTTTGTCCGCGCCTCGCAGGATCTGAACGAAGCGGGGTTCGAACAGGCCCGCATCGAGCGCTACCTGGCAGATCTTCGCCGCGTGCCGCCGTCCGACATCAACGAGCTGCAGCGTCGCTCGGACCTGCTGGCCCGGACCCTTGCGCTGAAGCCCAATGCCGATTGTTTTAAGCGGTCAATCGATCTGCAGTTCAGCTGCCTGACCCAGACCGGGACACAGACGCTGCTGGATGACGGGCACGGGCAGAACATGGCCAGCTCCCTTTCGAACGGCCCCACATCGGATCTGATCCAGGCCACCAGCTACACGGGCATTGCGGGCGCCGGTTTGTATTCCGCCTATGTCGGAGCCGTGGTCGACCTGATCCGGCTGATGGGGAGCCTGCACACGGCGCAGTACCAGTACATTCCGGCGATCGCGTTTCCGCAGGGTGAGGCGCTCAACCTGCGCCTGAATACGCCGCCATCATTTCACAACCCCAAATCCGTGCTGGTGGTGGGCCTGCCGAGCGTGCATCCGGCCGAAAAGCCTCCGCTGCGCCCCGCAAACGCGGACGATGTTGCGTGCCTTCTGAAGCCGAAGGTCGTGCTGGCCATCGAAGGGGCACCCCTGGTCTTCTCGACGGACTTTGCGACGAATCTTGTTTTGCACCTGAACACGCCCCCAAACACGTCGCCCCAGCCGGATATCCCGCTCGTGGCGGATGCCTTTGAGGGAGGGCTCGTTCTTCAGCACGGTCCGGAGCACCACATTCCACTGCGGGATCAGCGACCCCTGGTGAGCGCGTCGCCGGCCAATGCGTCCCAGGCGGCTGCGCCTGCGGAGAAGATGCCTTCCAAACTGCAACCGGATCCGGTGATGCTGACGGGAACGATTCAGGGGCATTGGGGTTTCGACGCTTTTGTCGGGCCGACAGTTCCCCTGCAGCAATTGCCTGGTGGAAACTGGCACATCCTGAATGATGATGGGAGTTCCGGGGACATTATTGCCGGGAAGACCGCGCAGTTGCTGCTGGATTCGACGGGGAACGCCTGCGTTCACACGGTGGCCGTTGATGCCTCGGACAGCCAGGACCCGATGCCCTTGCACTTCAAACAGGAGTCGAGGCCGGACCACAAGGTGCTGCTGGCGGTCAGTCTGCCGGATGGGCGCCGCTTCAGCCCCGGGGACCTGCATCTTGCGATTCAGCAGTACGGTCAGCCGAAACCGGATGCCGTGGCCGCGCAAACGTTTGCGGATCCGCCGCATCTGGACAAGGTCGCTCTTACGGCAGGAGACCGGTCGATCATGCTGGTGGGCGCAAATCTTGGCAGCATCCAGAAGATCACGCTGGGCGATTTGATTTTCCGGCCCGTGCCAGCTCCGCCTGTTGATCCGACGGAGCCCCCGGCTGCTGATGTCCCGGCATCGATTCGTCTGACACTACCGGCTGAGGCAGCGCAACCGCCCACGCACACGGGCGACAAACTTACGGCCCAGGTCACCCTGAACGATGGACGACGTCTGCCTTTGGCGCTCACGGTGCTGCCGCCGCGGCCGGCTGTGTCCGTGATCAGCAAGAACTTCGAGTCCGTACCCGGGTCCTCCATTCTGCTTACCAGCGCAGATGACCTTCCGCTGAACGCTCACCTCACCTTTACGTTGAAGAGTCGCAACGACTTTCCTCGCAACGGCAGGATCGAGATTGAGACATCCGACGGAACACTGCGGACGGTTCTGACGCTGGCGCCTTCGGGTGGTCTGGTTCTTCAGGATCCCCACACGATTGTCGCGAGCCTGGACCCGCTACGATCGTTTGGCCCGAGCGCGTTCGGGGCTCTTCGGTTGCGCGCGGTGTTCCCGCAAATGCCGGCCCGAGGAAAGCGCAACGATACGGAGGCCACGCCGCCTTCGTCGTCCGACGGAGCCCAGGCGGGCGTGAACCAGACGCCGACGGCCGTGGCCAACATGGCTGCGTCCCAGGAGGATCCAACGCGCGAGAGCGACTGGATGCCGCTCGGTACCCTCGTACGCTTGCCGACCCTTGCGCATTTGCAGTGCACCGCTGAACTGACCGCGCCATGCAGCCTTACCGGAAGCAATCTCTTCCTGTTGCAGTCTGTCAGCGCGGACCCCGCGTTCACGGCTGCCGATCCTGTTCCTGACGGCTTCACCGGCAATAGCCTTCCCGTACCGCATCCGGCCAGCTCCGGTGGAACGCTCTTTGTGAAGCTGCGCGATGATCCGACGCCGATCAACTCTGTCACGGTGCCATCCGTTTCCACGACGACGCAGGCCAGCACCGTGCATAACCGGACTTCGGGCACGAATCATAACTAAGCAGAACAGGCTCGGCCTGGGGCCGAGCCTGTCTGATCCTGCATGATGCACCGGGTTCTAGACGACCTCGCGTGGCGCCTCGTCCATGTCTGCCGGCAGCACACCGCGCTGCACGCGGCTGTGTTTCTGGCCGTACCCGAAGTAGACGACCAGGCCGATCAGCAACCAGCCGATCAAACGGATCCAATTTGCAATGCCCAACTCCACCATCATGTAACCGCAGATGATGATGCCGAGGATCGGCACCAGAGGCACCAGCGGCGTTCTAAAGGGACGCACACGATCCGGGTCGACGCGGCGCAGCACGATCACGGCCGTGCAGACGATGACAAAAGCGAGCAGCGTGCCGATGTTCACCATCTTGCTAATCAGGTCGATGGGGGTCACGGAACCGACGAGGGCCGCGAGACAGCCCGCGAGGATGGTTCCCTTCCAGGGCGTGCGGAACCTCGGGTGGATCTCGCCGAAGAACTTGCCGGGCAGCAGGCCGTCATTTGCCATGGCGTACAGGATGCGCGACTGACCCAGCAGCATGACGAGCATGACGCTGGTCAGGCCGGCCAGTGCGCCGAGCACGATGATGTCCGAAGCCCAGCCGAGATTGTGATCGAGGAAGGCATGCGCCAGGGGAGCCTCGATGTTGATCTGCGGCCAGTACACCATCCCGGTCAGCACGGCGGCGACCGCGATGTACAGGATCGTGCAGATGATCAGCGAGAGGATGATGCCGATGGGCAGATCCCGCTTGGGATTCTTGGCCTCCTGCGCTGTCGTGGAGACCGCGTCGAAGCCGATGTAGGAGAAGAACACCAGGCCGGCAGCCAGCCCGATGCCGCCGAGCCCGAAGGGCGAGTAGGTATGCCAGCTGTTGCCCCAGTTGGCCCGGTCCACGTAGTGGGTACCGAGGGCGATCACGAAGAGCACCACGGCCACCTTCACGATCACGATGCCTGCGTTGAAGCGCGCCGATTCCTGGATGCCAACCACGAGAATGGTCGTGATCAGGAGGGCGATCAGGAGTGCCGGGAGATTGAAACCGAACTCCATCCCAAAGATGTGCGGTGCGTTCAGCAAGGCGTGGGCGCGCGCCTGCAGGTCGGCCGAGGGATTCGCTGTGAGCGCCAACACCGCCTCAGAGAAGCTCTTCGAGCCGGGAACCAGGTTCGGGTGGAGGGCCAGCACCGTCGTCCGGGCTACCTCGTCGATGCAGTGCCGCACTGCCGTCCAGTGGTCGTACGCGAGCCACAGCGGAAAGTGAACGTTGAAGATCTGCAGGAACTCCACGAAGTTGTTCGACCATCCGGAGCTGACGGTGCTCGCGCCCATGGCATATTCGAGCGTCAGATCCCAGCCGATGATCCAGGCGAAGACCTCGCCGAGCGTTGCGTAAGCGTAGGTGTACGCCGATCCTGCAAGGGGAATCATCGCGGCGAACTCCGCATAGCAGAGCCCGGCGAAGGCGCAGCCCAGGCCCGACAGGACAAAGGCCAGCATGAGCGCAGGGCCGGCCTTTTGCGCGCCGATGCCGGAGATCACGAAGATACCCGCGCCGATCACAGCGCCAATACCCAGCGCCGTCAGTTGAAAGGGCCCGAGCGTCCGTTTCAGCGAGTGCGAGCCCTCATTCTGAGCCTCGGCCATCAACGCGTCCATGGACTTTTTCGCAAGAAGATTTGCCATTCGCCTGTCCCGTCCTCCTAGTTTTCAGCGGACACGGCCGGCACCTGCCGCCGCGCCCGTAATAGATACACCGGTACTCCGAGCAGCACTAGAAGCAGCCCAGGCCATGTGTACTGAGGCTTGTATCGCAACAGTACACCACAGATCCAGACCGCCATTCCGATATAGAGCGCGGGCAAAACCGGATAGCCAAACGCCTTGTACGGCCGTGGAATGTCCGGCCTTGTGCGGCGAAGCACGAACAGCGCCAGAATCGTCAGCACATAGAAGACGAGCACCGCAAAGATCACGTAATCCAGCAGTTGCCCGTAACTGCCGCTCAGACACAACAGGCAGGTCCAGGCCCACTGCAGCCAAAGCGAATTCCGCGGAACGCCCGTTTTCGGATCGAGCTTGCCGGTGGCCTGGAAAAACAATCCGTCGCGGCTCATGGCGTAGTACACCCGAGCGCCTGCCAGCAGCATGCCATTGACGCAGCCAAAGGTGGAGACAAGGATGGCGCCCGCCATCAGCTTCGCCCCGAGCCCGGCAAAGGCCGACTCCATCACCGCGGTTGCGACGCGATCTTCGGAGGCAAACGCGATACCCCGTCCCGCCAGCGTCGTCGCACCGGCTGTTCCCATCATGGGCAGCACCGCGAGGTAGACGAAGTTGCAGAGGATGTACAGCAGCAGCACAACGCCCGTACCCAGCACCAGCGAGAGCGGCAGATTCCGCTTGGGATTCTGGATCTCCCCTGCCGTGAACGTCACGTTGTTCCAGGCGTCCGAGCTGAACAGCGAGCCGACCTGCACCACGGCGATCAGCGTGAAGATGCCCACCATGGCGGAGCCGCCACCCATGCCGAAGAACGAACCAATCTCGACCTTGTGCCGCACCTGCAGGCCGGCGTTCGCAAAGAAGGCATGACCGAAGTTCGCGCTGCCCGCCAACACGTTGCGTGCCACCAGACCGACCGCGATCACGCCGAGCAGTGCCAGCACCTTCGCGGTGGTGAACACATTCTGCACCGCCGCGCCCAGCTTGACGCCGCGCGTGTTGGTGAACGTCAGCAGCGTGATGACGGCGATGGCGGCCAGGTTTGCGGTGTTCAGACCGATGTTGCCGCCGCCCATGTGCCAGATCCAGTGCGACTGGCTGACAGAGGGAAAGAACACGCCGAGAAACTTGCCGAAGGCCACACCTACAGCGGCGATGGTGCCCGTCTGGATGACGAGGAAGAGGGTCCAGCCGTACAGGAAGCCCCAGATCGGTCCCAGGCCGTCCCTGAGGTAGACGTACTGCCCGCCGGCCCTGGGCATCATTGCTGCCAGCTCGCCGTAGCTGAGCGCACCGATGATCGTCATGGCGGCTGTTACCAGCCACGCCGCGATCAGCAGGGCAGGCGAACCGAGGGTGCGGCTCATGTCAGCCGGCACGATAAAGATGCCCGAACCGATCATCGATCCCATGACAATGGCCGTTGCTGAGAACAGGCCGAGGCCCTGGATAAGATGGGCGCCGCCGTTTGGGCTGCTTGTCTCTACGTCAGCCTCCACCACCGCCGCGGAGGGCTGCGGGCTGATTCCTTGCTGTGCCAAGCGCCTTAACCTACGTTCCGCGCAGCGAAAGACCAGTGAAGCTGCGCTCAGGGTGGATGAATAGAACGTTACCGCAGACGCCGAAGAAAGTCTTCCATGACGGCGGCGACGCTCTCTCCGTCAGCAAACAAGCCGCCGATGACAGCGACGGAATCCGCCCCGGCCTCGATCACCGCCGCGGCGTTTTCGCGCGTGATGCCGCCGATGGCTACCAGCGGCTTGCGGGTAAGCGCGCGCGCCCGCCGAACGCCTGCCAGCCCGACCACCGGCTCGGCGTCCGCCTTGGTGGCCGTCCCGAAGACAGGGCCAATGGCTACGTAATCTGCGGAGCCCTGCTCCCCCGCGATTACCTGCGCCTCGCCATGGGTCGACTGCCCGACGAGCAATCCTTGCTCGCCAAAGACGGCGCGCGCCGCCGCGGGCGGCAGATCCTTGTGGCCCAGGTGAACCGCCTTCCATCCAGCCAGGAGCGCCAGATCGACCCGGTCGTTCATCACGGGGAGGCACGCAGTCCCTTCCAGAACCGCGGAGATGGCCGCTGCCTGCTCCAGGATCTCCTGAGGCGATCCATTTTTGTACCGCAATTGCAGGATCTCCGCCCCAGCCTGCACAAGCTCTTGCGTAAAGCTCACTGCATCCATGCCGCGGGCGGTCAGAGTTGCGATGTCTACGATCGGATAGACCGGCGGCAGCTTCAACGCGGCATATCCCGGTGCGCCGACTTCGCGCGGTAACCCGCGGCGCCGAGTCGCTTTTTTAGCTCTTCGGTGATCATGACCGACCGGTGCTGCCCGCCGGTGCACCCGATGCCAATGGTTAGATAGCTCTTGCCTTCCTTGATGTAGTGCGGCAGCAGAAAGGTCAGCAGGTCCGTCACCTTGTCGAGAAACTCGCGCGTCTGCGGAAAGGAACGAACGTATTTCGCCACGCGGGGATGCTTGCCGGTCAGCTTGCGGAACTCGGGGATGAAGTGCGGATTTGGCAGAAAGCGCACATCAAAGACCAGATCCGCCTCCGACGGCACGCCGTTCTTGAAGCCGAAGCTGGTGACGGCGATGGTCAGGTTCTGGTCGTCGGGTCCGTCGGCGCGCCCGAATTGCGACTGCAGATGCGCCCGCAACTCATGGACATTGAACTTCGACGTATCGAGCAGGATGTCGGCCACGTTGCGGATGGGGTCCAGCCGCTTTCGCTCCGCGCGGATCGAGGACACAACGGTCTCGCCCCGCCCGAGCGGATGCGGCCGCCGCGTCTCCGAAAACCGGCGGACGATCACATCTTCACTGGCTTCCAGGAAGACTACGCGCGTGGGCAGCGCCGCCCGAACCTGCTTGAGGATGGCTGGAAAACGGTCCAGGCGGCTGCCCTCCCGCACATCGACCACCAGCGCGGCGCGCTCGATCTCGGCGGACTTGGCTACCAGATCCGCGAAGCGGGAAATCAGCTCGAGGGGAAGGTTGTCGACGGAGTAGAAACCCAGATCTTCGAAGGTCTTCAGCGCGGAAGCCTTGCCTGAACCGGACATTCCGGTGATGATGACCAACTCGCGCGGGTTTTCCTCTACGCGGGGCGACGCAGGAGTGGGCTTCCCTTTGTCTTTTGCCTTGGTTTGTTTCGATGCGGCCGGTCGCCGGGTCGCCATACGCTCGATCCTATATCCGACAGGGACGTTCTCGGCCCGTTGTCCAAGAAGAAAGGCCCGGCGCACCGAGCCCTTCCCGTTTCAGAACTTCCATCCCTACTGAGCGTTCAAGACTGGCGTGATGCCGCGGTCTTCCGCGTCTTCGGTCACCACGGGTTTGGAGTGATCCCTGATAGTCTGGCCGCGCTGGTTGTGTTTCACAGCCTGCTGCTCCACCCGGCGCAGGGCATCGTGCAGCACCTGATCCACGTCAGTTCCCTCGCACTTGGCTACCAGGTCGCCGTTGGGAATGATAAGTTCCACTTCAGCCAGCTTGCGGTAGCCCTCTTCGGTCAGGATGACCCGGGCGCTCACCGCATTGCTCACAATCTGAACAATGCGCTCCAGGTATTCGGTTGCGTGGGCTCTCTGCTTGGCCGTAACAGAATAGTGCCGGCCAACGAACTCAATATGCATGAGATCTCCTCCGCCCCTGATGATATGCCGTTAGCGCTGACGGCGTTGATGGGTACTTGGAATTCCCAAATCTTCGCGGTACTTGGCAACCGTCCGCCGAGTGACCTGGATTCCCTGCCGCTGGAGCTCGGCGGCGAGAACGTCATCGGTAAACGGCTTGGCAGGGTTCTCGTCTTCGATCAGCTTTTTGACCTTGCGTTTCAGCAGCAGCAGCGGCAGATCGCCACCCTCGGGACCGTTCACAGCCTCCGAGAAGAAGAATCGAAGCTCATAGACGCCTTGGGGCGTGTGGACGTACTTGTTGGAGACGGCACGGCTGACTGTGGAGGCATGCACCCCAATCTCGTCGGCCACCTCTTTGATCATCATCGGGCGGAGGCCTTCCATGCCCCTGTCCAGGAACTCCCGCTGACGGCGCAGGATGACCTCGCAGGTTCGCACGATGGTCGCTTTGCGCTGCTCCAGGTTGCGGAGCAGCTGAATGGCTGAGCGGTAGCGCTCCTTGACGTACTCGCGGACCTCACGCTCCATGCGGCGTTCGATCATCATGCGCCGGTATTCGTGATTCAGCCGCAGCGAGGGTACATCTTCATCGTTGATCTCGACGACCCAGGTGTCATCGCGTTTGGTGAAGCTCACATCGGGCTGAATGGAGCGGGTGGTGGACTCCTGAAAGCGGGCTCCCGGCCGGGGATCGAGCTTTCGGATTACCTCGGCGGCGGCTTCCACCTCCGCCAGGGGCCGTCGGCACACCCGCGAAAGCTCGCGCAGGTCTCTGCGCTGGAGCAAGGGGAGGTGGGTCTGGACGATCGCTTCGGCGACGTCGAATACGGCTCGATCCCTTGCCTGGCTCTGACCCTCGCGCAGTTGGCCCTCGCGCATGGCCCGTAACTGGGTGACCAGGCACTCCCGAAGGTCGCGGGATCCGACCCCCAGCGGGTCCAGTCCACGCAGGACACCCTTGGCCGCCTCCAGACACCGGACCGCCTCGGTCTCCGTTGCCCAGGCATGTTCGGCTCCCAGGTGGAGCAGCTCTTCATCCGTGGCCGTGAGGTAGCCATCCTCATTCAGGTTGCCGATCATGATCTGCAGCGTAGACCGTAAGGGAGGGCTCAGGCTCAGCGATCCGAGCTGCCAGAACAGGTGATCCGCGAGTGAATTGGGTGCGGCGAGAAAATGTTCGAAGGAGGGCTTGTCGTATTCCTCAAAGGTTGAGGGTGATTTGTAGCCCGGATCCAGGTAGTCCTGAAAGTAGGTGCCGAAATCCACCTCCTCAAACGGGTCCTTTTCTTCGCGTTTCTCGCGCTCGCCTTCGGCGGCGACGGCCTCCACGCTGCGTTCGCGATCCCCTTCGCGACCGGAACGCTCTTCCAGGGGCTCTACGCTACCGTCAATCTCCTCGAGGACGGGATTCTCGATCAGTTCGTTGTTGATCATGTCCCGAAGCTCAAGGTTGTTGAGCGCAAGGACGCCCACCATCTGGACCAGTCCCGGGGTGAGTACCTGGCGCTGGGTGAGCTTTACATTCAGTCTGGTCTGCAACAACGTCCGCGACTCCGGAACCCGTTCCCTTTACGTGCGGTGGCGCGCGATACCGCCCCATCACGGGTTCTGGGGGCGTTCCTCGAGTCTACTCCGGTTTTTCGTAGGCTACGTGCAACAAAAGCGGACTTTGGGCACTCAATTGCTCACACCTTCGGTGATTGACGTGACGGTCAGGAGCTGCCCTCTTTTAGGCCACTGTCGGTTCCCAGCCGGACGTCGTTGCCCATGGAGAAGTTCTCCCCGAGGTAGATCCGTTTTACCTCAGGGTCTCTCCCGAGCGCGCCCGGCGTTCCCGTCCGGAAGATCTTGCCATCATTGATGATGTAGGCGCGTTCCGTGACACTCAAGGTCTCCCGCACATTGTGATCCGTGATGAGAATGCCGATGCCCTGGGCCTTGAGGTTGAAGATGATTTGCTGGATTTCGAGCACGGCAATGGGGTCGATACCAGAAAACGGCTCATCCAGCAGGATGAAAGAAGGCTCGATCGCCAGGCAGCGCGCGATCTCCACGCGACGCCGTTCTCCACCGGAAAGCGCATAACCCTGTGTTTTGCGCACGTGGCCCAGGCTTAACTGCGCGATCAGCGCCTCGGTCCGTTGCCGTCTCTGCTGCCACGTCCCGTGCTGGGTCTCCATGACGGCGAGGATATTGTCTTCCACGGTGAGCTTGCGGAAGACGGACGGCTCCTGCGGCAGGTAGCTGATGCCATGCTCGCGCGCTCGCAGGTACATGGGGGTGCGGGTGATGTCCGCGCCATCCACAACAATACGGCCCCCGTCCGGCCGCACCAGGCCCACAATCATGTAAAAGGTGGTCGTCTTGCCGGCGCCGTTCGGCCCAAGGAGACCCACCACCTCACCCTGACGGATCTCCAGGCTGACGCCACGCACCACCTGACGGCCGCCGTATGCTTTTCCGATTTCCTCTGTGGCTAACGTTCGCATGGATGAGCTGGAGGAGCTGCAGACGAGCTACTGCTTCAGGTCCGTCTCCGTGTGCACCCGCGCAGGACCCGTAGCCTTGGCATCGCCTTTTGCCCCGGCCACCACGATCGTACTATCCCCGGCCCGGAACAGCAGCGTTGCCCCGGTGACGACGCTTCCGCTCTCGCCGGTCACGCGCGGCGGCTCCTTCGCGGTTCCTGTCAGGGCGAAGCTGTCCGTCGCGGCGGTGTAGGTCAGTTGCTCGCCCGCCCCCGTCCGCCCCGGCTGCTTCAGGCGCACATCACCCAGCATCACGAGACGGTCCAGACTGGCACTCAAGTCCGGCCCGAATCCCGTCGCTTCGGCTTCAGCCTTGTCCCCGCGCGCCGGGGGTCCCGACGGATGGTTCGCAGTCTGCTTCAGCAGCGCCACCGCGCGTTCGGCGGTCGCTTCGCCCATGGCGCCCGTCATCTGGACACCGCCCGTGAAGATGGCTTCGTGATGCAGGTCGTCGTAGTCCAGACGGGCCGCTGTCACAGCGACGGCGTTGCGCTCCGCTTCCGGTACAACCTCGCCGACCACGCCGCTGCCCCCCGGGCGACCGAAGGCGGTTGCGGCTCTGCCTGGGGTCCCGTCGGGGATCCCAGGGCGTTTTGGCGCTCCCTTGCCAGCGGGTTTGTCCGCGACAGGCCTTCGATCTTCCCGGCTTTCCCTTGTCGCAAAGACGGCGTGAATCCGGTCCTCCGGCCCCCCAGGCCGGGCCATCATGGCATGCGTCTTCCCGTTCAGCACGATCTCCGCGGCCTGCACCTGGGAACCGCTCTGCCACAGCTGAGCGGGACGCGTCGGCTCGCCGTAGAACTCGGAGAGGCCTTCGGCGTGCAACAGCCGCGCCCGACTTGCAAGGATGTGGGTCACCGGGCCTCCGGCCGACCCTGCACTGGACGCCACCACGGCGCCGTTACCCTCGGCGTCCCCGGTGGCCTGGTGCAGGACGATCTGTGCGGCGGCCAACTCCCCCTGTGTTTGCTGTACGACAGCACTTTCGCCGGGCAGACCGGTCAGGGTCAGCGTGGACTCCCCCGCAGCGTACACCGCCCTGGCGGCGTGCGCCGTGGTCACCTCCTGGCTGCCGGGCGCCCTTCCGGCCTTTGGCGCTTCCCAGCTCTCGACCTCCACACGCCCTGTCTGCACGGCGGAAGCGACCTGGACCTGTTCCGTGGGTTGAGCGCTGCCGCCCCGCTGCGCAAAGGTGACGTCAAGCGTTTCCCCCGTACTCCGCTGCTTCGCCCCGTCGGCCCCATGCTGTTCCAGCCGCGTGTTGCCAGTCCCGCTCAGGGTCTGTGCCACCGCCCTGCCCGTGGGTCCAACGCCGAACTGCGTGACCAGTTCATCGGCTCCGACCACGGTCTCGTCGGCACCCGCTCCCCGGCTTGCGGCTTGGCTGCTGGTGTTCACCTCGGCCCCGCCGGTGAGCCGTACGCGGCGCAAAACGGTGTGCCTGGCCTTGCCCGGGGCAAAGGTCGCGACGGCTTCTTCGGCGCGCATCTGCCGTTTCTCGATGGTTCCTCGCTGCCCCCCGCCCGTGTCCCCGTAGGTCACGGCTCCGTCTGCGGCCATCCCGTTCAGTTCCCCGGCCTCGTCCCAGTCCACATCGAGGGTGCGTGCGCTCCCATGGGCAGGCCGCTCCACCTCGGTGTCGGAAAAGACCACGCCGTTGGCAAAGCGGGCATGCTGGGGGTGATCGTCCGGGCCGAAGACAGCCTTCAGCTCCGGCGCAGTCAACCTCTGCGTTCCGGCGTGCAACTCCAGAGCTCCGTTGGCCTCCGCACCGCTAAGAGTGCCGTCCTTGTGCAAATGGAACAGGGCATGCGCCGCCCGGGCGCCACGATCGCCTGAGGTCAGGACCGGCCCGGTCAGGTCCGCCGTTTCTTCCACCCTGTCCAGTTCGGCATGCGCGGCGGTCAAGAGGAACGGTGCCCTCTTCAGCTCCCCCGACATGGTCACGTTGGCGAGCAGACGGACCTGGCTATGCGCGGAATCGAACTCCGCACCGCGCGATGTGCATGTGATTCCCCGGTAGCGGAACTCGGTGGGCTCGCCGGTGGTTGCCAGGCCCAGCTTGCGCATGTACACCAGACCGCTGGTGCGCACGTGAATGACGGCAGGATCGGCTGAGGCAGGATCCTCGCGATCGAAGCCCAGGTCGGGTCGCGATCCGGCGACGGGTGCTTTCCCGCCAGGCTCCGGTGCCTGCAGGTCCATGTGGACCTCGCCCAGGGCCCGGGCTACGCCCTGTTCCTGGTCATACTCGAATTCGCTCCCGTAGATGCGGTCGTCGCGACCCTTCTCGCGCCCATACAGAATCAGCACCGCGTCATGGAGTGCCCACTTGTTGTTGCCCATCGGCGTCGCCCTGGAGGCGTGGACGGTGAAGATGGTCCGCCCTTTACTCGATTGCGACCAGGTAATGCCGTTGCTCTCGCGCCGCAGGTTGACGCCATTGCGCGCCAGGATGTGCTGCCAGATCTTGCCTGCCCGGTACCGGGCCAGACCAAAGAAACCGGCCAGGACGGCGGCCAGAAGGAGCACGCCGACCAGCAGCAACCATCGCAGTTTTGTCGCCCACCACCGCATCCGCTGTCCTCATCTTCTCACCTTGGCGCTGTGCGTTGGCTGGGGTTGGCGCCCCGTGTTGGCGCTTACGCGATGGCGAGGCTCAGCAATCAGCTTTGCCTGGGATGGCTGTCGCCACATGCAGATGTAAAACGCCATCGCGGGGCGCCAACATGAAGCCATCGCGCAGCGCCAAGCTTCCATCGCGGGGCGCCAACCTGAAACGCCGGCGCCCCTCAAGCATCCAATCAAGTTATGGCCGATCAGCTCTATCTCAGCCTTTGGTATCCCAACTTCCGCTTCGCCGCGCTGCCTTCGACGATGGGGGCCGTCATGCGGCAGTTTGCGCAGGTTGCCTCCGGCGGCAACGCGGGCAGCGGCTACAACCGCGTGGTCGCTGCCACCTGCTATCCCCTGGACTGGACCGAGTCCCCTACCTTTCAACGAATCTATGTCAATGACGCACGCGCTGCGGCCGGGGATGACGCAGACGCATCGCTCATCGAAAACTCGATCGCCGAAGCGACCGAGCAACTGCATGAAGACACGGCCTACGAGTTTGAGATGCGATGGGGTCTGTGGCTGCCTGCGGGAACCCAGGCTGCTTTCGAGGCGGATGACGACTCCCTGGCCGATGAAGATGAGGACGACGCCGCCCACGATGCGTCGCGCGACCCCAACTGGCGGCTCGAGCCGACGCGGGTCCGCATTACCGGCTTCGGCCCTGACTTCGATCACGGCACCTACGAGACCAACGGCCACATCCGCGTCGACTTCGGCCTCGATACGCCTTTCACCCTGGACGATGAGCTCGTAGATGAAGGGTTGGATCGCGCCGCCACGATCCGTATTCAGCAGAACGTCGAGAAGCTCCTCGCCTTCACCCTTTCCGTGGAGAAGAAGTGCGGCATCAGCAGCCGTCTTCTCTGGACCGAGAGCGGCGAACCGCTGGCCGAGAAACTGATCGCCCGGCTGCAGCGGCTTAACTGACCCAAACGCAAATGAGAAGGGCCCGAACCGGTTGGTTCGGGCCTTTCTTTATGGCATATCGCAAGCCCTACGCCGCCGTCTCCTGCAACGCCGGGTAGTCCACGTAGCCCTCCGGTCCGTGTCCATAGAACGTGGCCGGATTCGGATCATTCAGCGGCGAATTTGTGCTGAAGCGCTCCACCAGGTCCGGGTTCGCAATGAACAGCTTGCCGAAAGCCACGGCATCACAATCGCCGCGTTCGATTGCCTTTTCCGCGCTCGCCTGGGTGAACTTTTCGTTCGCAACGTACACACCGCCGAACTGCTCTTTCAGCTGCGGTCCGAGCCAGCCGGGCCCCTCGTATTCGCGCGCGAACAGGAAGCCGATCTTGCGCTTGCCGAGCTCCCGCGCCACATAGCCAAAGGTCTCCGCAGGGTTCGAGTCGCCCATGCCGTGCGCATCGCCACGCGGCGCAAGATGCATGCCCACGCGCTCCGGACCCCATACCTCGGCGACAGCGTCGGTTGCTTCGAGCATCAGGCGAGCCCGCTTCTCCAGCGTTCCACCCCAGGCGTCCGTCCGATGATTGGTCCCATCCTGGAGAAACTGGTCGAGCAGATAACCATTGGCCCCGTGCAGCTCGACGCCGTCAAAGTCCGCGTCCTTGGCGTGCTGCGCGCCGCGCTTGTAGTCCGCGATGATGCCCGGAATCTCCGACGCATCCAGGGCGCGTGGCGTTTCAAAGGCCTTCTCCGGGCGAACCAGGCTTACGTGGCCCGGTGCCTTCAAGGCGCTGGGCGCGACCGGCATCTCGCCGCGGAGGAAGAACGGATCCGAGATGCGTCCCACGTGCCAGATCTGCGCAAAGATGCGTCCGCCAGCCGCATGCACGGCATCGGTCACGGGCCGCCAGCGCTCCACTTGCCCCTCACTCCAGATGCCGGGAACCTGGGAGTAACCCACGCCCTGGGGACTGACCGGGATGCCCTCCGAAATGATCAAACCGGCACCAGCGCGCTGCCGGTAGTACTTCACCATGATGTCCGTGGGTACATGATCCACGGTACCGCGCAGACGCGTGAGGGGGGCCATGATCACACGGTTCGGCAGCTTCAAATCACCCAGCTGCAATGCGTCCAGCAAATGCGACATCACCCAATCTCCTGATGCGCAACAAGCGCACTGGAACTAGATGCCCGGCAGGCCTTCACGTTGCAGAACCGCCAGATTTGCCTGGAATCGAATCGTTCCAGGTCTTGCTTGTCGGTCCGATCCTCACTTGTCATTCCGTAGCGCAGCGGAGGAATCTGCCCTTTGCCCGGGAAGCAATGGTGCGCAGGAGAAACAGATCCCTCCGCTCTGCTACGGGATGACAATCCCGAGAATGGAGGCTGCCTCCGTTGCAAGACGTCCAGAGTCGCGATGGGCTTAGCCCGCACTCACCACTTCTGTGAAATCCGCGATTCCCGAGAAGGTCCGAAGGATGTCCGCAAGCAGCCGCAGCCGACTCGCCCGCAGGGCAGGATCCGGATCCATCACCATGACCTTGTCAAAGAACCCATCGACCACGGGACGAAGCGTGGCCATGTCCTCCAGCGCCGCACCGTATTCCCTCCGGGCGACCAGCCCCTCCACACGTCCTCGTACTTGCGTTGCCGCCCCTTCCAGCGCCGCCTGTTCCGGCACGGCGCTGAGGACGCCAGTGTCGTTCGAGTGTAAGAAGGTCTCCCCCCTTGCCTCGGCCTGCTCCAGGATGTTCTTCATCCGCTTAAAGGCCGCACTGACAGCCAGGAAGTCCGGGCTCTCCCGCATGCGGCTCACCGCCTCCGCCCGGGCTACGGCATCGCGAACATCGCTTGACCCAGCGACGAGCACAGCCGTGACCGCGTCGTACCCAAAGCCGCGAACGTCGCGAAGGTAAAAGCTCAACCGTTCGTTGAAGAAAAGCCGCATCCTGGAATCAACGGCGTCGGTTTCCGCCGCGTGCTTCAACAGGTCGTCAAGCCCAAGGGGAAGGTCCATCTCCGCCAGCATCTTTACAACGGCGTTCGCGGCGCGGCGCAACGCAAACGGATCCTTCGACCCCGTCGGCTCCAGGCCAAGTCCGAACAGCCCGGCAATCGTGTCCGCACGATCCGCAATACCGAGCAGCGCACCTTCGATCGAAGAGGGCACGCGGCCTTCCACGCCGGCCGGCATGTACTGCTCGTAGATCGCTCGCCATACCAGCTCCGGCTTACCCTCCGCCCGTGCGTACAGGCCGCCGATCACACCCTGCAGCTCCGTAAATTCCTTCACCAGCTCCGTCGTCAGGTCCGCCTTGGCGAGCGTCGTCGCCTCTTCCAGCGCCCGCACATCCACCTGCACGCCCGCCGACGTGACGGCAGCAGCCAGACGATCCGCCAGCCGCAGCACGCGTGCCGATTTCGCCGCGTAGCTTCCGAGATCCTTGTGGAACGTCAGCTTTTCCAACGCAGCCACACGATCCATCAGGTCCGTTCGCCGGTCCATCTGCCAGAAGAAGCGGGCATCGTTGAACCGCGCCCGCAACACGCGCTCGTTGCCCTGCCGAATGATCGCCGCATTGCGCTCGTCCAGCTCGGTGTTCACCACGGCCAGGAAGTACGGCAGCAGCTTGCCTTCAGCATCCTCCACGGCGAAGTACTTCTGGTGATCGCGCATCACCGTCACGAGCACCTCGTCGGGCAGGTCCAGAAACTCCGTCCCAAACTGGCCCAGGATCACACCCGGCCACTCCGTCAGGTGCGTCACCTGGTCGACGAGCGCCACATCCTCGCGCCACCGCGCTCCGGGCACGGTGCGCATCACCCGGTCCAGCTCCTTGCGAATCCGCTGCCGCCGTTCCTCGACGTCGACCAGCACGTACTCGCCACGCATCTGCCCCGCGTAACTCTCCGGCACGACGATCTCGATCGCGTCCTCGGCAAGCAGCCGATGACCCACAGTGGCCCGCGCGGCGACCCGCCCCGCAAAGTCCACCGGCACGATCTCCTCGTCCAGCAGGCAGACCATCCACTCCACCGGCCGCACAAAGCGCTCCGGCTTGCCGGCCCGCCAGTACATGTTCTTCGGCCAATACAGGGCGGCGATCTCCTTTGGCAGGTCGCGCACCAGCAGCTCACGCGCCGCCAGCCCGGGCCGGGTCACGGTGGCCTGCAGGTACTCGCCCTTGGGCGTCTCGGCACGCTGCAAGTCGCCAACCGCAACGCCGGCCTTGCGCGCAAACGCCTCCGCCGCCGGGCCGGGCTGCCCGTCTTTGAATGCAATCTTGGTCGAAGGTCCGGTCAGGATCTCGGTGGTATCCGGCTGCCGTGACGCGAGGCCACGCAGCAGAACAGCTAACCGCCGCGGCGACGAATAGCTGATCGCCTGTTCCCCCAGCACCACGCCCTCACCCAGCAAGCGCTCGCGCTCACACAAGGCCAGCACGCGACGCAGCAACTCGGCTTCGGCCGCCGCCAGCATGCGCGCCGGCACCTCTTCCAACCCAATCTCTAGCAGAAAATCCGGCATCTCTCGTCTTTCGCTTCTTGCTGTTGCTTGTCATCCCCGAAGGGGATCTGCGGTTTGCTCGCGCACCGACGCGCTATGCGGGAACCCATGTGTTCCCGGCTGCCACCAGCCGCCGCTGCAGCGCATACACCTTTGCCACGCCCACGACCAGGTCGCGGATGCGACCCATCACGCCCACACGCTCGGTCACACTGACGGCACCACGCGCGTCCAGCAGATTGAAGCAATGCGAGCACTTCAGTGCCAGCTCATACGCACCCATCGTTGGAAAGCGCGTCATCGCCAGCGCATCGCCCTCTTCGGTCAGCACACCCTTGGCGCGGGTAAGCAATGTCAGGCACTCGGCCTCATACAGCTCAAGGTGCTTCCATAGGGACGGCACATCGGCGTAATCGAACGCGTACGCCGAGAACTGCTGTTCTTCATGCAGCCGCACCTGCCCGTACGTCAGCTGCTGGCCCGTGGAAGGATCGCGCGACCACACGATGTCGTAGATGGAATCCTTGTCCTGCACAAACTGCGCCAGGCGCTCGATGCCGTACGTGATCTCGCCCGTGATCGGATCGAGGTCCATCCCGCCGCACTGCTGGAAGTAGGTGAACTGGGTGATCTCCTGCCCATCCAGCATGACCTGCCAGCCCACGCCCCACGCGCCGCCCACCGGCCACTCCCAGTTGTCCTCTTCGAACTTGATGTCGTGCTCGCCGAGATCGATCCCGATCGCCTCTAGCGACTCGAGATAGATTTCCTGCACCCGCTCCGGCGGCGGCTTCAGAATCACCTGGAACTGCGTATGCCGAAACAGCCGGTTGGGGTTCTCGCCATAGCGGCCGTCCGCCGGCCGCCGCGAAGGCTGCGCATAGGCGATGCGGACCGGCTCCGGCCCCAGCACGCGCAGGAACGTATCCGGTGACATGGTTCCAGCCCCGACCTCCAGGTCGTAAGGCTGCTGCAAAACGCAACCGCGCTCGGCCCAGAAGCGTTGCAGCGCAAACAACAGCTCCTGAAACGTGAACGGCTCTCTCTGTGCACTCAAGGACACGCAACTCTCGGGTAATTGGAATGTCCCCATTCTACCGCCGCACTCCCTCCAGGCCTGCCCTTCCGCATTGCCAGCGAGCAACATGGCATTCACCGAAAATTCAAGCTCCTGCAACATCCGTGCCGCAATGGGAGGGTGAGAGTGAATCCCGGAGGTAACAATGAAATTCGCAACCGCTCTCGCCGCACTCACCGGTCTCTGCTCGCTGGGCACCGCCCTCGCCCAGACTGGTCCTAATAGCGCCGTGAGCACCAATGGCACCGTGAAGCGCGTTCTGCTGATCAGCATCGATGGCATGCACGCGGCTGATCTCGAGAATTGCACGAAAGGCATAAGCTCCGTCAATCACGGCGAGACGTACTGCCCAACCCTTGCCACGCTCAAGCACAATGGCCTGAACTACGTGGCGGCCAGCACCTCGAAGCCTTCCGATTCGTTCCCCGGTCTCACCTCGATCGTCACGGGCGGCAGTCCCGCGCTCACCGGCGTTTATTACGATGTCGCCTATTCGCGGAACTATGACGCGCCCGCAAAGACCACCGGCAACGGCGTCGCCGCCGGCCCCTGCACGCCCAATACAGCCCCCACCGGCACGACCACCGAATACGAGGAAGGCATCGACATCGATAAGACCAAGCTGAACGGCGGCGCCCCCGGTGCTTCGCTGACAGATGGCGGTGTGAGATCCATCGATCCCGCCAAGCTGGTCCGCAACCCGGCCACAGGCTGCAGCCCCGTGTTTCCGTGGGACTTCGTGCGCGCCAACAGCATCTTCAGCGTGATCCATACCGCCGGCGGCTACACCGCATGGGCGGACAAGCACCCCTCTTACGCGTCGGTCGCCAGCGGCATTGGGCCCAGCGGTCTGGATGACTTCTACGCGCCGGAGATCAACTCGAACGTGATCGCCCTGCCTAATGTCGAGACGCCCACCCGCATCTCCTGCGGCGCCATCCTCGATCCCAGCGCCGACCTCACCGCCTGGACCAACAGCTTCCAAAACATCCAGTGCTACGACTCGCTGAAGGTTAACGCCATCCTCAACCAGATCGACGGCAAGGACCATCTCGGTACCCGCTCGACAAAGGTGCCCACGCTCTTCGGCATGAACTTTCAGGCGGTCAGCGTTGGCCAAAAACTGATCGAAAAGAGCAACGGCACCAAGGGCGGCTACCTCGATGCGGCAGGAACACCCTCCGACGCTCTTCTGGACGAGATCAGGTTTGTTGACACCTCGATCGGCCGCTTCGTCGAGCAGCTGCGCGATCGCGGTCTGTATGACTCCACGCTGATCGTCATCACCGCGAAGCACGGCCAGTCTCCGGTCGACCCAAATCGTTACGTCTCCAACCTGATCAAGGGCACCTCGCCGGCAACCCTGCTGTCCAGCGCCGGCTTCATCCCCAACTCCGAGTCCACCAACAACCCCACGGGGATTGGCCCCACCGAAGACGACATCTCGCTGCTCTGGCTGAAGAACTCCTCCCAGACCGCGGCGAGCGTGAAGATCCTCGAAGACAACGCCGCCGCCATCGGCCTCGGCCAGATCTACTACGGCCCAACGCTCGCCATGAACTTTCATTCGCCCACCCAGGACCCGCGGACGCCGGACATCATCGTGACGCCCAACGTAGGCGTGACCTACTCCGGCAGCACCTCCAAGCTCTCAGAGCACGGCGGCTTCTCCCACGACGACACCAATGTCATGCTGCTGCTGACCAACCCGAATGTGACCGGCAAGACAATCTATGGCGAGGTCGGCGCAGCCCAGATCGCTCCAACCATCCTCAAGACGCTCGGCCTCGATCCCACGCAGCTCGATGCAGTGCGGGAAGAAGGAACGGGCATTCTCCCGGACCTCAACTTCTAACCGCAAGCGCCAAAGCTGCCTCGCCTCGCAATGGACGCCCTTCCCGGGCGTCCATTGTCTTTTCCGGGCTTCTACATCGCTCGCGGTGGGCCCAGCTCGTATGTCTTGCCCAAAGCGGCAGATGTCTGCCAACCGCGATCCCGCAGCAGACGGACGACACCTTCCGAACGGAATATAGACGCGGTGGTAAGCTTTCCATACACGATTCCAAAACCACTTTTGTGTATTTGCTGTTCGTTTCCAGTGATCACAATTTTCGATCCGAAATTCCTTTCAGGCCAGCTCTCGCACGATTCGTTGTGCCAGTTTCGAGTGAGATTGCACTCCGCAAGACAAAGGAGCACTCCGAGACCATGAGGTCATTTAGCCGCCGTTCCCCCGCCCTGTCCGTTTTGGCTGCCGCGAGTTCTACGCTCGCCTTCGCGCAAACGTCGTCCGTCGTGACCGGCGTTGTGACCGACGCCTCCGGTGCCGTTATTCCCGGAGCCTCCGTCGTCCTCACCAACCCGGCAACCAACGCCCGCTACGAGGTCAAATCCGACTCCGCAGGCTCTTATCGCCTTTCCAACGTTCCTCCGGGCCCGGGTTACTCCCTCAAATTCAGCGCTTCCGGCTTTCAGCCCTACGAGGTCACGGGCGTCTATGTGAACGTGGCCAACGTGCGCTCGCAGAACGCCAAGCTCAACGCAGGCGCAACCAACGTCGAGATTTCGGTGGACGCCGACTCCCAAGGCGTCACCATCAACACGCTCGACGCCACCATCGGCAACAATTTCCAGGTCTCCAAGCTCAACGACCTGCCCATCCAGAACCGCACCTCGCCCGCGGTGCTCTTCACCCTGCAGCCCGGCATCACCAACACCGGCGCCACGACCGGCGCTCGCACCGACCAGACTGACACCACCGTCGATGGCCTGGACGTGAACGACTTCGCCACTGGCGACTTCCAGTCGATCACCGGCAATGCACCGGTCGACTCCGTTCAGGAGTTCCGCGGCACCACCGCGGGCTTCACGGCCGACAGTGGTCCCGGTGGCGGCGGTCAATTCCAGCTCGTCACCCGCAGCGGCACCAACCAGTTCCACGGCTCACTCAGCGAGTACCACCGCGACAATTCCACCACCGCTAACAACTGGTTCAATGACAACGCCGGGGTCACCCAGCCCAAGCTGGTGCGGAACCAGTTCGGCGGCACCGTCGGTGGGCCCATCAAGCACGACAAGCTCTTCTTCTTCTTCGACGATTTCAACTCCCGGATCGCACAGCAAACCGCCGTGCATCGGACCGTACCCCTGCCGTCATACGCTGCGGGCAACGTCTCCTACATCAACAACAACGCGGGCTGCACGTTCTCCAGTCGTCAGAACACCACGCCGGACTGCATCAGCACACTGAATCCGGCCCAGGTCCAGGCGTTGGACCCCGCCCACGTCGGCGTTAGCCCGGACATCATCGCGTTGTTCAAAGCGCGCTACCCAGCGGCCAACGACCTGACCCTTGGGGATGGTGTCAACACCGGAGGCTACCGCTTCAACGCAGCCTCTCCGACGGACCTCACCAATTACGTCGGCCGCATCGATTGGGATGCAACCAGCCACATTCGCATTTATGGCCGCGGAACGGTAGCCCGCGAGAATCAGGTCAACAGCACCGCACAGTTCCCTGGCGATGCCCCGGCTGCACAGTTCGTCGATCGCAGCTACGCCTATGTCGTCGGCATGAACTGGCAGATCTCTCCCAACAAGTTCAACCAGTTCGCCTACGGAAGCACCGTGCAGGACTACAGCTTTCCACGCCCATCTAACCCCGAGGGCATCTATCAGCTCTCGTTCGCAACCGGCGTGACCACCCTGCTGGACAGCCCCTATTCCAGTCCTTCCAACGCCCAATCCCGCCACGTACCCATTCCTGAAATAAATGACAACTTCACCTGGACACTCGGCCGGCACAGCCTCCAGATGGGCGGCTATTTCAAATGGATCACCGCGCACGACCAGAACGTCCTGGACTATAACTCCTACGACATCGGCCTGGGCGGTGAGGTTCAGGGACTCACGGCGGGGCTTCGTCCAGCCAACCTGCTGACCCCAAGTTCCACGGCGCAGGTCACCTACGATAGCGCTTTCGCGGCGATCCTCGGTCGTGTCGGCTCGACGGCCAGCACCTTCAACTATGCTCCCTCGGGTGCCGTCCTTCCGCAGCCTTCCGGTGCCGTCCGCGACTATCGCTACTACCAGACACAGCCCTATTTTCAGGACAGCTGGAAGGTCACGCCGCACCTCACGCTTACCTACGGTGTGAATTATCAGTACTTCACCGTCCCGTACGAACTCAATGGTTTCGAAACCGTCCAGAGCACCGGCTTTGACTCCTATTTCGCCGCGCGCCTGGCACAGAGCGCGGCAGGGGAAAGCGGCCCGACCAGCGTTCCTTTCATCACCTACGTACTGGGCGGCCCCGCCAATCACGGCCCCTCTATTTACGCTTCAAATCCTTACAACTTCGCACCGCGCTTTGCTGCGGTGTACAACCCCGGCTTCGACCCCGGTACGGTCTTCAACATCGGCGGTGGCCTCGTCTACGATCGAACGGTCGTCAATGCTGTGCAGTATCAGCAATCGCAGTACAGCTATTTCTTCCAGCAAAACTACACAGCAAACAACGGAGACGGCACCGACCCTGTAGGTTCTCTGAAGAGCGATCCGCGACTGGCTGCTGCGCCTACGGCCGTCGCCCCGCCCACGCCCAAGGCCCCGTTCCAGCCATATGTCACCGATAACGTCCCTGGTGGTCTTCAAAATGGCGGCGCCTTCAACGAAGCCATTGACCCTAACCTGAAAACGCCCTACTCCATCCTGCTGAACGCCGGCATACAGCATCAGTTTCCAGGCGGCTTCGTCATGAAGATCAACTATGCCGGCCGTCTCGGACGCAGGTTGCTGGCGCAGGCCGATGCCAATCAGCTGATCGACTTCCCCGACAAGGCCTCGGGCCAAACCATGTCGCAGGCTATGGCAAATACCACGCTGGCTCTCCGCGCCGGTGCCGATCCGGCGAACCTGCCCGCGCAGCCCTGGTGGGAAAATCAGGTGACGCCCGGCATCGGTGTCCAGAATGGCTACGCCAACAACACCTCCTACATCGCCGATGGCCTGCAGTCCCTCATCAGCAAGGGTGACTTCGCCGACACGATCCAGTCACTTTCGGGGCTGTTGCCTTACAACGTGGGTATGGGCGCTCAGTTTTCTGAGAACACCATGTACACCAACAAGGGTTTCTCGTCATACAACGGCCTCCTCGTGACGCTGCAGAAGAACCTCAGCCACGGTTTGCAGTTCGATGTGAACTACACCTTCTCCCACTCCATCGACAACGTCTCGCTCGTCGCGAACGGCGTTGCGTTCGGCGGGTATGGTTTTATCTGCGATGTGGTGCATCCCCGCGAATGCCGTGGCAACTCGGACTTCGATACCACCCACTATCTCACCAGCGACTTCACCTACAACCTGCCCTTCGGCCACGGCCGAGGCTATGCCAATCAACTTCCCCGCTTCGTCGATGAGCTCATTGGCGGATGGGATGTAAGTGGCATTCCCAGCTGGCACAGCGGTCAGGCCTACGGCACAGTGTCCAGTGCCTTCGTCGCCGGCTATGCCAACGATGCACCCGGCATCTTCAACGGCAATACGGCAGCCCTGAAGCACAATCTGCACAAGGACTCCGGCGGCGCCGTGCAACTCTACGCTGATCCAGCCGCCGCCGCAGCCGCCTTCAGCGGTCCGGTCGGCTTGCAGATCGGCAGCCGCAATAATTTGCGCGGGCCGCAATTCTTCAATTTCGACGCGGGTCTGGCCAAGAACTTCTCCCTGATCGAGTCGAAGGACCTGAAGCTTCAGCTTCGCGCCGATGCCTTCAACGTCCTCAACCATCCCAACTTCGCTCAGCTTGAGTACGCTGACTACTCTGGCCAAATCGACATCACTCAACCCAGCAACTTCGGTCAGTTAACTGCCATTGATAGCGCCGGCGGTCCGCGCGTCGTGCAGATCTCCGCACGTATCCAGTTCTAACTGGTGGCGATCAAACTGAACCGTCCTCCTGAATGCAGCGAAGGGCCTCAAAATTCTGCCAACGGCGGCAACACGGCCCGAAGCAAAATGCTGAGGTCCTTTGCGTTGCCAAATCTTTATCCTGAGTGCAACGAAGAACCTCGGACTTCTGCCACGGGCGGCAGCACTGCCGGAGCAAATACTGAGGTCCTTCGCGTCTCTCAGGATGATGGTTCTTATCTAAAGCAACGGCTTAAGCAGTTAGTCGCTGAGCAACGAACAATTACAACAGCACAGCTGCACTCCGCAGCCGCCGGTCAAGGTGCCGCTCCAGCATGGCCAGAGAGAACGCCCGCAGATCTGCGACTCGCGCGCGCGCCCAGACTTCTTCCTCGAGCATCTGCGCCAGGGACGTGCGTGCGATGCGGTAGCTCTCGTTGACCGACTCGGCTGAAAGCGCTCGGCTGCCGCTGCGCCGGTCGTCGGCGCAGGTCACGCCATCGGTCACCGGCGACCACCAGACGGTCTCGCCATGCAGGTCAAGACCACAGACTGCACAGTGTCCGAGCTCCGGCCACCATCCCATCAGGCGACACATCCATACGGCAAAATAGGTTACCGGCAGCCAGACATTCGCCGCCTGGAACTGCGCCGGGACGGAGGGTTCCATGCCCTTCAGCGTGGCCAGGGCCAGCCGAAACACATTGTCCTCGGGAGCCATCTCAGGCAGAGCCTGCTCCAGCACTTCCAGCACCAGCTGCTGCCCTGCCATGCGCAGCCAGCCTACCGGCGCCCGCAGTGGCGACCACACGATGTCAAAGCTGTCCAGGCGTAGCAGGTCCTCGCGGGGCCGCTCGGCGTAGTGGGCCAGGATCTCGGTCCCGGGCTCCAGCGCGCCGCCAAAACGGCGCCGGCTGCGCATCGCATGACGCGCTACGCCCTTCACTACGCCCTGTTCCCGTGTAAACAGACTGATCAGCAGGTCCGCTTCGTGGAACGGCCAGGTGCGCAGCACAATGGCCTCGCTGTGGTGCGGAATGAGCCGTGCTGACGCCAACGTTTGCTCCCGGTCCTCCTGTTTACAGGTGGGAAGGTACCCGCGCAAGTCTCGGAACGAAGGTACCTTCTCGCGAAGTACCCGGGGGGCGCCCAAAGCAGAAGCGCGCAGCCGAGGGCCGCGCGCTCATCACTCCAGCTGGTAGAACTAGCGCCCGAAGTGCGCTGAATTCTTGGTCGCGAAGTCTACCCACTTGTCCGGCAGATCGTCGCCGGCATAGATGGCCGACACCGGGCAGACCGGCACGCAGGCGCCGCAGTCAATGCACTCGACCGGATCGATAAACAGCTGTTCCACGCCCTCGTAGCCTGTCTCGTCCTTCTTGGGGTGGATGCAGTCCACCGGGCACGCATCGACGCACGCCGTGTCCTTGGTGCCGATGCAGGGTTCCGCAATTACATACGCCATAAAAGTGTCCAACCTCCAGAAACGTTGCGCTCACAGGGGAGCTTGACCGAGCCGCACGCCCAGATCGGGCCTTTCCCTCAGGTCACCGTGCCCTCTCAGCATAGCAATAAATCGAGTGCGCTCCAAACGCGGCACGGCGGCCGAACGCGGACCAGATCAGCCGGTTTCCTGCGGTTTTGCGACGCTCCACACACGCCCGACGATCTCAGGGAGACCTTCGGGGTAGAGCTTGTCAGGCCGCGTCACAAAGTCCTGCGCGCTCCACCAACGGATCTCCTGCATCAAGCGGATCTCGTCATCCGTAACGCCAGCCAGCTTCGGTGCCCCGCGATCACAGACTGTGGCGAAGAACACATCTTCGTTCTGCACGCGCTCGCCCATGTGCACATACTCGCTGCCACTCTCCTGGTGGACAGGACCAGCCAACGGCAGGTGCAACCCCAATTCCTCGTAGAGTTCCCGTGCTGCAGCCTCTTCGGGCTCCTCGCCGGCTTCGATTTCGCCGCCCGGCGTTACCCAGAACACCACCGTGCGGCCGTTGTTCTCGGCCCGGAAGCGGATCAGCAGGAGGTCTCCATCCGGATCGAAGAGCAGCACACGGGCGGAACGGCGAAGTCGCATCGCGCCTACCGGTCCGACTCGCCGGCGGCTCGCCGTGCGGCGAACTCCTGTGGCGTCGGAATGCGCTCCAGGTTGCGGCCGGCGAACATGTCATTGAAGAGCAATCGCATCTCTTGGTGAATCAGGCCGTTGGTCGCGAAGACCTCATCGGAGTCGAGCAGAAACTTGCTCCCATCGAAGCGCGAGATCGCACCTCCGGCTTCCTCGACGAGCAGAAAACCTGCACTCGTGTCCCAGGGATTCAGCTTGAACTCCCAGAAGCCCTCCAGACGACCTGCGGCGACATACGCCAGGTCCAGTGCTGCGGAACCAGCCCGGCGCACACCGTGGGATCGCAGCGTGAACTCCTGGTAGAAGTGGATGTTTGGATTGCGGTGACGCTTCTGGCTCGGAAAGCCTGTTGCAATCAGCGCCTCCTGCAGCCTGGGCGTCTGAGAGACGTGGATTGTCTCGCCGTTCAGCGTGGCACCTTCGCCACGCGCCGCGGAGAACATCTCGTCCCGCAACGGGTCGTAGATGACACCAGCAACCATCTCACCGTCCCGCTCCGGCGACAGACCCGCGGGCCGATGCTCGCAGCCCAATACCACACAGAAGGCCGGAAAGCCGTGCGCGAAGTTCGTCGTCCCATCCAGGGGATCGACGTACCAGCGATACTCTGCGGCGAGCGCCGAACGCGTTCCCTCCTCGCCGTAGACGCCGTGGTCGGGAAAGGCTGCACGCAGCCTTTCGGTGATGAGCCTTTCGCTGGCACGGTCGGCCTCCGTTACCAGATCCACATCGCCCTTGTATTCGGTGCGTACACCGCGGCGGTAGAAATCCCGCAGCAGTGCACCTGCTTCGCGCGCAATCGCTTCGGCCGTCGTGACAAACTCGCTCACATTGCTCCTTTGTTGGCCCCGATGCCAAGCGCTGCTGTTGTGTTCAACAGCTCAGAGAGTCGGATCCTGATGCAATTGTTGCCAAGGAGATCCTGGCAATCAGTTCTTGTTTTCATGGGTGCTCCGCAGCGAAGCAGAAGGATCAGCTCCCCGGAGCTCCGCGGGTTGCGCGGCGGGCAGCAGAATCCGCCGCTGCGCTACGGAATGAAACCAGGAAGTTGAGCGAGCGGTGACAGGTCAGAAACGCCAAGTGAACCATGTCTCTAGCGTTGTGCGCTCTCTTCCCGCACCGCTGGAGGTCTACGCTGCCCGGACGTCGTGTTCTCGCTGATGGTCCTGATATGGGTCTTATAGATGAACAGGTTTGGCTTGCCTTCGCGGGTTAAGCGAACCATCGTGTCGTCAAAGTATTCAATCCATCCGCTCACCTGTTCGCCGTCGCGCAACTTGATGACGACGGACACCTGACGGTCGCTCAGCGACTTCAGATACAGCGCTTCCTGCCCCGTCTCTCCGGCGGGCGCTGCCTTGCCATGCCGCTTTTTGGTTGCCATAGGGGCATTGTACGGGGTCACTCTTACAAGCCCATGCAACGGATGCCAATCAGCGTCGCGCGTAATACGAGGTCCTGAACCGCAGCGTATACCGCTGACGCAATGCGGGATCCTTCAGCTCAACACCGATCTGGCGCAACCCAGAGGCATCGCCACCCTTTTGCGGCGCGTAGTAGCCAAGGGTGTACTGGGTCCGGAGGTCTTCCGACACATGCGCGAACGCGGGTCGCAGATCCTGCTTGTCCTCGACGTAGTAGAACCTACCTCCCGTGTCGTGTGCCATCTGAATGAGCGCGTGTTCGCCGCCCTCGTTCCGACCGGCGTCTGCCGCGACGGGCACGATGATCAACGAATAGATCATGGTGCCCGCGCGTTGCGCCTGCTCGAGCGCTCCGGCGTAGGTGCCGTGGCTCGAGGTATTTTCTCCGTCCGTGATCAGGACGACAACGCGCCGCTCACCTGGAATGGGTGTCGCCTGACTCAACCGTTGGCTTGCGAGATAGACCGCGTCGTACAGCGCCGTCGACGATCCACGCTGGATCCGTCCTATGCCGCCTTCGACTGCCCCAACATCGTTGGTGAAGGAGACGACCTCATCCACGCTGTCAGAGAAGGCCATCAGGTCCACACGATCCTGGGGCCGCACCAGCCCGCGAAGGAACTTTTTTGCAGCATCCCGCTCGAGGCTTCGATCGCTTAGCACGCTCTCGCTCGCATCGATGGCGAGCACGATGCTGAGGGGGGTTGAGGACGCCTTCTCGAAGATCGCGAGGCGTTGCGGTTTGCCGTCCTCCGTGATTTGAAAGTCGTCCCTGGTAAGCCCGCTCACGGGCGCCCCGTGCTCGTCGACTGCGTTCAGCGCCACGTTGACCAGACGACTCTCCACCTGGATGGTCTGAGTGGGCTGTGCCGAGGGAGGGCGGCGCTCTACAGGCGCGCTGTTCTGCCCGGGGACGAAAACGCCCAGCAGGGCCATCCAGGTCGACATTGGGCCCGGGTGTTTCAATGGTGAGGCTCCGCGATCTCTTCTGGAAACGGCTCACCATCCGACCAGACGGCCCCGTCCACAAACTGCTCATGCTTCCAGATCGGCACGGTTTTCTTCAGAGTGTCGATTACCCAGCGGCAGGCGTCGAACGCGGCACCACGGTGAGCCGAGGCTACAACAATCAGGACGCTTGTCTCGCCGACGAGAAGCCGTCCAAGTCGATGAACAATCGCCACGTCACGTACGCCAAAGCGACTGATGGCCTCTGTACGCAGGACGTGCATCTGCTTCAGCGCCATTTCTTCGTATGCCTCGTAATCCAGGTGCAAGGTGTGGCGACCGCGGGTGTTGTCGCGCACGATGCCGTCGAAGACGCACACCGCACCATCGCCGCCGGCCTTGATCTCTCGCAGTACGGTATCCGTATCGATGGGCGTGCCCACGATTGCAACCGGGATCTCGAGACCCCCACTCACGGGGGGCAGTATAGCCACTTCATCCCCGTCGGCGAGAATCTGCGTGCCTTTTGCGTATTCCTGATTCACGGCCACAGCCGCCGAACGCAGCGCCCCGGGTGCGAATCTTCCTTCGACGCGCAAGCTCTCCAGCAGGTCAGCCACTGCGCCGCCAGCCGGCACATCGCGCCACTCGCCGCCCTCCGGCAACAAGCCCCGCCAGGGACCGAACGATAGTAAGCGGACACGCACACCCGTTGGACGCATCTACAAAGAATACGTCAGGTCGGTGGGCTGTTTAGCCCTTGTTGGCAGCAGCCCCGCCCGGCTTTCCTTTCCCTGCCGCTGTCTTCTTCGACGCTGCCTTTTTGCCTGCTGGTTTTCGAGCCTTCACGTCGCCTCCGGTATTCGACGTGGTGCCTGTCCCATCCTTGATGGCGTGGTACTCCTCGAGCAGGTGGTGACCCTCCGCTGCCAACTTCTTTGCGTCGGCCGCTGTCCGCGGAACCGGTTCACCCCAGGCATGCGCACTGAGCGCGAGCCGCGTGGGCTCACCCTTTTCGTCCTTCATCGGTCCACGGGGATTGGCAAAATGACGGCGGAGAAACGAGCCTTTCCGCACCATCTTTTCTGGCGTGTCTGCCGGTCCCTGCACACCTGGTCTTAGATGCGATCCCTCTTTCTTGTTGAAGTACTTGCGACCCTCCGCTGTGAGACCCCCCTTGGGATCACGCCCACCCTCCGGCATCGTCTTCAGTGAAGCGGCTGCCCCCGCCGCTTTCGGCGCCTTCGATGTAGCTCGTTTGCTCGCCGCCTTCTTGGTTGCCACGTCTTGTTCCCCCTTTTCCTGAGAGGCAGAGTCGTTGCGAAGTGTTGCTGAAAAAGAGCGCACAGTCATCGAGGTGACTCCGGAACCCCAGCCGTGCTGGGGTATACTCGCCGCAGTTTTCACCGCACTACAAATGGAGCATCAGGAGGAGCAAGCCTTGTTGAAGGGATTCCGTGACTTCATTCTGCGCGGCAACGTGATGGACCTAGCCGTCGCCGTCATCATTGGCGCGGCGTTTACCGCTATCGTTACCGCGCTGACGACCGACATCATCAACCCACTGCTCGGGGCGTTTATCGGGAAACCGAACTTTGACTACCTGATTGCAAATGTGAACGGAGGAAAGGTCCTTTACGGCGCTTTTCTCACGGCCATTGTGAACTTTCTAATTCTTGCAGCCGTGGTTTACTTCTTTCTCGTTGTACCCACGCAGTACCTACTGAAGAAGCTTCACCCGGTGATTGCGGAGCCTGTCACGACGCGTCCCTGCCCTGAGTGCCTGGCCGAGATTCCTCTGGCTGCTCGCCGGTGTCAGTTCTGCGCTCAACCTGTGCTGCCAGCCGCTGCCTAGAGTTCTGCATCGCTTATATCTGTTTGGAGGTTCCATGTTTCGTCTTCGGACGGCATCTGCCGTCCTTTTGCTTGCCGCGAAAACCTGCTTCGCCCAGAGTGCGCCTCTGCCGGGCAGCGTCTTCGGGTTCTCGGATTTCTCGCAACAAGCGAAATGGGACCAGGCTTTCATGGCCGTGCCGGATGCCAAACTGGCCGGCCAACACCTGAAGGAACTCACGAAAGCACCACACTGGGCCAGCTCTCCTGAGGACTATGCCACCGCCGAGTATGTCGCCAGCAAGTTCCGCGCTGCAGGCCTGAAAACAGAGATCGTTCCCTTCAAGGTTCTGATGAACAAGCCAGGGAAGATCGCGATCACGGCCATCGACGCGCATGGCAACCAATTGATGAGCGGGCCAACGCCGGAGCACGTGGACCCGAATGCCTTTGGTGGAGACCCCTACCAGAACGACCCACGCATCCTGCCCGCGTTCAACGGTTCGTCTGCTTCGGGTGACGTGACCGGCGAGGCGGTCTATGCCAACTACGGCACACTGGACGACTTCAAACAGCTCGCGAAGTTGGGAGTCAACGTCAAGGGGAAGATCGTGCTGGTGCGGTACGGCCAGAACTTTCGCGGCGTGAAGGCGTACATCGCCCAGCAGTATGGCGCGGCGGGTGTACTCATCTTTTCCGATCCCGCAGATGACGGCTATGCCCGTGGAGACAAATACCCCCGCGGGCCTTATCGGCCTGACTCTGCCGTGCAGCGGGGATCGGTGCAGTTTCTTCCCCTGTACCCCGGCGACCCCGAGACGCCCGGCATTGCTTCCACACCCGACCTGCCTGACTCCAAGCGCATTACCGACCCCGCGAAGCTGAACCAGCCTTCGATTCCCGTGAACCCACTGAGCTACAAGGATGCCGCGCCCATCCTGCAGGCCATGGAGGGTGCGAATGTGCCGCACGAGTGGCAGGGCGGCCTGCCGTTTGCCTATCACCTGGGTGGTACGGGTGCGGTGAAGGTGCACATGCACCTCGAGCAGGACTACCAGCGCCGGACTATCTGGGATGTGGTTGGAACGATCGAGGGCAGCGGTCCAGAGGACTCCAACGCGTGGGTTGTTGCGGGGAACCACCGTGACGCCTGGGTCTACGGGGCCGTCGACCCAAACAGCGGGACCGCCGCGATGCTGGAAACCGTGCACGGGCTGGGTGAACTGCTGAAACAGGGCTGGAAGCCCAAGCGCAGCATCGTGATCGGCTCGTGGGACGCCGAAGAAGAGGGCCTGATGGGCTCAACCGAATGGGCGGAGGGCCATGCCGATCAGCTGGCACACGCGGTCGCCTACTTCAACACGGACGTGGCGGTTTCGGGTAAGGACTTTGAGGCCTCGGCCGTCCCCACGCTGAAAGGCTTCTTACGGGACCTCACGCGCGAAGTGCCCAGCCCACAGGGTGGGACCGTTTATGACCAGTGGCAGAAGACGCAGGCGGGGAATCCCCGTCGGCGTGGCACGGCGGCTAACCCCTTCTCGGCACCGTCCAATTCCACCGCGGCTACTGGTGACGTTCGGGTAGGAGATCTTGGCTCCGGGTCGGACTACACACCGTTCATCCAACACCTGGGCGTGCCCTCTACGGATATCGGCTCGAACGGCCCCTACGGCGTGTACCACTCTGTTTTCGACAATTACAACTGGTTCATCCGTAACGCTGACCCTACCTTTATCTATGAACAGCAGATGGCACGCGTCTTTGGCCTGGAAATTCTCCACATGGCCGATACCGACGTGCTGCCTTACGACTATCGCGCCTATGCCCGTGAGATCCATGAATACCTGGACGCTGCGGGGAAGCGTGCGACTGATGCCAAGCTGAGCGTTGCTTTCGACGCAGCGATGAAGGCGGCCAGCCGCTTCCAGGCTGCGGGAGAGCGTGTCTATTCGAGACAGACTGCCCTTTCGACACCCCGCGGCACCGCCTCTCCTGAGGCGTTGAACGCGTTGAATGTCGCACTACGGGACGCCGAAGGCGCCCTGCTGAACGATGCCGGTCTGCCAAAGCGTCCCTGGTTCAAACACACGATCTATGCGCCGGGCGAGTTCACCGGGTATGCCGCCGTGGTGATCCCGGGTGTGAATGAGGGCATCGATGCTGAGGATTCCTCACGGACACAGGCCCAAATCGACGCTCTTACCGCGGCACTGAATCGGTCCGCCACCATCCTGGAGACCGCTTCGCGTTAGTTACCTCTGTGTACCCCCAGGGAGAGGGAGTGAAGTTTTTCGCCCGGATGCCGATAGTGAAGTTGTGGCAGACTTCACGGCCCTGGAGAAACGACATGTACTCCCTCTTTCTCATCTTCTGCGTTGCGCTGGTTGTACTTTCTCCCATCGGTTTGGACATGTGCCTGACAGCACGGGAACTCCGCAGGGAGCGTCGCCGAATCAACCGCGCCGCAAAGACAAGAGGCCCAGGCATGGCCTGGACCTCGTTCCAGCTTCGCTAGCCTTCACGTCTAGCCGCGGAGCGCCATCTGTTCGGTGACGATCTGCGTCAGGTCCGGCTTCTTCAGGCCGTGCACCTCTTCGTTGAATTTGTCGACCTTGCTCGACCAGTTCATGGAGCAGAACTTCGGCCCGCACATGGAACAGAACGCTGCCTCCTTGTAGTAGTCATCCGGAAGGGTCTCATCATGCATGCCGCGCGCTGTCTCGGGATCCAGGCTCAGGGCGAACTGCTTGTCCCAGTCGAAGGTGTAGCGCGCATGCGAGATGGCATCGTCACGATCCCGGGCACCCGGCCGGTGCCGCGCAATGTCGGCAGCGTGTGCCGAGATTTTGTAGGCGATGATGCCGTCCTTGACGTCCTTTTCGTTCGGAAGCCCGAGGTGCTCTTTCGGGGTGACATAGCAGAGCATCGCCGCGCCGTGCCAGCCAATCATGGCAGCGCCGATGGCCGAAGTGATGTGGTCGTAGCCGGGGGCGATGTCCGTGACGAGCGGCCCGAGCACATAGAAGGGCGCGCCGTCGCAGAGTTCGACTTCCTTGTCGACCTGCTCCTTGATCTTGTCCATCGGCACGTGGCCGGGGC
>CAZZXY010000043.1:0-35428 GCA_964658105.1 Verrucomicrobia bacterium Tous-C9LFEB | reverse complement strand
AAGTTCCAGGTCAAAACCGTCACCGGCGTCGACGACTTCGCCTCCATGCGCGAGATCGTCACCCGCCGTTACAGCAAATTCGCCAATGGCGAAAAGCCCACCGGCAAGGACGCCGTCCTGCCCTCGCTCGTGCTCATCGACGGCGGCCTCGGCCAGCTGCACGCCGCCGCCGACGCGCTCGATGCCCTCGGCCTCACCACCCAGCCGTTAGCCTCCATCGCCAAGCGCGAAGAGGTCATCTACATTTCCGGGCAGGAAGACGACCCCGTCATCCTCGACCGCCGCAGTCCCATTCTTCACGTCATTCAGAAGATCCGCGACGAGTCTCACCGCTTCGCGATCGGGTACCACCGCAAGCGCCGCGAGATGCGCGACCGCACCAGCGAACTCGACGAGATTGCCGGCGTAGGCCCCACGACACGCCAGCGTCTGCTCACGCACTTCGGCAGCGTTCGCGCCCTGAAACAGGCCGCCGAACAGGCCCCCGACTCCCTGCGTGCCGTCGTAAACCAGGCCACAGCCGACAAGATCCGCGCCCATTTCAACGCCGCCGACCCTGCACCCGCGACCGCCCCACGCTAGAGCCCGGGCCGCCAAGCCTCAGCTTAACGAGTTCTGATACAGATCCGTGTGCAGCTTCTTCGCGATCCGGTAGCAATCGCATGCGGCATGCACCAGGTTCTCGCGATCCAGGATCTTCACAACACCCTGTCGATACTCGATCAGACCGCTTCGCTGCAGAATACCCGCCACCGTAGTCACCGTCGTGCGCTGCGTCCCCAGCATCTCCGCCAGAAACTCCTGTGTCAGGTTGAGCGTGTCCGATTGCACCCGGTCCTGCGCCATTAACAGCCATCGCGAAAGCCGAGCCTCGGCCTCATGCAGCCGATTGCACCCCGCCATCTGGCTCACCGTCAGCGCCTGCTCCTGAACGAATTCAAGGATTCGCCCGCGGATCTCATCGGAGGTCCGGAACTTATTGCGCAGCTCAGAAAGATCAACGCGGAGGCCGGATCCGCCCAGTTGCATGAAACAGCTGGTGGGGACAGGCGCTGAGCCCAGCAGATGGAAGCTTCCCGCCAGACCTTCGTTTCCAATCACCTCTACCTCCGCCGTTCCGCCATCCAGCATCGGGGTAACCACAGAGGCCATTCCTGAGGTGATGAAGTAGGCATGGCGCGGTGTCTGTTCCGGTTCATACAGGGAATGACGCAGCGGAAGGTCCGTCGCAGTGATGTGAGGCGTCAACAATTTCAGAGATTGTGGAGAAAGAGCAGATAGAAGACGATTCGAGAGGGCTGGTGGCACAAGTGCCTCCTTGCGTCAGTTCGCAAGGCACGGCCGTCCGGAATGGGCGGCGGCAAGTCACGTCTCTGATGAGAATCGGCAGCAGCATTTACTGCCAATGCAATAAGTCTACGCTTCAACACGAGGGTTGTCGGTCACGCGACAGCTATTTGTGCTTTTTCAGTATATTGTCGGGCCCGGTGTCTTACAGCCTCCAATTAGGACGTCAGACTTGATCTCCCCTGCCCGCATCCTCGTATACGGACGAGATCCCGTCCTTCTGGAGACTCGTCGCCTGGTTTTGCAGCACTCGGGATTTCACACCGCATCCGCCCTCAACCTCCAGGCCGCCACGGAACTCATGGCAGCGCGCAACTTCGATCTTCTTGTCCTGTGCCATTCCCTGTCAGTCACAGACTGTGAGGCTGCCCTCAATGTCACGCACTCCCGGCACCCGGAGATCAAAAACCTCATCCTCAGCACAACCTACCCGGGCTTTCTGGGGAATGCGGACGATCAGACCCTCAGCGCCTTCGCCGATCCCAGTACCCTCATCAGAACCGCGCGGCAGATGATCGCGCCTAGCGCTCAAAACCAGTAAGGCCCCAGACTTTCCTGCTATGCCACACCCTTCCAATGTGGACGAAAAGCGCCATCATCATCGGAACCAGCCCCAAATGATGACCAACGCATCTCAATAACGGTCACTGGTCCGTGGAGGTACTCCTCCAGCGCAATGCCGAAGAAGGCGTTCTCTCCAGGTCGAGGACTTGGACGTTATGGAACAGACCGGCCTGGAAGGCATCGACCCACTTCTGGAGAGGGCTGCTGAAGCCGTCCGAAAAGCAGAAGAGCGGGCCACCGCCGGACAGTTTGCGCTGGAAATGATTCATGAGATCAAGAACCCCCTTGAAGCTCTCGGGCACCTCACGTATCTGACCCTCGCAGAAGCAGATTGCCCCGAGAAGGTCCGCGAATACATGGTGTTGGCTGAGGAGCAGATGAGCCTGCTTCGCGATGTCGCCAGCCAGACGCTCGGCTTCGCCAGGTCCTCGCAAATGCCGCGCCAGGTCGAGGTAGCCTCTCTCGCCGAGGCCGCGCTTCGCATCCACCAGCGAGCCCTGGACGCCAAAGGCATCCATCTCCTCACCCGGTTCGATCCCGATGCCGTGGCGAAGGTGTACCCCAGCGAAATTCTCCAGGTCCTTTCCAATCTCCTGGTGAACGCCCTCGATGCCCTTCCTCGAGCAGGCAAGCTTCATTTTCGCGTCAGCAAAAGCCATGGCAGGGTGCACTTCCTGGTTGCCGATAATGGTCATGGCATTCCCGCTGAGCACGTGGGCCGGCTCTTCCAGCCCTTCTTCACCACCAAGGAGAGCCGCGGCAACGGGCTCGGCCTTGCACTCTCCAGGAGGATCGTCGAACGGCACGGTGGCGCGATCCGCATCCGCAGCAGCGTTCGCCCCGGCAGGAGCGGCACCATCTTCCGCGTCTCCCTCCCTGCCTGAACCCTCTCGCGCCACGGTACGCAGCCTGCGCAGGCTTTCTGGCATTGGCGCGGGGCAGGAGCTGCTGAACGAGGAGAACATCACGCAGTGACGCCGTGGAATCCGATAGAAACCCCGTCTGAGACAATCAGGCGTACTTCGGAGTCAAACTCGCGTGTCGCTGAATCGCCGTCTCGCCCCGCTCGCCGCCGTCCTGCTGTCCATCCCCCTTGTCCACGCACAGGCCCCCAAAGCCCCGCTGACCTCGGCCGAAACACGTCCTGATGTCACCCGTGCGACGCTTGCTAATGGCATGCGTGTGGTCATCATCCGCGATGCGCTTGCCCCGGTGGTCACCGTGCAGACCAACTTCCTCGTCGGTGGCGATGAAACGCCGACAGGCTTTCCGGGCATGGCGCACGCCGAAGAACACATGGCCTTCCGTGGCTGCACCGGCATGTCCGCCGACCAGACCGCCGCCATCTACGCCCAGCTCGGCGGCGATAACAACGCCGATACCCAGCAGAACATCACCCAGTTCTACGCCACGGTGCCGGCCGCCGACATCGGCGTCGCCCTGCAGGCGCAGGCCGCCTGCCTCCGCGGTGCCGATAACGCCCAGGCCGAGTGGGACCAGGAGCGCGGCGCCATCGAGCAGGAAGTCGCCCACGACCTTTCCAACCCCACCTATAAGTTCCTCACCCGCCTCAACACCGCCATGTTCGCCGGGACGCCTTACGCCACCGACCCGCTCGGTACCAAGGAGTCCTTCGACAAGACCACCGGCGCCATGCTCAGCGACTTCTACAAGCAGTGGTATACCCCCGCCAATGCCATCCTGGTCGTCGCCGGCGACGTGGAGCCCGCGGCCACGCTGGCACGCATCAAGGAGCTCTTCGAGTCCATTCCGAGCCACCCGCTGCCCGCGCACCCGGCCATCAACCTGCAGCCGGTCAAGCCCGAGACCTTCAGCTTGGACAGCAATCTGCCGTACGTGCTCGGTTTCGTCTCCTACCGGATGCCCGGGACTGATTCACCGGACTACGCCGCGGCCACCATCCTCTCCGACGTGCTTTCAAGCCAGCGCGCCGACCTGTACGCCATGGTGCCCGCCGGCCACGCCCTCGCCTCGCAGTTTGAAACCGTCGAGAGCTATCCCAAGGCCAGCATCGGCTTCGGCTTCGTCGCCGTACCCGCCGGCGCAGACGTCAACCCACCCTTGACCGAGATGCGCGGCATCCTCAACAAATACGCAACCGACGGCGTGCCCGCCGACCTGGTCGAAGCGTCCAAGCGCAGCGAGATTGCCCAGGCCGAGTTCCAGCGCAACTCCATTCCCGGACTCGCCAACGTGTGGTCGAATGCCCTTGCCGCCGAAGGCCGCAACTCGCCGGAGGAGGACGTCGAAGCCATTCGCAAGGTCACGGTCGCGGACGTCAACCGTGTTGCCAAACAGTACCTGCTGAACGCCCCGGTAATCCTGGCCACGCTGAAGCCCGCACCCAACGGTCAGGCCGCCGCGCAGAGCGGCTTCGGGGGCAGCGAAAAGCCCACGACCGCCCCCACCAAACCCGTGACTCTTCCGGACTGGGCCGCTTCCCAGTTGCTGCAGCTCAAGCCGCCGACACCGCTGGCGGCGCCGAGTGATACCACCCTCCCCAACGGCATTCGGCTGATCGTCCGCACCGACCACACCAGTCCCACGGTCACCCTGGTTGGCGCAGTGAAAACCAACTCGGACCTGCAGACGCCACAGGGACAGGAGGGCGTCTCCGACCTCCTCGATCAGCTCTACAGCTATGGCACAACGGGTCTCGACCGCCTCGCCTTCCAGAAGGCGCTGGATGACATCGCCGCCAGCGAGAGTGCGGGGGCACGTTTCTCGCTTACCGTGCTGAAGGAAAACTTCTCGCGCGGCGTTCAGCTGCTCGCCGACAACGAGCTGCACCCGGCGTTGCCCGCAGAGGCCTTCAAGATCACGCAGAGCCAAAGCGCCGAGCTGCAGGCCGGCAACCTGGAGAGCCCCGGCTACAAATTCAGTCGCGCGTTGGACACGGCGCTGGTGCCGCCCACCGATCCCAGCCTGCGCCAGTCGACGCCGGCTTCCATCGGCAAAGTCACGCTGGATAACGTCAAGCAATTCCACGCCGCGACCGTCCGTCCTGACCAGACCACGATCGTCGTCATCGGCGATATCAGCCCCGAGGAGGCACGTTCGACCATCGAGAAGTGGTTTGGCGAATGGAAGGCTACCGGCGCGAAGCCTGAGACCACCTTGCCCCCGGTTCCGCTGAACAAGGCTTCCGCCCAGACCGTCACGGACGCACAACAGGTGCAGGCCACCGTTGTGCTCGCCGAGCACCTCGATCTCAACCGGTTCAGCCCGGACTATTACCCGATCCAGCTTGGCACCCACGTGCTGGGTGGTGGCTTCTACGCCACGCGGCTTTACCATGACATCCGGCAGGTGGCAGGCCTGGTCTACAGCGTCGATGTGGGCCTTAGCGCGGACAAAACCCGCGCGACCTACTCGGTCGACTACGGCTGCGATCCGGCCAACGTGAGCAAGGCTCGCGCGCTCGTTGAACGCGACCTCAACCAGATGCGCACCGACGAGGTCTCGGAGGGCGAGCTTCACCAGGCCAAAGCGCTTCTGCTCCGCCAGATCACCCTCGGTGAGTCCAGCGAGGAGGCCGTTGCTGCCGCCATGCTGGGACGCGCCGAACTCGGCCTGCCTCTGGACGAGCCGACCCGCGCGGCGCAACGCTATATTGCCCTGACAGCACCTGAGGTGAAGGCCGCATTTGCCCGCCACATCAACACCGGCATCCTGGTGCAGGTGGTGCGCGGCCCGGCTACGAAGTAGCCCGGGAGGCCCTCAAAAAGTGTGCTTCAACGCGCTTTCTGCACGGATAAACTGCATTCCTGCACACCGCAACCACCCGGCACTGAAGAGCGTCCCACGACCGTAGGATAGGGGGGTGATCCGGCCCTGAATCGAGCGACTTTGACCAGCAAGCATCCGTCTCCCGACGCACCACAGGAAGCAACGCCGCCTCGCCGAAGACGTGGCAAGGCGGTTCAGCGGAGCCTCGTCGAAGCCAGTGCGGCCCAGGAGGCGGCGCTCCTTGCCCGGGAACTCCGCACCTCGCAAACGCAGCAGGAGCTCGCCGTGCTGGTGGCGGTCGAGTTTACCGGCGAAGCCCGCAAGCGGAAGCAGCTTACCGGCTCCGCGCGGCTGGCACGCAATGCGGCCACTCTCGACGCGGCCGGTGATGCTACGGTAGAGGAGGCCTCTGCCTCGCTGGACTTCGACGCAAGCCGTGCCGAGTTCGAGGAACTCGCCCGATCTGCCGGTGCGACCGTGGCAGCCACTCTCGTCCAGCGCCGTCAGAAACCGGATCCTTTCAGCCTCGTCGGCGAGGGCAAACTGGAAGAGATCGTGGGCGTGGTGGCCAGCACAAATGCGTCGCTGGTGCTGTTTGATCACGACCTCACGCCCTCGCAGCTCCGCAACATCGAAGCACGGCTACCCTGCCACGTGATCGATCGATCGCAGCTCATCCTCGACATCTTCGCCCGTCATGCGAAGACGAGCGAAGGGCAGCTGCAGGTTGAGCTCGCGCAGCTTGAATATCAGCTTCCGCGTCTCGCCGGACGCGGCCGTGCCATGTCGCAGTTGGGTGGTGGTATCGGCACACGGGGTCCGGGCGAAACGCAGCTCGAAACCGATCGCCGCAAGATCAAACTTCGGCTCGATCACATCAAGACGCAGCTTGTTGCCGTTCGGCGCATTCGGCAGCAGCAGCGGCAACGTCGGGAGGCGGTCCCGGTGCCGGTGGTCGCGATTGTCGGCTACACCAACGCGGGAAAGAGCACCCTGTTCAACGCGCTCACCGAGGCTGGCGTGCTCGAATCGGCCCGCATGTTCGCGACGCTCGATCCGAAACTCCGGCAGCTGCAGCTACCTTCCCGACGCAAGGTGCTGCTTTCGGATACGGTCGGCTTCATCCGCAACCTTCCGCCCACCCTCGTGACAAGCTTTCGCGCAACGCTGGAGGAGGTCGAAAGGGCGGAGATTCTTCTGCATGTCCAGGATGCCTCGAGCCCCACCCGGGGGGAACAGCAAGCCCAGGTCGAACAGGTGCTAGCCGAGCTCGAAGTCACGGCCAAGCCCGTCATCCAGGTCTTGAACAAGGTGGACCTCGTGCAACCTGAAGGGGATGCCGATCCCCCACGCGAGGGGGGTTCGGTCGCTGTTTCAGCGCTCCGGCGTACCGGGATGCAGGAGCTCCTGCTGGCGATCGATGCCGCACTCGTCGCCGATCCCCTGGTTGAATGCGTTTTCAAGCTGCCGCAATCGGAGGGGGCGATCCTGGCCTCGCTGGAAGGCGGAGCGACCATCCAGGAGAAACGGTTTGAAGGCAACCTGGTCTATCTGCGGGCTCGCGGACCGGCATCGCTTTTGAACCGTTATCGCCGCTTCCGGCTGCGGCATGATGCCTTCCAGGACAAGCAAGGCCCAGCAGGAGACACAGGGGCCTGAGTTAGATTGACTCGACTCCCTTTCGGCGCCTCGCTCAGCTAGCGACGATGAGACTTGCCCCCATGCGAGCCAAACGTCGCAACGAAGCCTCCGGAGATGCGGATGTTGTTCTGGACATTGGTGCCGCCGTTCGGCAGCTCCGTGCGCAGGTAGTCCACCTGAACGGGGCGCACGGAAAGATGCGGTGACAGCCGGAGATTGATCCCTCCGCCTGTCTGAAACGCGAGCGCATTGGCACTGTCGGTCGTTCCGGCGCTGAGGCTGGGCAGCGGGCCAGAGCCATAGGAGAACAGGCTGTTGAGCCCATGCGCTTCGCCTGCCAACGCATCGCCAAAGATGGAAATACGCTTGCCTGCATGGAACGTATAGCTTGGCCCGAACACGATCGTCACCAGATCCAACGCTGCGGCGTCCGCGTTGCCGTTGGCGTGCATCCCGGCACTGCTGGCCGTCAGGCCAAGGCCGCGATAGAACTGTGCGTTCATCTCCACGCCGCCGCCGCCCAGCCAGAACGACGTGCCATCCGTGTGATTGGCGTGGGTAGCCGTGTAGGTGAGAGCAAGATCGATCTCCCCATCCCCCCCAAACGCGGGTTGCGGTTGCTGTGCTTCGGCACGGATGGCGCTTAGCGTCAGGCCCGCTGCGAGGGAAAGCAGACCGGCGAGGCGTGGAAGGCGGAAGGTGTGCGTCATGGGGTCCATTCGTCCTTACTGCACCGTGAGGGTGACCGTTTGGGTGTGCTGCAAAGAACCGCTGGTAGCGGTGACCGTGAGCGTGTACGTGGCTTGCGGCTGAAGCTGGAAACCATTGCTGGTCCCGCAACCTGTGAGCAGCCCCGCGCCGCCAAGCCCGGCAACGAGCAGGATCAGCGTCAGCATGCGAGCACCCAGCCGGCGGCGAACCCGGCGGAAGCCGAGACCCGGAAGCAGAAGCAGTGCCAGGACGGGAGCACCGCGTTCCATGGGGCTAAGCGGAGCCGACCCGTTCTTCGCAGTCGCCTTCGGCGTCTGCACGCTCAGGACCACCGGTTGCGCTCCGCCCGTCGACGCAATCGTCGAGGGGGAGAAGCTGTAGGTTGCCCCAGCCGGCAGCCCCGTCACAGCCAAGTTGACCGTGCTGGCATAGCTGCCGAAGTCTGGCGACAAGGCGAAGTTGAACGTCGCAACCGTTCCGGGAGCGGCGGTGTAAGCCGTTGCGCCCGTCGTGTTGAATGTGAAGTCCAGCGCCCCGATGGTCACCGAAGATCCTAATGCGGTAGCGCCGGGGAGGAAGTTGGTGTCGCCCGCATAGCTCACGGTCAGGCTGTGCGTCGTGCCCGGCGCAAGGGACGATGTACTGAAGACAGCCGTCCCATTGACGAGAGCCACCGTTGTCAGCGCTGCGCCGTTGTCAAAGAACGTCACCGAACCTGTAGGCGTGCCCGATGTGCCCGACGCCACCGATGCGGTCAGCGTAAGGTTCTGGCCGGGGTTCAGCGACGCGGCGCTTGCCGTCAGGCTGGTCGTCGTAGCGGCCTGCGTGATGGTCAGTGTGCCATTGGTGAGTGCCGCGCTGTAGTCGGCGAGGTCAGCCCCCATGACCGCAGGAACGATGGGATATGTACCCACGGCCGACGTTGTGTTCGCTATCGTGGAGAACGTCTCCGTGAAGGTGTCGCTGTATTTTGCACCGTTCACCGAACCAGTAAAGGTCGGGTTCGCTGCGCCGTAGGTACGCGTGACGTTGTTGGCCGTGGCTGTCAGCGCCGCCTGCGCGATCGTGAAGCTGGCCTGCCTGGAGCCTGCGGAGAAGTTGGGATCCGCCGCCTGGCTGGCCTGCAGCACAACCGTTCCCACACCGGTGATCGTCAGTGTCGTTCCTGCAACCGTTGCCGGCCCGCTGACCACGGAATAGGTGAACGCACCGGTGGAGTTCGACGTTGCCGCCAGAGTGACAGCCGCTTCCCCGTAGGCATGGTTGCCGACATTGAAGCTGATGTTGGCGGCGGTGACTGCGATCGTGAGATTGCCGCTTCCCGCAGCCGCTTTGTAGTTGGCATCAGCCGCTGAGGTGACAGCGATCGGGTGGGATCCGGCAGTGAGGTTGGCCGTCGGATATACGGCGCTGCAGGTGAGCGGCGAGGCCGTACCTGAGCACGTCGCAACCACCGCAGCGCCGTTGTCGACCATGAAGCTGACAGCGCCTGTGGGGGCCAGAGAACCGCTGTACGCGACATTCGCTACAAGGCTGGTGGACGCCCCGCCGTAGCTGCCCGACTGGTTCGCCACCGTGATCGCCGGGGTTGTTTGCACAACGGTGAGCGTTCCCCTTCCGCTGCTTGCAGCGTAGTTCGCGTCCGCCGCAGACGACACCTTGATGATGTGCGCTCCCGTCGCGAGAGTCGCGGCCGGGTAGGTGGCCGTGCAGGTGAGCGGCGATGCACTGCCCTTGCAGGTCGCTGTCACAGCAGGGCTGTTGTCTACCGCGAAGGTCAGCGCACCGGTGGGCACCGCCCCCGTGTACGCAATCGTCGCAGAGAGCGAAGTGCTGGCCGTTCCGTAGCCGATACTCCCGCCCGCCACCGTAACTGCCGGCGTCGCCGGGGTAATCGTCAGCGTGCCTGTAGCGGTCGTCACACCGAAGTGCGCATCCGCTGCGAGCGTGCCCGTGATGGTGTAGCTCTTCGGAGAGAGGGAAGCCGTGTTGTAGGACGCCGTGCAGGTCAGCGGGCTGGCTGGACCGGAACAGGCTGCCGTCACGGCCGCACCCGATCCCACGGAGAACGTGAACGGACCCACGGGCGCCGTGTTGCCCGTATAGGCAATCGATGACGTCAGCGTTGCGGTCGACGTGCTGTACTCCACCGTCACGCTTGAAACCGTGACGGTTGCCGTGGCCGCTGTCAGCGTCAGCGTACCGGTAGCCGTTGTGGCCGTGTCGTTCGTGTCCGCCGCGAGGCTCACGTGAATCTGGTTCGATCCCAACACGGCTGCAGCCAATGGATATGCTGCCGTGCAGGTCAGTGGCGAACTCGTTCCAGAGCATGCGGCCGTCACAAGAGGACCGCTGCCGACCTGGAAGGTGACCGCACCCGATGGTGCAGTAGAGCCGGTGTACGTCAGCATCGCCGTAAGCGTCGTGCTGGCGTTGCTGAACGACGCCGAACTGCTCACCACGCTGAGCGCAGGAGTTGCCTGCGTCACCGTGAGCGTTGCCGTCGCACTTGCCGTACCGATATTGGCATCTGCTGCCAGGGTGCCGGTGACCGTGTAGCTGTTGGCCGCAAGCGTCGCAACAGGGTAGGTGGCCGTGCAGGTAAGTGGCGACGCAGAGCCGGTGCAGGTAGCAGCAACGGTTGTGCCCGTACCCACGGTGAAGCTGAACCCGCTTGTCGGAAGCGTGGTTCCAGGGAAGGTCACCGTTGCCGAAAGCGCCGCGGTTGCTGTGCCGTAAACCACCGACACGCTGCCGACCGTGATGTTGGAACTGCCCGCGTTGCCCGTGCCGATGAGGCTGACCGCCTGGACCACGCTCGTGGCGTTCAGGTTGTTGTCGGTAATGTTCAGCGAAGCTGTTTGCACACCGCCGACCGAGGGCGCGAAGGTCGCTCCTACGTTGCAGGTTGCGCCCGTAACAAGCGCCGTAGCTTTGCTGCAGGTGGTGGATGTTGCATCGACGCTGAAGTTCAGCGAAGTTGTGGAAAGACCCGCGATGGCCAGTGGAGCATTGCCGTTGTTCAGCACGGGTGTAGTCTGTGGTGCACTCGTGCTGCCCACCGCTGTGTTGGCCAAGGTAAGGGCAGGACCATCGGTCAGGTTGAGCCGCGTGATGGCCTGATTGTCGAAATCAGCGACGAACAGGTTCCCTGCCCCATCCACCGCGATGGAGCGAGGCCCGCCGAAACCGCTTCCAAGACTCACAACGCTCGGATTGGTCATGGACACGGTGCCATTTACAGCCTGCACCTCAAGGATCGGCGTGGTGCCCATGGCCCCGAGGTAGAGGTTGCCGCTGCCGTCCATCGTGATGCCAAAGAACCCGGATGTTCCGACAGGCACAGACACCGGCGTGCCGAAGCTTCCATTTGTGAACGGCACCTGATACAGCAGGTTGTTGCCGGTCGAGACGACATAGACGTTGCCGTTCGCGTCGATGGCCTCGCCCTGCGGGCTCGAGAAGCCACCTGCCACCGTGATGACCGTGGGATTGCTCGGGATCGCACCGGCCGAGGCGAGGATCTCGCGGACAGTGCCCGCAGACTGATTGGAGAAGTACACATTGCCGTTCGCATCCACCGCCGCACCGCACGGTGCACTTTCGCCCGAAACAATGGTCACCGGCGTTCCGTATGCTGTACCGCTGAACGGAATCTCCGTGATGCTGTCCTTGCCCGTGCTGATCGCGAAGACATTGCCGATGCCGTCCACTGCGACGCCGCACGCGGCAGCCAGCCCTGAAGCTAGGGTCTGCGGTGTCGCATTTGCCGGCACAGCGCCGTTCACAGCCGCGTACTTGAGCACGCTGCCGTTGGTGTAGTCGGTCACGTACAGATTGCCGGCCGCATCCCGCGCGACGCCCGTCGGCTGAGCGACGTTCGCCACCGTTGTCTTTGCGGAAGCCGTTGGGAAGATCGCAACCGGTCCCGTACCAGTGCCCGAAAGGAACGCACCCGTCAGCACGTTGCCGCTGCCGTCAAGAAGCGTGATGCCACCGAGCCGCTGGCCCGGCGCCTGCGGCGTGAAGGTGTACTGCACCGTGCAGGTCTGGCCTGCGGTGTAGGTCGCTCCGGCCGTGCAGGCGTTGGTCCCGCCTGCAACGTAGCCGAAGTCCAGCCCCGTTGCTCCCTGCGTGACTACCTGGATCGCTGTGGCAGGATTCGCATTCAGCGTCGCGTTTGCAGCGAAGACCAGCGTCGCCGTTTGCGTTGCTGATGCAGAGCCGACAGCCGTGGACGGAGCGGCAAAGCTGCCCGGCACCACGTTCACAATGGCCGTGCTCGACGCCAGGCCAGCGTAGTTGCTGTCCGCGGCGATTGTGGCCGTGATGGTGTTATTGCCTACTGAAAGACCTGCCGTGGGGTAGCTCGCCGTGCAGGTCTCAGACCCTGCGCCCGCGATGCAGATTGCATTCACCGTCGCGCCGGAACCCACCTGGAAGGTGACGTTGCCCGTGGGCTGCGCACCGGCATAGGTGATCATTGCGTTCAGCATGGCTGGCGAGCCAGCCACCACCGTCGCATTGCTTACAGATAAGGTGACAACACCTGCAGTGGCTGAACCGGAAACGTTTTCCAACTGCGTGGAGTTGACGATGTTCAGGCTGTTGTCCGTGACCGTCACGGTGCCCGTGTGCGCTCCGGAGGTCTGCGGTGTGGAAGCAAAGCCTAGAACACAGCTTCCGGCAGCCGGCAGCGGGACCGACGTGCTGCAGGTGGTAGAACCCGCAACGAGCGAGAAGTTCGCGGAGGAGGTGCCGAGTGCACTGATCGTCAGTGGTGCGTTGCCGATGTTGTTGACGGTCGCTGTGTCCGCGCCTGTGCTCGTGCCCACACTGGTTGTGCCGAAGACATAGCTGCCTGCCGAAGCAACGTTGATCTCGTCGACGCTGTTGCTTGCGCCGTCATCGGTGACGTAGAGATTGCCCGCGGTGTCGATCGCGATGCCGTTGGTGCGAGCAAACGTGCCCACTGTCTGCGCAGCGATGTAGCCGCCCGAACCGTCCGGCGCATAGCGCAGTACGTGCGTGGACGTGCCGTCCGCCACGGCGTAGACAGTTCCGGCAGCATCGACAGCAACTCCATTTACATTGCCAAGACCCGTCGCGATCGTCGAGCGGCTATAGAACCCGCCGCTGTAGGTCTCCTTGTAGAGAACAGCGTTTCCAGCGTCGGCGACATAGAGATTTCCTGCCCCGTCTGCGGCCAAGCTGATGATGTTGCTTAAGCCGCTGTCCAGCGTTGTCTGGTTGTAGGTTCCACCGCTGTACGTTTCTTTCAGCAGCTGCCCCTGGGCGCCGATGTACACATTCCCGACACCATCCACAGCCACCGCGAATGGCGCATTCAGACCCGTGAACGGAGCCGTCTGCGTGTAGCCAGTGGGGCCGTTTACCTCTTCCACGATGCGGCCGTTGTTCGTGTCTGCGACGAAGACGTTCCCAAGCCCGTCCACCGCGATTCCAGAGGGATCGTTCATCCCGCTGCCCAGGGTCGACTGCGTGTACGTGCCGCTTGCGTACGTCTCCTTGTAGATGGAGCCCGGACCCCGGCCGACATACAGATTCCTGTTCCCGTCGATCGCGATACCGAAGGCATCGCCGACAAGACCGCTCAACAGCGTCGTCTGCGTGCCCGGGTAGACCACAGCCTGCGGTCCTGTACCGACGCCTGTCAGGTAGCTTGAACCAAGCACCGTTCCGTTGCTGGCCAGCAACAGCAGACCGCCGTTACGCGTTCCGGGAGCCGTGGGCTTAAATGTGTACTGCACGGTGCAAGTCGAACCCACCGTGGATCCGCTGCACGTGAAGCTGACCACTTTGTAGTCAAGGTTTGCGCTTCCCCCGGTCAGCGCACTGATGGCATTTGCCGTGCCTGCCTGGCTGAGGACAACCGTCGCTGTCTGCGTCGGCGATGGCGAACTCACGGCGGTTGTCGGAGCGGTGTAGCTGCCCGGCACAACGGTCAGGACCGCCGTGTTGATGGACGCGCCCGCGTAGTTGCTGTCTGCGGCGATTGCAGCCGTAATCGTGTTGTTCCCAACCAGCAGACCTGCGGTGGGGTAGCTCGCCGTGCAGATTTCAGATCCCGCGCCAGCAGTGCAGGTCGCGGCGACAACTGCGCCCGTACCGATCTTGAAGCTTACAATGCCCGTGGGCTGTACGCCGCCGTAGCTGATGACCGCGCTCAGCGCTGCCGAGGATCCACTCACAGCCGAGAGACTCGCCGTTGTGACAATCTCACTGCCCAGCGAGGCCGTTCCGTTCAGGGTCCCCGTCTGCGTGGAACCGGCCACGTTCAGGTTGGTATCCGTGAGCGTCAGGGAGCCGGAGGAAGAAGCCGTGGACTGCGGCGCGAAGCGGGTGCCCACCGCACACACGCCGCCCGAAGGAAGCGTGCTGCTGAGGCTGCACGTGGTTGTCGCGCTATCGACGACGAAGTTGACCGAGCTCGTGGCGAAACCGGCAAAGCTCAACGCCGTGTTGCCGTTGTTCTCCAGCTTGAGGACGTCGGCAGCCGACGTTGCACCCACGGGCGTGTTGCCAAAGGTCTGCACCGGCGGCGGCGTCCGCGTAATCCTTGCGATGCGGTTGTTCGTCGTGTCGCCGATGTAGAGGTTGCCCAGCGCATCGAGTGCGACGCCGTACGTCGCAAAACCACTGGCGACCACGGTCTGGGCATACGTGCCCGCCGCAAACCGAACGACGTTCTGGCTGTTGGTGTTGCCAACGTAGATGTTGCCGGCTGCATCCACCGCCAGGCCCAGCGGGAAATTCAGCCCCGTGCTGGCGAGCAGCGTGGATGTTCCGGATGGCGTCACCATGTAGAGCTGGTTGTCCATCGTCGCCGCATACACATTGCCCGCTGAATCTACCGCTACCGACGAGACCGCTTTGTTCGTAAGCGCAGTGCTCTCCCCATACCCGGAACCCTGGGGCGTCAGCTTGATGAACCCGCTGTTCACCGCATGCGCCGACGGCAGGTAAATGTTGCCCGCGCCGTCCACCGCCAGCGACCCATCGATCTGACCGGCCGTAGTGATGGAGAAGCTCTGCGGGGTTGAAAGATTGCCGTTCGGATACTTTGTCAACGTATTGCTGCAGCAACCGCCCGAGCTATACGTGTACACGTTCCCGACACCGTCGATCGCGACGCCTACCGGCCCGTAGTAAATCCCCGAGGTCCCAATCTGCGTGCCACTCGCGTTCAGCTCGATCACACGACCCGACCCCGTATTCTGCGCGTAGAAGACATTCCCGGCGGGATCAATGGCAATCGATGCCGCTGCAATCGCGCCGGCAAACGTTGTTGCACCGTTGCCCTCGAAGTTCACCAGTGGGCCTTGGCCAATGCCGCTCAGGTAAGTGCTGGCCACCATGTTCGAGGAGCCGTCATACAACAGCACCGCGCCCAGCCTCACGCCAGGAGCAAGGGGTTTGAACGTGTACTGTACCGTGCACGACGTGCCCGCAGCATAGCTGGTGCCCGGTGTGCAGGTGCCTCCGGTGACCGCGACGAAGTCCTTGCCCGCCACACCCTGTGTCACTACCTGGATGGCCGTCGCGCTCGACGTATTCAGCGTGGTCGCGCTGCTGAACACCAGTGTCGCGGTCTGTGCCGCAGAAGTACTGCCGACCGCTGTACCCGGCGCGTTGAAGCTCGCCGGCACCAACGTGAGCGTGCCCGTACCGGAGCCCGCTGTGTAGTTGGCGTCGGCCGAAATGTTCGCCGAGATGGTGTAGTTCCCCGCCGGCAAAGCCCCCGTGGAATAGTGTCCAGTGCAGGTCTCCGTGTAGGACGACGCGGTGCATGTCAGCGGGCTTACCGTAAGCGCCCCGACACTCATCGTTACGGTGCCAGCAGGTGCAACACCGCCATAGCTGATCGTCGCGGTCACCGCAACGGTCGAGCCCGGAAGCCCACTGACCGTCGGTATGCCAATCGCGATCGGCCCCTGCGATCCCGTGCCACTCACCGCCACGCTCTGCGACGTGCTCGGCGAGGCATTCAGGCTGTTATCCGTGATCACCAGCGAGCCCGAGTAGCTGCCCGTCATGGCAGGCGCAAAGCTCACAATCTGCGTACACGTTGTACCCACAGGCAGTGTCCCGGCACCCGATCCACTCGAGACCTGGGGGCAAGAGGAGCTGTTGGACAGCGAGAAACCAGCGGACAGACTTGGATTCACACCTGAGCCGGGCGCCGGAAACGACAGGCTCTGCGTCCCGATGTTCGCCAGGATGATGCTCTGCGATGCGCTGCTGCTGCCTACCGGGGTGGTCGGAAAGCCAAGCGCCTGGTTCGTGCTCAGATTCACTACGTTGACGGACCCGGCAACCTGGTCAGGGAAGTAGAGATTGCCTTTGCCGTCAAAGGCGATGCCGTAGATGAAGCCTGTGCTGAAGCCTGTGGTGTTCAACTTCGTGCCAACACCCGCAGGCGTGATGAACACGATACCGTTGGAGCCGTTCGTCACCCAGAGATCGCCGGCCGCATCCACGGCCAGACTGTTGGGCCCGTTCAGCGCCGCGCCCGTAGGTGTCACGTTCGTCTGGACGCCGTTCGTGATTTCAGCAATTTGATTGGTGGTGGCCAGCGTTACATATACTGTTCCGTTGCGGTCCACGGCGACACCGTTGCCGCTGTTATAGCCCGTAACCGCAAGGCTTGTGACAGCCCCTGCCTGATTCACCTCAATGATCTTGCCGTCCGGGCCATCCGCAATGTACGCGGTAGCCGAAGCGTCCAGCGCGACCTGGCCCAGACTGTTGGCCACGCTCGCTCCCAGCGCAATCGTGCGGAGCAAGGTTCCGGTGGCGGAGATCTCCACCATGTTCCCGGTTCCGCGATCCACAAGGTAGATATTGCCCGCTCCGTCCACCGCCGCAGCCGCGAAGACCGACGAACTGTTCGAGGAGGTATACAGAGCCGTGCTCGCCCCTGAGGAGTTCACCTTGTAAAGCGTCGCGGTGCTGTTCGGGTCGTAGATGTTCCCCGCTTCGTCGACCGCGATCGCCCGCGGTGCGGAGGGAACACCCGAGAGAACCGTTCCCCTGGGGGCCAGGAACGCAGCCTGTCCGGCGTTCCCCACACCACGAACCAAGGCCGTTGCCAGGATGTTGCCGTTGGCGTCCGTTAGTTCCACAGCACCGGTCCGGAGGCCGGCCGATTGCGGTGTGAACGTCGCGTAGATCGTACAGGTGCTGCCGGCCGCGAGAACGCCAGTGCACGTACTGCCCGTACCCCCCGCAAAGTCCCCCCCGCTAATGCCTTGCGTCAGGAACTTCGGCGTCCCCAACGCGGTCCCGCCGGTGTTGCTGTCGATGACAAACGTGATCGGCTGTTGTGCAGACGTCGTTCCAACCGTCACCGTACCGAAATCAGGCAGGGCGGTCGTCGTCTTCGTGACCTTCTGCGTGCCAAGATCTCCTACAAAGACGTTGCCGCTGAGGTCAACGGCCATGCCCCTGATTTGATTGAAGGCATTCGACACGGTGGTTTGCACATACCCGCCGCTGCCGTTCGGGGTCTCCTGGTAAAGGATGTTGTTCGCGCCAATGTAGACCGTGCCGTTGCTGGCTACAGCGACGCCCGCGCAGGAAACACCGCAGGCAAAGGCGGTTCCCTCGGTGTACGTGGTCGTGGTCGCCACGGCACCTACCGGAGCGAATACCCGTACCTTGCTCGCCGAACCATCCGCCTGGTAGATGACGCCGTTTGCATCCACCGCAAGGTTACGTGTCTGCGAAAAGTTGGTCGCGATGGTGTGCGCGGTGTACACCCCGCCGGATAACGTGTACTTGTACAGCGTGGTGCCGTAATTGTTCGTGTAGATATTCCCATACCCATCCACGGCAACTCCCGCGGTCGTACTGCTGGGAAGCTTGAAAAGAGTCGTCAGCGTGTAGCTGCCACCTGAGTAGGCAATCTTGTCGATGTTGCCGTTGCTTTCATCCGCTGCATAGAGGTTTCCGGCGGAATCGGACGCAAGACCGAAGAAATAGTCCGCGACGACTGCAGTGCTCGCAGTGGAGTAAGTGCCATTGCTGTAAGTCGACTTGTAAATGCCCACGGGAGCATTGAACCCAGTGAAGACGTTTCCGGAGGCGTCCAGCGCGAGGCCTTCCCCACCGCCGCTCGTGCTGGTGTACACCGTCGTCAGCGCCGCTCCCGTGTGGGCCGTGATCTGCGCAAACGCGGCAGGCGCCGCCACAGCAGCCGCCACAAGCAACGCAAGCTGCATCGCGATGGCACGGCGCCACGACCCAAATGCGTATCTCACTCGGCTGCCCCGCCTGCGTCGCACTCCGGGAGCGTTGGCTGTGGACTTGGAATTGCAGAAAACTTCTTTGAAGCCTGGGGCGCAGGGGCGAGGCGTAAGAGACATGAGGCCGTAACCTTCGTGGGCACACAGCTCGCTTCCGCTGTCCCCCAATGGGACAGAGTCAGGTGCGTCTGGGTACCTCAAACGGTGTTCTGACGTGAGTAAAGCACGAGAGAACGTTACCGTAACGGTACGTAAGTCGTTTTGCTAGTTATACTTACACGAAAGTTGTAGACAAATGGCTCAATGGGTCAGGTTCCCAGGTCCCTGCTGACGCGGCGTATGCCGATGGGAGGTCACCAGGTGGACAATGGGGGATCCCACCTAGCCACGGAGCCTTGGCATGCTTACCCGCGCACACGGGTCAGATCGCAGATGCGCGATTGAAGCGCCGAACGGGCAAAGAAAAAGCGTGATCGCCGAAGACGATCACACTTTCCGTCACATCGGCCTCAGTGCACCTTGCCCCGGGCCTGCGAATTGTAAGGTATGGAGCCGACGAACGGACTTGAACCGTTGACCTGCTGATTACGAATCAGCTGCTCTACCAACTGAGCTACGTCGGCGTTCCTAGGCGATTTTACCGGGAACCACTCGCATTGCAAAGCAGACGGTATCCCCCGGCGGTGCTAGTCCTTGGAAAAGACCGGTGTCGGGTTTTGCGGGTCCAGGTGGAGGCTCAGGAACTCGGCTTCGGTCGCGGGTGGTTTGCCACTCAGGATGCGCACAATGGCTCGTCCACCGCCCAGAAAAATGGCCAGCAGCAACGCTGCCAGGAAGAGCACGCCGGAGAAGATGATGACATTGGCGAGCAAGCCAAAGGTCTTCCGGGTCTCGACCACGTCCGGCGTGACCATGGCCTTGTCTGTACTCGCGACCTGATGCAGGTGCGTGTTCTCGACCAGGGCCTCCGAGGCATCCGGCGAGAAGCTGCCGTTGGCCACCGCGACCAGCGAACCCTCGCGGCGTGTCTTTGCATTGCGAAAGCCGGGCCCCAGGCCGGACAGCAAGGACTCGATGTTGCGTACCTGTGGCCCGGCAATGGTCGGGGTTGGGTATAGCAGCAGCGTCAGCGTCTCGGTACCGCGTCGGTCGGTGTACTTCGCCGTGACAGCCTCCCCATCCTTGTCCCAGCCCAATCCCGCCGCTGGGAGCACACCACCTCCGGACATATAAGTGCGGGGTCCCAGGGCATAACGCACGCTGCCGGCGACCAGGCCTCGCGCGGGCAACAGCGTTGGCAGCAGCGGCCGCATGGCCTGGCTGCCGGTCGGCTTTGGCATCAGTGCCGCGAGGGCCGCCAGGGAGCCCGCATCCGCGGCCGTTGCCGGGAAGGCCACGGCCACAGCCGCTCCAGTGAGAAAGAGGATGCCTCCGTCGGCGGTTTCCGCGGCAGAGCCCACTCCCTTCAGCTCATGCATGCCGGGCTGGCTGAGCACCGAGTACGCCGCCAGCGCACCCGAAACGTCCTTTAGTTCGACAGCCTCCACGTGCAGGGTTTTGCCTCCCGCATCCGTGTAGGTTTCCACTGCGGACCGCTGCGGACTGCACTCCTCCAGGGCAGCCTTGTTGGCATTCACCAGGGAAAAGCTGGGCTCGGAGGGAGCCGGCGCGGAGCCGACGGCCTTCCAGGCAGCGAAGCCCGTCACCGGGAGCAGATCAGGATGCAAGGCAACGGTCGTCTGGGAGGGGTGTGGCGTGGCGGACTGAGCGTACAGGGAGGGGAAAAACGTGAGCGTGGAGGCCAACGCGCTCAAGGCGAAACCGATGCGAAAGCGCATAGAGATAAGACACCTCCAACCACGAAAAGGTTCCAGCAGCCCCGCGCAGCGAAGGGTTTTCCTGCTCTGCTCACGTGTCCCGGCGCTCTGAAGGAAAGCAGATCCCTCCGCTCTGCTACGGGATGACAATTCTGGTGGAGGGTGAGCTCCATTCTCGACGGCTGAGCCCCGTGCTCGACGAACGCGCCGCGTGCTCGACGAACGCACCCAGGAGGTTGAAGCGCCTGCGCTGGCTGAGCCTCTAGTCCTTGCTGGGTGTCTGCTGCTTCAGGGCGGCCCGTTCCGTTCGGGGCGCCTTCTTTGGGCCACTCGCCCCGTGGTTGATGGTGCCTGCGTACCGCGCGACGCCACCGTACAGGCTCTCGGCTACCCGCTCGCGGTACTCGGGCCGGCGTAGCTCGTCGGCATCGTCCGGGTTGGTGACAAAGCTGATCTCGGCCAGGATGGACGGCATGTTGGCCCCAATCAGCACCACAAACGGAGCCTTCTTCACGCCGCGGTCTTTCAGTCCGTCGTTGCCCTTTTTCAGACCGGCATAGAGGGAGGTGTCGACGTCAGCCGCAAGCTCACGGCTTTCGTCGATTTTGTCTTTCAGGGCGATCTTTTTCACCAGATCACTGAGCTGGGTTACCCGCTGCGAGCTCACCGCGTTCTCGCGGCCGGCGACCTGCATGGCCTCCGGGTCGGAGGTGAAGTTGAGGTAATACACCTCGACGCCACGCGCGCTGGGGTCCCCGGAGCTGTTGGCATGCACGCTGATAAACAGGTCCGCCTGTGCCTTGTTTGCGATCGCCGTACGCGTCTCGAGCGGGATAAACGTGTCGTCCGCCCGCGTGTAGACCACCTCGGCCCCCAGGCGATCGTGGAGCAGCTTGCCCAGGCGCAGCGCTACATCGAGCACGACGTCCTTCTCCTCGATGCCGTCAGCACCGAGGGTGCCCGAGTCATGCCCACCGTGGCCAGCGTCGATCACGATCCGCCCGATCTTCAGCCCCAGCGCCCGCATCAGGGTGCTCTGCCCGTCGGCGGTTGGCGGCGGCGGCGCGGGGGGGAGTCCCGCCTCCTCGGCGGCTGGGTCGGCGGTCTTCGATTTGCGCGCTGCGCGCGAAGACGTGTCCACGACGGGTTTGCTCGTCGGCTTCTCCGTCGCGGCAATGACGCCGGGGCCCTCACTCACCGCGGCGACCTCCCGGTTGCCCGCAGGTACGGAGGAACTCACCGAGTTCGGCACGGGCCGGGCGGTTGTCGGCCTGGACGAGACCACTACCCGGGGCCGCGCCACGGATTCACTGGAGGGCGTGACTGCCTGGTCCCGCTTCGGCGGCAGGCCAAAGCTCGCACTGCCGTCTGTGACAGGCATGGGCGGCAGCGACGAGACCTGGCTCCGCTCGCCCTTCACAGTACCGGGCGCCGCCCGTTCCACGGGTGCGGGTACAGGGTCGGCCTCGGCAAGCTGGGTCTCGGGCGCCTTCTCCGGCCGGGACACCCCGTCATGGGCGTCGAGATTGCTTTTCGGCACCACAGCAGCATGGGCGGCTTCACCGGGCTGTTTGCCGTGGATATCGATGATGAGCCGCGTCGGATTGGGTAGCAGAAACGCGGAATACTCCGCGACGGGCTGCACGTCCAGCACGATCCGCGTCACATCGGCACCGAATTGCCCCGCCCGCACGGCCTTCAGAAAGCCGTCATCGGTGATGGCAAAGTTCTTTCCCGCCAGCCCTGGCGCCAGCTTGGCCCCGTGCAGATCAAAGAAGATGCGATCCGGATGCTCGACGCGGGCTGCCTGAAACTCGACTTCACCGCCCAGGTCCACCGCCACCCGCGTGTAGGTTGCTGTCGACCAGTGACGGATGCCCGTCACCATGGCGGGAGCGGCCCCGGGCACGCGACGCTGGTTGTCCGCGGTGATCGCTGCAGGCTGCAGTTTGCCCGCGCCTGGCAGCGGAAGGGCATCGTCCAACCCCGGCGCCGCTGCCTGTTTGGCCTCGGCGGACGTCGCAGGGGCTTTCTTGGGTCCGACCCCGTCCGGATCTGCCTTGTTCACGCCTAAGCGGGGGGGCGTCTCGCGCCTGGCGACGATGCCCGCGTCCCCGGCCGAGCGGGCCGCCGCGCTGTGTGGATGGCCCTCGGTGAGCAGCGTGCGGACCTTTTCGGCCTCGGCGGCGTCATTGGCCGCGTCGGGTCCCAGCAACCCGAGCGCCTTCAGGAGCCCTGGCGCCGCCAGCGAACTCCCGGGGTAAGCCTTTGCCAGAAACTCGTATTGCCCTGCAGCGTCGCGCAGGCTCTTGCGGTCCCGGAGCTCGCTTCCCTGTTCGGCGAGCAGTTCCGCGACGGCGTCCACAGCCCGCGGTGCGTACAGGTCCGCCGGGTTGCCGTGGTAGATCGCGCGAAAGCCGCTCATCACCTCGGCGTATTCGGCCCTGGTATGCTGCCCGACGGGCTCGGCCTCAAACGCCTCGCGGGCGGCGAGTGCGTGGCTCCAACCCTTCGCGGGCTGCGAATCCTGCGCTCCGGCCGGCATAACGCACACACACACGGCGGCAGCCCAGGAGCGGACAAACCCCTTCCAACCTCCAGGAAAACTCCGCCGCAGCCCTGTCATACCTCTTTAGTTTAGGCGTTGGGGGTGCGTCGCCCCGCTGTGAATCACCTGCGGTACTCAGGGAAGCACCTGCCCAAAGGGGTCAGGCACACCTGCCGTCGGCCTGCCGGGTTGGATCTCCCTTTGTCGAGTCCACCGACGGACGCTAGGTGAGGAGATCGCCTACCACGTCAGCAGCAGCGCCCAGCGCGCCGTCCAAAGCCGCCACGTCACTGCCGCCGGCCTCGGCCAGATCGGGCCGTCCACCGCCCTTGCCGCCGACCCTGGCGGCGATCTGCCCAACGATCTTGCCAGCCTGCACACGGCCCGTCAGGTCCTTGGTCACGCCCGTGATCAGGGTGACCTTGCCCTCCGACGTGGCCGCGCCGAGGATCACGACGCCCGACCCCAGCTTGCCACGCAGTTCGTCGACGAGGTTGCGCATCTGGCTCTTGTCCAGCGCGTCCACGCGGCGCGCGAGCACCTTGATGCCCTTCACCTCGACGGCACTGGAGGCCGCGTCGGCGTTGGCTGCCGAAGCGGACTTCATGCGCATCTGTTCCAGTTCGCGGCGCAGCTTCTTGAGCTCTTCGTCGCTTTGCGCGAGTTTGGCCTGCAGGGTTTCGGCGCTCAGGTCGCCGCCGACAATCTGCCCGGCGACGCGCGCCACGTCGGCATCGCGACGAAAGAGCTGCAGCGAACCGGTGCCGGTGACAGCTTCGACCCGCCGCACGCCGGAGCTGACGGAGCTCTCGCCGACCAGCTTCATCAGCCCAATCTGGCCGGTGGCCTGCGTGTGCGTACCGCCGCAGAGCTCGGTGGAGAAGTCGCCGATCTTTACGACGCGGACGAACTCGCCGTACTTTTCGCCGAAGAGGGCGGTGGCGCCAAGCTCATGCACGGCGACGTCGATGGGCACGTCCACCATGGTCTGGACGGGGTTGTTGGCCAGCACCTGCGCGTTGACCAGGGACTCGACTTCTTCGATCTCCTCGGGTGCGACGCCGGTGAAATGGTTGAAGTCGAAGCGCAGGCGGTGGGCGTCGTTGAGCGAGCCGGCCTGTTTGACGTGGCGGCCCAGCACCTCGCGCAACGCCGCCTGCAGCAGGTGGGTTGCGGTGTGGTTGCGCATCGTCGCATGGCGCACGCCGGCGTTGACGACCGTGTCCAGCGTGTCGCCGACCGCGATGGTGTGCTTGGCCGTGACATGGTGCGCGAAGACGCCCTGCACGGGCTTCTTGCAGCCTGTGACCTCGGCGACGGAGGTCGCGTGGTCGGCGGCGTAGAGCCAGCCGACGTCGCCTACCTGGCCGCCGGAGTCTGCGTAGAAGCTGGTGGCGTCGAGGACAACCTCGCCGGTTTCGCCGGGCTGGAGCGCGTGGACGCCGACCCCGTCTTTGACGAGAGCGAGGACGCGGGCCCCGTCCATGCGGGTGGCGCCGTAGCCGACGAACTCCGTCTTGGGGAGCTCGCGGTAGACGGGGGCGGCAGACTTCTGCGAGCCGCCTTTCCAAGAGGCGCGGGCGCGGGCTTGTTCTTCCTGCATGGCGCGCTCGAAGCCTTCGGTGTCGAAGGCGATGCCCGCGTCACGTGCAGCGTCGACCATGAAATCCATGGGCATGCCGAAGGTTTCATAGAGGCGAAAAGACTCGCGACCGGAGCGCAATACGTCTTCGTTCATCTGTCGCAGGCCAAGCTCCAGCGTGCGCGCGAACTGCTGCTCCTCCGCGAGCACCACCTTGCTGACGCGCTCGGCTGTCTCCTTCAGCTCGGGGTAGGCGGCCTGCATTTCGTCGCGCACGGCGAAGACCATCTCGTGCATGAAGGGCTTTTCCTGCCCGAGCAGGCGTCCATGGCGGATCCCCCGGCGGAGGATCTTGCGCAGCACGTAGCCGCGGTGCTCGTTGGCGGGGAGCAGGCCATCAGAGATCAGGAAGGTCGCGGCGCGGGCGTGGTCCGCGATGATGCGGAGCGAGGCTGCGCCCTTTTCGTCGCTGACGGCTAGCTCCTGAATGCGCTCGGGCGTGAGGTCCCCTCCGCCAAAGCCCGTCAGGCGCGCGGCCGCGGCGAGCAACGGTGTGAACAGGTCGCTCTCATAGTTCGAGAGCTTGCCCCCCAGCACGGCCGCGATGCGTTCGAGGCCCATGCCGGTGTCGATGGAGGGCTTGGGCAGGGGCGTCAGTGTGCCGTCGCTCGCGCGGTCGAACTGCATGAAGACGAGGTTCCAGATCTCGACATAGCGCTGGTCGTCCTGTGGGAACGGCTTATCCTCGCCGGGAACTTCGGCGGCGGCGAGGCCGAGATCGTAGAAGATCTCCGAGCAGGGACCGCAGGGGCCGGTATCGCCCATCTGCCAGAAGTTGTCCTTGGCAGGCATGCCGAAGATGCGCTCTTTGGGCACGCCGATGGCGATCCAGAATTGCTCCGCTTCGTCGTCGCGCGGGACGGCTTCGTTGCCCTCGAAGACGGTGACGTAGAGCTTCGCGGGGTCGATGCCGAACCACTGGTCCGAGGTCAGCAGCTCCCAGGCGTACGCGATGGCGTCCTGCTTGAAGTAGTCGCCAAAGCTGAAGTTGCCGAGCATCTCGAAGAAGGTGTGGTGGCGCCGTGTGAAGCCGACGTTTTCGAGATCGTTATGCTTGCCGCCGGCGCGCACGCATTTCTGCGAACTGGCCGCACGTGCGTAGTCGCGCCGCTCCGCACCGAGGAAGACATCCTTGAACTGGTTCATGCCCGCGTTGGTGAACAGCAGGGTCGGATCACTGGCCGGAATCAGCGAAGAGGAGTGCACGCGACGGTGCCCCTTGCCTTCAAAAAAACGCAGGAAATCTTCACGAATCTGGTTGCCGGACAGGGGACGCATAGAGGGTCAGTTTAGCAGTGCCCACCGAATGCACTACGTACTACAATCAGTGCGGGAGGACACCATGCGCGAGGTCTCATTGCGGGAAGCCAACCAGAATTTTTCCGCCTGTATCGCCGAGGTAGAAGCCGGGGAAAGCCTGATCCTTACCCGACGCGGCGAACCCGTCGCCGAGATCGTGCCCTACACCGGCAAGAGGCTCGACCCCCGGAAGGAAGCAGCCCGCAAGCGTTTGCTTGCCCTGATGGATGCAGGCCATGACTGGGGCGGTCCTTACACCTACGACGAACGACATGAGCGCTGAACGATACACCTTCGACACAAACGTCCTCTTCTATGCACTGGATAAACGGTCGCCCCAAAAACATCAGCTAGCCCAAAGCCTCATCGGGCACGCCGACCCGGAACGGTGCATCCTCGCACTGCAAACGCTTGGCGAGGTGTGTAATTCTGCTGCCAAGAAGCGCGGCGACCTGCTTCCGCAAGCACGAGAACTCGTTGAAGACTTGCGCGAGATCTTTCGAATCGTTGCAGCCTCAGATGACGACGTTCTCGACGCCCTTTCGGTTCACCAAAAACACGGCATACAGTTCTGGGATGCTGTGCTTTGGGCTACGGCGCGACGCGCAGGGTGCAAGCTGCTGCTAAGCGAAGATTTCCAGGACGGCCGCATGCTGGAAGGTGTGCTCTTCCGAAATCCCTTCAACCTTTCACAAAGCGAGATCGCGTCTCTGCTAAGCTGACCGACCTAGCTCACGCCAGGTCGCCATGTATTCCCTTCCAGCCGCAGAGCGGGATCCGTTGTAGCCCGCAGCCGCGGAAACTCCTCCGCGTGCCGCACCATCTCGATCGTGGTCAGCAACGCGTCAAAGGCATCTTCGGAGCCTTCTGCCTTTCGTATCACCGCACGGCCCACATGGGCAAAGAGCGGGTCGTCTCGCCGACGCGCGGCGAGGTACTCTTTCCGCGCCTCCGCATTCGACTTCGCCACTGCGCCTGTCATCAGCCGCGTATAGATCTCGACCAGCAACGGCCGCGGTTCGTCCCTCAGGGCCGCGGCTTCTACCGGCCACACGCGAAACCCGGCCTCGTGCAGCCGCAGCAGGACCGGCATCGCGCGCAAGGAGCCCGTGCCCACACTGCCCGAGCCACCGATCTGAAAGGGTGACTTCGGCGTGATGCCCTTCATTTTGGCGGCGCGCTCCGGGTCGCCATTCTCGAGCGCCTGGGCGATCTTGTTATCCCAATCGGCGTGGCGAAACATGGTACGAAAACCCTCGCCGCCGAACGCCTCCGGACGCTTGTGCGGCTTGCCCCAGAAGCGCCGGTCCTCGCAGGATCCATGGAGCCATTCCTCCCCCTTGCCACCCGCCACAAGGCGCCAAAGATCGAGCAGATTTGCGCATCCCTGCTCGCGCACGAACCATGCGGGATAGCTGAAGCAGCAGTCGATGCCGATCACCATCCGCGGGATCGCACCCGCCAGCGAGATCAGCCACCCACCGATCTCATCCCGCGTCCTGCCTGCCTCCAGTTGCACCTCGATCTTGCCGGAGGCCGAACGCGTCCAGATCCCCGACCAGATGTGACGACGCTGCCCGCCCGCGTCGATCCGGCCGGACCAGTCGATGCCCACAAAGCGCTCCGCACCGTCCCCCAAAGGGACTTCCCTGCCGTGAACCTTGCTCTTTTTGTTGTCCCCGCGCGAACGGGGAACCTTCTGCGGGTCAGCCTGCACAGCCGTTAGACGTCCTCCCCGGCATCGACATCCACTTCCTCCACCTTCGCGCCCCAGCTCCGCAGCACGGCCCACACAGCCTTGGTCGAAAATCCAGCCGCAACCAGCCGCCGCATGGCCCGGGCGGTCTCCTTTTCGTTCTCGGGCTTCTTCATACGCTTGCGCTCTGCAAACTTCCTTGCCAGCGCGACCTCATCCACCTCGTCGTAAGCCTTGCCGACCGCCTCATTCACGGTTGCCGCCGAGACGCCCTTCTGCATCAGGCCCTGCTGGACGCGTCGACGGCCGAACTTCTCGTTCTCCTGGCGCAGCCGCGTGTAGTCCGCCGCGAAGCGCTCGTCGCTAAGGTAGCCGAGCTCCCGCAGCTTTCCCAGCACTGCGTCGATTGCCTGAGTGCCTTCTTCGCCCGGCATTGCCCTTTGCGCCATGTTGCGACGCAGGTCCCGCTCACTTTTCATGCGGCTGCCGAGCGATTTCACTGCGTATTCGAGCAAGCCGACCTCGTCCAACGGGGGCTTCCCTGTCTTTGGCCTTCCAAACGCCATCCTGCCGACCTCCGGACGTCGCGCGGACGCCGTCGAATCATTTTCGCCCCGGGCACGTCTTTAACAACAGGCGGCCCGCGCTGCCATGACGTCCCTATGCGCATTCGACACACGCTTCTCGCCTTCGCTCTCGCCCTTTTGCCCGCAGCCCTGACGCGTGCGCAGGCCAAGGAGTCCAGCATCGCCGGCTTTGGCCCGCTTGACCCTGGGCAGCCGACGAAGCACACGGTGGCGGAAATTATTCAGCGCATGGGCCAGCAGGAAGCCAAATTTGAGCATGCTCGCGATCAGTACATCTTTCGCCAGATGGTCAAGATGCAGACCATCAATGATGACACCGGAAAACCCGATGGTGAGTGGCAGGAGGTTTCAGACATCTCCTTCGACAACGCCGGAAGACGCGCCGAGCACGTGGTTTTCGCGCCAGGAAACACGATCGAGAAAGTCATCATTACGGCAAACGACCTGAACGACATCAAGGAACGTTTGCCCTTTGTCCTGACCACATCGCAATTGCCTGAGTACAGCCTCAACTACCTTGGCCAACAAAAGGTCGATGACCTGGAGACTTACGTCTTCGAGGTTGCGCCGAAGGAGCTCGTGAAAGGTCATCGCTACCTTCAGGGCAAGGTCTGGGTCGATCAGCAGGACCTCGAGATCGTCCTGGTGAACGGTCTCAACGTGCCGCAGGATGTCCGCCGTGGTCATGAGGATATCTCACCGCCCTTCACCACCTACTACCAGCAGATCGACGGCAAGTACTGGTTTCCTACCTACACCCGCGCTGAAGGGATGCTGCATTTTCCCGCGCAGAATGGCGCGCTCGGGCAGGACGTACACATGCGCGCCACTGTTCGCTACACCGATTACAAGCAGTTCCACACCAGCGTGACGATCAAGTACAACGGCGAAGAGATTCCCTCCGAAGCCGACAAACCGCAACCGGGACAGCCGCAACCAGGACAACCGCAACCGGACACGCCGAAGAAGCCCCAGCCCTAGCGGTGCGGTACCCTCGATGCATGCTGTTTCGTCCTACGCTCGTTCTGGCAGCCGCTGCCTGTGCCCTGCCGCTGGCAGCCCAAACTTCCGGGAAGCCTGCCGGACCTGTAAAGGCGTCGGCATCGAGGCCGACCCCCATCGCGTTGAAGCCTTACACGGGCTGCCGCATCCCGGGCGGACCGGACCTGTTGCAGATCACCTCCCTGCCCCAGGCGCCGATGACCCGTACGGCACAGACGCTGACAGGGCCCAAAAAAGTCAACATCGCGGATGGTGTGTTTGCGGCGTTTGGCTTCGGCGCCGGCGTTCCGTTCGCGAACGTCAAGATCGAGCAGATCCCCGCAGCGACCTACACGGCTGAGAAGGCCGACCTCGTCAGTGAGTTCGACAGGATCAACGCCACCGGCGAGGACACCAAGCGCAACTACGATCTGAAACCCACCCTCAACGGCTTTGAGATTTACGGCTTTGACCGCACCGCGCTCGACGGCAACGTGCTCGGCATTTACCTGTTCTTCGACAACCCGCACCACATAGCCACCACGGCCTACTTTCTGAACGCCCCCGCGGGTCAGCGCCGCTTCACGGACGTAGTGGAGTACAACGGTCTGCGCGAAGGGTTCCTGAATGCCTACACCGTGTGCGTTCGCAAAGCGCTGAGCGGAGCTCCCGCACCCCCGGCCAAACCCAAGGCAAAGGCGGCCCCGGCACACCACGCGCATCACTCGTGAGGCGCAGGCTGAAAAGAAGTCGAGAGATGTCGTCCATGGACGACACGCCGCGCATTCCCATTGCTCCACACGGTTATCGGGACTACGCTTCGGTCATTCCGCCAGGCGCGTCCGCTGTGTGATCTCTTTTCAGGAGCAACTATTCATGTCTTCTTCGAGAACTTCCGCTGCTGTTCTCGCCGGCTCGTTCCTGTTGGCCGCCGTTCCGGCTTTCAGCCAGGCCCCTGCTGCGCCGGCCGCCGCACCCGCCGACGGAATCACGATGGACATGATGCCCATCTCCCCCGAGCAAATTTCCACCTGCCGCGGGCAGGCTACCGCCCAGTTGTCTGACGAGCAGGACACCCTGCACAAGCGCGAACATGGGCAGGATAACGACAAGATGAAGCAGGGCGCGGTAACCGGCGTCACCGGTGCCGCTACCTCAGCCATCAGCCGCGGCCACAATGGCTATGGCTGGTACGGCTGGCACAATAACGGCAACAACGGTGCCCAGACCGCCGCCGCTACAGGCGCGACGCAGCGCACAGAGCGCAACAGCGACAACGTGGCAAGCACCACGGCGACCAGTCAGCAGGTGGGCACGGACGCCTACTCGCAATGCATTGCCGGCATCAAGGGACCGGAGTACGTCCACTTCCGCCAGACCGGGCGCATTGAAGCATTCACCGGGAGCGCTCCGCCTGCTGGTGCCGCCACCCCGGCGATCGCTGCTGCTGCCGCCGCGGCACCGGCTCCACCGACCAGCACGAAACCGCTGGTCCAGGACACCGGGGATGGCAAACACTTCGTTCTCACCGCGCCCGGCCAGACCGATGCCCGCGAGGTGACACTCGTGGCGGGCACCAAGAATCAGTACATCGAAGAGATCACGGGCGACAAGTACATCGTCATGCCGGACGGATCGGTGACTCGCGTAGCGAAGCACACCACCTCCGCGCATAAATAAGCTGCCGGCACTGATGAGTCTGCACTGTGGCACAGAACACAGGGCAGACTCAGTCGGCTGCTATCTCTTCGCTCCCTTCCGCCTCAATCACCTCGTCGCCGACATCCTCAGCCGCCTGTTGTGCGTCCACGCCATAGCGCGCGGCCAGTTCTGGCGCGAACTTCGCCATGTCATTGCGCAGCCGAATCAGGCTTAGGTCCTTTGACTTCGACTCAAGCATGATGTCCACGTCGATGTGCTGAATCGACCGTAGAAACGTGATCGATTCAAATGGGTTGTTATAGTCCGCGTGGCCTGTCCAGATGGGCGGCTGCAGCACGGTTTCGGCCTTGCCCGTCTTGCGGTTCTTGCGCTTGATCTCGCGCATTTCTGTACGCGCACAGCTGAAGTGCATCTTGGGCCGCACGCCCGTCGGCCATGTGGCGCAGAACTTCTCCAGCGTGCCCACCAGCGGCAGGCCTTCGGGGTTGAAGCACCAGTGATGCTGGTAGTCCCACACGCACTTCACGCCGGTGGCCTCATGCACCTTCAAGACATCGGCCGCGGAGTACCGAATGTCATCGTTCTCCAGCACCAGCCTGCGGCGAACAGGCTCGCCCAGGCGCTTCCACGTCTCGGCCCAGCGCCGCCAGCCTGACTCGCGATCGCCGTACGCACCGCCTACATGGACCACCATCACTGCCTCGGGACCGCACTCCATCCGGTCAAGGATTTCGGCCTGCGAGTCAAGATCCCACATGCTTTTCTGCGTCAGCTTCTCGTTCTCCGAGTTCAGCACGATGAACTGCGAGGGATGGAAGCTCAGCCGCACATCGGCCTCTCGCGCATAACGTCCGAAGCGGGCGAGATCGCTCGCCGACTCCTTCACCATGTTGTGAAACTGCGGCATGTCCGGATGCGTCGCATACGGCGCAAGGTCCGAGCCCATGCGGTACATGTGGATGCCATGCTTGCGCAGGTAGCCCAGCACATCGCACAGGTAGCCCAGCGAGACGCGCAGGTGCGGGTTCGCCCCCCAACGCCGGGTGTCGCTGGTCTTTAACCCGCCAGCACCCATTACCTTGACGGGAAAGCCCAGGCGCATCGCCTCCGCCTGAAAGGCCAGCTGCGGCAAGCCTTCCAGCGCCGCACATTGCGACATGGGCGTGGTCAGCATGCGCTCCAGTTCGACGTCGGCAATCTCCTTCTTGGTGGGCGGCTTCGCCTTGGCCTTTTTCTTCTTGGCAGACTTCTTGGCCCCACGCTTGGGAGCGCTTGCAGCAACAGCATTCACCCCCTCTGTTTTGTCCTTTTCTGCAGGGGAAGTCGCTGTCCTGGACTTTCCCGATCGCGTAACCTGTTCCACGCTCTTCGCCATTACTCCCCACCTTCCATCAGCTCCGAACTGTCCTGCACAGCGATGGGCGCGTCTGCAGCTTCGCTCGCCTCCACCACCATCTCGTCCCCAAATCCGATCTCGCGAATCCAGCGATTCCACACCGCGACCGGTAACGCCCCACCGCTCGCCTGGTTATGGCCCAGGCCATAACTGTTGTCTGCCTCCGGTGGACGATGCCGCGCCAAAAACTCGATCAGATTCACCCCCGCCGGAGCGCGTCCGCTGAACGTCACCCATCCCGGGCGATACCCCGTGTTGACACCAAATACCACACTCTCCTTGAACCGCCCGCGCCACTGCTGCGCCACCAGCGGATGCACCTGGCAGCCCGTATGCATGCGGATGGCCACCAGGTCCGCCCCAAGCTCCCCACGCACGGCCTTGGAGAACTTCGGCGGCAGCTTGCGCGCAGAGGCCAGCGCCTCGCCAACCTCTTCCTTTGCCTTCAACAGCTCCGCCGTCTCCGGAAACACGCCGCTCGTCACTTCTTTGGGCCCATTCGCCTTCATGAGCAGTGCCAGCGCCGCATCCGCGCGGCCTTCACTCGTGCGCCGTGGCGCGTTCAGCAGGCTCGTCGCATCCCGCAGTGCGCCACCGCCAAAGGCCTTCTTTGCCGCGGCCACCTCTTCAAAGCTGGTCTTATCGCCAAGGTCGCTCAGCACCGAAATCCCCGCCAGCCATAGCCACTCGGCAGCCTTCGCCTCACCCACCAGCGCCCGCGCGCACCACCAGCACAGCAGCCCACTGGTGGCCACATCCTTGCCGTCGCCGGCCTCGTTGCCTGTGCCGTACGCGGTGATCAGCGTGGAGCCGTCCGGCTGCCCGATAGGCCGGTGATGATCGATCAGCAGCAACGGCACTCCCGCAAGTATGTCGCCGTCCCGACTACCCAGATCCGTCACGATCAGGCCATCGATGCCATCGGCTGCTGCACGCTGCTGCAAGCGGCCACCAATCTCCGGCCCCCAGGCCGACTCACCCTTGCGGCGTGTTTCACCCTCAACGCTGGGGTAGCCCGCTTCCCGCAACGCCCGCAGCAGGATCGCGCCGGCGGGCAGTCCATCGCCGTCAAAATCGCAGACCACATAGAGTCGCGAAGCCTTGCCCTTTGGCAAGCTTCCGAGCCACGCAAGGAACTTCGACCCAACCTCATTTGCAAATGTCATTACGCAGATGGATGCGCCTTGCTGCGTGATGCGCCTCTGAGCAGATGTTATACGGCGATATAATCGCTTCGAATGCGTGTATTGACCACAAATCTCCGCAAGGTAGGTGGTTCCGTGATGCTGGCGGTGCCCCCAGCAATTCTGGACCTTCTGCACCTGGAGGTCGGCGCCACCGTGGGCCTTGCCGTTGAAGGCGACCGGCTCGTGATCGCTGCTCAACCGAGGCCGCGCTACACGCTTGCAGAGCTCCTGGACGCTACCGACGCCGATGCCTTCCGCACGCAGGAGGAACAAGAGTGGCTGGAGTCTCCAGCGGCTGGCGCTGAGCTGCTATGAACCGTGGGGACATCTACATGGTCTCGCTGGACCCGACAGTTGGACACGAGCAGCGCGGACACCGTCCCGTACTGGTGATTTCACCGACCGCTTTCAACCTACGCACGGCACTTCCCGTTGTGCTGCCCATCACAGGCGGCGGGAAGTTCGCGCGGCGACTCGGCTTCTCTGTCCCCCTTAGCGGGACGCAGACGGTCGGCATCGTGCGTTGTGACCAGCCGCGCGTTCTCGACCTACAGGCGCGCGCCGGACGCAGGATTGAGTCGCTCCCGGACCACCTGCTGAACGAGGTCCTCGCAAGAACAGTCACACTCTTCCAATAAGGCCACAGTTTCCGGGACAGACACTGCTGAACGCACGGTCACGCGCGCATCGAACTCCACGAAGCTGCAGGAGCCACCATGCCCGAAGAACGCGCCCTTACCCTCGCCGACCTGCCCGCAAACACGAAGAAGGCCGTCACGTTCGGCGAAACGAAGATCCTGCTCGTGCGCACGGACGACGCGCCAACCGGCACCCCGACGCTCTTCGCCCTGGAAGCCGAATGCCCCCATGCCAAGGCTCCGCTCGAGAAGGGCGCCGTATGCAACGGCCGCCTGGTCTGCCCGTGGCACGCGGGCACCTTCTCGCTCGCGACTGGGGCACTGCTCGAGCCGCCCCCGCTGCGTGACCTCAAGCGCTACGCCGTCCGCCTCGCGGGCGACGAGATCTTCGTCGACCCCACGCCCATCCCGACCGAAAAGCCCGCACCGGCAGGCCATGGCAAGCACCTCGTGTTCGCCGGCGGCGGTACGGCCACGGCTGCCGCGCTCGCCTCCCTGCGCGACGCCCACTTCGCCGGGGAGATCACGGTCATTGAACCCGAAGCCGAAGAACCCGTCGACCGCACCCAGCTCACAAAGATGTCGCTCGCCGGCAAGAAATCGCTGGATGCCCTGCCGATCTTCTCGCCGCCCGGCCAGGAGGGCCCCGACAGCCTCGACGCGCTGAGTATTCGGCGGGTGCAGGCCACGGTCAGCAAGCTTTATCGCGAAGACCGCAGCCTGGCCCTCAGCAACGGGGCCAGCGTCGGCTACGATGCGCTGCTGCTCGCGACCGGCGGCCGACCCAAACGGCCCAAGATCGACGGCGCCGATCTCCCCAACGTCTTCACCATCCGCCATCCGGAAGACCTCCGGCGCATGGAGCCGTATCTCCGGCCCGGTGCCCGCGTTGCCCTTGTGGGCGATAGCTTTATCGCCTTCGAAGCCGCGAGTGCGCTCACCCAACGCGGTCTGCACGCGACCGTTCTCGCCCAAAGCAAACAACCGTTCGCAAAGAAGTTCGGTCCCGATGTCGCCGAGGCACTGCTCGATCTTCACCGCGCCAATGGCGTCCACCTCCACACAGAATCCGAGGTGGCAGCGATCTCGGAGGTCGCCGTCACCCTCAGTACGGGCGCGCAGATCCCCGCCGACCTCGTCATCCTTGCTATCGGTGTCGAGCCCATCACGGACTACGCCCCGGATCTCCCCACAGGCAGGAAGGGCGGCTTCGCCGTCGGCCGCAACCTCCGCCTGGCCCCCAACGTCTGGTGCGCCGGCGACATCGCCTCCGTGGACGGCACGCGCATCGAGCACTGGCGTCTCGCCGAACAGCATGGCCGCATCGCTGCCGAAGCCATGTTCGCCTACGCCACCGGCAACGCGCACGGCCCTGCCTACCCCTTCACCGGCGTCCCGTTCTTCTGGACATTTCACTTTGGCAAACGCCTGGGCTATGCGGGCCATGCGGACGCCTGGGATCAAATCGTCCTCGAGGGCGATGCAAAGGCGCTCAATTTCCTCGCCTACTACGTGGAGGACGGCACGGTAGCCGCTGTTCTCGGCTGCGGTCGCGACACCGCCCTCGCCGCCCTCATGGAGCCTTTGCGCGAGCCACTCACGCTGGAGCGGGCGCAGGCGATCACTGCCGCCGCACAGGCTTCCTAGCTTCTCCTCGCACCTTTGATTGTCATGTCACACCTTTGATTGTCATG
>CAZZXY010000042.1:0-35782 GCA_964658105.1 Verrucomicrobia bacterium Tous-C9LFEB | reverse complement strand
AGCAGGTCGTCCGCCTCATCCGCTCCAAGGGCGTCGGCATCTTCTTCGTCACGCAGAACCCAGCCGACATCCCGCCCGTCGTCCTCTCGCAGCTCGGCAATCGCGCCCAGCACGCCCTCCGCGCCTTCACCCCGGCGGACCAGAAGTCCGTCCGCACCGCCGCCCAGACCTTCCGCCCCAACCCGGCGCTCGACACCGAACAGGTCATCACGCAGCTCGGCGTCGGCGAGGCCTTGATCTCCTTCCTCGACAGCAACGGCACCCCTGCGGTCGTCGAGCGCGCCCTCGTCCACCCACCCCACGCCCAGATCGGCCCCATCACCCCCGGTCAGCGCCAACAACTCATGCAAACCTCCGTCGTCGCCGGCGTCTACGACACCCCTGTCGACCGCGAAAGCGCCTACGAACGCCTCAACAAACGCGCCGCGGCCTCTCCTTTGGGCACCAGCCCCTCGCCCCAGACAAACGCCCCCGGCAGCTACGCGCCCCCGTCAAACCAACCCGCTCAGCCCACCACCGCCCAGCAAAACCCCGGCACCGCGAGCGACAGCGGCGCAGGAGTGGGCGGCTGGCTCGGCGGCGTCTTCGGAGCCGTTACCCAGCGAGGTCCGCGCGGCGGTCCTTCGATGTTGCAATCCGTAGCCACCAGCGCCGCCCGCTCCATGGCCACCCAGGCCAGCCGCGAAATCATGCGCGGCGTCCTCGGCTCCATCCTCGGCGGCTTAGGCAGCACCAACGCCCGCAGCCGCCGCTGACGCGGCACCATCCCCGATCAGCCGTTCCACCGATCCGAGCCGAGTCACTCAGCAAGCCCGCTTGCCAGGACCCCACGTGCTAGCCAAGAACGGGAAGGGCACGGCTTCAGCCGGGCCACAAAAGCTCGCTGTAGGAAGCGGCTTCAGCCGCTGAGGTACGTCAGACACTAATCGCGCACTCCAGGACTGCCTCGCCCCAACTCAAAGTCGATCTATGAACGAGCGCTGCCGAAACTACGCCTTGCGCCCCATCAACCCCAAATGCATCAACCGCGCCAGTACCGAGCCACGCGACCGCTGATGATTCGTCGCCATCATCGTCAGCTTCTGCCCTTCCGCGAACTCCTGCGCAATCTGCCGATCTTCCTGCAGACTCCACCCCACCCCGGACCGCAACTCATATGCCTTCGGCCAGCCGCGAAATCACGCGCGGCGTCCTCGGCTCCATCCTCGGCGGCTTAGGCAGCACCAACGCCCGCAGCCGCCGCTAACGCTCATGTTGCTTCAACGACGAAGGTAGGCTCGTGCGTCTCCTTTGGATGGCGCGAGACCTAGATGTACAAGTCTTGCTGAGATTGCGCCACGTGTCCGCATGTGTTTCGCAGCCATAGTCGCGATTGGAACTAGATTCTTGAATTCCATCTCAATCTGTCTGTCCTCCTGCACACTCCAGCTTTCTCCCGCTCGTGCACGCGCTGGGAGCTGTACGGTACCCGTGGCCTCGGTTCTGACGCGCTTGGCTGAGGAAACAGATGTCATACCCTCACGCTTTTTGCCTCGCCACCTCCGAACCCACTGCGTCATTTGCAATGCTTCTACACCTAACGCAAGTGCAGTCTTTGTCTCTGCCTGCATGACGATGCATTCAGCAGACAGCTTTCCGTGTGTGATCGGGTCAGATCCAAGTAGGAGGGAACGTAGCACGCGACGTGCTTCGGTGTACGCCTCTTCTTCCAAATTTCGCTGCATACGGCTCCGGTAAGCGAAGTTCCTTCGGTCAGACTGAACCATTCTGTACAGATATAAGGAGAGGCGCAATCACGACAAAGAGGCATTACTGAAGGTCCAGTCTGCGTCTTCGCCTACGCCTTGCGCCCCATCAACCCCAGATGCATCAACCGCGCCAACACCGAGCCGCGCGACCGCTGATGATTCGTCGCCATCATCGTCAGCTTCTGCCCTTCCGCGAACTCCTGCGCAATCTGCCGATCTTCCTGCAGACTCCACCCCACCCCGGAACGCACCTCAGAAGCCTTCGCCGTCAGCGGCGCTCCCTCGTCCGGCGTTCTACGACCCGCCTGCCACGAAGGCTGCGGCCCCTTGGGGGTCACCGTCCGCCACTGACGCACCCAGTGCGATCGTCGCAGCCCCTCAATCCCATACGACAGCGCATGCTTCACCTCCGGCGCGGTAGTAAGGCATGCGTCTGCTAAAAACTCGTTTGTCTCGGGATCCACTCCCAGCAGAAGAAACCGCAACACACGGCGGACTTCTCGAAAAGCCTTGTCGTTCACGTTCTGCCGCATACAACAACTCCAAAGAACAAAGGCGCCCGAAACATCGGACGCCTTCATTATTTCGCATCACGATGGAGTCTAGAACATCCCCCAAAGGAGCTGGTTGTACACATCGTGGTGGAACTGCACCTCGGCCGCCTTCACAATTGATCCCAGCAGCCGCGGGCAACGATCCGCCGACGCCTGCTTCAGGTCCGCATAGCGCTGCTTCACATCCGCGCCCAGCAGCTCCGTCGTCCAATCTGCACCGCGGAAGTCTTCCAGCGCCGTGTAGATGTTGTCCGGCAGATACCGCTCCGCCTGCCGCAGGTTCGCCATGTCGCTCTTCTTGCCCGCAAGCCCGGTCTTGAAAATCGAGTGCAGCACCATGTACGGGTTCGCATCCGGGCCCACCGACCGAACCTCCACACGCGCCGACTTCTCGTTGCCAATCGGAATCCGCACCATCGACCCGCGGTCCGTCGCCGAAGCCTTGATCTGGTTTGGTGCCTCGAAGTGCGGATCCAGCCGGCGATACGCATTCACGCTGGCATTCAGCAGCAGGCAGATATCGCTGCCCGCCGTCAGGATCTTGTCCACAAAGTCCCATCCAAACTGCGAGATCTTCTCCTCGCCATTCGGATCCCACATCAGGTTCTTGCCGTCCTTCGTGATCGACACGTTGGTATGCATGCCCGAGCCGTTCACGCCCGTCACCGGCTTCGGCAGGAAGCTCGCACTCATGCCCATCAGCGTCGCCACCTGCCGGCAGATCAGCTTGTATAACTGGATCTGGTCAGCCGCAGCGACGGCATCGCCGTACGTGTAATTAATCTCGAACTGCGAAGGCGCGACCTCAGGATGATCCTTCTCATTTTCAAAGCCCATCGCACGCTGCACTTCCGCACTCGTATCGATAAACTCCCGCAACGGATCGCCCGGCAGCGCATGGTAGTAGCCGCCCTGGTTGGTGTACTCGAACTTGCCCGTGTCGATAAAGTTCCGCTCCGCATCCAGCCCATCGAACAGGAAGCCTTCAATCTCGTTCGCCGCGTTCAGCGTGTAGCCGTTCGTCTTGTACTGCTCCTGCGCAAACGTCTTCAGCAGGCCACGCACATCGCCCGCGTACGGCGCGCCGTTCTTATCGATCACCTCGCCGAAGACAAAACACTTGCCCGCGCCGAAGATGTCCGCCGGCGTCCAGTAAAACGCGCTCCAGTCCAGCCCCAGCCGCAGATCGCTCTCCCGCTGCGCCGTAAAGCCGCGGATCGACGACCCATCAAACGTCAGGTTGTCATAGCTCTTCACAAGGAACTTCTTGTCGTAATCCAGCATGTGCAGCCGGCCCTCGAGATCCGAGAACGCCACCGTCACGGCCTTCACACCCTTCTCGTCGGTCAGGTACTTCAGCCGCTCTTCCTGGAGCTTGCCCGGATTGACCCGGTTCTTGCGCTGTTCTTTGGCCTCAAGGTTCCGCTCCTCAAGCTCCTCATACGACAACTCCAAAAAATCCCGGTATTCGCTCGACATGACACTCCTTGGTTCGGCAGCACCGCCGCCGCGTGAAAGATGGATGACGCTATGCGCTTCGGAAATCGAGGGCTGGACAACAAGCCGCCCATGTAAAAAGTAGCAGAAGATTCACGCAACCCCGGATGGCAAATACAACACGGCGTCCCAATCTCAGTGCTTACCGATGAGTCCTCAAAATGCTAAAATGGTCATCACGAGGTGACTAGATGAAGGTTGCTGTCAAGAAACCCGTCGCAGGCGCCCACACCCGCACCTCTGCGAAACCTGCGCCACGGGGACGCGTCGCCTCTGTCGCCGATGCGAAAGCGAACCTCACCTCCCTTCTCCGCGAGGTCGAGCAGCATCATGTAGAGATCACCGTGCTCCGTCGCGGTACCCCGATTGCAAGAATCGCTCCCATCGACACAGCCAGGCCGGTCAGCGGCTTTGGCTGGATGCGCGGCTCCGTACAGGAAATCGGCGACATCACGGGTCCAACCGGAGAGATCTGGGACGACGATGAAGACGTCGCTTGAGCTTCTGCTTGATACACACATCTGGGTCCGCTTCATCAATGGCGACACCACCCTCCCGTCAAAAATCATCGACGCTGTAGAGTCCGCGCGGCTTCGCAGCGAAGCGTACGTGTCCGTGATCTCCGTGTGGGAGGTTGCCCTCCTCGTGAAGCGTTCGAAACTCGCCTTGCCCCTGGGTGTGGAGTCCTGGGTAGAAGGCGCACTGCAGCTGGCCGGCATCCACCTTCTGCCCTATTCACCGGCCATCGCCATCGAAACCGTCGCTCTGCCCACGCCTATGCACAAGGACCCTGCCGACCGCATCCTCGTTGCCTCCGCACGAATCGAACGTCTGCGCCTCGTGACGCTCGATGGGAAGCTCCTCGCCTTCGCCCGCGACACCAATCTTGCCGTCCTGACAGCCTGAAATCGTAGGAGATCCATGCCTCCCAAGCCCACTCGCGTCGCCCTCATCCAGATGTCCTGCGCCCCCGACCCCGCAGCCAACCTCGCCAAAGCTGTCGCGCGCGTCCGCGAAGCCGCCGAAGCCGGCGCCACCCTCATCTGCCTCCCCGAGCTCTTCCGCGCACAGTACTTCTGCCAGCGCGAAGATCACGCCCTCTTCGACATCGCCGAATCCATCCCCGGCCCCTCGACCGCTGCCCTCGCCGAAGTCGTCCGCGAACACAAAGTCGTCGTCGTTGCCAGCCTCTTCGAGCGCCGCGCGCCCGGGCTGTACCACAACACCGCTGCCATCCTCGATCACACGGCCGACAAGCCAGACAACATCGCCGCGATCTACCGCAAGATGCACATTCCTGACGATCCGCTCTACTACGAAAAGTTCTACTTCACCCCCGGCGACCTCGGCTTCTCCGCACAACATACATCGGCAGGAAAGATCGGAACTTTAGTCTGCTGGGACCAGTGGTACCCCGAGGCCGCCCGCGTCACCGCCCTCAAAGGCGCCGAGACTCTCTTCTACCCCACCGCCATCGGCTGGCACCCTGCCGAAAGAGCCGAGTTCGGCGACCGCCAGTACGACGCCTGGCAGACAATCCAGCGCGCCCACGCCATCGCCAACGGCGTCTACGTCTGCGCCGTCAACCGCGTCGGCCACGAGTTCGGCGACGTCCTCATCGACGGCAAACTGAACCGCGTCCCACCCACGGCCAACGAGGTCGTCGGCATGACGGGAGATTTCACCGTCGGTCCCAACCCCGGTCTCGAGTTTTGGGGTGGCAGCTTCATCGCCGACCCCTTCGGCCGCATCCTCGTCAAAGCTTCCCACGAGGAGGAAGAGATCCTTTACGCCGACCTCGACCCGCGCGAAGTCGAGATTACCCGCCAGCACTGGCCCTTCCTCCGCGACCGCCGCATCGACGCCTACGCCGGCATCACCAGCCGCTTCCTCGACTAGCCCTCGCCCAAAAAGAAAAGAGCGAGCCACAATGGCTCGCCTCTTTCCACGAACAAAACTACTTCTTGCTCTTCGCCGAAGACTTCGCATGCGCATCGGTGGACGCGCCATGCGCCGCGGTCGAGTGCTCATGGGCCTTGCTCGAGTGCTCGTGCGCCTTGGCGTCGTCCTTGTCATGGTGCTCCGCCGCCGTGTGGTGCGCCTTCGCTGCAGCCTCGTGGTGCTCCGCTGCCTTCTTGTGTGCTTCCTTCGCCATGCTGTGTTCCTTTCATCGGCTCTCGCCGCTCTCGCCTGGAGGGCTTTCCTTCACGGAAACTCTTGCTCCCCTCACCAGCGCACCGGAACCCTACGCCTCGCTCCCCTCCGGTGTCCACCCTCCGGCCATGAACCTTCGTTGAATACACGCCACCCCTTGTGGTCGGCTGTTTATGGGACCAAATCAGGCATTAGTACCACCATCCACCGTCAGATTCGACCCCGTGATGTAGGAGGAGTGCGGCCCGGCCACAAAGGCTACGAGGTCCGCCACCTCGTCCACCGTGCCGTAACGGCCCAGCGCCGTCGCTGCCTTTTGGGGCACCGCCCACTCGCTCGCCGCTGGATTCAAATCCGTGTCGATCGGACCCGGCTGCACATTGTTCACCGTGATATTCCTGTCGCCCACCTCGCGGGACAATCCCTGCGCAAACATCTTCATCGCGCCCTTCGTAGCGGAATAAGCCACAAGCCCTGGCGTCATCAGGCGCTCCCCTACACACGACCCGATCATGATGATGCGTCCTCCGTTCTTGATATGCTTCAGCGCCGCTTGCGTCGCAATCAGGGCGCCACGGAAGTTGATGTCGATCATGCGATTGAACTCTTCGAGCGACGTCTCCTCAAACCTCTTCGGGATGGCAGTACCGGCATTGTTCACCAGCACATCCAGTCCTCCATAGGTAGCGACCGTCTTTTCAACGGCGCTTTTGATGGCTTCGGCATCAACCGAATCCGCCTGCACCGCCAGCGCCTTGCCGCCGCTGGCCTCGATCGTTTTCACCACGGCAGCCGCAGCCGTGGCGTCCTTCACGTACGTGATGGCCACGCTTGCTCCATCGGTCGCCAGGCGCTTGGCAATGGCAGCGCCGATCCCACGCGATCCGCCCGTCACCAGGGCGACCTTACCTGTCATCGAAGAATTCATCTGTCTCCACCTCCACATTGAGTAATTCCCACGAAAATAGGCTCACCTGCCGGGAATTGGAATTGCTTTCTTGGCTCAGGCGCTATGCTTTGCAGGCAGAGGTGAGCGTGGAACTTCGGCATCTTCGTTACTTTGTCGCTGTCGCCGAGGCTCGAAGCCTCAAGCTGGCCGCCGAAGAAACACTGCACACCACGCAGCCCTCGCTCAGTCGGCAGATCCGCGACCTGGAAGCGGAGGTAGGCGCGCCGCTGCTTCTTCGGGGCTCGCGCGGTGTAGAACTCACCCCCGCTGGCCGCAGCTTCCTGGACCACGCTCGCCTCGTGCTCGCGCAGGCCGAAACAGCACTCCATTCCGCGCGCCAGGTAGCCAATCCCGCAAAGCCATCCTTCGCGCTCGGCTTCATGATCGGTCACGATGCAAGCTGGCTTCCCGCGGCACTGCAGCTCCTGCGCGAGGCACTGCCGCAAATCCACGTGGTCATCTCTACGCAGAACTCACCGCAGCTCGCAACAGCCCTGTCGCAGGGCAGGATCGACGTCGCCTTTCTCCGCAGGGAAGATGGAGGGACTGACCTGGCGTTCCGTCATCTCGTCGATGAACCCTTCCAGGTCTTCCTGCCGCGAGAACATCCCCTTGCCGCGCAGACCGCCATCCATGTGCAGGAACTTGTGGGTGAAACGTTCCTCAGCGTCTCCGGCAGCGCCCTCAGCGTCTCGGGAAAGCCGCCGGCCCTACGTCTGGTCCTGGATCGATACCTGAAAGCGAGCGGCATCGAGATCAGACCCAGCCACGAAGTTGACAACCTCGGCAGCGTCATGTCGCTGATCGCCTCCACACGAGGCATTGCCCTGCTGCCCGCATACGCAAAAACGTTCCTGTCAGGCGCTGTCACCGTACGCCCACTCGCCGGCTTCACGCCAACGATCGACCTATCCGTAGGCTATCGCCACGCAAACACCTCGCCCACCCTGAAACTGTTCCTCGCACGCGTTAGCGAGCTTGCCACGGTAGTTCCACGAGGTTGATGGGATCCACGGCCACCCCTTCTCCTCCTTCGTTGACCCTCCCTTTATCACTCCCGAAGGGACTCTGCGTTCGTCCCTTCGTTGCCATTCCCAACACACCTAAGCTCTACCCTGTTTGTCATTCCCGGAGGGAATCCGCGGGGATGCCTCCGCTAATGTAAGACCCTCTCCCTGGAAGCAGTGCAGACCATCGGAGGGCACCCCACCATCCTTTGCATCCAATCCACCCAGCCATGCTCGTCAACGCCCTCTTCCTCGCCGCCGTTTTCCTCCCGCAGGTCGCACGTCCGGCCGCACCACTACCGCCACCGCCGGCAGGTGACCTTACCCTTCCGCCGGAGACCGCTTCCACTGTCACCCTTCTCGAAGGTCGCGGCGTGCAGATCTATACCTGCACCGCCGACCCATCCGGCTATAAGTGGGTCTTCAAGGCACCCCAGGCGGAGCTCTTCAACCTCGCTACGGGCAAGCTCGCCGGTCATCACGACGCCGGTCCCAGCTGGACACTCGACGACGGCAGCTCCATTCGCGGTACCGTGCTCCATAACAAGCCTGCAAACAATCCCGCGGACGTTCCCTGGCTCCTCCTGCAGACCCAGCCTGCCGCAACGGGCGGCTCCGCAGCGCATGGCACGCTCTCTTCGGTGACCTACGTCCGTCGCTACAACACCCACGGCGGCGCCGCACCCAAGAGCGGATGCGACGGCACCCAGGTGGGTGGGACAGTACGGGTCCCGTACAGTGCCACCTACGGCTTCTACTCCACCCCCGGCGCTCCCTCGTATACCCAGACGGCACCTGCACCGAATTGAACCAGGCATCGGGATCCTGATCCTGTTTAGGCCGACACGGACCCGTCTGACGTTACGGAGTGATCTGATTTAAGACATCGGCCATTTGCCTGCAATTAGGCTCTCCCTCGCTATACTCAGGGAGCGAGCATCCTCGAGTCGTGCTGGTCCTTGTCTCCCACCTTTGTGGCACAACACCTTCTGGATACTGAGCTAACTTCAATCAATTGAAGATTTTGCACGAAAAGGTAGGGGGTGGGGTACCCCCCGCATCTGTATGACTGACCCGCAACGCTCCCGCTACCGCATGCCCGCCGAGTGGGCCCCCCACGCCGCCACCTGGCTCGCCTGGCCCCACAACCCGGACGACTGGCCCGGCAAGTTCCAGCCCATCCCCTGGGTCTACGCCGAAATTGTCCGCTGGCTCAGCTCGGTTGAAGACGTCCACGTCCTCGTCAACGACCTCGCCGCCGAGAAGCGCGCCACGCAAATGCTGCGCCGTCAGGGCGCCAACCTCGCCCGCCTGCACTTCCATCCCTGGCGCACCGACCGCATCTGGCTCCGCGACTCCGGCCCCATCTTCGTCAAGGCACAGGACAACGACGGCCAGGTGCAGATCACGAACTGGCGCTTCAACGCCTGGGCCAAGTACCGCAACTGGCACAACGACGACCTGATCCCCAGGCAGGTCGCCGAGCTCTACGCCATGCCCTCCACCGAGCCCACGGTGACGCTCGCTGACGGCACCCAGCACCGCCTCGTCCTCGAAGGCGGCTCGATCGACACGAATGGTGAAGGCATCCTGCTCACCACCGAGGAGTGTCTGCTGAGCGACGTCCAGGCGCGCAACCCAGGCGTCAGCAAGGCCCAGCTGGACCAGGCCTTTCACGACCACCTCGGCATCGACCAGGTTCTCTGGCTTAACCGCGGCTGCGCTGGCGACGACACCCACGGCCACGTCGACGACATCACCCGCTTCGTCGGCCCGAACACGATCCTCACCGCCGTCGAGCCGAACACCGCTGACGAGAACCACCTCCCGCTGGCCGAGAACCTCGAGCGCCTCCGCGAAGCCCGCAATCTCGAAGGCAAACCCTTCGAGCTCCGGACCCTGCCCATGCCCGCCCCGGTCGCCTTTGAAAACCAGCGCCTGCCCGCAAGCTACGCCAACTTTTACGTCGCCAACGGCCTCGTGCTGGTCCCCACCTTCAACGACCCGAACGATCGCATCGCGCTGAACACGATCGCCGAGTGCTTCCCCGACCGCACCGTTGCGGGCATCCACTCCACCGACCTCATCTGGGGACTCGGCGCGCTGCACTGCCTGTCCCAGCAGGAGCCCGCGTAAACTTACTCCCAGCATGAGCACCGCAAAGCCCTGGCCCCCACCCCCCGACCTCGCCTCCATCCAGGAACTCGTCTCAACCGCGGATGTGGAAGGCTTTATCGCCGACGGCGCGCCTGCGGATGAGTACGAGACCGAGGCTGAGGACGTTTTCGACACCATCGCGAGCTGGCCTACGGGCGACCTCACGGCCGAGCGGCTCCTCCCTGTACTGGAAGGAGCCTGGACCCAAGGCTTCAGCCTCGACAACAAGGGCCTGGAGCAGCGCCGGGTCAAGCTGCGCGAACTGGCCGGGCAGATCGAGCGCTTCTTCGGCCCCGCAGCGCAGCCCCAGGTGCGCGGCGCATGAGCGATCACGACAGCCTCTGGCGTCAGAGGCTAATCGAGTACCTTCATCGGGAAGCAAACCCCGCCCACAAGTACGGGCACCAGCCGCGCCTCTACGCCCTCACACAACAGATCGCGGCCGCGTCGCCGGATCTTACGTATGACGACGATGTAGTTTTCGCCGCGGCCTTTCTGCACGATCTGGGCGTCTTTGTCGGTCATCGTCCAGAGAACCCGCAGGCGCTCGCCAGCTGGGATCACGTCGTCTACGTGTGCGATCGCGCGCCGGCTCTGCTGAGCGGCTTCGGCTTCCCTGCCGACAAGTTCCACGCGGTACTGAGCTGCATCCGCGAGCACCAGCCCCACGATGAGCCACATAGCCCCGAAGCGACGCTTCTACGCGATGCGGACATGCTGGAACAGCTCGGTGCGATCGGCATCCTGCGCACCGCCGCCAAGATCGGCAGCGATACACGTTTCCACCTGTTCACCGACGCGGAGCGCTCCTTGGAGCGGGCGCTCGACACCCTTCCGGGCAAGCTCCAGCTCGAGGCCACCCGCGCCCTCGCACAGCCTCGCATCCAGACCCTGCAGGTCTTCCTGGGCGCCCTCGCGACCGAGGCCGGCCAGCACCTCGGCTGACCGCCATGACGATGCTCTCGCCCGACCTCGATCAGCAGGAGCACTGGATGCGGCTCGCCATGGCCCAGGCACGTGCCGCCGAAGCCGCCGGCGAGGTCCCCGTCGGTGCCGTCGTCCTCTCGTCCACCGGCGAGGTCCTCAGCGGCGGCAACAACCAGGTCCTGCGGATGTCTGATCCGACAGCCCACGCCGAGATCGTCGCGCTCCGGGAGGCAGGCCGTGTTCTCGGCAACTACCGTCTGCTCGACTGCACGCTGGTCTGCACCCTGGAGCCCTGCGCAATGTGCGCTGGAGCGATCCTGCACGCCCGTGTCGCTCGTCTCATCTACGCAGCCCGTGATCCCAAGGCGGGTGCCTGCGGCTCTGCGCTGGCCGTTCTGAATCACCCTGCCCTGAATCATCGGGTCGAGGTGACCGAGGGCGTTCTGGCGGACGAGTGCAGCGCCATGCTGACCGCTTTCTTTCGCCATCGCCGGCTGGCGCAGACACGCTTTATCGCTTCGTCGGATGCGGAAGGCGCATCAGACTAGCGGGATCACTTTGTACCCGGTTGGAAGGAGGCAGTTCGCGCATGGCTCTAGGTCGTTTTGCGGGCAAGGTCGCTGTCGTCACTGGCTCGTCCTCTGGAATCGGTCAGGCCATTGCGGTGCGCCTCGGCAGTGAGGGCGCCTCGGTCGTCATTGATTACCACAGCCACCCGGACGGTGCCCAGGACACGCAGAAGCAGATTGCGGACAAGGCGGGTGGCAAGACAGCGATCGTCCAGGCCGACGTCTCCAAGCCCGCGGATGGACAGAAGCTCATTGACACCGCGTGGGAGCAGCTTGGCGGCTGCGACATCCTCATCAACAATGCCGGCATCGAGAAGGGTGCCGACTTCTGGGACGCAACTGAAGAAGACTACGACGCGGTACTTGACCTTAATCTGAAGGGCGCCTTCTTCATCACACAAGCCTTTGTTCGCCGTCTTCGTGACGCTAAGAAGCCCGGCCGCGTGATCAACATCTCCTCCGTGCACGAGGACATGGTCTTTCCCCATTTCGCCAGCTATTGTGCTGCAAAGGGCGGCATCCGCATGCTGATGCGCGATCTCGCCATGGAACTGGGCCCGCTCGGCATCACCGTCAACAATGTGGCTCCCGGCGCGATCATTACGCCGATCAATAAGAAGCTCCTCGAGAACCCTGAGCAGCTGAAGCCGCTGCTGAACAACATTCCCCTAGGCCGCATGGGAACCTCCGAAGAGGTTGCCGCCTTGACAGCGTTCCTCGCCTCGGACGAGGCGGGCTACATCACCGGGTCCACCTACGTCATCGACGGCGGACTGATGCGCAATTACAAGGAACAGTAGAGTTCAGCGCGGCAACCCGCAACACAGCTCAGGTATTTCGGAGACAATATGCGTATGGAACTTCTGGTCTACACCGCGGATTGGTGCCGCGACTGCCGCGAGGCGAAACGCTTCCTGAACAAAAACGCCATCGCCTTCAAGGAGATCGATATCGAGCGCACTCCCGGTGCTGCCGATGAGGTCATCGCGCATACGGGTAAACGCGCCATCCCACAGTTTGTTCTTGATGGGAAGTGGGTCCAGCCCTATAAGCCGGGCAGGGGCTTCCTGTATGACGAGATGAGCAAGCTGCTTGGCGTTGAAGAAGCCTAGCTTTCGCTGGAACCCATCGGCAGAAGAAGCCTGAAGCGCACGCGCTTCAGGCTTCTTTTTTGCTGCAAGGACGTAGGCAGGCCAGGATCAGGCACCCAGTCCTGCGTGTGTTTCCCTCTCCTCGTCCGCACTCTCCACAGGCTCGCTATTCACCGCGGCGACGGCCTGCACCTGCAGCGGTTCCGTTCCCGTAGGCATTGCCGGCACCGTGATCTTGACCTCCGGGTTAGACGGCTCAGCCTTGCGGCTGTACGGCCACCTGAGGCGCAGAACACGTTGTCGGGTGCTTTCCTTGTGTGCCTGCTCGCTTCTGCCTTTCAGCAGGTCTTCGAGGGTCAGGAGCCCAAGCAGCTTGCCATCGCTCGACACCACAGGGAAGGTCGTCAGCTTGGATTCAGCCATCTCCACGGCTGCTGTGCGCAGCGTGCTGAAGGGCGACAGGGTGGTCGGCTGCATCTTCGCGCGGGAAAGAAGCGGGCAGTTCTCATCGGGGTGCTGCGCCGCAGCGATCATCTCCGAGCGTGTCATGGCTCCGGCAAGCCGTCCTTCGTCATCTACGATCGGAAACAGTCGCTGCCAGTGCTCCCAGGTCTCTGCGCCCCGTTCCTGAGTTTTGAGCAGCCAGTCAGAGGCGTCCTTGCACGAGGCCTTGTCATTCAGGGCATACACACTGGTGTGCATCGCCTGTGAGACCAGCATGGTCTCCAGCGGATCCACGGAGAACTCACGGCTGAGGTGCAGCCCCTTGCGACTCAGATTCTCCGTGAGCAACGACCTTGGCTGCACCAGAACGCTGACCGCGTAGGAGGCGCCACAGGCCAGCAACACCGGCAGCACGAGTCCGCCGTTGTGAGTCAGCTCGATCGATAGCATGGTCGAGGTCAACGGGCAGCCGATGGCCCCTGTGAGCACCGAGGTCATGCCGACCAGCACCCAGGCGCCCGTCGTCATCTGCGGCAGGACGTGACCGAACGCAGCACCCAGTGCGCCACCGAGCATCAGCAACGGCGCGAGGATGCCGCCAGCGGTATTCGAGCCCAGTGAGAAGACCCAGATCAGGCTCTTGATGACCAGGATGCCTGCCAGCAGCTTCCAGGCTCCGTCGCCGGAAATCATCTGCTGGATGACGCTGTACCCCACGCCCAGAGCCTGCGGAAAAATCAGGCCACCGAGGCCGATGCCAAGGCCGCCGATGGCCGGCCACCACATCCAATGGAAGGGCAGCTTTTCAAACATGCTCTCGCTGAAATGGATGGCGCGGCTAAGCCCTGCAGCCGCAAAGGCCGCGACACACCCAACGAGCAGAGCGCCAAGCATGGCCGAGTGATAGATCGGCGCCCCCGTGGGAGCCATCTGAAACAGCGGCTGGGGGCCCAGCAGGAGCCGCCGGACGGCACCGGCCATGACGCAGGCCATGGTGACTGGGACGAGGGAACGTGGTTTCCACTCAAAGAGCAGGATTTCCACAGCCAGCAGAACCGCGGCCATTGGGCAGTTGAACGTTGCCGCCATGCCCGCGGAGGCCCCTGCCACCATCAGCACGGTGCGCTCGGAGTCCGTCATGTTGAGGAACTGGCCCAGCACCGATCCGATCGCGCCACCGGTGATGATGACGGGGCCTTCCGCGCCAAACGGACCCCCCGAACCGATGGAGATCGCCGTGGCGACGGGCTTCAGCACGGCCACGCGTGGCTGCACCCGGCCCCCACCGAAGACGATGGTCTCCACCGCTTCGGGCATGCCGTGTCCGCGCACCCTGGGGGAAAGATATCGCGCCACCAGCCCCACAATGAGCCCGCCCAGCACGGGCATCAGGACAAGCCACCAGTGTCGGCCGGCCTGCCAGGGGTCAACCTCTTTCACACTCCAGCGATGGAAGTAGAAGAGGTTGGTCGCCAGCGCGATCATCTCAAGCAGTGCCCAGGCGGCCAGCGCACTCACTGCGCCAAGTACGGCAGCCAGCGCACTCACATACAGAATGCGGGCATCGGCTGAGTAATCCCGTAGGCCCGCTGTCGCAGGTTCCTTCACGCAACCCCTTCTGTGGTCTGCTCAGGCTCGACTCGGACTTCTGCCCGACGCAGGTCGCCCAGCGAGCGTAAGAGCTGTTCGCCGGCACCGCCATCCAGTTCGGTCAAGTGAGCCGAGATCAGCCGCTCCAGAACCGAACGGCCTTCCGGCGTCAGTTCTACGAGCGAGCGACGCAAGTCGCGCGTGTCCGTGATGCGCTTCACCAGTCCGGCTCGCTCCGCCCGATCAACGAGTTCCACCGTGCTGTTGTGGCGCAGCACCATCCGCTCCGCCAGGTAGCTGATCGAAGCCGATTCACCTTCCGGCAGCGCGCCAATGACCTGCATGAGCTGATACTGCTGGGTGGCGACGCCCAGCTTTTCCGACTCTGTTTCGCTGAAGTTCAAAAATCGCCTTAGCTGGTACCTGAACTCGGCGAGCCGCGACAAGCGCCCCAGATCCCCGTTGCCCGCAGTACCGATCCCGATCCCGTTCCCGTTCATCTCTTCGTTCATAGTTTATCGTGAAGCGACACAAACTGGTCGCAGTTCCCTTGTGATCGAGCTGACACCCTGCAACGCCTATCATCATAGGGGCTGGAGAGGCGGCGTCGGTTCGCCGTCGACTTCGGTCGACACACGACGTATGGAGACCCGATGATTTCCCGCTATTCTCGCCCGGCCATGGCTGCCCTGTGGTCCGACCAGGCCAAGTTCAATCGCTGGCTCGAGGTTGAACTCGCTGCAACTGAGGCACTTGCGAAGGCCGGCATCGTCCCAGCATCGGCTGCTGTGGAGTTGCGTCAGCATGCCAGCTTCACGATCGAGCGCATCGACGAGTTGGAACGCGAGCTCCGGCATGACGTGCTGGCCTTTACGACTGCCGTTGCCGAGAACGTGAAGGCGGCGGGAAGCGATGCAGCCCGCTGGCTCCATTTCGGGCTGACCTCTACGGACGTGGTCGACACGGCCCAGGCGCTCGCGCTGGTTGAGGCCGCAGGGCTGATTCGCGGGGGGGTGCTGCGGTTGCGCGAGGTGCTGAAGCGCCGTGCGATGGAATTTCAGCACACGCCGGCCATCGGCCGCACACATGGGATCCACGCAGAGCCCACGACGTTCGGCATGAAGCTGCTGCTCTGGTACGCGGAGATGGGGAGGAACCTGAAGCGCCTGGACGCTGCCACGGACGACGTCCGCGTGGGCAAGATCTCGGGGGCAGTCGGCAGCTTTGGCCACCTCAAGCCCTCCGACGAGGCCGCGATCGTCGGCGCACTGGGCCTGGAGGCCGCGCCCGTGTCCACACAGGTGCTGCAACGCGATCGCCACGCCGCTTTTATCACCACGCTGGCGGTGCTGTGCTCCTCGCTGGACAAGATCGCCACGGAGATCCGTCACCTGCAGCGCACGGAGGTTCGGGAGGCAGAGGAGTTCTTCTCCGCCGGGCAAAAGGGATCGAGCGCCATGCCCCACAAGCGCAATCCGATCACCAGCGAACAGATCTGCGGTCTGGCGCGCGTGGTCCGCGCCAACGCCCAGGTGGCGCTGGAGGACGTGGCGCTCTGGCATGAGCGGGACATCTCCCATTCGTCGGCGGAGCGGGTGATCCTGCCGGATACGACAATCCTGGCGGACTACCTGCTGGACAAGACGGCGACCCTGATTGACCGGCTGCTCGTCTACCCGGAGCGGATGTTGCGCAACCTGGAACTGACGGGCGGGCTGGTCTTCTCCGGCCAACTGCTGCTGGAGCTTGCCGGGGCCGGGATGAGCCGGGAGGACGCGTACCGCCTCGTCCAGGGGCATGCGATGGCGGCCTGGAACGACCCTGCGGCAGACGCTCTGACCTATAAGCAGCGGATCTATGCCGAGCCGAAAATCACGGAGCTGCTCAGCCGCGAAAAGCTGGACTCTGCGTTTGATTACCGGCGTCAGCTTACCAATATCGACGAAGTTTTCGCGCGCGTGCTGGCCGAAGACTGATGGGGCATGCAGAAGCCTGAGAGTGGGCCTCTGGCGGGGCCCGCTGCCTCAGTGCTTCCCTGCCCGCGTGGCCAGGATGCCGTTGTTGCCGGGATTGCAAAGGTCCTGGCCCTCGTTGGTTCCGTAGAGCAGGCTTGCCTTGCCGGCGACCTCGACGTAGAGACACTTCTCGTCCAGCGTGCAGGCAATCTCACCCAGAAAGTGTTTCAACTCGGGAAGCCCGCCCTCGCCTTTCAACGCCACGGTGAACTCGCGGTGTTCCCCGTAAGAGAACTCGCCGTCCTCGTCCGTCCAGTAGCCAAACAGGTTTGCCGCCGTGGCGGTGTACCCGTCAAAGTGCGCCATCAGGAACTCGTGCACGGTCTGTTCGGCCGTCTTGCCTGCCGAACACGGCTGCTTCAGCTTCAACGAAGGCAGCAGGAACCGGACGTTCTTCCCCAGCGGCTTTTCAACATAGCCCATGGCCGGATTGTAGCCGCAGGCTGGTCTAGGGAAGAAATGGGACGGCATTGCACATGCCGCAATCGGAGTCGACCAGGAAGGCGGTAGGCAGCATGCCTCCAGTGGTTGCCGAGGAGGAGACGCCGCCACCAGGCCGCGGACCCTGTTCAATGGCACGGTTTACAGCTTCAGTCCCGTCGGAATCGAGCAAGCTGCGGGGCGCAGTCACCTCCCCTAAGCTGGCGACATCCAGGACGGGCGCAGACTTCGGAACGGCAAACCGGCCTCTTCCCAGGTACGCAATGAGAACGAGTGCCGTGACGTGCGGAGAGATCATGGTCATCGGGACGCTGTAGCGCGTGAGGAGGCTGCCAGCGACGCCCTGGATGCCCCTTGAGCGCGAGATCGCGCCGCCGACCTGTGGGACACGAAACTCCTGGAGTTCGAGCTCCGGATGTTTGCGTGCGTAATGCACGATGGAGCGGGCGACAGATTTGGGCGTTGTCAGTCCGAAATCGGCGATGTAGTTCTTGTGAATCGCGCCCGGGTAGAGGTGATTCAACACGATCCGGGTGAAATCAGCGCAGTTCCGGAAGGCTCCCTGATACCGGGCCACGTTGGGGCGATCGTTGAAGTAGGCGATCAGCCGCTCGTCCTGCTCCTCTGTGGACTTGATCTGGAATCCATAGATCGTCCGATCGAAGGCCGACCCGACAAGTTCATACCAGTTGCTCTGCGGCATGCCGCCTTCAGGCGAGTCCGGCGCTACCTCTTCCAGGTGCTCGCGCCGGTACATATCGCGCATGCGCAACGCGGTGAGCTGGTCCATCGTTGCGGGGATATCCTTTGCCGACTCCACGCTGTAAAGGTAAGGGATCAAAGGGATGGCGACCCAATCGACCTTTCCTACGCCGTCATAGCGGCTGAGCACAACGCCCAGTTCGCCCGGAGCACAGGGACGCAGCTGCAGAGGCGATGCGGCGCAGACATGGTCGAAGTAGAGCGCGACGTGTCCGGTGGGGTTAAACGTCGCTGCCATGCCGCCGTAGGGCATTTCGAGAAGGACGGCCACAGACGCCCGTGCCACACCAGCTCCACAAACAGCGATGAAAAGGATCATCAGCAGTGCGCGAAAGAGGCTGACAGGTCGTGTCTGCCGGAAAAACACCATTCCTTGCACCATCCCTGGAATACGCGCACAAGTTGCCTTGTACGCTCTATCCCTCATTGGATGCATGTAACCCATACAAAAGAGTAAACACATGGCTTGGCAAATGTCTCTCCTTTAAGCGACAACGGCCTGAGATAATCAGGGATGTGCCCTCAATTCTGCGCTCTGCCGGCATTACGATGACGCTGGCCATCACCGGCGCGAGTGGCTCGGTTTTTGCCGCCGAGGCCCTTCGGCAGCTTGAACTGGATCAACGCGTCGCCCGGGTTCACGTGGTGGTCTCCCCGAGCGCGCTGCGCGTCCTCGCCGAAGAGATTGGCCTCAGCGGAAGAAATAACCTGATTGAGAAGCTTTTAGGCCAGCCTTCCGCCAAAGCCACAGCCCTGGCGCATGAGGACATTGGCGCCCCGATCGCAAGCGGGTCCTACCCGGTGGATGCCATGCTGATCCTGCCCTGCTCGATGGGCACGCTGGCCGGCATCGCTCACGGGCTTGCTGAAAATCTGATTGCACGGGCAGCGGACGTCTGCCTCAAAGAGCGCCGGCCGTTGGTGCTGTGTACCCGCGAGACTCCCCTGAACCTGATCCACCTGCGCAACATGGCAACCGTGACCGAGGCCGGCGCGACCGTGTTTCCGATCACACCAACCTTCTACAACCGTCCGACGGACGTTGGCGACATCGTGCGGAACTACGTGCATCGCGTACTGCAGCACGTCGGCCTAGAGCAGCCGTCGGCCTACCAATGGGGATTGGCGGAGAGCTAGCGGTCGGTGTGCTTGCCCATGTTGGCCAGGGTGCGGACCCCGCCCTCCGGGGCCGGATTGGACTTCAGGAAGTCCGCCACGGCCGGGGCCACGCGCGCGGCGCAAAGTTCAGGCGCCAGGTGCCCGCAGCCTTCCACGATGTCCAGCTCCGAATGCGGGTCCAGCGCGTGCATCTGCTGGCCTAGCTCCAGCGGCGTCAGTTTGTCGAGACTTCCCCAAACGATCAGCAGCGGCTGCGGCAGGGTGGGCAGATAGGCGTCGACAAACGTCGTCGAGGTCGTCATGGCCTTCATGTTCTTGTCCACAACCTCCTGCTCGTCGCCAAGATGCCGTACCAGATCCTCGCGGACGTTCTTTGGCAGTGGCTTCGCTCCGGGCTCCATTAACGACCACAGCTGCTGCGCGCCCTCGGGATCCTTGAGATCAAACAGCGTCAGGGGGTACGTGGGCTTGAACTTCAGCCCTGCGGCGTCGAAGAGCACGACACGATCCACGACCGAGGGATAGGTGTGTGCCAGCTCAAGCGCGACCCACCCGCCCATTGACCAGCCGCCGACGTGCGTTTTCTGCAGGCCGAGAGCCTGGATGAAGTCAAAGACGAACTTTGCCTCGCCGCCCATGGAGTAGTCGCCGTCCGTCGGCTTCGGAGAGCGCCCATAGCCCAGGAGGTCGGGCGCGTACACGTGGAAGCCGGCCCGCTTGAGCCGCTTCAGCATCGGTGCCCAGCTTTCGCCGCGATCGCCAAGTCCATGAACCAGGACCAGGGGGATGCCGCCGCCCGGGATGCGCGGTTCCGCCTCGTAGTAGTGAACCCGGCCCGCCGGGGTGAGCACGTAGTTGCTCTGCACCCGCGCCGCCAGGAGCCCCAGATGCGTCACCTGCTGCTCCAGCCATAAAGGCTGTCGCAGGAACAGGGTTCCGATCACCAGAATCACGATCAATCCAACCAGCAGCAGACGACCCAAAGCTTTCATCTCAGCGTCTTCGCTCCCATCCTCTGCCTTGCTTACCCATGGTGCCTAGCGTAGCGGCTTTCCGTACTCTTCCCCAAAGACGGTGTGGCTCAGATCAAAGCGGCCGCCATGGAACTTATCCGGCCCATGGAGGTGGCCGATAGCCAGCAGCGCCACCACGAAGTAGCTCATGGGGAGACGCAGCGTTTCGCAAACCTTGTGCTGCTCAAAGCCTTCCAGCGGCGCGGTGTCATAGCCCAGCACCTCCGCCATGAGCATCATGTGCGTATACGCCAGCATGACCTGCTTATTGAGCCACCCTGTCATCTGGTCGTTGGTGAAGCTGGCCAGATAGGCCGGCACGCTCTCCTTTGCCTGGGCCGCATAGCTCTCCGGCATGCCGGCGCCACGGCCCATCCGGAGCATCTCGTCCAGATCCCGCCGCCATCCATCGCGATCGCCGCAAGCCACGATCACGGCGGAAGCCTCTTCCACCTTGGCCTGGTTATAGCTGGCTGCCCGCAGTCGCCGGCGCTGTTCAGGGTGCTGCACCACGACAAAACGCCAGGGTTGCAGGTTGTAGCCGCTGGGCGCGTGCAGGCCCGCGTCCAGGATCTGCCGCAGATCGCTCGGTGGCATGGGCTCACCGGTAAAGCTCGGTGTGGAACGCCGCTCACGTATGGCTTGCGCCAGTGATTTCACCTCTGTTGCCATTGCGTCTCCGTGAGATCGTTCACCCGTCCTGGCCCATCCTGGTCCTTCACTTCGCCCCCGCCACGATCTCGGAGATCGGCCGCTGGATCGTCACCGGATTGGCCCCACTGCTTTCCGCCACGACCCAGACGTTGGTAAACCCTTCGCGCAGCTCAGGATGGGCGATCAACAGGGCCTGCGCTGCCCCCACGCTGCGCGCCGTGGCCGCGTCCCCAACTGCGGAGGCATCGGCCTGCAGATGCATCCAGAGGTTCAGCGCTTTGCCGTCATCCGACACCTGCGCTCGCAGCTCGGAGACCCGGTATACCGCCCCACCCGGACCCTGCAGGGACAGTGGATCCTGCGTGCCCAGCCCATTCAGCAACGGCTGGGGAGCAGATGTGCGCTGTTCGGCGCGTAGCTTCTCCAGATTGCCGCTGCTGACAAAGCCCGCCGGCCGAAGCAACTGATCGGCCTCACCATAACGCACCCAGGCTAACCAGGGCTTGTTGGCTTTGGCGTCGGCGCGGGCGGCGTTCCAGTACCAAAGGCCGTCGTGGCCCGCTGCGGATCGCGGATGCGGGTAAAAGCCCGCCATCTTCCAGGCCGAACTCTCCTGTTGCAGTAAAAACGCCAGCAGCCAGGGGCTGGTCCCCTGCGTCTCGACCATCGCAAAGGCGAAGTGGCCGGGTGGCAGCCCGGCGATGGCGAAGTCTGTTTCGGACACCGTCCCCGCCAGCGGACAGGCAAACTCCGCCTCGGAGCTGTCTCCCTGCTTACGAGAGGACGCGTCCAGCAGGTATACCTGCGTCACGGCCATCGCTGCCCCGTGCATTCGTTCGCCGGTGGTTCTTACCAGGTAAGCTGTCTGGTTTGCGTCCCCCGCATACTGCGTCACCGTGCCCGCGCGCACCTTGTCCGCATTGCCTGCCTGCACCGCGGTGGCGAGATCATATGCGGCCGCTCCCACTTCCAGGCGTTGCGCAGGCGTCATTTTGGCTTGCGTGGTGCAGGTTTCCGCGCGGCTCGGCAGGGCCAGCATGCAGCCAGCTGCCATCAGCGCAGCCACGTGCCTGGCCGACCTCGCCAGTGGTCCTCCGCCTTGCGGTCGCAGGTATCGCATGTTGCCCAGCATACGGAGCACGCCCACCGGCGTCCAGTGTCCGGGACGCGCGGAAGCTGCCTGCAACTTTCAGGTGAAAAAGAAATCTCACCTCCGTGGTAGAAAGAACGTCCCATAGAACATGAGAGCGCAACGTCCAACCTTTCCGGTTTCTTCGAGCTTGCTGGCTCTGCTGCTTTCTGCTGCATCCACCGTGGCCCAGACGGGTCCGGGCTCCCTGCCGGCCATCGCGCCGACCCAGGGAGCGCCTGGGGGCACCACGGCGCCTATCGCGGCGGCGGACACTGCCGGTGCGCGGGCTGATGCCTCGGGCCACGCTGCCCAGGTGAGCTGTGCGGACGGTCAGTTGACCGTGCGGGCGCAGAATTCCAGTCTGAACCAAATTTTGCGTGCCATCTCGCGCTGCACAGGCATGCGGATCACCGGACACGTCGCCGACCAGAAGGTCTTTGGGAACTACGGTCCTGCCTCGCCGAGCACGATCCTCGCCACTTTGCTCGACGGCACGGGCAGCAACATGCTGCTGCAGGAAACGGCAGCGGATCGTCCCGCGGAGTTGATCCTGACGCCTCGCACGGGCGGCCCCACGCCGCCGTCACCGCAGACAGCCGCTTCTTCCGCAAATGACGACGAGGACGGTGGCGGGCAGCAGATACCCTACGGGGGAGGCATGCAGAGTCCCCTGGCGCGCCCGGGGATGCCGCCTTACGGGCAGCCGAACGGCATGCAAGGGGGGAACGGGCAGCCTAGCATGCCTGGCATGCAACCCGGCTCAACTGCGGCCAGCCCGCAGCCCCTTACGCAGCCGAACAACAATGTGAATGGCAGCCCGTTCAACCGGTCCCCGACGGCGTCCACGTACCCGACAACGAACTCCGTTCCGCTGGATAACCTGGCGACACCCTCGACCACCCCGCCGGTCGATGGCATTGTGGACTCTCCCAACCCGCCGCCAGCTGGCTCCGACACCGCAGCCGCGCTGAACGGCGCACCCGCGGGAACCCCCGGCACAACCAACATCAATCCTGCGGGGACAAACCAGACGGTTCCCGGGAACACAACCGATCCAAACAATCCCGGGCAGCAGCCGGCGACACTCACGCCCGAACAGATCTTTCTGCAGCTGCAGCAGCGCCAACAACAGCAGACGCAGCAACAGCAGGAAACAAGCCCTCAGTAGGGCCTGGACCCGCAAGAGAGTCTGGCTGTCAGCTTCGGAGTGCCCGAAGGCTCTGTCCCGCTACGCGTGAACGGGCTGCGCTTTCCGCGTGCACACGGAAGACACGAAACATCGCCTGGCAGAGGCCATAGGCGACCAGAACGCCCAGCGCCAACGAAGCCAGCACCGCACACACCAACATAGCCATCCCAATCACAACCGCTCCCTTGTCCCCACGGGGCTCCTCAAAACCTGTCTGCCTGAGGAGGACTGGGTCATCTTCGCCCGAAATGTATACCCCTGCCTCTGCAATTTTCGTTGCACGCTGTTACTCAGGCTGGTACATCCCCGGCATGACGTGTCCGGGACGTCATCGCGTACCGTGTTCGGGTAAGCGCGGTATCCTTAGTGTTGGCCTCCCGGCCGTTCTCTATGAGCCTCACCCATATCAACGTTCGCGGCGCCCGCCAGCATAACCTCCGCGACATCTCGGTCTCGATCCCGCGCAATTCGTTGACCGTCGTCACGGGCCTTTCGGGCTCGGGCAAAAGTTCGCTTGCCTTCGACACGATCTATGCCGAAGGACAACGGCGCTATGTCGAGACGCTCTCTGCGTACGCCCGTCAGTTTCTTGACCAAATGGAACGCCCGGATGTGGACTCCATCGATGGCCTCAGCCCGGCGATCTCCATTGAGCAGAAGACGACTTCGCGGTCGCCACGCTCCACGGTGGGCACGATCACGGAGATCTATGACTACCTCCGGCTGCTTTGGGCGTCCGTGGGCCAGCCGCACTGCCCCAACTGCCACCAGCTGATCTCGCGCCAGTCCGCAGACCAGATCGTCAGCCAGATTGTCGAACGCAATCAGACCGAGTCGCCCGGCGAACGCATCACGGTGCTCGCGCCCATCGTCCGGGGACGCAAGGGCGAGTTCCGCGAAGAGCTGGAAGGCCTGGACCGCAAGGGATACCGTGTCCGCATCGACGGCGAGATCACCGAAATCGAAGAGGGCATGCGGCTGGAAAAGCGGAAAAACCATACGGTCGAAGCCATCGTGGACCGCATCATCCTGAAGCCGATGCCCGAACCGGACAGCGAGGGCCGGCCCCAGTTCGACACCAAGCGCCTGGCCAGTGCAGTCGCAACGGCGTTGCAGCTCGGCAACGGCCTGGTGCTCATGGGCCTGCAAGCGGCCGGGAGTGACTACACCGAAACGCTGTTTTCCTCCTCCATGGCCTGCCCCGACTGCGGCATCAACGTCCCGAAACTCGAGCCGCGGTCCTTTTCGTTCAATTCCACCTACGGCGCCTGCCCCGAGTGCCACGGTCTGGGCTCCATCTTCGATTTCGATCCCGCGAAGGTGGTCGCGGACTGGTCCAAGCCGCTGCTGGACGGCGCTCTCGGGCCTGGTTCCTCCTCGCAGTACCTCCTGCGGGCCGTGAAGCTCGCAGCCGATAAGTACAAGATCAACCTGAAACAACCGTTTGAGGCGCTTCCGAAGGAGCAGGGGGACTTGCTGCTCTACGGGCCGCCCCGCTCAGAGGGTGCCCGCCTTGGGTTCCACGGGGTCTTTCGCTATCTCCGCGACAACATGGAGGAGTCGAAGTCCGAGACCTATCGCGAGTACATGATGGGCTTTATGTCGGCTTCGGAATGCCCGCGCTGCCATGGGGCCCGGCTCCGCCCGGAGTCCCTCGCCGTGACGCTTCCCATTACCGCGGCCGCAACGCACCCTCCTGTCAACAAGGAAGAGGACGATACCGAGCCGACCCAGAGCGCGGACGCACGTCGCGATGTGTCCATCGCCGACTTCACCGCTCTCTCCCTGGAGAGAGCACTGGCAGCATCGCGCTCCATGCACTTTTCCGGTCGTGATCGGCTGATCGCGGATCGGCTGCAGCGTGAGGTGATCGAACGACTTGAGTTCCTGAACGCTGTCGGCCTTGGCTACCTCTCACTCAGCCGGTCAGCGGCTACGCTTTCCGGGGGCGAGGGTCAGCGGATCCGCCTTGCTACCCAGATCGGCTCACGCTTGCGCGGCGTGCTGTACGTGCTCGACGAGCCGTCGATCGGCCTGCATCAGCGGGATAACCAGCGGCTGATCGAGGCCCTGGAAGATCTTCGCGACCTCGGCAATACCGTCCTTGTTGTCGAGCATGACGAGGACACCATCCGCAAAGCCGACTATGTGCTCGATCTCGGTCCCGGAGCGGGTAAGAATGGTGGCCAGCTGATGGCCTCCGGCACCCCCGCGGAGATCATGGCGAACCCTGCCTCGGTCACAGGACAGTACCTCGCCGGCGCGATTGATATCGTGACCCGGCCCACGCCGGACAAGGCTCCCCGCACGCTCTCGGATCGCTGGCTCTCTATCGAAGACGCCACTTCGCACAATCTGCAGCACGTCACCGCGCACTTCCCGGTAGGTGTGATGACCGTGGTGACCGGCGTCTCCGGATCGGGCAAGTCCACGCTGGTCAACGACATCCTGTATCGCTCGCTGGCGCGTGAACTGTACAAATCCCGCGAAGAGCCCGGCGCGCACAAAGCCGTGCACGGGGCCGACCAGTTCGACAAAGTCATCCAGATCGACCAGTCGCCCATCGGCCGCACCCCCCGTTCCAACCCTGCGACCTATACCGGCGTCTTCACCGCCATCCGCGACCTGTTCGCCATGCTGCCGGAGAGCCGTGAACGCGGCTACAAGGCGGGCCGTTTCAGCTTCAACGTCCAGGGTGGCCGATGCGAGGCCTGCCAGGGAGAGGGCCAGCGCCGCATCGAGATGAATTTTCTCCCGGACGTCTACGTCCTGTGCGACGTCTGCAATGGCCGGCGATATAACCAGGAGACCCTGGCGGTGAAGTTCAATGGCTACTCCATTGCCGACATCCTCGACCTGCCGATCGAGGACGCCGTTCCCATCCTGAAAGACATTCCCGCCGTGCATCAGCGTCTGTCTACGCTGGTGGATGTCGGTTTGGGGTACATTCATCTGGGCCAGTCAGCCACCACGCTGAGCGGCGGCGAGGCGCAGCGGATGAAGTTGGCCAAGGAACTTTCCAAGCGCCAGACCGGACGAACGCTGTACCTGCTGGATGAACCAACGACAGGTCTGCATTTTGACGACGTCCGTCGCCTCCTGGAGGTGCTGCATCGCCTCACCGACCTCGGCAACACGGTGATCATTATCGAGCACAACCTCGACATCATCCGCAACGCCGATTACCTGGTCGACATGGGCCCGGAAGGCGGCGAGGGCGGCGGCAGGATTGTCGCGCAGGGTCCGCCGGAACTGGTCGCCCATGCCCCCGGATCGCATACAGGCAGCTTCCTGGCGCGCTACTACGAGAACGGGCCGCAGATCACGGCGCATCTGAGCCTTCCGCCCATCACCCTTCCCGATCTGGCGAAAAAGCAGCCGCGGCCCAAGCGGGACGCGCCGGAGAAGAAGACCGGCGTTCCCACGGCCTCAAAAACGCGACCCGCCGAAGGAACGACCAGAACCGTGAAATCCATCAAGCCCGCCCGAAAACAGGCCAAAACAAAGGCAGCACACTCCGCATGAGCGAGATCCGCACGCCCGAACCCACCGTCGAGGAGGTGCTCGACATCCAGCACGATCCTTACCCGGCGCAGGATGACGGAACGGCACGTCACATACCGCACCTGGGGCATGTCGCCATGTTGCTCGGTCTGCTGGCCTCCGCCGCCCTTGTCTCGGTGGCCGGGTTTGCGCTCCTGCTTCGGGGGCACGGGCAGCTGAAAGACAACGTCGTGGCGCAGCTGGCGCTGGAGGCGACGATCTTTCTGCTGACCCTCGGGGCCTGCTTCAAGGTCTTCCCGCCCTTCTGGAAGCGCACCTTCCTGAATGGCATCGAGTGGAACGCCCTGGCAGCTCGTCGCAACTGGCCCCGCCTGCTGGGTGCGGGCGTTCTGCTGTGCAGCCTGGCACAGATGGCCCAGCGCTTCGTTCGCGTACCGCAGAATACCGAGGTCGATCAGGTCCTGAGCACGCAGGCCGGAGCCTGGTGTGCCCTTCTGCTGGGCGTGCTGCTGGCGCCGATGTGCGAGGAGATCCTCTTTCGCGGTTTTCTGCTGCCCGCCTTTGCCATCGCCTACGATTGGCTCAGCCTGGACCGAACGCCCGCAGGGCTGGATCGCTGGCACAACTCAACCCAGTACACGGCCCCTGCCAGGGTGTTCGGGGCCCTGCTTTCGAGCGTATTGTTTGGGGCCATGCACGCGCCGCAGCTGCGGTACGCCTGGGGTGTGGTCGCTGTGATCTTCTGCGTGGGGCTGACGCTCGCGTACGTTCGGCTGCGCTTGCACTCCGTTGCCTGCTCAACCCTGGTCCATGCCATGTATAACGGCACTTTGTTCGCGGCGATGCTTATCCAGACGCACGGCTTTCGTCACCTCGATCGTCTACACTCCTGAAATTTTCATAGGCCGCAAACGGAAGTTCTGCCCTACAATCGCAGGTACGAGGAGATCTATGGCTGACGCTCGCCGATGCCCAAAGTGCCAATCCGAGAACATCTTCCGTTCACGCCGGCGCTCCCTCGAGTACTTTCTCCCGTTCTTCCGTCCCTACCGCTGCTACAGCTGTGAACGACGCTTCCTGATGTTCACCAGTGAAGCGGCCAACGCTCGCCGGATTCGTCTCGAAAATCGCCACGCCTCCGGGAAGCACAGCAGTTAAGACGCGCCTCCGCACGCCCCGGAGTACACTGCAGCCGCAGTCTCCTGTCCAAGCGTCGCCAGTACCAGTACCACGCTGATCCACTACACTGGGAAGTGATGATTCCCACGCTGCAGTGGACGCCCGAAGGCGTCAGCTTTCTCGACCAGACCAAACTCCCTCTCGAAGAGACCTACGTTCTTGCCCGCAGCTACGGGGAAGTCGCGACGGTGATCCGTGACATGATCGTGCGCGGCGCCATGGCGATCGGCGTCTCCGGTGCCATGGGTGTCGCCCTGGGTATTCAGCAATCGCAGGCGGGTTCTCTCCCTGAGTTGACCGCTGAGGTCGAGGTGATCTGTGACACGCTCGCCCGGACGCGGCCGACCGCGGTCAATCTCTTCTGGGGTATCGGCCAGATTCGCCAACTCTTTAACGAATTGGCAGAGAAGGGCACGCCGATTCCGGAGATCAAGAACCAGGTAGTGGCTCGTGCCAAAGAGCTATACGACGAGGACATTGCCAACCTTCGCAAACTTGGCGCCTTCGGTGCGGATCTGCTGCCGCAGGAGGGCACCGTACTGACCCACTGCAACGCCGGTGCGCTCGCTGCCTGCGGCTACGGCTCCGCATTGGGAGTCATCCGTGCGGCCGTGGAACGCGGACAGAAGATTGACGTCTTTGCGGACGAGACCCGCCCCTTCAACCAGGGCGCCCGCCTCACCGCCTGGGAACTCCTCAAGGACCAGATCCCTACGACGCTCATCTGCGACAACATGAGTGGCTACTTCATGGGCCAGGGTCGTATCTCGGCCGTGATCGTGGGTGCCGACCGCATCGCCGCCAATGGCGACACGGCAAACAAGATTGGCACCTACTCTGTCTCGATCCTAGCCAAGGAGCACGGGATTCCGTTCTATGTCGCCGCGCCCTTCAACACCATTGACCCCGCCACGACCACAGGCGCACTGATCCCGATCGAACAGCGCAGCCCGCGCGAGGTGACACACGTGAACGGCAAGCAGGTTACGCCGGATGGCGTCGGCATTGAGAACCCTGCCTTTGACGTCACCCCTGCCCGTTACATCACGGCGATCATTACCGAGCGCGGCATCCTGCGCGCTCCGTACGCCGAGTCCATCGCCGCCATGGCACGGACAACAGAAAAGACCAGGGCACCCGAACTGGCCAACGCCTGACTCATGCAGTCCATGCGGGGTCTCTGGACCCCTGCATGGACGCCGCTGCGACCAGGCGCACGCTCCCGGCATTGATCCGCCGAAATCTCTTCGACTACGCTCACAGCCCTACGCACCGTCCGGTTCAGACGCGCTGCGCCCAGCGATAAACTGGTGGGGAGCCGACGCACGGGGAATCGCGAGCGCTGCGGCCAAGCTGAATGCGTTGATCCCGGCCTTCTTCAACCCGCGCCTGCGTTCCCTGCTCAGGGCCAACATCGTTGTGCTCAGCTGTCTTGCCGTGGCCTTTCCGCTCTCCCACTTCCCTCACCTGCGCGTCAGTTACTGGCTTGCCCTGCCGCTCCTTGGCGCCACCCTCGGCACAGTCGACACCCTGCGCTGCATGCGTACACGCTGGGATTTTTACCATGGCGGCGTCATCCTGTGTGCCTACATGGACCTGATGGTGCTGACCCTTGTTCTGTTCCTGCTGCTGTATCCCGCTCTCACCTGAGCGCCCCTGACCGGTCCAGCCTGTAAACTGGACGTTCAGACACAATGCCTTCCTCAGAACCCCAATCAGGCTCCAAGTTTTACCTCACCACCCCGATCTACTACGTGAACGCGCGCCCGCACATTGGGCACGCTTACACCACGATCGTGGCGGACGTGCTTGCTCGCCGTCACCGCCTGCTGGGCGAGGACACCTTCTTCCTTACGGGTACGGACGAGCATGGTCAGAAGATCGAGCGCAGTGCGGCGGCGGCCGGCATCCCGCCTCACCAGTTCGCGGATCAGGTCTCGGGAGCGTTCAAGCAGCTCTGGGACCGGATGGGCCTGACCTACAACCGGTACATCCGCACGACTGACCCGGCCCACAAGCGCGGCGTTCAGAAGCTCTTCCGCGAACTCTACGACCGCGGGTTCATCTATCTGTCCACCTACACGGGCAGCTATTGTGTTTCGGACGAGGCCTTCGTCGACCAGCCCGCCGGGACACCGTGCCCGGACTGCGGAAGACTGCTGGAGACGGTGACGGAAGAGAACTTCTTCTTCAAGCTCAGCGAGTTCGAAAGTCAGCTCCTGGCACTGATCGAGAGCAACCAGCTCCTGATCGAGCCCTCGACCGCTCGCAACGAGGTCCTGAGCTTCGTCAGGGGCGGCCTCAAGGACCTTTCTGTCTCGCGCAGTTCCTTTACCTGGGGCATCCCTGTCCCCGCTGACGTGCAGCACGCCTCCGGGACCACCCAGCCACATGTCGTCTACGTCTGGCTCGACGCGCTCGCGAACTACATGACCGCGATCGGCTATGGCTCTGACGACCCGGAAGCGCAGGCGGAGTTCGCCCGCTACTGGCCTGCCGACCTGCACCTCGTTGGCAAGGAGATCACCCGCTTTCACTGCGTCTACTGGCCTGCCTTCCTGCTGGCGGCCGGCCTGCCCACGCCGAAACAGATCACCGCGAATGGCTGGCTCCTCTTCGATAACGCCAAGATGTCCAAGTCACGGGGCAACGTCGTGCGGACGGAAACCATTCTCGATGCCTTCGGCGATCACGTTTACGGCAAGCAGTATCCAGAGTCGACCCGACAGGCGCGCGATCTGTTCGCCTCGGACGTCCTGCGCTACTTCCTGCTGCGGGAGATTCCCTTCGGCCAGGACGGCAGCTTCAGCTTCGACGCGCTCGTCACTCGCTACAACGCCGACCTCGCCAACGGCTACGGCAACCTTGTAAGCCGAACCCTCGCGATGATCGAAAGGTACTTCGGGGGCGTGGTTCCTTCGCCCCGCTTCGAAGGCGAGACTGCGAATGCATCGGACCCCGGTGGTTTCGACGAAGCCCTTCTGGGAAACAGCGCCACCGTCCTGCAACAACGGATCCGCGCGCTGGGCGGAACAGATTTCACCGCTGTGCTGGGGGAGATCTCCGCCTTCGTCGCGATCGTCGACGGGTTCATCACCGCTACCGCACCCTGGAAGCTCGCCAAGGACCCGGCCCGTGCTGGCCGACTGGCAACGGTTCTGTACCAGTGCGTGGAAGCTATCCGCTGGTGTACGAGCGTTCTCTATCCCTTTTGCCCCACGGTGACAGCCGAGGTCTGGACCCAGTTGGGGTTGGGAAACATTCGCGACGCCATCGCCAATGGCGACCTCGCCGTCCTGCACTGGGGCGGACTGGAGCCCGGCGTCCGACTGGGACGCCTCGCCCCCATCTTTCCCCGTGCCGAAAAGGCACTTGCCCAGGTGATGATTGACATGGAAGAAGCACGCAGCACCCCCGCCCTGAACACCTCCGCCGACGCAAAGATCAGTGAAAGCTCAACCGACCCTGCCGCCCCGCCGCGCACCAGCTCGCTGGATGAGCCCGCGGGCGCGCTCTCGGTCGGTGGCAGCCATGCGGCATCCGCAACCTTGCCCACCACCCCCGGCCCCCACACCGAGGCACCTGCCAGCGGTGTCTTCGGCACTGCCGCGCAGGCCGCTGCCCCGCCCCCGGCAGCCGAAGAGGCGGCCGCGATCACGATCGACGACTTCCTGAAGGTTGAGCTGCGTGTCGCCCAGGTGCTCGTTGCCGAACGAATCCCCAAGGCCGACAAGCTGCTACGCCTCGAGGTCGATCTCGGCACCGAAAAGCGCCAGATCCTCTCTGGCATCGCGCAGTGGTACACGCCGGAAGAACTGATCGGGCGCCGCATCGTGGTCGTCTCCAATCTCGCGCCCCGCAAAATGCGCGGTCTGGAGTCTCACGGCATGCTGCTCGCGGCCAGTGAAGGGTCAGATGGCAAGCCGGTTCTGGCGACCTTTGGCGAAGAGATCGCCCTGGGGTCCCGGGTCCGCTAGGGGCGGCCCCACCCCAAACGCTCCAGGGCGGCCTCGTTTTGCTCACGGAGAAAGGCCAGGTTTTCCGCCATGGCGTGCTCATCCTCACTGAACGGGTGAGGCGCCAGCCGGAACGTCACGTCCAGCACACCATCCGGTTGCAGCTCCGCCCACTGAAACACCAGCGGCACACGCAACCGGGCAGCGACCCGCAGCGGGACCTCCGAAAGGGGTCCGCCCAGGTACTGATCCGCGAGAAACACCACAGACTTTCCTGCGCGCAGGGACGCCTTTACGCGGCTCAGAAGCTGCGCATCCGCCCGCAAAGCTTCGATACGACGCGGCCAGCCAAACACCAGGAATTCATGGTCGCCCACCACTTTGCCCGGGTCCGAGACAACGGCTGGTTCGCTGCCGCCAATCTCAAGGCCCACACGCAGGGGCACCTCCGTCAAGGGAAGGTGCGTCCAGGTGTAGAGCTTGGGTCCTGGAGCCTGTACCACCTCGGCACCAGTCACCCGGTAGGGAATGGGAAATTCGCCGCCGAAACTCAACTCCCGGAGCCAGAAGCCCAGCATCATCAGTGTCGTAAAGTTGCCGTTACCGCCCATGCCGGCCACCACGCGGCCCTGCATGCGTGCCATGGCCAGCGCTGCCCGAAACCACAGACCCCGCGGCAATACATGACGAAGGATCACGGCCTGCCGCGACAGGGGAACATGGGCCGCCAGACGTTTCAAACTCTTCCGAAGCGTACGGCTTAACTTCCCACTGCTGTCCACGGCTAATCCCGACTGTACCGATACCAGGCGTCCCGACGGGGCGTACCGGGCGTGCAACCAACGAACCATCACTATAGATCGCACGAGGCAAGTATCACCCGACCTCACGGCCGTGCCAGTCACCCGAAGGTGGGATGGCGCAGGATATGCTCAACATCGTGCTGATTGATTCACATTGTCACATAGACGACTACCCCGACCTTCGGGAGATCCTGTCCCGCGCAGAGACGGCGGGCGTCGGTGCTTTGCTCGCCATTGGCATCGGGGACGGCCCATCGACCATGGGGCGAGCCCTGGAGCTCGCGCAGGCAAATACCCGTCCGGGGCTGCGCCTGTTCGCCACCGCGGGCATTCACCCCCAGGAAGCTCACGGGGCAACACCGGAAGCCCTTGGGAGCCTGGAGCACCTGATCGCAGATCCTCAATGCATCGCCGTCGGCGAGATCGGCCTGGACTACTACCATCTAAGCAACCCCGACGTCGACGTCCAGCAGGCAGCCTTTGTGGCCCAGATGCACGTCGCCGCCGTTGCAGGCAAACCGATCACCATCCACTGCCGTACCTCGGAGCTGGCCAGCAACGAGGTCAAGAAGCGGTTCGGTCATCGCGACGCCTGGGAGGACCTCCTGACGCTCATCGCCGAGCACTGGACGCCTGCAGGTCTGCCCGGCGTTATGCATTGCTTCTCCGGCAATGCAACGCAGGCCGAGCGCTCCCTGGCCGCCGGCTTCTATCTCTCCTTCGCCGGCAACCTTACCTACCCGAAGAGCACGGCCCTGCAGGAGGTAGCGAGGATCGCGCCTGCCGAGCGCATCCTCGTGGAGACAGACGCTCCCTTCCTCACTCCGCAAAGCCGCCGTGGTCAGGGGAACGAACCGGCCTATGTCGTCGAGACGGCTGCCTTCCTCGCGGCTCTTCGCGGCACCACGCCCGAGGGGATCGCCGCCCAGACAACGGCGAACTTCTTCCACCTCTTTCCGTCAGCAGCCGCACCGGAGCCGCGCGCCGCGTCATACTGAACGTCGCGCACACAGATTCAGGAGATACGCATGCCCGCAGATCAAAGCTTCGATGTTGTCAGCAAGGTAGAGGTCCAGGAGGTCAAGAACGCTCTTGATCAGGCCTCCAAAGAGGTCAATGCCCGCTTTGACCTGAAGAATTCAAAATCCACCATGGTCCTTGAAGGCACAGAGACCATTCAACTCGCCAGCCAGGATGAGTACACCTTGAAGTCTGTCATCGAGATCTTGTCGCAGAAGCTTGTGAAGCGCGGCGTCTCGCTCAAGAACCTGGAATACGAAAAGGTCGAGCCTGCGTCGAACTCCTCGGTCCGGCAAAAGATCACGCTCAAACAGGGCATCAGTTCGGACGCGGCCAAGAAAATTGTCGCTCTGGTGAAGGACTCCAAGAAGAAGGCGCAGGCCTCGATCCAGGGTGACACTGTGCGCGTCACCAGCAAGGATCGCGACACGTTGCAGGACATCATGGCCCTTCTGCGCGGCAAGGATCTTGGCCTGGAGCTCCAGTTTACGAACTTTCGTTCCAGCTAGTCACAAAACCCGCGCCGTCGTTCGACGGCGCTCCGTGGCCCCGCTCCCTTGTCTCCTTCCTGCTACTCTAACCAAGCGTGGGGTCCCTTTCCATCTCGACAGCAGCCGAAGTCTTTGATCTTGTTCGGGATGATCTGACAGCGGTAGAAGTCGAGTTTTCCCGCCAGTCTGCCTCGCCCGTGCAGGTCGTTACCGAAATCGCCACGTACCTCATGGCTGGCGGTGGCAAGCGGATCCGGCCTATGCTCCTGCTGCTCTCCGCAAAGGCCTGCGGCAGCAGCTCGGACGCCCGCCTCCGTCTCGGAGCGGTCGTCGAGATGCTGCACACGGCTACGCTGGTCCACGACGACATCATCGACGAGGCCAGCACCCGGCGCGGCCGTCCCTCGTCGAACACCACCTGGGGCAATGCCAAGTGCGTGCTCGCCGGTGACTGGCTGTACATGCAGGCCTTTCAGAGCGCACTCGCCGAGCGCAACTTTCGCGTGCTCGACCTGCTTATCTCGCTCACCCAGCAAATGGTCGAAGGCGAGCTTCTACAGATGGAGAAGCTGGGTCACCTCATCAACGAAGAGGAATACTTCGACCTGATCTTCCGCAAGACCGCTTGCCTGTTTCAGGTCTCCATGCAGCTAGGTGCCGTCATTGCAGACGAAAGCCACAAGCGTAACGGCAATGGCTCAGGGGAGCAGGATGCCCGGCACGAAGCAGCCCTGGGGGAGTACGGCAGAAATCTTGGGCTGGCCTTTCAGATTGTCGACGACGTTCTCGACCTGACCGCCACGGACAGCATGCTCGGTAAGCCGAGCGCGTCCGACCTGCGCGAGGGCAAGGCGACGCTGGCCGTCATTCACGCCCTGGAGCGCGGTACCGGGGCCGATCGCGAGACCATCCGCACCGTTCTCTCGGATCGCAGCTTCGCCCGCGTCAGCCACGGGCAGATCCTCGAGGTTCTGCGCCGTCACGGGTCGCTGGCCTACGCCATGGACACCGCCTGCGCCTACGCCGAAGTCGCCCGTCAATCCATCACAGAGCTCCCGGAGAGCGACTACAAGCGTGCCCTTCTCTGGGTTCCCGGCTTCGTAACCAGCCGCGACCGCTAATCTAGGAGCACCTCGAGCTCCCGCAGGTACTCCACTACAGTCACGTGACCATTGGTGAGGAATTACGACCTCTCCGCCCCATTCCGCCTCCTTGGGACAAGTATGCTCGTCTAAACTGGAAGAGCGTCGTTCGGTCGCCCTGTCTCAAGTGGAATTAACCCTCATCCCGATTGCAGCGATCCTGCTGCTGCTGACTGGCTTGGGTGCCCCGTCGCGCCTTGCGGCGGCTGGCCGCGCTTCCTCAGCAGCATCGCTGCGTCTCTGGCTGATGCGGGAGCGGCCCCAGCGGACGATCCGTCTCGCGACACGTTCCTCACGGGGCGATTCCGCTACAACCGTCGCGCACCGGCAACGTACGGCCCGCGTACAAGCGCTCGCGAGGCTGGCTCAGGGAGCCCGTTTGGCCTCGCATCGCCTGGACCGCGCCCTCCTCCGTACGCGATTCGGCGTTGTCACCTGTGCCTACCGTTCGGCTGCGCCACCCGCCTCCGCGGTCTGCTCACGGCCGACTGCCGCCTAGCGTCTTCCGCGCTCTGCCGCCTCGGCACACTGTCTCCCGGCCCTCCGGCCCCCGGTCAAGCGAAGGATTTCCGTGTTAAACAACGCTCTTGCAAAAGTCTTCGGCACGTCCAATGAACGCGCTGTCAAACGTCTCCTGCCCACGCTCGCCCAGATCAACGGGCACGAAGAGGCGCT
>CAZZXY010000041.1:0-35797 GCA_964658105.1 Verrucomicrobia bacterium Tous-C9LFEB | reverse complement strand
AAAGCAGGCCGAGCACTGGGGCTTGGAGTAGCCGGTCCTGGTGAAGACGGTCTCGTTCTTTGCGGCGTTCCAGTGCCAGTTGTGGGCGTCGGAGTTGGGCTCGAGACGGTCGCAGCCGACGTTAAACCAGACGGGCGAGTTAAAGGCCACCTTCTGGTTGAGGAGCATGTGCGCGAGCTCGGCGAAGAAGATCTCGGCGTCGTCCTGAGAGGCGAAGTAGCCGTCGCGGAGACCCCAGTCGCGGATGGATTCGGCGACGCGGGTGATGAGGGCGCGGACGCCGTCTTCGCGCTCCGGGGAGCCGACGGTGCCGTGGAGGTACTTGCTCGCGACGATGTTGGTCGCGGTCATGGACCAGGTGCTGGGGACTTCGACGTTCTTCTGCTCGAAGATGAGCTTGCCCTTCCAGTCCTGAATGACGGCATCACGGCGCTCCCAGGTGAGCTCGTCAAAGGGCGAGACGCCGGGCTTGGTGAAGTGGCGCGAAAAGCGCAGTCCGGGAGCACTTCCCTGCTGGGTGGTCTTGTCTGTGGAGGATGCAGGGGTGGCTTGGGTGAGCGTTTCGGCCATGAGTGGGGACCTTTCGTCTTGCAGGGGAGGTAGACCGGTGACGAACCGGCGGCGTTGGATCGAGCTAAGCCCGAAGGAGCTAAGGGTGAGGCCGTCCACGAGAATCGTTGAGCAAAAGCTGGGCGATGAGGGACATCTGCGTGCGCGTCCGACGATCCCCGCCTACAACCTTAGATTCCGGGGAGAACTTGAAGGTAGCGCGAGGGGTGGGGAGGGTCAAGTGGAAAACCCACTAGATGTAGTGTTGACCTTACGGGTTCCTGGTACCTCGTCCAGTTTTACGCCGTAAGTTCCGAGTTTTCCACGGTTTCCCCGGGCGGCTCCGGTTTCGTTTGAAAGGCGATCCCACGGAAGTTGCATCCCGAGGGTATCGAACTTGAACGTGGACGGTTTGCGGAAAAGCGGTCCGGATTGCAAATGGGACCCGGATCAGCCGCCAGTGTGGGTCCCTGCGGTCGGCATCCAACCGGAACAGACGCGGAGTGTTGGGCTTATGGAATCGTTTATCGACAGGCTTGCCGAACGGGTTGGGATCGAATCGTCGTTTGTAGATGCCCTGGATCAGACCCATGAGACTGCCCCAGAGAAGAAGGCGGCGCTGCTGAAGGCGATGGGCCTGGCAGCCGAGGACGAAGCCCAAGCGGAAAACAGTCTGCATCATCTGAAACGGGCCGAGTGGGAGCGCGCGCTTCCGGCGTGTGCCGTGCTGCACGCCACCCGTCCGCTCATGGTGCCTGTGACGTTGCCCCGCGGGCACGGACCCCTCCCCTGGACCGTGGCGCTGGAGGGTGGGGAGCAGCGCCGGGGCGAGGCAATGTTTGGCGATCTCGAGCTGGTGCGGGAAGACGAGGACCGGGAGCAGCGAAACCTGTGTTTACCGCAGGATCTGCCGTGGGGATACCACCGCCTGCGGCTGGACGGTGCCGAGGCCGCGGACATGTCGTTGATCGTTTCGCCAGGGCGATGCTGGTTGCCGGGCGAAGAGGGGTCCGACCCATCCCAGGCGACCGACCGCGCTCAGCGTCTCTGGGGCGTGGCAGCGCAGGTGTACCTGCTGCGATCGGAGCGCAACTGGGGCATTGGGGACTTCACTGATCTGCGCCGGTTGATCGGGATCCTCCGTGAGCACGGCGCGGAGGCGGTAGGTGTGAATCCGCTGCATGGAATGTTTTCCGATGCGCCGGAACAGGCGAGCCCGTATTCACCCCTGAGCCGATACCTGCTGAACGTACTCAACATCGATGTGGAGTCGGTTCCCGGCTTTCAGGAGTCCGAAGCAGCGCAGCAGCTCGTGGTCGCGGAGGCGTTTCAGGCAAAGCTGAAGACGTGCCGCGAAGCCACCATGATGGCCTATGAGGATGTGGCCTCACTGAAGCTGCCGGTGCTGCAGGTGCTCTTTACACACTTTGAACACGGCGCCGCTACGGAGCAGAAGGAGAGTTTCCGGGCCTTTCGGCATGGCTGTGACGAATTGCTGCGCGTGTCGTGCGTGTATGAGGCCATCCGCCAGTACCTCACCGCTGAAAACCCGGAGTTCCGCGACACCGGCAATTGGCCGGAGAGGTTTCGGCATGCGGGAGCGGAGGGCGCTGCGGAGTTCACGCGGACCCATCCGGCGCTGATCCGATACCACCTCTGGCTGCAGTGGGTTGCCGACGAGCAGATGACCGCCGTAAAGCAGGCATGCGAGGGAATGGCGGTAGGTATCTACCGGGATCTGGCTGTCGGCGCGAGCCCATCGGGCGCGGAGGTCTGGAGTAATCCCGACGTCATGGTCGCCGGGGCGGAGGTCGGGGCGCCGCCGGACGAGTGGAACGCGGCAGGGCAGAACTGGGCATTGCCGCCCTTTCATCCGGGGAAGATGAAGGAGGACGGCTACCGCAGCTATACCTCGCTGCTGCGCACCAATATGCGACACGCAGGTGGGTTGCGCATCGACCATGCGATGGCGCTGCAGCGGCTGTACTGGATTCCGCGTGGAGGCAAACCGCGGGATGGCGGCTACGTTCGTTACCCCCTGGATGACCTGATCGGTGTGATCGCCCTGGAGAGCCATCGCAACCGCTGCCTCCTGTTGGGCGAGGATCTTGGGACCGTGGCGCCGGGCTTTCGCGAGCGCATGGCCGAAGCCAACATCCTGAGCTACCGCGTGCTGTTGCTGGAGCGCCTGAAGAAGGGCTATGTGCCCGGTGCGGAATATCCCGAGAAGTCTCTGAGTACCGCGAGCAGCCACGATCTGCCGACGCTGCGCGGCTGGTGGGAGGAGGTCGACCTGGACCTGCGCGAACGGCTGGGCTTGACCCGGCCGGAGAACGCGGCGAAGGCCCGTGCGGAGCGGGATGCCGATCGCCAGGCGCTCGTGGGGATGTTCCGGGCTGACGGGCTGCTTGCGTCCGAGGAGCCGCCCACGGCTGAGGCGTTCATCGACGCAGCGCATCGTTTTCTGCTGCGGACGCCCGCGGTGCTAATGATGGCCCAGCTGGAAGACCTGGTGCACGAGCCCGAGCAGGTGAACCTGCCGGCCAGTACGCCCGACCAGTACCCAAGCTGGAGCCGTCGCGTGGCCCTCACGCTGGAGGACCTGGCGCGAGACGGGCGCCTGGGGCGACTTGCCGAGATAGCGCGCGAAGAGCGTGGCGGCCAGCGCCACGCCTGAAGAAGTGGGCCCACCAGGACTTGAACCTGGAACCAACGGATTATGAGTCCGCTGCTCTAACCAATTGAGCTATAGGCCCGCATTTGCGGCAATGATCCGGGATTGCGGCACGTCGTTGAGGCTGCGACTCATGCGGCGCTAACGCCCAGCATGCCTGGCGTCCGTAGGCCCGTTCGGCGCGACTTCAGTATCACATAGCGCGGCCGGCGGACTGCCCTCCACCAGTACAGCGCGTCGGGCTCACGGCTATGGACAATGTCCCCCATGAAATTGCTGGGAGCGACTACTTTGCGTTGGAACCGGGGGTGGTGCCGGTTTCGGCAGGGGCGGAGGGGTTCAGCTCTTTCTGAGCGTTGTCCGGGGTAGCGGACTCCACATGGGTCTGCCCGGGGCCGGCAGTCGAGTCGTTGTTGCCGCGATAGCCGGAAGGATCGGCCTTCGCGTCGCCGTGTGCGCCCGTGAGCGGGCTGGGCGCGTCCTGGGTCTGGGTGGGCTGATTCTTGGTGGCTTCGTTGGTTTGATCTTGCGTCTGGATATCTGCCATAGAGCTATGTCCTTTTCTGCCGACTGTCGACCTGCGTTGAGATGCGGGTCGCAGCGGGGCCGGTTCGTCTCCCAGGGGGTGGAAGCAGCCAGGCGCCCCTCGCCATGCGGCCTGGGGACGACGCCGCCACGTTTTTCCGTTGACGGTGTTCCCATGCCGGTTTACGCTCAGGTCACTCTGGGGCCAACCTATAGCACTTTCGGGTGATTGCACCCGATACAGCGTTGTTCCTGGGCGCACATCTTCCACGAGGCGTTTTCCATGCGTGTGTTCTCTCGTTTGTCTGCTTGTTTCCTCCTTTGTGTCCTTGTTTGCACGGCGGGGGCTACAAGGATCAACATCCTTGATCCGACTCCGCCGGATCTCATCACCCCGATCACGTCGACTCCCTTTGATGTGACCTTCAGCGCGACTTCCTGCAACATCCTTCTGCCCAATGCGTCGCCTGCGCAGATGGGCTGCTTCGGTTTCCTGAACCGAACGTCTTCAAACTGGGTCGGGCTGGAGTTGACGCTGAGCAGCACGGATCCCAACATGTTCAACTTTTCGTGCAATGACATGCCGCCGGGGACTCAGGCGTTCGGCGCTGCACCCACGTGCGGTTACGACGCCCGGAAGCAGGAGTATGACCTTCTCTTCACCTCGGGCTTGATTCCGAATAACACGCAGCAGTACTTCGTGATCACGGAGGACGACCTGCCCGCCGACGCTCTTGAGTTCACGGCAACGCCGATCTTCGCCAGCACTCCCGAGCCGCCCGCCTTCCTGTTGCTGAGCACTGGGCTGCTGTGTGCGGGTGCCCTTGCTTATTCGCGGCGGCGGGCCGACGCATAGGGCCGGACTTCCGATGCATTGGGCTCGTGTTGCATTTGCAGTGTTTCTGCTTTGGATGGGGGGGTCTGCGGTCGCCGGGGGACAACCGGCGACGGCGGCCCCTGTTTCTGTTGGTGTTCCGGTCGACGTCCAACTGGGCGAGTCCGCGGCCAATCTGTACGGGCCATGGCGCTTTCAGATTGGCGACAAGGCCGCGTGGGCACAGCCGGACTTTGACGACGGCAGCTGGGAAACAGTGGACCTGCACTCCGCCGACGGTGCTGACCCGGACCTGGGCACCAGCGGCTTTGTGCCGGGGTGGACCGCCCAGGGGCATCCGGAGCATGCCGGCTTTGCCTGGTATCGGCTGCGCATCAATGTACAGGGCGCGCGCACGGCGCTCTCCCTCAAGATGCCGGACGAGTTCGACGATGCCTATCAGGTCTTTGTGAATGGGCAGATGATCGGGCAGTTCGGTGATTTCACGCGGGGTGGTGTGAAGGCGTACACGGCTCTGCCGCGCGGCTTCAAATTTCCCCACGGCCTGCGCAGTGGCCCCATGGTGATCGCGATCCGTGTGTGGATGGACACCGCATCGCGCCTCTACACGCCCGATGCGGGTGGCCTGCATGGGCCTCCCGTGCTGGGGCTGGCACCCACGGTGGCCACCCAGGTGCGGCTGGACTGGGATAATCAGGCACACCTGGTCGGCAGCGGCTTTCTGGAAGCCCTGGTCCTGCTCCTGGCGCTTGTTGTCGCGGTGACACACTTCTGGCTTGAACCGGAGGATAAGACCTACCTCTGGCTTGGCCTGGTGGTGCTTGTCACCTTGCTGGGCAACGTACTGATCCTGCTGATCAACTTCACCACGCTGCTTCCGCAGACGCAGGCGATCCTCCTGAAGGATGTCGTGCTGACGCCCTTGCGCATCGGGCTGTGGGTCCTGTTCTGGTCGTCATGGTTTGACCTTGGCACGCCCAAGCGGCTTTGGCGGCTGACCTGTGAGCTCGTGTTGATGTTGGCGATCGGGACGGCCATGATGCGGCCTCCGCTCCATGGCCAATTCGTGAGCGCGCAAGTCGGGCGCGTGCTGACGCCAGCGCTGCTCTGGATCAAGCTGGCGCTGGGCGCTGTCCTGGTAGCCGTTGTCGTCAAGGGCGTTCGCCGAAACCGCGCAGAGGGCTGGCTCTCGCTGCCGGCCGTGCTGCTTGCGGCCGTCGCCAACTACCAGTCAGAACTGCGCGGCTTCCATGTCCCGATCACGTTTTCCGTGCTGCGGTTCGACATTTCACTGGGCGAGATGTCCACGATGATCTCGTTGCTGATCGTGACCGCGATGGCGTCACGGCGTTTCCTGCTCGCCCAGCGGCGCAAGGTGCAATGGGAGCTGGAGGTGCAGCAGGCACGTGAGCTGCAGCAGGTCATCATCCCCCGCCAAATGCCCCAAGTGGCTGGACTGCAAATCGAAAGCGACTATCGACCCTCGCGCGAGGTGGGCGGCGATTTCTTCCAGGTCGTCCCCAACCGCAAGGACGGCAGCGTGCTGGTGGCCGTTGGCGACGTTACCGGTAAAGGCCTGCGCGCGGGAATGCTTGTGGCATTGATTGTGGGGGCTTTTGACGCGGCGGCCCGCGAGGACCCGGCGCCGGAACACCTGCTGGCAACGTTGAACGACCGACTATGCGAACGTGGCTATGCGACCGCGACCTGCCTCGTGATGAGGATTACCGCTGACGGGTATACGTCGATCGCCAATGCCGGCCACCTGCCGCCGTATCTGAACGGGCGCGAGCTGGAGATGGAAGGCGCGCTGCCCCTCGGCACACTGTCAGGGCTCGACTACACCATGACGCACCTGCAACTGCAGCAGGGCGACACCCTCATGCTGCTGACCGACGGCGTGGTGGAAGCGCAGGACGAGGACGGTCATCTTCTGGGGTTCGAACGCGTCGCGGCCATGATCGCGGACAACGCCAGCGTGCACGACGTGGCCGATGCAGCCTCAGCTTTTGGGCAGGAAGACGACATCCTGGTGCTGGGGGTAAGGCGAACGGCCGCAGGGGTGTTGGCCACCGCGGCTGCTTGACGACTGCCGTGGAGTCCGTCCGGAACTGCATCAGAAGCCCAGCTGCGGGTGCGGCGGTGTCAGCCCTTATCGTTTCAATACTGGCTCGACATCATGCGGCCGTTTCACTTTCCCGGACGACGTAGTGAAGCGGCAGCGCAACCGAGTAAAGGCCTGCACTTACCAGATAACATCCGAGGCCCAGGATGTGGAGCCTGTGCGGAAGGCCCGTCGTGATCCCCATGTTGAAGAGATTGAATCCCGCGCCCGCCAGCACCCATAGGTTCGCCACAACAATCGCCAAGCGAACACACCGCTGAGCAAGGGTTGGAACTGTGCGGCCGATGGCTTCGGGATGGCCTACTGAAAGAGACATCCTTACCTCCTGCACTGGGTGCTGCTGAGAAAGCCCGTACTCACTTCCAAATTGGGCTGGCTAGTACTCGATGATGTGCGGGGACGGGTAGGTGAAGGCGCCGTCCGCCCGGTTGACGTAGATGAAGGCTTTCTTCTCACTGTTGCCATTCAACGTAGCCGCGACGATGATGCCGGTTCCGAAGGTTCCACTGCCGTCAGTCTTGGAGACATCGACATGATGGGAGACGACGGGGCCGCCGGCGGGGCTGAAGTCCGGCTTGGTCCAGTCCTCGGTGAAACGGTCGAGCGGGTACACGGTGTATTTGTCGGCATGCCCCTGCCAGGCGGCGTCGTTCTGGTAAATGCCATAGGCTGTGGCGTAGTCCTTGTTCTCCAACGCGGTATAGAACTTGTTGACCCGGTGCTCCGTGGGCAAATTGGAGAACAGCCAGCCGTGACCCAGGATGTAGCCCATGACCGTTAGCACGAAGAGCAGAAAGATCAGGCCCGCCAACGCAATCAGGAGGTTGCGAATGAGATTGGCACGGCGAGAGTCATAGGCAGGGGCGTCAATCAGGGTCATCGGGCGGTTCGACCTCATGTGGAACAGAGTGTTCGTCCTTATTAGACACCGGGGTACGTCGTGCAGTTCCCTCGCCGCTCTTCAAAGGTGCGTCAGCACCGGGAAGGCGCCCCGGATGTGCTCGAACTCGGGGCCGGTTGCCAGGTCATACACACTGAGGATGTCGACACGGAGGGGGATGAGATCGCGCCAGGGTTCGGGAAGCCTGCGGCGGTAGGCAAGGGCCATGCGACACAGCATGCGTTGTTTGTCCGCATCGACGGCGGACTCGGCGGGAGCGAGGTCGCGCGCGGTACGGGTCTTGACCTCAAAGATCACCAGGGTATCGCCATCCCATGCCACGAGGTCGAGATCGCCACGGAGTCGGGCGGCGTGCCATCGGCGCGCCACGACCGTGTAGCCCAGCCCACGGAGGTGAAAGTAGGCGAGGTCTTCGCCGCGTTCGCCCGTAACCAGGTGGGCAGGCCGGGGATCGCGACCACCTTTCCGGGCGCGCTGCGCCAGCTTGCGATCGGCACTCGATCGCAGGGCAAGGTAGACGCGGGAGGCAAGCTGAAGCCGGGGCATGCGGAGGGAGGACATCAACCTTCCAATGAGCGTAGCTCTCGAGAACTCGACTGCGTAGAGCACAGAAGTGGCAGAGCGCGGGACGGGTGCCTTGAAACAGGACAGTCGAGGCATTGCGCCCGGGCTCTCTGGGCTGCAGCCCTGGCCGAAGCCCCACAACGGTACGACAATCCGCTCTGCTCGAGGGACTGGCCCAGCGGTCTCGTGAAGAACCGCAAAACGGAAGACCCCCGTACGATGACGGGGGTCTTCTGTGTTCTCACCCTTGTGGTTGGAGCAGACCTGCTGCCTGGCAGGTCTGTCACCCCTTCGGTTTATGCAAAGCGACGTTTCATGACGCCGGCAACACCCAGGAGACCTGTGCCGAGCAGGGCGATGCTCGAGGGCTCAGGCGTGACGGCTGCGGGGGCGGTGCTGACCAGCTGGAAGCCGGTGATGCCTGCCGACGACGAGGTCAGCGAAAAGATGCCGGCCGTCGTGTCATAACCCGTCTCGGCAAAGGAGCCGAGTCCGGACAGGGAGAGCGTTGGCCCATTGGCATCGGTTCCGAGGCTGTCGGTGAGCATGTCGGTGATGGTGAAGGACAGCGTCTTGCCCACGAGGGGGTTGCTTACGGAAAACACCTTCGTTCCGTTTGCGTTGGCAAACAGGAAGCTGGTGAGCGTGGCAGTAAGGTCGGCAGAACCGAAACCGAAGGAGATGGGCGCGAAGTCGCTCATCGTGCCCGAGGCCTGATACACCGTACCCGTGCTGGGATTGAAGGTGATCTTGGTGCTGTCAAAGGTGTCGTTGCCTGAGATGGAAACGGAGCCAGTGATCGGTGTGGCCGAAGCGACGGTTGCGACGGCGAGAAGGGACAGTGTGGTCAAGAGTGAGGAAAGACGCATTGAGAAGATCTCCAAGAAAGCCAATACGAGGAGCCTACAACCTTCGTGTGCCTTCGTCTCCTACAAGTTAGTCACCACGCAAAGAGCTGCTGGTGGTGACCTTTGGTAGGAAAATAAGGGCTTTACGACAACTGCGGAACGCCTTCACGCATCGGCCACAAGCACGCCCAGCGAAGTGTCCCCCACTTAAGTAACACAGCCTGATGTGCTGGACTTACCTGCTCGCCACTGCCCCGGAAGAGCTTCCGGGAACGACCCTTGCGGAGGAAACACCGTCGATGTGGGTTCCCCTCTTCCATCGATCGACGATGGCGTGACTTGCCTGCCACCTCTGGAGCGGGTCTGCGGCAAGCACCAGAAAGCTGGCTTCATAACCAGCCTTGAGTTCGCCGAGACGACGCTTCGGGAAGATCTGCTGCGGCGTGGTCTGTGACCACATCCGCAGCATCTCGACTTCGGACCAGAGACCGAAGCTTTGCAGGTAGTCGGCCTCGGCAACAGAGTCCTGGCTGTAGCGATCGGAGCCGATCAGGATCGGTACGCCTGCCCCTTTCAGGCGTGCGAGGTTGTCGTGCTGCAGGTCCTTGCGACGCCTGGCCGCGTCCACCTCCTTCGGCGAGGAGCGGTTCGGGTCCACCATCGCAAGCGACGCGGTGGGGATGAGGACGCAGTGCTTCTGCGCAGCCAAAGCAATGTCCACGTCTGTAAGGCGATACGGCGCCGTGGCGTCGTCAGCACCAAAGCCATACCCGGGCATGTGCGCGAGGATGTCGACCCCGCCGGTGACGGCCACGTGAAAGTCCGCGGCCGTATCGATGTGCGCCGCGACACGCAGGCCGGCAGCATGGGCCTTGGCGGTAATCAGCGGGACCAGCTTTGGGTCGAGCCCCTTGCCGAGTTGAGGATCCGCTGCGGTCGCGGGCTGGAAGTGCTCGGAGTCGGTGATGTAGACCTTGATCAGATCCGGCTTGCCCGCGAGGATTTGCGGCCACTGCGCGTCGAGGTCGGCCGCCGTGGCGATCTCCCAATAGGCATCCCCACGCGTGGCGTGCGTGGCGAGAACGGCGCGGCGCTGCTCCGGGGTGGCGGGGTAGTAGAAGCCGAGCTGGATGGCGTCGTAGACCTCCTTCGGATGACCGTTGGGTGCGGTGAGGCCGCCGTGGGCATAGGTGACGTCCGGGGTTGTGGGGGTGTCTACCAGATGGGCCGCCACAACGCCGGCGGCGCCGGTGGCCAGGTCGGTCATGCCCTCGGCATAGAAGATGCCGTCCTTGAGATACTGGGCGCCAACGGCTGGCGTGCGGTCCACGCTGTCGAAGTTGTGCTCATGGGCGTCGCCATAGGGAGGCACCACGAACCCGTTGTGCAGGTCGACGGTGGCGGCACGATCGGGGTCGTGGGGATGATGCGTAAGCAGGCCGTTTTCGGCGTAGAAGTCCGTCGCGACAAAGTGAGAGCCATCAAACCATTGTCCGTGGACGAAGTGCGTGGCAGGCGGGCCCTGCGCCTGGACGAGCGCGGGGCTGAGCAGAAGGGCGGCGAGAAGCGGCTTCATGCGGGCGAGGGTAGATCAGGTCGCCCTCGTTTCGACAGGATTTTCGCTGTCGGAGGTCGCGGTATACTTGCTTGTGCACACCACGCACAACCCATTAAACAATTCAAAAGAGGTCGCAAGCGTGTCGGCAAAGTACATCTTTGTGACGGGCGGCGTTGTGTCGTCACTGGGCAAGGGGCTGGCAGCGGCTTCCATCGGCTGCCTGCTGGAGGCGCGCGGGCTGCGCGTCAACCTGATGAAGTTCGATCCGTACCTGAATGTCGATCCGGGTACGATGAGCCCGTTTCAGCATGGCGAGGTGTTTGTCACCGATGACGGGGCAGAGACCGATCTGGATCTCGGGCACTACGAACGTTTCACGCACGCCAAACTGACGCGCGACAACAACCTGACCACGGGCCGGATCTACGAGTCCATCATCACGCGCGAACGCCGTGGCGACTACCTGGGTAAGACGGTGCAGGTCATCCCGCACGTCACGAATGAAATCAAAGCCGCGGCCAAGAAGATCGGCGCGGACTGTGACGTCGCGATCATCGAGATCGGCGGCACCGTGGGTGACATTGAGTCACTACCGTTCCTTGAGGCCATCCGGCAGATGCGGCAGGAGATGGGCCGCGACAACACGTGCTTCGTCCATGTCACGTTGATCCCGTGGATTGCGGCCGCGCAGGAGTTGAAGACCAAACCGACGCAGCATTCCGTCAAGGAAATGCTTTCGATCGGCATCCAACCGGACATCCTGTTGTGCCGCGCCGACCGCGAGGTGCCCGAAGAGATGCGCGAAAAGATCGCCGCCTTCTGCAACGTAGAGCAGGCGGGTGTGGTCATCGCACGCGATGTGCCGAGCATCTATGAGGTGCCGCTGAACCTCGCCGAGCAGGGTGTGGATGCGCTGGCGCTGAAGTATCTGCGCATCGATGCGCGGGATGCCGATATGACGCGCTGGCGTGACCTTGTGCATCGCGCTTACCACCCCACCGACGAAGTCCACATCGGCATCGTGGGCAAGTACGTGGAGTACGAGGACAGCTACAAGTCACTGAAGGAAGCGCTGGTGCATGGGGCGTTAGCCGAGGGGCTGAAGCTGCGCGTGACCTGGATTGAGGCGCAGAGCCTGGAAGTGCCGGAATACGCCGAGATGCTGGAAGGCTATGACGGCATCCTCGTCCCGGGTGGCTTTGGCAAGCGCGGCATTGAAGGCATGCTGAATGCGATTCGGTATGCGCGTGAGACACAGACGCCGTACTTCGGCATCTGCCTGGGCATGCAAACGGCGTGCATCGAATACGCCCGCAACGTGTGCGGGCTGGCACGCGCCAACAGCGGTGAGTTTGACCCGCAAACGCCCTATCGCGTGATCTACAAACTGCGCGAGCTGACGGGCGTGGAAGAGATGGGCGGCACCATGCGCCTGGGCGCGTGGGATACGGTGATGCAGCCCGATTCGCTGGCGGCCCGCGCCTATGGGACGACCAAGATCAGCGAACGGCATCGGCACCGCTATGAGTTCAATCGGGAGTTCGAGAAGCCGCTGACCGACGGCGGCCTGCGGCTGACGGGATCCAGCGAGAGTGGCACCTATGTGGAGATTGTGGAGATCCCCGGCCACCCATTCTTCTTGGGCTGTCAGTTTCATCCTGAATTCAAATCCAAGCCGCTGGAACCGCATCCGTTGTTTCACGCGTTTGTGAAGGCCAGCTACGCCAACCGAGGCCTGCGCAAGGCAGAGCAACTGGTCGAGGCTGAGGTCAGGGCGTAACCGCTGCGGCGTGTGTCGGCTGCACTGTAGCCAACGGCAGCTGCACCGTACCAACGCGCTCGGTCTTCAGGTCTTCCACGGCAAGCAACAGGTACTGCGCCCCCTTGGCGACGGTGAGGGTCTGATCGGCAGGGGTGCCGATGCGGGTCGCCAGTTGCATCTGCTCCGGGCTGAAGTGCGTTTCGATCGTGTCCATCGCATGATTCAACACATCGCCCCAGGCGTTGTAGGCGAGAGCCACCACACGGAAGCGAGCCTGTCCCGAGCCGCCGTTATAACGGAGTTGCGTCGTGGGGATGATGTAGCGGATCCTGATCGTCTCGGTCTTCCCTGCCTTGCCTTCAGAGACCACGCGAGCGCTGAACAGAATGGGGGCGGCCGGAAGCGAAGAGTCGCCCGGGGCCGCCGCCGCGGGACCTTTCTCCGTCACGCCGTTCTTTGCCTGGATGCGGCGTTGCTCTCCCGGTGAAGCCCCAGCCCGGTCCTCGGAGTAATACCCGGTGCGGTAGTGAACGGTGTACGGCCCGTCGACGGTGATGCTCACGGTATGCCAGCTGCCATCGGCCACATAGTTCGTGGGCCGATAGCTCAGGGCATAGCTGCTGCTGGCAAGGTTTGAAGCCTTCTGCATCAGGGTGGACACCGCGTTGTTGCTATAGAACGCCTGGCCTCCCGTAGCCACGGCCAGAGCATCCATTTGTTGGTAGCCTCCAACAGCTCTGGCGGACTCTCCGAGGAGAGGTTTTGCCGCAATACTCGGATCTTGTGCAGCCGCCGCCTCATTCGTTCTGACCGTGAGAAAAGGTCCACCCATAAGAACGCCGCGAACATCGATCGGGTAGACGACCACGCGCGCCTGCTCCAGCGCCCGATAGGCTGCCTTTCGCGCTTCACGCTGGGGAGTGTTGTTGCCTTCACTGAACGCGGTGTTGGGTTCGTCGTACAGGGGGAACTGCCCTGCCAGCCACAGAACGGCTTTTCTCCCGGGGATCTCCCGGAAGTAGTTCGAGATGTTGCCCAGCTGCGCGATGCCGTTAGCGAAAGCGCTGTCGATCGGACGTGCAATAACGGGAACGGCGTGTTCGACGGCCGCTCGCAGAAGAGCGTGGTCGGCCGTCGGTGACTGCAGCAGCACGGGCACACCCCGATTGTTGGCACGAAAGACAGCCACCTGCGTGCCGGACGACACGGTTTCGAGGAACCGCAGTGTTTGCACGCGGAGGTACATCTGGTCCTGCAACTCGATGCTCATGGGGTCGATCAGCAGGGCGACCAGCGTCGCGTCGTTTTGCACCACAGAGCGATTGCTATGGAGGGTGCCGGTGTCCACAACGCCGGGCCCATCGGGGGTGCTCTCTTCAAAGTCGAGTGGTTGTTGAGGCGCCTTGTTGTCAAGGAGGTGAAACGCGCTGCGTGGGAGGCCCGTGACGGGCTTCCCTGCCCTGTCAGTTACTGTCAGGTCTTCGATCACAAGACGCGAGGCAACCTTCAACTTGAAGCCATCGGGTGGAGAAGCCCCATCCGGCGCAGAGGTTTGCGCCGAGACGCAGGAACAAGTGGCAAGACACAGAGCGCTGCAGAAGATAAGCCGGCGAAGCATAGGTGACCCTCTTCGCCGGAGCGGCGAACTGCCAGCATCGTACGATAGGGAAGGACCCGAAGCCCACATGGTGAGTGACTACGAATACAACACGCAGCGGCGCCGCCGTTCAGGGGCTCTCCTGGGTGTTCTGCTGGCGATTACCCTCGGTGCTGCAGCGCTCGGCTTCTTCGTGCATGGCGCGCGCACCGGGTTGGCTGGACGCCTGGCCAGCTACATCACGGGGCGTCCCCTGGTCACGATCTCCGCGCCGGACGTGGTGGAGAAAATTCAGCGATTGAACCGTTTGGAGACGGTGACCTACTCGCTCGACACGGTGATCGAGAGCCACGAGTCCAACCCGGTTCTGCCGGATCTACTGGCGGGCGACCGTTTGCTGATGATCGTGCACGGCCAAACCATCGCGGGCATTGATTTTAACAAGCTGAAGCCGGAGAGCGTGCAGATTGCGGAAGGCCGCGATGGACGCTCCATCAAGCTGACCCTGCCACCCAGTGAGATCTTCCTGACCACCATCGACAATGCAAAATCCCGCGTCTACGCGAGAGACACGGGCATTTTTGTGAGCGCCGACCCCAACCTGGAAACGGCAACCCGCACGCGGGCGCAGGGCGAGCTGCAACAGGCGGCACTGAGCGACGGCATTCTGGACGCGGCCAGCAAAAATGCCCGGGAGACCACGCGTGCGATGCTGGAAGGACTTGGATTCACGCATGTTCAGCTGCAATAAACATCCCTGCCGAAGAACTCGCATCCGGACGAACGCGTCCAATCGAACGTGAGCCTTTTACAAGAGCAAGAGACAAAGGCGTCCCCCTCTACAGGGGAACCGGCGCTCGCGATGCAACCTGCGCGCGTCGCGGTCGCGGAACGCCGACCGGCGCTGCCAGCACTCACGGGCCTGCGGACCCTGCTGGCGCTCACGATCCTGATGTTTCACTTCACACCCAACGGTCTGCGCTGGGAACGGCATCCGTCGATCACCCTGTACCCGTTGATCGACATCGGCTTTGTCTTCGTCAGCTTCTTCTTCCTGATCTCCGGCTTCATCCTCAGCTACAACTACGCGCACCGCGAGGGCGGCGTGCGCAAGGCCGACTTCTGGATGGCGCGTTTCTCGCGCCTGTATCCGGTGTATATGCTGACCATGCTTATTTCCATCCCCATGCTGATCCTGGAGTGGCGCTCGCGCAGCCATGGGGAGTTCTGGGCAGGCGCGGTCCTGACGCCGCTGCTGATGCAGGGATTCTTTCCGCATCTCGCCACCTTCTGGAACACGGTCAGCTGGACGTTGTCCTGCGAGGTGGTGCTGTATATCGCGTTTCCGTGGCTCCTGCGACTCCGCTGGCCGCGCAGCCCATGGAAGCTGGCCGCGATGGTGCTGGGCTTCTGGCTGCTGGGCCTCGTGCCCCATTCCCTGTACCTGTTGATCAATCCGGACCACCTCGCGCAGCCGATCACGCGCTACAGCGATGGCACCTGGCTCAGCGTGCTGAAGTACACACCCGTCGCTTACCTGTGCACCTTTCTCGCCGGGCTCACGCTGGGGCGTCTGCACGATGCTGCCAAGCTGGAGATGCGTGGGCGCCTCTGGATTGGGATTGCAGGCTTCTTGCTGGCATGGCTGGCGGTGTACCACGTAGCCCCGAATGTGCCCTATGTCCTGGTGCATGGGGGGCTGTTTACGCCGATATGGTCGCTGGTCATCCTTGGCCTGGCGGGGGCGAGTCCCCTGGCGCGCATCTTCTCCGTACGTCCCCTGGTCGCGGTGGGCACGTCCACCTACGCCCTGTACCTGCTGCACTTCAACGTCTTTCAGCTGTTGCAGTGGCACCATGTCACCCAGCGGCTGCACCTCGCGGGTCTGGACCCGTGGATCAGCTACGTCTTTGTCGTGCTGCTGGCCATCGCTGTGCGCCGGTGGGTGGAGCATCCTTGCCAGCAGGCCATCCAGGGATGGTGGAAGCGATCCCGCGCCCAGGCCTAGCCTTCGGGGGCCATTGCGCTTTTGCGTGATTCCCCTGGCGCGTTGGCTGCGTATGATGAGTGCGGCGGAGGTTTGATGGGTGAGCTTTGGCGTGATCTGGTGGACCTGTTGCGGGGAAAGCCACTGGTTTGGGTTCCGGTTCTGGTAGCGGATCTGCTGGGGTACCTGCTGAACCTGGGCCGCAATGGCCTGCTGCAAGCGATGCTGATGCACGGGACGGCGCACCGCTCCGCGCTGGGTGGTGCGGTGGTCCACACGCCAATGTCCGCCTCTGCACTCCAGAGCGCGACGGTCGTTGCCCTGCTGCTCTCGTGGTTCACCTATCTTCTGCGCATCCTGCTGTACAGCGGCGCGCTGGTTGCGACAGCGGCTCTCGTCCAGGGATACCTCCGGCGCGAGCCCAAGCCTGCTAGCGACATCGGTCCCTCGCTCGGAAGACACTCGGGCGGCATTCTGGACCTCGCCCTCCGCGCTCTGGCGACGTATGCCGTGGCCGCGCTGCTGTTCAGCTGGCTCTCGGGCTTCCTGCTGAAGCACGGCTACACGGCGGTGCTGCACAACCCCTGGTTCGGCGTCTCGCTGGGGCTGATCGTGCTTCTGGTGCTGGCGACACTTCTGGCGCCCGTGGCTTTGCGTGTGCTTGCCGGCCGTACACCTGGCCGCGAGCTCGCGGGCGCATCGCAGCAATTTGCCGCAACTCTGGCCGTCGTCGTTTCGCTGCTGGCTACCTTTGTGGGCGCGAACGCCCGCGACATGGCCCATATACCGGCAGGCGCGCGCTATCCCCTGGAGATCATCGGATCGCTTGTGGTCGCGCTTCCGTATGTGCTGCTGTTTACCGGGCTGGCGCTGCTTGCACGCAAGGTTATGCGCAGTGAGCCGGAGCTGGAGCACACCGAAGTCTAGCCACGAGCGACTGGCTTAGGAGATGACGAGCGAGCCCAGCTTTTCGCCCTGCACGACTCTCACGATGTTGCCGCTCTCGCGCATGGAGAAGACGATCATGGGCAGGCTGTTGTCCTTGCACAGCGAGACGGCCGTGGTGTCCATCACGCGCAGACCCAGGCGCAGGATGTCCATGTAGGTGATGGTCTCGAACTTGGTAGCGTCGGGCACCTTTTTGGGATCGGCGGTGTAGATTCCATCGACCGAGGTGGCCTTCAGCAACACATCGGCACCGATCTCCATCGCTCGCAGACTGGCAGCGGTGTCGGTGGAGAAGTAGGGATTGCCTGTACCGGCGGCAAAGATGACGATGCGGCCCTTTTCCAGGTGGCGCATGGCGCGCCTTCGGATATAGGGCTCGGCAACCTCATGCATCTCGATCGCGCTCATCACGCGGCAATGCATGCCGGTCTTCTCGATGGCATCCTGGAGCGCGATGGCATTGATCACGGTCGACAGCATGCCCATGTGATCGGCAGCTACGCGATCCATGCCGACGGCCTGCTCGGCCACGCCACGGAAGAAGTTACCGCCACCGACAACGACGCCAATCTGACAGCCGATCTTGGCGACCTCGGCGATCTCCTGAGCTACTGCCTGGATAAAAACGGCGTCGACACCGAAACCGCGGCCAGCGGCCAGGGCCTCGCCTGAGAGCTTTAGGAGAACACGCTTGTACATGGTCTGTTTCAGGGTACTAGGTTCCGGGCCAGTTTGGGTACCACACTGCAGGAGACCCCGTAGAAGCGCACATTCCGGAGGTCAGCCGGCGCGTTCGCATGCTTTCGGCGTCCTACAGCAGGTGCTGACCGTGAAGTCAGCCCGGAACGAGGACGTTATGCCATTACCGAAGATCGTCGTCGCTGGTGGAACAGGCGCCCTGGGCAGCCGCATCGTAAAGGAACTCGTGTCTCGCGGCGCCGAGGTTGTGGCGCTGGTTCGCCCTGGCGTCACGGTGGAGAAATTGCATCTTCTGCAGAGCGCAGGGGCGGCTGTTGTTTCCGTAGATCTGAACGACACGGCGGCGCTGGTCGAACCGCTGCGTGGGGCCGCCTGTGTGGTCTCTGCGCTGTCCGGTCTGCGCGAGGTGGTCATCGACGTGCAGAAGAGCCTGCTGGACGCTGCCGTGCAGGCCGGTGTGCCCCGGTTCATCCCGTCTGACTTTTCCATCGACTTCACGAAGCTGCCACCCGGCTCCAACCGCAACCTGGACCTGCGGCGTGACTTCGCGCGCTACCTCGATGCGGCGCCCGTACGCGCTACATCGATTTTCAACGGGCCGTTCATGGACCTGCTGACAGGCGAGGCGCCCCTCGTGCTCCCCAAGCTCGGGCGCATCCTGTACTGGGGCGACAGGGACCAGGCCGTGGACTACACCACGATGGACAACACTGCCGCTTATACAGCGATGGTCGCTATGGATTCCTCTACCCCGCGTGCTCTGACGATCGCCGGCGACACGGTGAGCGCAAGGCAGCTCGCCGCGCTGATGACCCGCATCTCCGGGAAGCCCTACAAGACGCTGCGTGCGGGAAGCCTCGGTCGACTCGAGGGCGTAATCAAGATCGTCCGCACCCTGACTCCCAAGAGCGATGCGCTCTATCCCGTCTGGCAGGGCATGCAGTACATCCACAACATGTCTAGTGGTCTCGCGAAGACCAACCAGCACCTCGACAATGATCGCTATCCAGGGATCACCTGGACAAAGGCAGAGACGGTTCTGGCTCAAACCGTCTCTGCCCGCCCCTAGCTTCGATCGTGCTGTTTCAGGCGCACTCCAGGAAGTCGACCAGGAGCTTCTTCTCGCCCTGCTTCAGGAAGCGGACGAGTGCATTCTTACCGTGGATATCCTTGATCTCGCCGATGCCGAAACGCTGATGCCGCACGCGATCACCACGCTTGAACTTCTCAGGATCGGAGCGGACGATGGTCTCCGGTGCGGTAGTGCGGATGGTGCCATGGACGGTGTTAATTTCCGTTGTGCCGTGTGCATCGTTGCTGCCCGTGGATGGGTCCGGCGCGGTGTCTGGCAGTTTCGGCTGCCGTAGCCGGCGCGCCTTCTTATGCGCCTCGTCGGCCTCCTGCATTTGCTGGTCCGCATGGAGACCCCGCTCGCAACTATCGCAACGGCCACAGGGTTCGCCCAGGTCTTCGCCGAAGTATTGGCGAATGATCTGGGTGCGGCAACCAGCGGTCTCGGCATAGTGCATCATGTCGCTCAGGTGCTGCTTGTCGCGCTCGGCACGCTCCTCATAGGTCTTCAGCAAGGCCGTGATCTCGTCTTCACTTGGTGGCGTGGTGACGTTCAGCCGGTAGCCGCTGCTGCGTCGTGTGACAAGCCCTTCCTCGACGAGCATGTAGAGAATGACCTGCGTGCGCTTCTGCCCCACATCGGCATACAGCGCGATCGTGCCTGCATTCAGCGTCTTTCCTTTGGAATCGTGCAGAAGTTCACTGACCGAAGCCGCCTGGGCCTGGATGCCTTCCGGAGTATTTGCCGCAGCCTGCATCTCTTCTTTCGAAGGTGGCGTCGGGTACTTGGCAAGCACCTGGGCGGGGTTTACGAGGACCGGCGCGTCGTTCTCTTCAGCCTCAGAAGCAACGGGTTTCTCAGCTTCCGCGAGAGCCTTCTGCTTCGCTTCCACGTAGGGCAACATGCGCCCCAGTGCAAGCACCTCCAGCACGGCGCTCACCTCCGAAGCGTGAGGGTAGCGACCTGCAAGAAAGTATGTCTGAATGCGCTTGTCTTCTAGCCGGTACAGCAGCACGGCACGGGATGGAAGCCCATCACGACCGGCACGACCGGCCTCCTGCGCATACGTTTCCAGTGAATCAGGAAATTCGTAGTGGTAGACGAAGCGTATGTCCTGCTTGTCAATGCCGAGGCCAAAGGCCTTGGTCGCGATCATGACCTTGTGCTCGCCGCGCATGAACTCTTCCTGCACCTGCTCGCGTTCCTTGGTCTTCATCTTGCCGTGGTAGTGGCCCACGGCAACGCCGTGTTCCTTGAGCCAGCTGTGCAGCTCATCCGCGGAACGCACACTGGCGGTGTAAATAATGCCGGTGCCCGTCTCTTCTTCCAGCATGGAGCCGATGCGCGCCAGCTTGGCATCGTTCGACACCGTGGGCATCACGGCGAGATGCAGGTTGGTGCGCTCGGAGCCCGTGTTGACCATGGCAGGCTCATGCATACGCAGCACCTGCTGGATCTCTTCGATCACCTCCTGCGTAGCCGTTGCGGTCAGCGCAAGCACAGGTGGATTGCCAAGCTGCTCCCGCGCGATGCCGAGGCCCAGGTACGCCGGGCGGAAGTCATGGCCCCATTGCGAGATGCAATGCGCTTCATCCACCACAAAGAGGCCGATGCCGCCGGCGTCCTTCAGTTCCTTGATGAATTCCGCATTCTCAAGCTGTTCCGGGGTCGTATAGATGAGCTGCGACGTCCCGCCGGTGATGTGCTCGGTCGTCTGTCGCGCTGTCTTCACGCTGACAGTGGAGTCAATCTTGTCGACCACAATCTTCGCGTCAGCCGCATGCTCCTGCTGGTCCTGCATGAGGGCAATCAGCGGCGAAACCACAAGCACAGGGTGCTCAAGGAAGAACGCTGGCAGCTGATATGTCAGCGACTTGCCACCGCCCGTTGGCAGTATCCCGAGGACGTCTTTCCCTGCGAACACGGCCTCCAGGATCTCGCGCTGTCCGGGGCGGAATCCCTTGATGCCGAAGTGCTTGCGCGCCTCGGCCAGCACCTGTTTCCACTCAGGTACGGTGTGCTTGTTCGAGGTCCGGCTTGCGTTGGAACGGGCCTTTGCGGAGACAGAAGGTACTTCAAGGGTTGCTGTAGCCATAACGGGAATTTGGATGCGGTACCCGGCCCGGGAAGCCACCGGCGCAACGAGCCTGTGAACATCCGGCCACGGCACTTCCGCTGGGCGCACACATCCTCAGGGAGTCAGATTCGAAGAAAGATGCGCCGCCGGTACAACGGATACACCAGCGCCGCGATCACGCACACATAGAACAACGCAAAGCCCAGCGAGGCCATCTCAGGCGGCAACCAGGATGCAAAGAGATCGCGAAAGAGGATGGCGTGCAGGTTCTGCGGTCGTGCGAAACCTGCAACCTGAAAGTGAATGCGGCCGAAGAGGAACTCAACCACATCCGCAAGAACGTAGGCCAGGATGGCGTTAGTGCCAAAGATAAGCAGAAAACCCCATCCACCGCGAACACGACGCAGGTCGATCAGGTAGAGAAAGCCCGCGAGGCAAAGGATGGAGATACCCGAGGTAAACAGCGCGAAGCTGCTGGTCCAGAGCTTCTTGTTCAAGGGCAACCAATGGCTCAGCGCAAGGCCGAGCAACCACAACGTGGTGCCCATAGACGCGAGTACACCGCACTGCACGCGGCGCGGAAGCTTCGAGCGCAACTGCTCCCCGGCAAGGATGCCGAAGAGCACGTTCGTGAGAGCGGGCAGTGTCGAAAGCACGCCTTCCGGGTCGTAGGTGGGGCCTAATCCGGGGGTGACGGCGGCGCGCCAGATGTGCTGCGTGCCGAAGACGGCGCGATCAATGACCGCGGGCAGGCTCATGTAGGTGTCGAGGTGCCCGGGGCCGAAGCCGGGTGTGGGGTATAGCTTCAGCAGCGCCCAATACAGCAGCAACAGGAACACGGCCACGCCCGCGATCACTGCTTCCCGTGTGCGACGCCAGTGGCCTGTGTCCGGTCCGGGCAGGGCGAGGTACAGCAGCGAGGCCAGCGTGTAGCAGAGACCGATGCGCTGCAGCACGCCCGGGAAGCGCATGTGGGCGAAGTTCCAGTTGAAGACAACGTTCAGCAGAAGCCCAATGAAAACGATGGTTGCGCCACGCCGTATCGCGTGCAGTGCCAGCCTGCCGTGGTTCGCTCCACGGTTGAGGCGGGAGGCGAAGGACAGTGTCATCGACACGCCGACCATGACGAGAAAGCAGGGGAAAATCATGTCGGTAAACGTGGCGCCGTTCCACTCGGCGTGGTCGAGCTGCGCGTAGATTGCGCCCGAGCCGGGGTCGTTGACGAGGACCATGGAAGCCATGGTCAGGCCGCGCAGAACGTCCAGCGAGAGCAGGCGATCGGGGGGTGCGGCTACGGGGGAGGGAGTGGACAAAGTGGCCATGCCTGTCCCTAGGATGCGGCAAAACCCTGCAAAAAAAGCGCGTTCATAACTGGGTTATTCGCCGAGAAGTGCGTTTCTAACGACATGAGCACGGAAGCATCGTGTTTTTGCGCTTCCGGAGGTCGAATTCAGCGGTTTTGGCGGGAGGTCTGATGAGCTTTGAGCCGTGAGGGGTGGGCTTTGAGAATTAGAGCTCTGCCCATTGGCGGAGGAGGTTGTGGTAAACGCCCGTGAGCTGGACGGTGCTTTGCCGGGCGGCTTCATCGCCCAGCGGGGCGAGGCGCTGGATGGCTGTGTCGAGGTCGAAGAGCAGCGTGCGCTGGGCGTCCTGACGAATCATGCTCTGCAGCCAGAAGAAGCTGGACACGCGCGCACCCCGGGTTACAGCGGTGACGTGGTGCAGGCTGGTGGAGGGGTAGAGGATCATGTCCCCGGCGGGCAGCTTGACGCTTTTGGAGCCGTAGGTGTCTTCCACGATGAGTTCGCCACCGTCGTACTCCTCGGGCTCGGAGAAGAAGAGGGTGCAGGAGAGATCGGTGCGGATGCGGCCACCGCTGGCGGCGTGGGTGCGGATGCTGTTGTCTACGTGCGTTCCAAAGGTCTGGCCGCCAGCGTAGCGATTGAAGAGCGGTGGGAACACCTTCAGCGGCAGGGCGGCGGAGCGGAAGAGCGGATGCGTGCCGAGTGCTTTCAGGATGGCCTCGCCTACCTGGCGGGCGACGGGGTGTTCTTCGGGGATCTGGGAATTGTTCTTGGCCTGGGCGGATTGATGGCCGGCCGTGACGCGGCCGTCCACCCACTCGGCTGCGTCGAGTGCGGAGCGGAGGTCGCGGACCTGGGGCTTGGTGAAGATTTGTGGGATGGCGATCAGCATGGTGTCTTGGTGGTTCGGGTTTGTGGCGTGGTAGGTGCCGTGGCGGGGCAAAATACTGAGGTCCTTCGCTGCGCTCAGGATGACGGAGGGCAGCGAGGTGGTTGCGGGGCAAAATACTGAGGTCCTTCGCTGCGCTCAGGATGACGGAGGGGTTTGGGTGGGGCGGTTGGAGGTTGGGCGGTGGCGGTTAGAACTTGTAGTTGAGGCCGAATTGGGCGGCGCGGCCTTCTCCTGGGACGAGGTGGCTGGGGTGGGGCTGGTCGATGAAGAAGGTGTTGGTGAGGTTGCCGATGTTGGCCTGCAGGTTGACTCGTTCGGTGATGGGTCGGCGCACCATGAGGTTCAGGAGTGTGTAGCCGGGAACGGCCTTGAAGGCTACTGACACGGCTGAGGGGTCCAGGACGCTCTGGCTTTCGTACACGCCTATGCCCGCAGTGGAGCTGGCGCGGCGCGCGCCCACGTAGCTGCCGCCGAAGCCGCCCGTGAAACCATAGACGAGCTTGTGTGTGACCCAGAAATTGCCGGAGTTTTTGGGCACGTTGGCGAGTGGAAAGCCTGCGGGGTTGATGTAGAAAGGCGCCGTGTTGAAGCGTGGATCGAGCACAGCCGCAGCACAGTTTTGGTTGCCGCCGTGGGTGTAGAAGGTGCACATGGCCGTGTTGACGGCAGTGAAGGGCGAGGCGTTGAGGGCCGAGCTTTCTACGCGTCCATCCAGGAAGGCGTAGCCGACGATGAGGTCGAAGTTGGATGGCAGATGACCCAGGGCTCCCAGCTGCGCCCCACGCACGAGCTGGTTGCCGGCGTTGAGCACGTTGTTGGAGTTATTGGGATCGGTCTCGCGGGCGTTGAGCTTTTCTGTGCGGAAGACGCTGCCGTTCAGGTTGAGGCGATCGTGCAGGAAGCCCCACTTTGCGCCTGCCTCAAAGGTCTCGTTGTACTCGGGCGGTGAGGTCGCATTGTTGCCGCTGAGGGAGAGCGACTCCGCTGCGGGGTTGAAGGAGGTGCCCCAGTCGAAGTACACGCTGCCTGCGGGTCTTGGCTTGACGACGAAGGCCGCACGGTAGGTGGGCTGCTTGTCGAGACGCTCGGTCAGGGCTGCCGCGGTGGGTGTTTTTGCGCCGGGGTTGGCGGGCGCGTAGGAGGTGGTGCTGAAGTAGTCGAACCGTACACCGCCGGAGAGCTCGAGCCAATGCGTCAGCTCCATTGTGTCGAGGAAGTCGATGCCGTAGCTCTGGGAGGCGACGTGCGTGGTGACGCCCGTGTAGGTCTGCGTGGGAGCAAAGGCGTCATAGGGATCCGGGTTCAACGCCGAGACATACGGCAGCGCGTACGCCGGACGATTGGGGTTCGAGCGCTCCCGGCCGCCTTCCACCAGCACGACGGCGTTGTTGGCGATGTGCCCAACGGTGAAGCGGCCGGTGGCACCCATTTGATCCCACAGGATGTCTTCCACGGAGTGCCCGGTGATTTCGTTGCGATTGACAAACACCTGGTTCAACGGTGTGTTGAACGGATAGCACGAGGTGGACGGCGTGGCCGTGACCGCGCAGCGCACACGGATGCCGGTGCCCGGTCCCTCGTACGCATTCTTGCCATCAGGGTTGGTGTAGAGGACGCTTGCCACCGAGTTGATCTGTGGTTCCGTGATGCGGAAGTCGCGTGCGTAGTTCCCCCAGCGAAAGGCATTGCGCAGGGTGACGTGGAGGCCGAAGTCGTGGTCCACGCGGGCGGTGAGGACATCGGGCGCGGTGCGCAGATAGTTCGCGTCGGCGATGCCGTAGAACGTGGTGCGGGGCACAGCGGCGACACCGGCACCGAAGTACGGCAGGCCGTAGTCGGGGATCGAGTCTTCGCCCTCGTGCAGGTAGGAGAGGTTCGCCCGCGTTTTGGTGCGCAGACCAAAGGCCAGCGAGGGGGCGACGCCGAAGCGGCGAATCTCCGTGATGTCGCGTGCGGCGACGCCGGACTCCTCCGCGGCGGCGTTCAGGCGGAAGGCGGTGCCGCCGGGAATGGCGTCGATGGGGCGATCGATATCGATTGTGCCGCGGCGCATGGCATCGGTACCGAACTGGAACTCGCCGCCGATGAAGGGCGTCAGTTCAGGGGACTTGGTTTCCTGATTGACGACGCCGCCGGTGGAGCCACGACCGAATTCGACGGAGGCGGGCCCTTCAAGCACGTCCACGGATTGGTAATCGAAGCTGTCGCGGTAGTAAGAGCCGAAGTCGCGGATGCCGTCGAGGAAGATGTCGTTGCGGGCGTTGAAGCCGCGGATGGTGAAGCTGTCCCCTTGCGCGCCACCTTCACCGGCAGCGATGGAGATGCCCGGCACGTTGCGCAGGCTGTCGCGAAGGGTGGTGTCGGCCTGCTCATTGATGATGTATTGCGGCACGACGCTGACGGTCTGTGGCGTGTCGACCAGCGACTGCGGGAACTGCTGGAGCCCGACCTGGGCGATGGCGGCGGTGACCTCGACGTGCTCCGCGTTGCGGATGGAGATCTCCGCTTTATTGGGTTCGGGAAAGCTGCCGTCGAGACCCGTCTTTTCGAGAAGGCGGTGCAGCGCCTGCGCATCGGGGAGGTCGCCCTGGACACCGGCGGTGCGGAAGTCGGTGAGCTTATCGGCAGGAAGCGCTGAGTGCACCACCATGCCCGTGGTTCGACCGTAGAGCTCAAGCGCCGCAGTGAGGTCGCCGGCGGGGATGTTGAAATGATGTTTGCCCGTTGGAGGGACCTGGGTGGACGCGTTACCGGTCTGGGGAGCGTCGGTTGTGGCGAAACTCAACAGCGATTGCGAAGCGGAGGTGGGCGCTCCAGCGGCACCGTAGGCCGCTTCCTGTGCGATGGCCCCTGCGGCGGCGCCCCCTGCACCCAGTACGGAAAGTACGGTGGCCTGCGCTACTGTTCTGCGGCGTGCCCGCCGACCTCTTTCATTGCGCTGCGACTTCATGACACATCCTCATCAGGGCGTGCGTCAGCGGCTGCGCGCGCCCTGCGGGCTCCGCACATTCAGCTTTCACAGCCATCTACGACCAGCTAGGTCCGATATGAGGAGCATACCGCAACTCGGACCCCGACAGTCCGAGTTGGAAGAGGATTTTCTTCCACCGTGCGCACATCGGCCCTAGAGCCGCAGGAACACGCGGCGGCGGTAGAGCGGGTACACGATGGCGGCATTCAGCAGGACGATGGCTATGGCGTAGGCGAGGGAGGCGGGGAGCGGAGGCAGCCAGCTTGCGAAGAGCCCCTCGTACAGCGAGGCGTTCAGATAGTGCATACCGTGGCCGACCGTGAAGTGCACGGTCGAGAGCATGGTGGTGACGAACTGCGAGAGTGCAAAGGCGAAGATGGCGTTGGTGCCGAAGATGAGCGGAAGGGTCCAGCCGCGGCGCAGACGCAGGATGTCGACCATCCAGAAGAGCGCGGCAAAGGCGAGCAGAGAGAGACCGGCGCTCCAGAGGGCGAACGGCGGCGTGTAGATCTGTTTGTTCAGCGGGATCCAGTGGCGGAGGCCGAGGCTGGTCAGCCAGAGGAGGGTGCCTGCGGTGGCGAGCGTGATGCATTGCCGAGGGCGGTCCTCCCCGTTGCGTAGTTCTTCGCCGGCGAGCACGCCGAACAGCACGGTCGCGAGTGCGCCGAGGGTGGAGAGGATGCCTTCCGGATCGAAGGTGACGCCGTAGCCGGGCGTCTGCAGGCCCCACTGGAAGATGTGCGGCACGGTAAAGACGGCACGATCGAGGACAGCCGGGAGGGTGCCGAGGGGATCGAGGCGTCCGGGACCGAAGCCGGGTGTGGGATAGAGCTTCAGCAGGGCCCAGTAGAGCGCCAGCAGGCCCACGCATACGGCCGCCAACACGAGCTGGCGCGTGCGGCGGGTGACAGATGGGCGGTACAGCGCGAGATAGAGGAGCGCGATGAGAAGGTAGCAGAAGCCAATGCGTTGCAGGATGCCGGGCAGGCGTAGCGTGCGCAGCTGGTACGAGGGAAAGCCGTTGACGACGAGGCCGATGATGATTAGCCAGAGGCTGCGGCGAAGGGTGTGTTTGGCCAGGGCTGCGTGGGTGTCACCGCGGTTGAGGCGGGCCGCGAAGGAAAGCGTGAGGGAGATGCCGACCATGACGAGAAAGCAGGGGAAGATGAGGTCGGCGGCGGTGGGGTCGTTCCAGAGCGCGTGGCGCAGCTGCGGATAGACATAGGTGTAGGTGCCGGGGTCGGTGACGAGGATCATGCCGGCGATCGTGAGGCCGCGAAGGACGTCGAGGGAGAGTAGTCGTTGCGGCGTGGTTACGTCTGCCATGGTTTGCCTCTGCCTTGTGTGTAGACAAACGCTTGTTTACATGGATGACGGTGCATTGTGCAAGGTGAAACTGTCCTGGGTGCTTGCCTGCTGCGGAGTTCCGTTTCGCTACTGAGGAATACAGGGGTCTCTCCGCTGCGGCTTTCACCCCAGCGAGCAAGCTCGCCGGGGACCCCGATGCGCCTCCGGTCGAGAGGACACGTTTGTGGTGGGCACAGTGAGAGACGAGATATTCGAGGATGGAACCGGGGCGGAGGGTGCAGCGTAGTATCTTTCTGTTTCGAGAAGCCGACGCTTGCGGCTTGAAAGGCTGACGACGATGCAGAGTCGAATTGTAGGTTCCACGATGCCCGTACTGGAGCTGTTGCTGGAGCCTGGTGAGAGTGTGATCTCCGAGGCTGGTGAGCTGAGCTGGATGTCGCAGCCGATTGTCATGAACACGCACACGCAGCTGGGTGGTGGCGGTGGATTCATCGGGGCCATCAAGCGGATTGCGGGTGGCGGCACGCTGTTTATGACCGAGTACACGGCGCAGGGGGCGCAGGGCGAAGTGGCCTTTGCGACCAAGATTCCAGGGCACATCCTGCCGATCGAAGTCAGCCCCGGGCATGATTACATGATCCACAGGCATGGGTTTCTGTGCGCTACGCCGCAGATCCAGCTGGGTGTTGGATTTCAGCAGTCGCTGGGCGCGGGCATCTTTGGCGGCGATGGCTTTCTGCTGCAGAAGATCACGGGCCATGGCACGGCGTGGCTGGAACTGAGTGGCGAGGTCGTGGTGCGCGACCTGCGCCCGGGCGAGACGCTGCGTGTGCATCCCGGGCATGTGGGGGCGTTTCAATCGAACGTGGCGTTCAACATCACGCGCATCCAGGGCATCCGCAACATGTTCTTCGGGGGCGATGGTATTTTCCTGGCGACGCTGACTGGTCCGGGACGGATCTGGTTGCAGACGCTGCCGTTGAGCAACCTGGCGCATGCACTGCGACCGTACCTGCCGTCGGGCGGTGCGGAGACGACGCGGGATGTGGGCACGGGTGCGGTGATTGGCGGGATTGTCAGCTCGATCTTTGACCGGTAGGACTAAGGGGGAACGCGGCTTTCCTTCGGGCTTGACAACAAGCGACGGGTTCGACTGGCGTGACGGCTATGGCCGACGCCAGCGAAGCCGTTGCGGGTGTACAAGGGCTGCACTTTCCTTTCAGACATGGCCAGCGTGGGGAGCGGAGGCGGAGGGTATGCCCGAGTGGCCCTTGTCTGAAGAAACGAGGCGCAGCATGCAAGAAGGTCAGGCCGGCAGCCATATCCCCGAGGGCGAACCGTATCCCGTGCCACCGGCACAGGAGTACCCGCAGTACACCCAGCAACCGTACACACCGACGACCTATCCGACGTCGAACGGCTATGCGCAACCGCCGAACTCGCCGCAGACGATGGTGCCTGCCGATGGAGGCCTGACGGATACTGCCGCGGGTGCGCTGGCGTACATCACGATCATTCCGGCGATCATTTTCCTGGTGGTGGCGCCGTACAACACGCGGCGCTTTGTGAAGTTCCATGCGTACCAGTGCCTGGGCCTTTTTGTGGTGGGGTTCTGCCTGGGCGTGATTGCCGTGATCCCGATCCTTGGGTGGATCGTGTGGTTGCTTGGGTCGTTGACGCTGCTGGTGGTTTGGATCATGTGCCTGGTGAAGGCTTCGCAGGGTAGCTACCTGAAGCTGCCGTTCCTCAGCGATTTCGCGGCGCAGCAGTCCGGGTATCCCATCGCCTAAGCGGGCGTGTCGGGCGCGCGATACGCAACTCTCAGAGCGATGCGTATCGCGACCGGGTAAGACGTTGCTTGCGGTGTGTAGACTCGTGGCCATGAGACACAATCGGAGCTTTGGGGTGTTGGGCGGAGCGCTTGCGCTGGCGATGCTGGCGACAACCGGCGTTGCCGGCGCGCGCGGGCAGGACTGGGCGAAGGCGAACCTGGACAAGAGTCCACGGCATGGCGAGTACGTGACGCTGCATGGCGCGAACGGGCGTGCTATCCAGGCGTGGGTGGTATACCCGGAGAGCAAGGGCAAGGCGCCCGTAGTGGTGATGATCCACGAGATCTTCGGGCTGAGCGACTGGGCCCGGGAGATGGCCGACGAGATCGCGGGTGCGGGCTACATCGTGGTGGAACCGGATCTGCTGAGCGGCCTGGGGCCGGTGAGCGGAGGCGCTTCGGCGGCGGCTCCGGCGAGCATGGAGGCCCATGATCACAGCGGCATGGGGCAGATGGGTGGCGGGGCGGCGTACGCGCCTGCAACGCCTGGTGGCACGGCGGCATTTCCGGATCAGAGCGCAGTGGTGAAGGCGGTGTCTTCCCTTCCCGATCCGCAGGTGCTGGCGGACCTGGATGCGGCGGCGGACTTTGGCGAGCACCTGCCGGCGGCGAACGGCAAGCTGTTTGTGGGAGGCTTCTGCTGGGGCGGCGGTAAGAGCTTTCTGTTTGCTACGCATCGGCATGATCTGAGTGCGGCGTTTGTGTTCTACGGACCTCCGCCGGCGACGGAGGCGATGAAGGCGATCAATGCGCCGGTGTATGGCTTCTATGCGGCGAACGATGCCCGGATTACCTCCACGGTGGACGGCACGAAGGTGGCGATGAAGGCCGCGGGCAAGACCTATGAGCCGGTGATCTATGACGGCGCGGGGCATGGGTTTATGCGCGCAGGTGAGGCACCGGACGCGAGTGCGGAGAATTCGGCGGCACGGCAGGCTGGGTTTCGGCGATGGGTGCAGATGCTGGGTGGGGTGAGGTAACCCCGAAGTGGTGATCAAAGAAGGATTGACAAAAGTGCGGAGGTTGCATCGAATGTGGATAGGGCTGAGACGGGTGACTTCCGCCCCAGCCTGTTGATGAACTACGGGTGAAGAACGAGCCGGAGCACGAAGTGCACCAGCTTGCCGCCAACCAGAACCAACGTTCCGATAAGGAGGGGGAGGTATTCCCCCGGTGCCTCAGACGAAACGCAGCCGATACGAACCCTTACGGGTCGCATACAGATCACCACCTTTCGGACCAAAGAAACGCCCCGGGGCCTCTACCCCGGGGCTTTCGCTTCGTCAGGGCGAAAGTCGAGCCACCGGTGATGCCCTGGACGCTGTCACGTCCGATCAGTGAGTACAGTATGGAAGGAAGCGGCGGCACTGCCGGTGCGCCGTTTGTTCGCCAGAGCGGCCCAATGGTTGCAGTGCTATTCCTGAGTTTGAACCGACCAGGAGCGGGAGAAGAAATGAGATTTGTCGTCGGCTGCGCCATGCTTTTGGCGACTTTGTCGGGGTTGGCTAGCGCGCAGAAGCCTGCGGCACTGCCCTCCACGCGGCATGAGTTTGTTTTGCACAACTTCAAAACCGAAAGCGGCGCGGTCGTGCCCGAGGTGAAGGTTGTGTACGGCACGTATGGCACGCTGGATGCCGCCAAGGACAACGCGGTGCTGCTGCCCTCGCACTACATGGCAAAGTACAAGGGCTATGAGTGGCTGATCGGTGCGGATGGCAAGGCACTGGATCCGGCGAAGCTGTTTCTGGTGACCTCGGAGCTGTTCGGTAACGGCAGTTCGTCCTCGCCCAGCAACACGCCTGAGCCGTTCCATGGACCGCGTTTCCCGGTGATGACCATTCGCGACAACGTGGAGGCCGTGCACCGGTTGCTGACCGAAGAGCTTGGGATCAAGCACCTGCGGGCTGTGGTGGGCTTTTCGATGGGGGCCGAGCAGGCGTTTCAGTGGGCTGTGAGCTATCCCACGTATATGGACCGCGTGGTGGCGACGAGCGGCACGGCACGTTGCTGGCCGCATGGCGTGGTGCGCAATGAGAGCGAGATCACGGCGATCGCCGCTGATCAGGACTTCAAGGGCGGGGATTACACCACGGAGCCGAAGCGCGGCATCGAGGCTTTTGGTGCGGTGTGGGGCGCGTGGCTGTTTTCTCAGGAGTGGTGGCGCGATGAGTTGTGGAAGTCCGAAGACCCGCATGCCACGCTGGAAAAGACGATTGCAGGCTTTCGCGATGACTTCATCAGCGGTGCGGATGCGAACGACCTGATCCTGCAGCTGCGCTCGTGGGAGAAGCATGATGTGGGGACGACGCCGGGGTTCGACGGCGACACGAAGAAGGCCCTGGCCTCGATCAAGGTGCCGGTGCTGTATATGCCGTCCATGACGGACCTGTATTTTCCGGTGGGGGATGCGCGGTATGAGTCGCAGTACATCGCCCACGTGACCCTGAAGCCGATCCCTTCGTTGTGGGGGCATCCGGCGGGCGCGGGTGCGAGCCCGGCGGACCTCCAGTTTCTGAACGAGAATATCGGGGCGTTTCTGCGTGGGGAGACGGTGCAGGGTGAGACGGTTTCTCGGCGCTAGTGGCGCGCTTAGGATCGATTACGGCCAAAGCAAACGCGGATTCCCTTCGGAAATGACAACAAGGGCGAAGGGCATCTGAGCGTTTGGGAGGGTTGCTGTGGCGATACACAGCAGATTCCTCCGCTGCGCTACGGAATGACAACAAGGGGAGTTTACCCTGCAGCTTGGTTTGGTAGATCGTGGCATGAAATGCTGCAGTGCGGCGGGATCACGGAAGTGTCAGCGAAAGTTGTCGTGGACACTGCGTTTGCTTCGCGGTATGGTTCGCGTGCGCCTATGAAAGTCTCCCGCAGGTAGCTGCCGATCCTTTTGCTGAGTGCGCTTTTGCGCCTCGCATCCGTGTGCCTGCTTGCTACGCCTGTGGAGACTCACTTTGCCAACACCTGACATCGTTACGCCTCGGCTGCGCCTTTCGCGCGTCAGCCTGGAACTTATGCAGACAGAGCTTTCGGGCGATCGTGGTCAGCAGGCGCAACTGCTGAACGCCATCGTCCCGGCTGCGTGGCCCCCGGAGCATTGGGAGCCGCACTGCTTTCCCTTTCTCGAGAAGATGTATGCCGAACATCCGCACACGGAGGGTTGGGCGCGCTACCTTGTGCTGCGGGGCGAACCGGAGACGCTGGTGGGCACAGTGGGTGGCTTTCCGCGAGGCCGGGAGGAAGCAGAGATCGGCTACGGTCTGCTGCCGGACTTTCAGCGTCGGGGGCTTGCCACGGAGGCTGCACGGGCGCTCATCACTGAACTGTTCCGGGATGACCTGATCCAGGCGGTATCGGCCCAGACGTTTGCTTCTTCTGCCGCATCGATGCGCGTGATGGAGAGATGCGGCATGCGACCTTTTGGTTTGGGAGATGAGGAAGGTACGGTTCGGTACCGGATGGAGCGGGGGGCTCAGAACACGAGCCCACCGCCGATCTAGGACTGGCTTTCGGTCCGCCCCTGCCCCGTGCCGCCACGGCTCTGCACTTTGGCGGTGCGATATGAGCGGCATGCCCAGGAGCAACCGATGCGTGTGCACTCCAGAGCGAGCGTGAGTACAACGAGAAAAGGGACGACGACGATGGCGATGGTGAGGTCTGACATAGGGGTTCCTCCTGGTTCGATCACGGACTGAATGATCCTGTGCCTTGCCTGCCAGTACCCAAGGCGTGGGCTGGTTGGAAGTGGAACGAACCGTCCTGTCTTCATAGGCGCAGGTTTGCCCTTAAAGGGGCCAAAACACCGCTGCGCATCTCTGAAGGGATTCGAAAGCCCTGAGAAACCGCGCCGTGCTTGCCGCCTGCGGCCGAGGCGTCGCTCGTGAAGGAACGACGCCGATGTGTTCCGAAGACACCATGTAGTCCATAGCCGACCTGCGACACGCGCGGAGCGGCGTACAACGTAAGGGCAGTTCGCTCGTCGTTACATGCGCTGCAGAGTCTGGAGCCGCGCACAAACCAGGAGATCCCATGAAGACAAGACCCTTTCTGCTCAGCATGGCCGTGCTGGCCCTGTGTCCCGTCCCGCGCTGCGCTGCGGCGAGTTCACCCTGGGATGGGACCTGGAAGATCAACCAGGCGAAGAGCAAGATGATCGGTGAGATTTTTACGCTGACGGCCCTGCCCAATGACGGCTTCCATCTCTCGACGTCAAGCCACAGTATGGACCGCGATTACATCTGCGACGGCAAGGATTACCTCGTCGTCGGTGACCAGACGGGCACCTGCAAGAAGGTCGACGATACCCACTACGAGATGGCGGGCAAGCTGAAGGGACAACCTGAGTGGCACGGCACAAGCGTGATCTCCGGGGACGGCAAGTTCATGAAGAACACGGCGTATCTCCGTCGCCCCGATGGCAGCGAGGAGCTTGAAGAGAACACGTACCAACGGATCGGCACTGGTACTGGTCGCGCAGGCACCTGGCGCAACGTGAAGAGCTCTTCCAACGTGGCAGACATCATGAAAATCAAGGTGACGGGGGACACGATGCGGTCGGAGATGCCCGCCTACAAGATGGTGACGACCTCAAAACTGGATGGCAGCCCGGCCAAGATAGAAGGACCGCTGGCGACGAACGAGTTCACGTTGGAAGTGAAGGCCGATTCACCGACCCGGCTTCATTACGTCCAGATGCTGAACGGGAAGCCGACTACCGAAGGCACGCAGACCCTGAGCGCCGACGGGAAGACCATGACAGAAGAGGAGTGGGAGGCGGGCAGCCCCAATCAGAAGCAGACCTACGTCTTCGAGAAGCAGTAGCGTCGCGGCAGAAAAAACAAGAGCCCGGGCTGTTGGCCCGGGCTTTGTCGTGAAGCAGGGTGCAGTTTAGGCCTGCGCCTCGGGCTCTGCCGTGACCTTGGTGGAGGCGATGGTGAAGCTGGGGTCGCCTACTTTGAAGCGGGCGAACCGACGAACCGAGATGTTCTCACCAAGCTTGGCGACCTTCTGGGCGATGAGCTGCTTGATGGTGAGCGACTGCTCCTTGATGAAGGGCTGCTCCAGAAGGCAGACCTCCTCATAGAACTTGCCCATCTTGCCCTCGAGCATCTTCTCGATGATGTTGGCGGGCTTGCCCGACGAGGCTGCCTGGGCGCGGTAGATCTCCTTCTCGCGCTCGATGTCCTCGGGGGTGACGTCTTCCTTGGTGACGAAGCGCGGGTCGACCGCAGCGATGTGCATGGAAACGTCTTTGAGCAGCTCCTGGAAGTCTTCAGTGCGGGCGACGAAATCGCTTTCGCAGTTCAGCTCCAGCAGAACGCCGATTTTGCCGCCAGCGTGGATGTAGGTGCCGACCGCGCCCTCATTGGTGGTGCGGGAGGCTTTCTTGGCGGCCGAGGCCATGCCGCGCTTGCGCAGCACGACAAAGGCATTTTCCATGTCGCCATTGGCCTCTTGCAGGGCCTTCAGGCAGTCGCCCATGGGCGCGCCGGACTTCTCACGGAGCTCCTTGACGAGCTTTGCGTCGATCTTGGTGGGGGTAGCAGTGTCAGCCATCGTACTTCCTTATCCTTCGTCGTCACGCCAGCCGAGACCCTCGCGGGGCTAGGAGGTGCGGACCATTTTCTGTAGTTTGCGGCCAAACCAGTCGATGACATACATATGTCCAACCACTGCGGCTGCCATGACGGCCGTTGTAACGCCGGCCAGCAATACATTGCTTTTGTTTACACCCTGATTCATCTTGATCCTCTCACTGCGGGGGCATGTAACGTCGAATGACCTAGTCCCCTGAACATCGTCAGCTAGGCATTAGAGGCTGACCATGCCGCGAAAGAAGCAGGATAGATAAGGAGCGCCCGAGAACCGGACGCTCCCTGGTGAGGTCTACGCCGAGATGACCTGCTCGAGGTCGGCCGGGGTGGGTTCCGGCTCGGTTTCCGCGGCCGGAGCCTTGCGGATCCCGCCGCCGAGAGCAGCGTTGAGGTCGATGTCTTCCTCCTCGTCGACCGTTTCAGCGGCACCTGCTGAAGCGCGACCCTCGTGCAGCGTGACGTCGCCTTCCTCTTCACCCACGAGATGGGCTTCGGGAGCAATCGGCTGTACGTCGGCGTACTCGTTCGAGAAGGCCTTGTCGGAGATCATCTGCGCGCCTTCAAAGGCGGCGTCGGCGATCTTGGTCGTGAAGAGGCGGATGGCGCGCAGGGCGTCATCGTTGCCGGGGATCACGTAGTCGACGACGGTCGGATCGCAGTTGGTGTCGACAACGGCGACGACCGGGATGCCGAGCTTGCGGGCCTCGGAGACGGCAATGGCTTCGTTGTTGGAGTCAATGACGAAGATCGCGTCGGGGAGACGGCGCATGTTCTTGATACCGCTCAGCGAGGTCGAAAGCGCCTTGCGCTCGCGCTCCAGCTTGATGACTTCCTTTTTGGTGAGGAGATCATAGCGGCCATCGGTGGCCATGTCGTCGAGTTCCTGGAGGCGCTTGACCGACTTCTGCACGGTGACCCAGTTGGTCAGCAGACCACCCAGCCAGCGCGAGTTGATGTACGGCATGCCGGCACGGTTCGCCTCTTCGGCGACGGCATCCTGCGCCTGACGCTTGGTGCCGACGAACAGGACCAGCTTGCCCGTGGAGGTCAGGTCGGAGACGAACTTGGACGCTTCCTTGAACATCTTGAGCGTCTTCTGGAGGTCGATGATGTAAATACCGTTGCGCTCGCCGAAGATGTATTCCTTCATCTTGGGGTTCCAGCGCTTGGTCTGAT
>CAZZXY010000040.1:0-35973 GCA_964658105.1 Verrucomicrobia bacterium Tous-C9LFEB | reverse complement strand
CTCTGAATGTTTACTGCATCAAGAACGCCCTCTGGAACATACGTCACCAGGACGGGTGGTCGATGGGTGACTGGCTCATCAACTACCATGGCGGCTTCATACGCAGGGGCCTGACCGGCGCGTTCCTCCTGGGGGCCTGCCGCCTGCTCCGCCTCAATGTCTTTTGGACGCTCGCTGCCGTACAGCTGGGACTGTACATCACGCTGGGCGTTGCGGTGTGGCGACTGGTGCGTTCCTCGCAGTGGCCCCAGTGGATGCTTTTTGCACTCTTTTCGCCCGCGACGCTGCTGTTTCCGGTCAGGGAATTCCCGGAAGCCTACCGCAAGGAAGAGCTGCTGCTCGTTGGCCTGGCATGGCTCCTGCTCGCCCTTCAGCGACGTGAAATGCTGCGCTGGCTCTCTCCGGTTCTGGCTGTATTCGCGGGAGCCTGTGTGCTCTCGCATGAAGGCCTCATTTGCTACTTTCCGTATGGCGTTGCGGCGCTCTATGCCGGCTTCCGTTCAGTGCGGAGGACGTTGACCGTAGCCGCCTTGCCCCTGGCGACCAGCCTGGTCTGTTTCGCGTTCTCTGCGGCTCACCCCGGCAACGCCCATCTCGCAGACGAGGTCTGCCGTGGCGTCGGCTTTAAGCAGTTGAACCCACTGCCGTCTGCGTGCGACGGAGCAATTTCTTACCTTGCCTATGACAAGCAACACGCCCGGCAGATGGTGTCCTCCCTGGCGCTGCAAAGACATTACTTCCGGATCTACCCTGTTGTCGCCCTGCTGGCCGCGCTGCCGCTTCTGGCAGGTGGATTCTCGCTCTGGCGGGCCCCCGCGGAAAGGCGTTCTCTGCTCGGCATCGCCGCTGCCTTTCTGATCTCCGCCGTTGGCTCCATCCCGCTTTTTGTCTATGCGTTTGACTGGAACCGGTGGATCTACATCCATGCCTTCTGCCTCACCCTGCTTCTTCTGTTTTTGACTGACCGACAACCAACGCTGGATGTCCCCCGTACCTCAACAAGGTTCCGCACCGTCGGCCTTGCTCTGGCCCTGGTCCTCTACGCAGGCGCCTGGCGAGACTCGTACCGTCAATCTCTCCACACGAGCAGGTTCAAGAAGGTAGCCAGATACCTCCATTTGCAGCACAGCATCCCGAACAGGACGCCAGTTTAGGCGACGGGAGATGCGGCCGCCAGGGTCCTCCGGCCGCCGGTGTTTTCTTGATGAGGCCGGTCGCCATGGGACGCGATCAATGGAAGACGACCTCGCCCGTCGATGCATTCCCGCCAAATGGCTTCGGCGTATATGACATACATGGAAACGTGGTGCAGTGGGTAGCGGACTGCTTTACAGGTTCCTATCTGGGCCTGCCAGCGGACGGCAGCCCTTACACGGCAGATGTCCCGCTGGCCAACCTCACAGGGGACCTTGCCACGATGCACGGAACGCGCACGTGCTCCTGTCGTGGTTTGCGGGGCGGGGACTGGGGCGACCCTCCCTGCATGATCCGGTCTGCTTCCAGGAACTTCGCTCCTCCTCCGGGCAGGGACTAGCGACATACCGGAGTAGCGGCTTAGGCATACGCGTGGCGAGCGATAGCAGGAAGGAAATGAACCTTGTATAGCCGGAGCGGCGTTCCTGGAGAGAGCCGGTTCATATAGCGTGCAGGTCGAGTGGCGGCCCGGTCAGTTCCATCCCGTAAGCACGCATCTGCTCGGCGTTGTTGACGAAGGTTGATCGCCCTCCGGGAAGCCGATCGCGCGAGTCGAAGAACTCTTCCATCCGCCCTGCAGGTGCATAGGTGATGAGGAAGCGGCCCGACGTCTCCCCGACATAGGCAAAGGCATGAGGAATGCCGCGCGGACCGAGTACAGAGTCCCCCGTCCTCAGGTGGTGCAATACACCTCCGACCTCGACAAGATAATCGCCCCCGAGGACATAGAACCACTCATCTTCTCCATGGTGCAGGTGCCGAGGTGGTCCACCCTTCTTCGTATGGTGATGCTCCATGGCAAAGAAGTCGCCACGGCAGTCTTTGGACGAGACCTTGAAGCTTGACTCGCCGTTCGGGATGTTGCGCTTGCGGTTGTAACGGTCTTCCCCACTACGCACAGGAGCGACCGGGACCACGGACCCGGCTTGCGCAGTTTGGAGACGGGTCAGCCCCGTTGCGCTTTGCGCAAAAACGCTGGAGGGCACAAGCGAAGCGAGGCTTTGCAGGAACGAACGGCGTTTGATCACGGGCATAGCATTCCCTCATGGGTCGCAGATGCACGGAGTATAGGCGACTTACTTCGCACACCGGGGAACTATGTTGACTCGCACACGCGTGTCCTCGCGGTCCCCTGGAACAGGTGTCGCCAGGAGAGGGGTTACCTTGGAGACATCGCCCTGTAACTTGCCAGGAAGGTGAGCCATGAGCACACAGGCCCCCTCGACACCCGCTGAGACTCCCGACGGCCTTCCCCTGCCTGCGCCTAACGTCTCGGGGACGCAGCCCGATCCGCTGAGCATGGGCGCCGTCCTGCGCATCCTGCCCATGCGCCGCATGTGGTACGCCCAAATCGTCTCCGTGCTGGGTGACTTCCTGGCGCTTTTTGCGGTCATCGAGGTCATCACCTTTACGCTGCACGGCAATGCGCAGCAGGTTACCGGCCTTCAGATTGCTTATTTGCTGCCGATCGCCGTCCTCGGTGTGGTGAGTGGCGTCTTCGTCGATCGCTGGCCGACCAAGCCCACCCTCGTCGCCAGTGACTTCCTCCGTGCCGCGCTGTGCCTGCTGCTGCTCACGGTGCACAACATTACGGGCTACTACTTCGTGCTGGCGGCGATCAGCATCGTGTCCAGTTTCTTCTCGCCGGCACAAGGCGTCGCCATCCGGTCTATCGTGCCGATGCACGGTCTGCGTACGGCGAACGCGCTGCTGCAACAGGCGTTCTTCATCATGCGCATCATCGGCCCGTTTGCCGCGGGCGCGCTGGTCGGCTTGTTTGGCGCACGCTTCTGCTACTGGGCTGATGCCACCAGCTTTCTTGCCTCCGGTGCCCTCATCGCGTCCATTCCGCTGGTGACCAAAGCCAGGGGAGCGGGCGTCGGGGAGCCCGCGCCGGTTGCTGAAGTAGCGAAGACGCCTGCAAGCGGACTTCGCACCATCCTCACCGACATGCGCGAAGGGGCGAGCTTCATCGTGCACCATGCGGCCCTGCTTTTCGTCATTGTTGCGCTGGCGGCGGCCATGTTTGTGATGGGCTGCTTTGGCCCACTCATTGCCGTCTATGTGCGCGATGACCTTCACGCGGCCATCAAGGTCTTCACCATCGGCAGCATGTTGATCGGCGTGGGCATGATGATCGGGGTGAACGCCCTGAACACCTTCGCCAAACGCGTCTCCAACTCGGTCCAGGTCTATGGTGGTCTGCTCGGCATCGCCGCCGGCACGCTGCTCATGGCCGCGCTGCCGCGCGACCTGTCGCTCTACGGCGGCTGCTTCCTGATTGGCGTGGCCTGCGCCGGCATCATCGTGCCGTCACAGACGCTCATTCAGCAGGAGACGCCCCAGGCCCTTATGGGACGCGTCGGATCCACGGTGATGTCCTGCATCTTCACCGCGCAGATCGCCGGTCTCCTGCTTTCCGGCGTCCTTGCCAACTTCACGAGCGTCCGTCGGGTCTTCGCGCTTTGCACCGGCATGCTCCTGCTGCTCGCCCTGGCCGGGAAACTCTGGATGGAGCCTCGGACACCGAACCTCGCTTCAGCGCCAGCGTAGGACCGCAGACCGTGCTTCAGGCGCTCTCTTGCAGAGCCTCCCGTGCCGCTTGCAGCACGTGCGCGATCTCCGCCTCGCCGTGCGCCGCCGAGACAAAAGCAGCCTCATACTGGCTCGGCGGCAGCCACACACCACGCTCCAGCATGCCGCGGTGGAACCGCCCAAAGCGCGCCGTATCCGACGTGCTCGCCCCCGCAAAGTCATGCACCGGCAGGCTGGTGAAGAACCACGTAAACATGCTGCCCACACGGTTGGTCGTCAGCGGCACACCCAACTCCGCCGCGAGGGCCGCTACACCGTCTGCCATGGCTGCCGTTGTCCGTTCCAGCCGCGGATAGACCTCGTCAGCGTGGTCGAGCAGGTAGCTGACCGTGGCGATGCCCGCAGCCATCGCCAGAGGGTTGCCGCTGAGCGTTCCTGCCTGGTACACGGGCCCCCCCGGCGCCAGCTGGTCCATGATCTCCGCCCGGCCACCAAACGCCCCCACGGGCAAGCCACCGCCGATAATCTTGCCCAGGGTCGTCAGGTCCGGCCATGCCGGTGAAGCCCCGTCGCCGCCAAGCTCATCCCGGTACAGCCCCTGCGCTCCTCCGGTCGACAGCCGAAAGCCGGTCATTACCTCGTCGAAGATGAGCAGCGCGCCGTGCTTCCAGGTCAGCTCGCGCAGGCCGCGCAGAAAGCCCGGTGCCGGCAGCACCGTCCCCGCATTCCCGACGACAGGCTCCAGGATGATGCAGGCGATCGCATCCGGATAGTTGGCAAACGCTGTCTCCACTGCGCCGAGATCGTTATACGGCAGGGCCAGCGTGTGCATTGCGGTCTCAGGCGGCACACCCGCTGATCCCGGGATGCCAAAGGTCGCCATGCCTGACCCTGCTTTGACCAGCAGGGCGTCTGCATGACCGTGGTAGCAGCCCTCGAACTTGATCACAAAGGATCGGCCCGTGAAGCCTCGCGCCAGCCGGATTGCTGACATGCAGGCCTCGGTGCCAGAGCTGACAAATCGCAGCTTTTGAACCGAGGGGAAGCAGCGCTGTACCAGCTCGGCGAGGTCGGCCTCAGCGGCCGTGCTCGCACCAAAGGACGCCGAGCGGCCTGCCGCGTCACGAATGGCCTCGACGGCCGGCGGGAACGCGTGTCCCAGCAGCATCGGGCCCCAGGAACCGAACATGTCCACGTAGCGGTTGCCGTCCGCATCGGTCAGGTACGCGCCCTCGGCGCTGTCGACGAACGGCGGATGGCCACCCACGGCCCGAAAAGCCCGCACTGGTGAATCCACACCCCCGGGAAGATACTGCTCTGCCCGGGCCTGTAACGCTGCTGAACGCGAAAGCGTGAGTGACATACAGGATCAGTATAGGAATGCGGAAGGCAGTTGACGTCTTTCCGCAGAGGTGCGCTGCACTGATCCCGTTGCAATGGGACGGCTTCTCCTTTTGCCGGGACCGGGTTGTTCACATTGGAATGGTTTCCCAAGCCATTCATTTTGAAAGAGTTCGTGAGGGGCCGGTGAATTTCCCTGTGCACGGAAGCCCTCGTTCCCAGGTTGTCCCCGGGCCCGGCGCCCCGTATGCTCAGGCAATCGCAACTCAATGACCCTTTCGGGTGAGGCGACCGAAACGTTGCTTCACCCCTAGCTTCAGCAACATACGCGGACTCCAGACCGCTCGCTCCCGTGCGTCCAGCCATTCGGCCGAACACGTGACGCAGACGGGACGACCGCCACGCGCACCGGAGCCGAGCTCCCTGCGCGATTGCCCCCACACGTCTTCGTGCGCCTCCCAGGAGGGCCGAGGCCGATACGATCCGGCTGGCTGCCACGCCCTGTGTTCCCTCGGAACATAGTGCCTCCGCTCGGCTCAAATCCAGATTCCAGCCCCACATTGTGGGACTGGCCCCGCAGCCGGGAGATGCCCGGCGGAGTTGATGAACCCATGCGCCCTCGTAAGACGATTCTCTGTGTCGATAGCAATGAGCAGGTCCTGTCCATCCGGAAGTTCACCCTGGAGACTCGCGGCTATCGTGTTTTGGCTATGACCTCGGGCCGCGAAGCATTGGAGCACCTGGAAACAGCCTTGCAGGGTTCGGTGGACCTCCTGATGGCGGACGTGCTGCTGACCGGCATGGACGGTAACGAGCTGGCACGCCGGGCCAAGCAGGTACACCCCGCGCTGCCTACGCTGCTTGTTTCCGGTACTGTGTCGAACTTCGAGCGCGGATCGGCAGCCGATGCCTTTTTGCCCAAAGGCGCCTGCACGCCGGCCGAGGTACTGGATCGCATCCGGGTGCTGGTTGCCCGCAAACGTGGACCGAAGAAGCAAGTCCCCGTCGTCGCGCTGCCCGCCGCGCCGATCATGGCAGCGGCCTAAGCTGCGGCGCTAGCGAACCCCGGGAACTGGTGTGAGGTACAGCATGAAGCCAAACAGCAGCACCAGGGCAAGAAACACGATCAGCGTGCGCGAGTGCGGCGCTTCCGGGGCATCGTTCGTGAAGCAGCGCCAGCCCATACCGGCTGCGACGAACAAAAGCACCCACTGTGTCCCGGCACGGTTGGCGTTGGAATCCACCACGGTCAGGGCAAAGAAGAGGGCGCTCATACCGGCGATCAGTGCACGCTGTATGCGCGACAGCGCATAGGTGGCCTGCGCGCCATCGAACCCGAAGATGGGGGTCAGATTGAACAGGTTGTACCAGGCCCCAATGTTGGCGAGCAGCAAAAACAGCACGCTGTGGGTGGACCAGGCCAGAGCCAGGCAGAGCACGGCGGCCCCCAGGCCGAACACCGGTCCGGCAAGCGAAATCGCAGCCAGATCCTGACGTGAGACGCCCATGGAGTACCAGCGCACGTACGCACCCATGCCAGGAATGAACATGGGCAGATCAGCCTTCAAGCCACGGCGCTTCACCGCGACATAGTGCCCCATCTCGTGGATGGCGATGGAAACAGTAAAGCCGACCGCAAACTTCCATCCGCCGAGGATCCAATAAATCCCGAAGAAGGCGAAGATGCCGAGAAAGAACTTGAGCTTGAAGAGCAGAAAGAACGCGGATTTCAGCTTCAGCAGAAAGAAGAACAGGGGCGCAAAAGGTCCCAGACGCTTGGTCCACTTCGCCTTTTTCGCGTCTTCCGAGGCGAGCCGCGAATCGATCTGCGTGATGTGCTGGTGAATGGAGTCAGCCTGCTGGGTTCCTTCGGGCAGCCAGACAAGCGTGGAGCGCCAGTGGTCGCGCGCCTCCACCAGCTTGCCCTCCTGTTCCAGCTGCTGGGCAGTATGGGCCAGTTCGCTCAGGTGTCGGCCATAGGTGAGTGTTTGGCAGTCCGGACAGGCGAGCGTGCCGTCGGGCAGCCAGTGGCTGCAGCTTGGGCAGCTATGGATCGGTTCGGGTGTTGCGGGCTCGGGCGATAAAACGGCGGCGTCGGACATAAGGGTGCCACTCGTTAGAGTACGGCCACGCAGCTACGGGTTCAATGCCCCCTACTGGATTTGAACCAGGCCGCCTGCAGGATGCCCCTTGGTTGCCGCCAGTCCCAGCTCCGGCTGTTGAGGGGCGCGCCAGTGGTCGATGTAGCTGACCTGGTGCACGCAGGAGATCGTGCAGTTCGGCGCACATCCCTTTTCGGTCAGGAACTCGCGCTCCACGTCCGCCTTGGTGTACTCGGCGATGGGGATGCCGGGGTAGCCTCGCTGCTGCGAGCAGTAGCTTACAAGGCCATTTTCATCGACGTAGAGGTAACGGGACCCGGCCCGGCAGCGCCAATCATTCGGCTTGCCATTCGCAATAGCTTCCTGGAAGCCGTTGAAGCGTGAATACGACCGTCGCGTCAGGGACCGTACCTCTTCCCAGACCTTGCGCTCGCGCTCGCCCAGGGGCTTCAGCTGACCGGAACCATCATGGATGATGCCGATCGTGGAGGAGAACCCCAGCTCCAGGGCACGCTTCGAGATGACCAGCGCGTCTTCCGGGTTCTGGATACCCCCACCGACAACAGAATTGATGTTCACGTGAAAGTCGGCATGCTCGGCCAGCATGCGCAGCTTGGCATCGAGCACCTTGAGCGACTTTTTCGAGACCTCGTCCGGCATGATGTTGTCGATCGAGATCTGCATGTGGTCGAGGCCAGCTTGATTCAGGCGCTCGATGCGGTCCGGCATCAACAGATAGCCGTTGGTGATCATGCCCGCAATGGCCCCGTTATGCCGGATGCGCGCAATGACGTCATCGAGCTCAGGATGCAGCAGTGGCTCACCACCGGAGATGGTGATCACCGCAGTGCCAAGCCGGCCGAGATGATCGATGCGCCGGCGCATTTCAGCAATGGGTGTGGCCGTCGAGACGTCGTCGAATTCGTTGCAGTAGGTGCAGGCCAGGTTGCAGCGGCGCATGGGCACAATGTGCGCCATGTAGGGATGCGCCGTATCCAGCAGGGCTGAACCAATGGACTGCAGTTCACGGAAGCGGCGTTCAGCCGCCAGAATGCGTCGACGGGTCGTCATGCGGCGGCGTGCAGGCACACTGCCCGGAGCAGGTACCGACGACTTCTTTGGGCTGAGCTGCTGCTGCTGAGCCGGGTTAGGTGTCTGCGTATCCATGGAGCCTTCACCATTCTAGCGTGCTGTGCCCGACTTTCCGCGCGTCCTCCCGAATGCCGGTTCCCTGCCCACGTACACTAGAGAACCGAAGGAGCCAACCCACCTATGCCGCGTGAGATTACCTGGACTGACGTATTGGAGATCGGTATTCAACTGCAGGAACGTCATCCGGATACGGAGCCGTACTCTGTCCGCTTCACTGATCTGCACAGGTTTGTGACGGAGCTTCCCGGCTTTGTCGGCGATCCCGCAAAGTCAACGGAACCGCTCCTTGAAGCGATCCAGACAGCCTGGAACGAAGAGTACGAAGACGCAAAGAACGGTTAACTGTCTGTTCACCTGCGGGCCACCCTCTTCGGGGCACTCACATCTCAGTGTTGCAGGAGGGTGATGTGAAGACTTTCCGTACAGGGGCTGCTCTTAGCCTCGGCGTTTTGCTGAGTTACACCCGTTCCACGCAGCAAACGAATGAGCAGAACCGCAAAGAGACCAAGGCCGGATTGAAGTAGCAACAAGCGGGCAGATTCAGGCCCAGGCCAAGGCTGACACATCCGAGAAGAAGGCTGCAGGTACCCGCAAGGTAAAGTAAGCCGCAAGCGTCAACGCAATTCAACGCGGCTCCACCTAAGTCACTTCACCAACCGAAAATTGAATATGTCCTGTAATCACGCGGCTGACCGTCGCTTCCTCAGCACCTGCGCTGGAAGCTTTGACCCGGTCAGCCGCAGCACTCCCCCCAAGACAACCAGCCAGACCACGCTGCCCGCGACGATGACGCCGGCGTCCGCCGCGTGTGTGTGAGCTTCCGGTAGCCGGTAGGCCACGAAGCCGGTACCCACCGCGGCAAAAATGGCGGCGACCAGCGCCCGGCCGATCTCTGCGGACTCCAGATGGGTCAGACTGACGAGGCGCTTGCGATGCAACAGCACCGCCAGTGACACCGTTTGCAGCGTGATGCCGATATCTGACGCAATTGCCAGGCCCTCCAGGCCGCGAGCCTGGTAGAGCATCCAGTAGAGGGGCGCTGACACCACGGTGATCAGCGTTCCCGTGATCGCGGGCGTCGCCGTATCGCTCGCCGCGTAGAAAGCGCGCGCGTAGATGCCCTGGACCGCCCAGATCGCCAGTGTCAGCGACAGAATCGAAAAAAGAAGCGTCGTCTCCCTGGCGTCCGAGCGATGGAACCGCCCGCCACGAAACAGATCCATCAGCCATGGGGCAAGGGCGATCATCCAGGCAGACACCAGCAGGCCCACACAGAAAAGGCGCGACACGGACCGACTCACTGATTCCGAAAAGTCGTAAAAGCGCCCGCCCTGGAAAAGTGACGCAAAGAATGGCAGGGATGCCGCGCCAGCAGCCGGGCCTATGACGTTAAAGGGCGCGTTAAAGAGATCTTTGGCGTTGTTCATCAGCGTCACGCCCCCGACGCGCACGCTGGCGAAGTAGTTCATAAACAGGCCATCAAACATCACGAGCGAGACACCGATCATGAGCGGGAGGCTGAGCCGAAACCAGTCGCGAAAAGCCGGGTCGGCAAAATTCACCGCTGGGCGGAAGCGCAGGCCGGTGCGGAGGGCACCCAGCGTATTCAGCAGCGCTGAGCCAACAAGCATGCCCAGCAAAACGCCAACCGCCAGGGAAAAGACACCCATCCTCCGGTGCAACAGAAAGGCGCCAGCGATGATGCCGCCGTTGTAGAGGATGGGCGTAAACGCCTGGTAGATGAAGATCTTCCTGACCTGCAGGCGCGCACTCATCATGCTGCCGGTCAAGATGAACAACTGTGTTGGCAGCATGAGACGTGTCAGCGCAGTACACAGGGTGGCGCGCGCATCGCCGCGAAAGCCCTTGTTGGCCAAGGCGACATATCGCGGGGCGAAGATCTCCCCCAGCAGGACACCTACCCCGAGGACGACCAGCATGTTCGTAAGGATGACCGAAAGGGCGCGGTCCGCACCTTCGTCGTCGCCTGCTTCACGGTAGCGGTTCAGGATCGTGATCAGGGAGATCGACGCGGCCCCACCGATAAGGAAGTAGTTCAGTAGATCGGGCAGCTTGAAGGCTGCACGATAGGCGTCCTGCTCCATGCCGGCGCCAAACAGGGCATTGATGTACTTGATCCGCACCAGAGCCAGCAGGCCGGAACAGAGCGAACTCAGCATCAGCAGCACTGTTGCCGAGGCTGCAGTATGACTGCCGCCCCTACGGAACAGGTTGACCTTCCAAGTCGCTGATCCTGTTGCCATTGGCGACGGGGCTTGCCTCAGGTCCGCCAACCGTGCCTACTCGCCGTGAAACAGGTCGCCCTGTGTTCGCGGATCGGCAACCAGGCGCAGTGTTTCGATGGGAGCCGGCATTTGTCTTGGTTCGAGGACGAGTCTTGGGCGAAGGGCCTGGAGTTTGGGAGCAGCCCTGGGGGTTTGCTCAGCCACGGAACGAATGGGCTGTTCAAGGATGACGAGAAGGGCGCAGAGTTCATCGCGAACGGCCTGAAGTGCGGCCTTGCGACGGATCCCCTCGCCACGGTTCGCCTCCACAGGCAGAATTGCTTCGAGCACCGCGGCCGTGGGCACCGTGCTCTCGGGCAGGTCGCTTGCGGGGAAAGAGACAGGAACTGCTGCATCCGCCGCGACAGCCTCACGTTCCTTGGCCTCTGTCTTGAACACCTGGCGCGCACCCGGGATGGTGTAGCCCTGATCGTACAGAAGAGACTTGATCCGGAGCGCCATTTCCACGTCGCGTTTGCGGTAGAGGCGTTGCCCGGTACCGCCCTTGTTTGGCCGCAGTTGTGGAAACTCGGTTTCCCAAAAGCGGAGGACGTAGGCCGGGACCTCGCACAGACGCGCTACATCGCCAATTCGGAAATACAGTTTGTCCGGGATCTCGGGGGCAACATACTTCCGAATTGGCTGAATGCTCATTGGTCTCCGCGCGAGCGAACCTCACCCGTTTCCGTCAGAGTACAAGGACAAAACGCCCGGCTGTAGTGTCTTGCGTGAGACGGTGCCCATCTGTGTACCTTTCCTGGCGGGGGAACCAGGTGAGTTAACAGGAGCCTCAAGTGCTACTTCAACTCCGCTCCCGCAGCTATTTGGGCTTTGCCGTGGAGACCCGGTGCGCGTTCGTGGGCACAGCCCGATTTGCGTCCGCCTGCGCCTGGTCGATGGCCGCATACATCTCTTGCGGGTCCTTGACCTGGATCCAATGGTTCGGTGAAACCACAATGATGGTAGGTGTTTCCATGATGCCGATCTTCTGGCCTGTGGCCGTGGTGGCATTTACCTCGCGATCGTACTGGCCCGTCGGATCGACCACGAACGGCATCTGCTTGCCGTGGGCGCGCATGAAGCTCTCCTGGAAATTGTGTAGATCATCCTTGGAGGCGATGCGGAACTGCGAAGCGAAGATTTCGCGGCGGAACTGTTCAGCGATTTCCGGGGAAACCTTGGCCTTGAGGTAGTGCGAGAAGATGGCCGCATCATGACTCCAGGCATGCCCGGGGATCTGGAAGTCGTTCTCCTCGATGGGGATGTGATAGTGGTTCACTGCCGCATGCACCATCGGGAAGGCATGCGCGCACGCCGGGCATTCCAGGTCCTCATACTCGATCACAGCCACCTTGGCGCCAGCAGGCGGCTTGAACGACGAGGTGTCCTTGAAGCTGGAAACCTGATTCGCCGGCAATGAGGTCTGGGCGACCGCACCGAAGGAAAACGCGGAGAGCAGGGCGGGGGCGAGAAGGCGAGACATACGCATAAGACGGCTTTGGGGTCCTTGGGAGAGCGTTACCAGGCTCTACCACTATTGAATCATTGATGCCGCTCGGCCCACCATAGGACCAAGATTTCGCTGGCTGGGGAGGCGGCATCCGATGCTATTCTCGGAGCGAAGGAAAGACGAATGTTACTCATTCTGCTCTCGTTTCAAGGCCTTACGCTGCTCCTGGTGATCGTTCTCTGGCTGCGCCGCTCCAAGCCGGTGGGCGAGGCTCCGGTGGATCCGCGCCTGCATGCGCTCCTGGATGCGGATCTGCCGACGCAGCTGGCCCGCACGGATGCGCGTGCTGAACGGGTGGAGGGCGCTCTTCGCCAGGAACTCGCTGCGCTACGGGGAGAGATGGCCGAAGGGGCCGTCCGGGCGCAGCAGGCAGCCTCGCAGCAGGCTGAAATGCTGCGCCGCGATCTGGCCACGGTTGCCGAAGCCCTGCGGATGGGTCTGGAGGGCTTCCGTGTTGACCATAGAGCTGATGGTGAGCAGTTCCGGGGCCTCCTGGATCAACACCTGGTGGGTCTGCGTCAGCGCTTCGCTGATTTCACCCTGGACAGCAACAAGGTCCAGAGCGACGGCCGCGAGGCCCTCCATCACAGGCTCGCCGATCTGGCCCGCACGCAAAGGGAGGATGGGGAGAAAATTCGCTCGACGGTGGAAGCCCGTCTTGACAGGATCAACGAAGCTAACAGCGCCAAGCTGGAGGAGATGCGCGCCACGGTGGATGAAAAGCTGCACGCGACCCTGCAAACGCGCCTGACGGAGAGTTTCGGACAAGTAACGGATCATCTGGCGAAGGTGCACTCCGGGCTTGGCGAGATGAGCAAACTCTCAGCGGGTGTCGACGACCTGTCGCGCATCTTCACGAATGTGAAGAGCCGGGGAGGCTTCGCCGAGGTACAGCTCGGCATGCTGCTGAGCCAGATGCTGGCGCCCAGCCAGTTCGGCCAGAACGTGAGGGTCAAGCCGAATACGGGCGAGATGGTCGAATACGCGGTGAAGCTGCCCACCCCTCAGGGTGAGGTTCTGCTCCCGATTGACGCGAAGTTCCCGCGGGAGGCCTGGGAACGGCTCGAAACGGCTTATGAACACGGCACCCCCGCCGAGATCGCCAATGCCGGCAAGGCGTTTGAGAACGCCATTCGTACCGAAGGCAAGCGCATTTGTGAGAAATACATAGCGCCGCCCACGACTGCCAACTTTGCGGTGATGTTTCTGCCGACGGAGGGGTTATATGCCGAGGTCATGCGGCGGGACGGGTTGCAGACCGAGATTCAGCAGAACTGCCGGGTAACGATCGCCGGTCCAAGCACGCTGTCGGCCCTGCTGAACAGCTTCCAGATGGGTTTCCACATGCTGCACATGCAGCAGAAAGGCGACGAGGTGTGGAAGGTGCTCGCGAACGCACGGAAGGAGTTTGGCACGTTTGAAGGCCTGATGGGATCGATGGAAAAGCAGGTGGGCACAGTTCAGAACACCATCGAGAAGCTCAATACGCGCACGCGGGCCATCAATCGTTCCCTGAGAGACGTCAACGTGGAGGATGCCGACTCAGCCCTGTTGGCTGGCCGGGCAACCGGCACAAACGGCTATGAAGGCCTGCTACCGATGCTGGTGACCAGTGAAGATTAGTCCTGGGGATCAGGCGGTCGCGGCTTCGCCCGATTTGCGCCCCTGATCGCGAAAGAAGCGCTTTCGCCGGCAGGACACGCACTCCCAGGGGAAGAATCCCAGCCAGGTGAAAAGCGTTCTTTCCATCAAGGTGGACCGGTTTACGCGCCGAAACAGCCCTGGGCTGCAACGGCTACAGTACCGTCGCGCTTCCCTGGCGCCGCGGCGGCTGTCCTTTGCAAAGGTCCCATCGAGCATGCAGACATGCTAAAGGAAGAGACGAATGATGGGGGCACGTTCTTTACACCTGCCGGACGCGCCGGTATTCTTGGGCACTGAGGCTGGACGCGCCGAACCCGATCAGCGGGCCTTCGGACCGGCATTCAAGACATAGGAGATTCAAAGCGATGGCAGCAGTAGACGAGAAGGTCAAACAGATTATTGTCGAGCAGCTTCAGGTGGACGAGGCCGAAGTGACCCCGGGTGCGAGCTTCCAGGAGGATCTCGGCGCTGACTCTCTCGACGTGGTCGAGTTGGTGATGCAGTTCGAAGAGGCCTTCGATATTCAGATTCCCGATGAGGATGCGGAAAAGATCAAGACGGTCAAAGACGCAACGGATTACATCGAACAGCACCAGAAAACCAAGTAGTTCATCAGCAACATTCGAGCGGAAGGGCAGTCAGGAAAGATGGAGCAGCGTCGCGTCGTCGTCACAGGCCTTGGTCTGATCTGCGGAGTCGGCAATACCGCACCCGAGGTTTGGGACGGGCTTATGGCGGGTCGCAGCGGCGTGGGCGAAATCACCGCCTTCGACCTGACCGGCCATCCCGTCCGCATTGCGGCCGAAGTGAAGAACTTCGATCCCACCAAGTTCATCCCGGTGAAGGAGGCCCGCAAGATGGGCCGCTTCATCCACTTCGCCATGGCTGCCGCCCACGAAGCCATGGAACACTCCGGCCTGAGGGCTACTCCTGAGACCGCCGACAACATCGGCGTTCATATAGGATCCGGCATCGGGGGATTTGACATCATCGAGCGCGAGCATACCGCGCTGATGAACGGAGGCCCCCGCCGCATCTCGCCATTTTTCATTCCAGCTTCGATCGTCAACCTGGCTGCCGGTCATGTCAGCATTCGCTGGGGTGCCAAAGGTCCCAACGAGGCAACCGCGACCGCCTGTACCAGTTCGGCTCATTCGATTGGCGACGCCTTTCGCATCATTCAGCGCGGCGACGCCGATGCGATGATCGCCGGCGGCGCCGAGGGTGCGATCACACCCCTTTCAGTCGGCGGATTCGCTGCGATGAAGGCCCTTTCCACCCGCAACGAGGACCCACCCCACGCCTGCCGGCCCTGGGATCGTGATCGTGACGGCTTCGTTGTTGGCGAAGGTGCGGGCATTCTGGTCCTGGAAGAGCTTGAGTTTGCGCAGCGACGCGGTGCCAAGATTCTGGCCGAAGTGATCGGCTATGGCATGAGCGGTGACGCCTTTCACATGACGGGCATGGCTCCGGAGGGCGAAGGTTGCCGCCGGGCGATGGCGAATGCCCTCAAATCGGCCGGCATCACCCCCGACAAGATCGACTATGTCAACGCGCACGCGACCTCTACACCGCTCGGCGACGCACTCGAGTCACAGGCCCTGGAAAACGTCTTCGGGGAACGAGCGCTCAGGGGCGAACTGCTTGTAAGTTCAACCAAGTCCATGACCGGGCACCTGCTCGGCGGGGCGGGCGGGCTGGAAGCGGGTATCAGTGTCATGGCCATGCTGCATCAGATCGCGCCGCCGACGATCAATCTTGAGAACGTCGATCCTGCCTGCCGCCTGAACTACGTCGCGAACAAGCCGCAGCCTGCAAAAATCGACTACGTGCTTTCCAACAGCTTCGGCTTTGGCGGCACGAACGGGTCGCTGGTTTTCAAACGTTGGGGTGTTGAGTAGATCGAGATCAGCAGAGATCAGGGCCCGCGACATTGCGGGCCTTTCCTTTTGTCGCCGTAAGACGTGCGAGAAAAGGACAACTCTGGCGATCGCATGCATCTCACCCCATGGAGAACACACATGGCGTTTTTGAAGGTTGGCAAGGAAAACAGCGCAGATATCCAGCTCTATTACGAAGACCGTGGTGAGGGGACGCCCGTTGTCCTCATTCATGGATGGCCCTTGAGCGGCGGATCCTGGGAGAGGCAATCCGCGGCGCTGCTCGCCTCAGGTCATCGGGTCATCACCTATGATCGGCGCGGCTTCGGACGGAGTTCTGCACCGGACAAGGGGTACGACTACAACACCCTGGCCCGCGATACAGACACGCTGATCGAGTCGCTAGATCTCCAGGATGCCGCGATTTTTGGCTTCTCCATGGGAGGCGGCGAGGTGGCGCGCTACATGGGCAAGTACAACCAGGGACGCGTCACGAAGTGTGGCTTCCTGAGCTCCATTGCGCCCGCGCTGCGCAAGGATGGGGGCAATCCGGAAGGCGCTGACCCGAGCATCTTCGACGATATCAAGAGCAAGATCGAAGCGGACCGCTTCGACTTCCTGCAGAGCTTCTTGAAGATGTTCTACAACCAGGGCCTTCTGAAGCACGCCGTCTCTGAGGCGAAGCTGCAGGCCGATTTCGGTGTGGCCTCACTCTCCAGTTACCAGGCCATGCTGTTTTGTGTGGACGCGTGGCTCGAAGACTTCCGGGATGACGTCAAGCAGATCCAGGTGCCGACGCTCGTGATTCATGGTGATGCGGATCAGATCGTGCCGCTGGCCAACAGCGGAGCGCGCATCCCCAGCTTGGTACCCACGGCAAAGCTGCATGTGGTCGAGGACGGCCCGCACGGCCTGATCTGGACGCATGCTGCCGAGGTGAACAAGGCCTTGCTGCAGTTCCTCCACGCATAAACGGAATGAGACATCAGGAGGCCCGCCGATTGTTCCGGCAGGCCTCCTGCTTTTTAGCTGTTGACTGCGGCAATGGCTGTTCTGGCGATCATGATCAGCACATACCAGCCAAAGACCGCGATGAAGCCGGCACTGCGCTTCGTTCGCGCGACGATCGCGATACCTATGGCCAGCAACACTGCGGTCCAGAGCGAGAAGACGTCCAGCATGGACAGGAATGTCTTCAGCGCGCCCGGTGTGTCGATGTAGTAGCCGGGATTGCTGCCGACGAGTGCCTGCGTGGTGAAGCTGGCGGGGTCTCGACCCGCAAAGAGCAGAACGGCTGCCAGCAGCGCTGAAATCACGCCCGGCAGTGAGGCGTACATCGCGACGGCCAGCACACGCCCGTATGTCGCAGACCCGCCAAAGCCAAAATTGATGGTCGGCCACAAGAACAGAGCGATGATGGCTAGCGATGCCAGGTTGATCAGGGGTGACGCATAGAAGCCATACTGAAAGCTGTAGTGCATGGCCTTCTGCCGGGCCGCTACCTGCTCCGCTGGAAGCGAGGCCATCTGGTCGGACATCTTCGGGTTGGCATGAATCTCGTTCTCGACGAGCAGCGGCCATCCCACCTTGGTCTGGATGGAGGCTGTCAGTGCATAAGCGCCCACAATGATCAGCAGATACGGGAGCCACCATGTTGCGCTTCGCAGGATGTCCGTAAACGTCTTTGATGGGGCGACGAAGGTGTCGACGACACGCTCCACCTGCGAGAGTGGATGAACTTCGGCCAACACCTGCTCAGCCATACCGGGGCTCCTTGTAGTACTGGGTGATTGCTCGCCAGTGTATACGTGGAGCGGGGCGGTAAGTTCAGCTTTTTCGCAGTCGCGTACCGCCCGTTACCCCTCGGTTGCTGTCCCCAGAGCCACGAGCATCTGCACGGCGAAACTGAGGCCGCGCTTGCCTGCGGGCGAGGTGGCCTGGCGCAGGATGCGAAACATGCTGGGTGTCTCCCCGTCTGGCTGCGGTCCCTCCTTGGCCTCTTCCATGGCCTTGGCGAGGCGATGCAGCACCTCAGGATCGATCGCCGCAGCGATGCGCCCCAGAGCGATCAGGTTCCGGATGCCGTTGATCGACTCCGGCAGCACGAGCGCCGATGCAAGCTGGCCCGCGATGACATCCCGTCCTCCCATTAAGCCCTTCAGCAGGTCCAGGATGCCCTGATCATGAGCCGTCTGCAGCGTCTCCCATGCAAGCAACAAGGCCTCAGCGTGCTCACGCGGTGCGGCTTCCACCTTGCGCATCAGCTCCAGGTGCGGATCGATTGGTTGCGGCGTGTAGGTGATGGGCTGTGCCATGGTGTGCCTTTCTGTTCTGGCCGGGTTCGTGATTCGTTTCTGTTACGACGGTTCGGTCGTCTTGATCTGCACGAGTTTGTCGCGGAGCCGGGTACCTGGAAGCCAGTAATCCCCGTTCGCCCACTTCTTTTCGACCTCCACACCGTCAGTCGGCGTACGCGATCCGAAGCGGAAGTTCCGCCTGGGGAGAGGCGGTTTACCAATCTCCTCCAGAACAGTCATCTTTACCGAAACCTCCTTGTAGGCCGGCGTATGCGTGTCGCGATCGACATGCATGCTGGTGAGCTTGTTTACCGCTTCTTCGGTGGAGATCATGGGGAGATACAGCTGCTTGCCTTGAACACGGGTCGTGATCTGCACCTGCAGACGAAGCTGTCCATAGGTGTTTTCGAGGCGCACAAATTGCCCGGTTTGCAGGCCGCGTTCCTGGGCAAGCTCGGGGGACACCTCAAGGAAGATCTGAGGCGTGATGGCCTTTACGCCTGGCACGCGATAGCTCATGTTGCCCTGCTCGAAGTGCTCCAGCAGGCGGCCATTGTTCAGGTGGAGATCGTAGATCTCATTGGCCTCTTCGCTGGGCGGCACGTACTCCAGTGGGTAGAAGCGTGCCTTGCCGTCCGGGAACGGGAACTCCTTCGTGTACAGCAGGGGTTCATCGGTACCGTCCGGATGGACGGGCCACTGGAGGCTCTTGTAGCCCTCGAGACGTTCATAGGTGACGCCCGCAAAGATCGGCGTCAGCCGGGCGACCTCGTCCATCACCTGCTCTGGACGGTCGTAGTTCCATCCGCCCGCGCCGCCCATCGCCTTGGCGATCAGCTGAATGATCTCCCAATCGGGTTTGGAGTCCCCCAGCGGCTCCCACACCTGGTACAGCCGCTGAATACGCCGCTCGGTGCTGACGAACGTCCCTTCCTTCTCGAGCGAAGGTGATGCTGGCAGGACCAGATCGGCATACTTGCAGGTTTCGGAGAAGAAGATGTCCTGCATGACGAGGAAGTCCAGCTTGGAGAGCGCCTCGCCGACGTCCTCCGCGTTCGCGTCGGAGGTGATCGTGTCTTCGCCCTTGATGTACATGCAGCGCAGCTTGCCTTCGTGGATCGCAGCGATCATCTCACGGTTATCCAACCCGGGTTTGGTGGGCAGCGTTACCGCCCAATGCGCTTCAAACTTGCTGCGAACGGCTTCGTTGTCGACCTTTTGGTAGCCCGTGAAGACATCCGGCATGGAGCCGAAGTCGCTCGCGCCCTGCACGTTGTTATGTCCGCGTAACGGGTACGCACCCGTGCCCGGCCGCTTGAACTGCCCCATCGTCAGCAGCAGATTGCAGATGGCGGTCGAGGTGTCCGAGCCTCCGCAGTGCTGCGTCACGCCCATCGCCCATAGCGCGCACACGCGCTCGGCCCCGGCAATCTCGTCGGCTACCTGCTTGAGCCGATCGACGCTCAGACCGGTAACCTTCTCGGCGTACTCCAGGGTGTACGGCTCCAGGCTCTTCTTGAGTTCTTCCCACTTGTTCACCCATGTATCGATGAAGGCCTGGTTCTGCCGGCCTGTGTCGATGAGGTGCCGGGTGACGGCCATGATCCAGACCTCGTCCGTGGATGGGTTGGGATGCAGCCAGATGTCGGCGCGTTCGGCCATCTCATGCTTGCGCAGATCAGCCACAATCAGTCGCTGCCCGCGCAGCTTGTGCGAGCGCTTGACGCGCGTTGCAAGCACCGGATGGCTCTCGCTGGTGTTCGAGCCCACCACGATCACCAGGTCTGCCATCTCGATGTCCGAGATCGATCCCGAGTCACCGCCATAGCCCACGGTGCGGCTCAGTCCCATGGACGCAGGTGTCTGGCAGTAGCGGCTGCAGTTGTCGATGTTGTTGGTGCCGATCACTGCCCGCGCCAGCTTCTGCATCAGGTAGCTCTCTTCGTTGGTGCACTTGGAGGAAGCAATGAAGCCCAGCGCATCCGGCCCATGCTGAGCCTTGATAGCCGTGAAGCGGTCGCGCACCATCGCAATCGCCTCGTCCCAGTTGATCTCCACGAAGGTCTCGCCTACACGCTTGAGCGGCTTGCGTAGCCGGTCTCCCGCGTTGGTGTAGTCCCAGCCAAACTTACCCTTGATACACGTTGAAATGCCGTTCGCAGGGCCGTGTGTGGGCTCGACCTTCAAGATGTGACGATCACGCGTCCAGATGTCGAAGCTGCAGCCCACGCCGCAGTAGGCGCACACCGTTTTGGTGCGCTTCACGCGCTGATGGCGCATCTCCGCTTCCATGGTCGAGAGCGCAAGGATGGCTGGATATCCAGTCGAGGGCTCAACCCCCTTCACCACGTCGATGAGGTCGTCGAGCACCTTGGGCGGCAGCGCCGTGAGGTAGCCCGTATGGCCCACCATGCCTTTTTCCATCAGCGCATTGCACGGGCACACCGTGATGCAATGACCGCAGCTGACGCAGCTGGAGCCGTCGATCTTCTCGCCGCCGTCCCACATGACGCGGGGCATTTCACGGTCCCAGCTGATGGTGAGGGTCTCATTCACCTGCACGTTTTGGCAGGCCTCCACACAACGCCCGCACAGGATGCACTGGCTCGGGTCATACCGGTAGAACGGGTTGGAGTGATCCTGCTCGTAGCCCTTGGTGCGAAACTCCCGCGACTGGTGCTGCACGTTCAGCTCGGCGGTGGCGTTGTGCACGGTGCAGTTGCCGTTGTTGTTGTCGCAGACCGTGCAGTACAGGTTGTGATTTTCGAGGATGCGATCGAACGCTTCGCGCTTGCCTACGTCGGCGCGGTCACTCGCTGTCTCGATCACCTGCCCCAGCGCCACCTGCGCGCCACAGGAGCGGATGAGGGCACCGTTCACCTCCACAAGGCACGTATCGCACGTGCCGATGTGCCCCATGGGCGGCAGGTAGCACACCTGCGGGATCCCGGTGATGCCTTCCAGTGCGGCTTTCCGATTGATGGCATCGATCAGCGGTTCGCCGATCTCGGCTGCAATCTTCTTTCCGTCAATCTCGATCCATGTGTCAGGGACGAAGGCCCGCGGTGTGTTCAGCAGGGGCTTGGGGTGAAATTTGGAACGATCCATCGTAAGGAAGTAGATGCGGCGAGCCGAACAGGTGACCAATCCGCCTGTTAGCCTCACGGAAACCGGGCTGAGAAGGCATCCGCACTCCGGAAGGTATGTTGCCGAATAGACGCAGCGAACGGCAAAGAGCCAACACCACTCCAGCACATTTTCTTAGCCGACCAGAATCTGCTCCGCTGCCCGCAATCCGCTGCGCAAAGCGGCGTGCACCGTGCCCCAGTGCCCCGTGGTGTCCGTGTGTTCGCCCGCAAAATACAGCGTAGCGGCCTCCGGCACTGTCATTGCCGCCGAGGCGTCCAGCGCGCCGACAGGCACATAGCTGTAGGAGCCTCGCGCAAAGCGGTCTTCGCTCCAGTCATAGGTGTACGTGCCCACCAGGGCCGCGCGCACGTCCTCGACAGGGAGGCCGAAGACCTCTGCCAGTTCAGCGCAGGCCATCGAGCCAAGTTCCTCGGAGCTCATTCCGCGCAGGGACTCTGAGCGAGGGCCACCCGACCACCCGACCAACGTTGGCAGCGACTCCCCCTCTGGGTGCCGCGTCCACCAGACTGGTGGCTGACGCTCACGCGTAAACAGGAAGCTCATCCTGCGAAGAGACGCGGGGTCTGGCTTCGCGGCGCGCTCCCACCATCGCTCCCGAAAGACGAGCGTAAAACGCACGACCTGACCCATCTCCATGCGTCGCGCCTCAAACAGCGGTGTCGGCTCCGGCTCGATGCGCACGCTGCCGGGAGCGCCCACGTTGGCGTGCTGCAACACACCCAGGGGGAGCGTGATCAAGCACCGCGGCACACGGATGTCCTCGTTGCGAGTGGTGATCACCACCTCTCCTGGCCGCCAGCGGATCGCAAATACCTCCGCGTTGAAACGGATTTCTCCGCCTGCGGCACGGACCCGGCTGGCCAGGTACTCCGGCAATTGCGCGTAGCCGCTTTGCACGTGCCACGCCCGGTCGGCCTCGATCGCATCGTCAGCGCGCTGTTGGATCCCAAGCGATCTCGCGCTGATCATGCGCGCATCTGCCGCATTGAAGCCCTCTACATATCGCGTTAAGGTGCTCTTCTGCCAGTCCGGAAGACCGCTGCCGTCCAGCCATTCGGCAAAGCACACGTCTTCCCCGGGCAGATCGGCAAGGTGCTCGAGACCGGCAAAGAGGGATTGCTCTTCCTCGTCGTCGTCGCACTCCAGACCCGCGCCGGGTTCCCCTTCTTGCAGCATCGAGCCGTCGCGCTCGACTGTCTTCGCGCCAGCGTCTTCTATCAGTGCCCAAAGCTCTGGAGAGCGACCATGCACAAACTCCGCACCGTGCTCCACGGCGACGCCACTTGGGGTGCGCTCCGTAAACACACGGCCTCCTACACGGTCTCGCGCCTCCAGCACCAGTACGCGCCGGCCCCGCTCAGCCAGAACGCGCGCAGCCGCGAGCCCCGCCATGCCGGCGCCAATCACAACGACCTCGGGTTGTTCGCCTTGCTTCATAACCTCACACGAATGCCCTGCTGTACGCCCGTCCGGACTACGGCGCGCCGAACTCCGCCTCGACCAACGCCAGCGCGTGGCCTTGCGTACGCACGATGCCTTCCAGTTGCGCGTCCTCGGCCGCTGTCAACATCTCACGGAATCGTGGCCCGGGCCGGTACCCTGCCTGAATCAAATCGTCACCCGTCAGCAACAGCGCTGGCCGGATCACCTCGGTACCCATCTCGGCCAGCGCCCGTTCCGCTGTCCGGTACGGCAACAGCATCCCGTGCGAACTCATCACGTCCGCGTAGTGCAGAGCCATATGCTCGTTAAACCTGGGCATGCGCAAGAAGCGCTTCAGCGTCGATTGCTTCATCCTGGGCACGTCGCCGAACTGCATGTGATGCTTCACCAACGCCAGGATCTGCGCGCAGTCCTCGTTGGAAAAGCGCAGCCGGTTCAGGATAGACCGCGCCATCGCTACGCCGATCTCGGCATGGCCGTTAAAGCGGATGCGGTCACCCGGCCTGTTCGGATCAGGAGGCGTAAAGGTGGGCGGCTTGCCCACATCATGGAGTAGCATCCCCCAAGCCAGGGTGGAGCTTACACCCGCCTCCAGGTGGTCCAGCAGCATCAGCGTGTGCACCCACACGTCGCCTTCCGGATGGTACTCGGGCGGCTGTTCGCAGCCCTTCATCCGCGCCACCTCCGGCAGCAGGACGGGCAAAAGCCCGCTCTCGTCGAGCAGTTCAAGCCCGCGTCGTGAGGCCCCTTCGGTCAGAATCTTGGTCAGCTCCTCCCGAATACGCTCCGGCGAGACAACCGTCACCTCGGCGGCCAGTCCCTGCATCGCGCGGGTGGTGGCTGGCTCAATGGCAAACCCGAGCCGTGCCGCGAAACGCACAGCCCGCAACATGCGAAGCTTGTCCTCGGTGAAGCGTCGCACCGGATCGCCGATGGCTCGGACGATCCTCTGCTCGAGATCCTGACGCCCGCCCACGAAGTCCAGCACGCAGTCTTCAAGCGGCGCGCCCGCCTCAAAGCGCAGGGCGTCGAGCAACAGACCATTGACGGTGAAGTCGCGCCGGAGCACGTCCTCCCGAGGACTCTCTGCGAAAACAACCGCGTCCGGTCGACGACCATCGCTGTATACACCATCCGACCGGAAGGTTGCGACCTCCGTTGCGATCCTCTCGCCGTCGACCTCATCGACGACCAGCACCACACCAAAGTGCGCCCCAACGGCCTCTGTGTGCGGAAAGAGGCGCATCACCTGATCCGGGTGCGTCACCGTGGTCACATCGAAATCTTTTGGCTCCGTCCCAAGCAGCAGATCGCGCACACACCCACCCGCAAAGTAGGCCTGACATCCCTGCGCTTGAAGTTGCTGCACAATACTCAGCGCCACGCGGTACTGCGGGTTATCCAAACGCGCCACAGCCATTGGATGCACGGGTCTTCAGACCGTTCCGCGCTCTATTACCGGACCACCGACCTAGTGCAGCGTCTCCGGAATCACAGCGTATTGCAGCAGCAGTTCGAAAGGAACAATCTCCAGCGTCGCCTCGTGCGTCGCTTCCAGAACCACCGGGCAGGCCGCGCCGGCACGCTGCACCTGCAGCCAGCGCGATGCGCAGATACACCAACGGTCGCCCGGCTTCAGACCGGGAAAACCATACTGCGGCATGGGGGTGGAAAGATCGTTTCCCAGCCGGGCTGAGGTCTCGAGGAAGTGCTCATTCACAATGCAACACACAGTGTGCAGCCCGGTATCATCCGGTCCTGTGTTGCAGCAGCCGTCCCGGTAAAAGCCCGTCAACGGATCGGAGCCGCAGCTCTCCAGCGGTTGTCCAAGTACATTTTTTTGCGTTTGTTGTCTCTCAGCGCTGGCCATGCGGGGAATTGTAGAGCCCCGGCGCAGAACACGGAAACGTCAATAGCCGGAATGGGTGAGAATCGGCCCCGTTATTGGATGGAAAGCGCATCGACGGGCGTTTCCCGCTGTGCCACCGGAAGGGTGATGCGGATGGTAGTGCCACGGCATCTGCCCCTGGTGGTTGTCCGCAGCAGCAGGGTTCCTCCCTGCTCCTGCACGATGCCGCGGGTCACCCAGAGCCCCAGGCCCGTGCCGCGTTCGCCCTTTGTGGTGAAGAACGGCTCAAAGATCGAGCGGAGATGGACTGGCTCAATGCCATGCCCGGAGTCCGAAACCGTCACGACCGCCGTCTGCGCCAGCACGCGGGCACGTACCTGAATGCGGCCACCGTTTGCCTCCATCGCCTCCAGGGCATTGCCAACCAGGTTCGCAAAGACCTGCCGCAACGACGGATCGAAGTGAACGTCGCTCAAGCCTTCACCATAGCTGGCGCAGAGCTCTACCGCGTGCTGCGCGGCGCGACTCGCAAACAGCTGCACCACTTCCTTCAGCAGCGACTCCAGATTCAGGGTGCGCCCGGGCAGCTTCCGGTAGAAGCTCAGCGTCGATTTGGTAATGTGCCCCACGCGGTCCAACTCTCGCGCGGCTACCCCGACCAGTTCCTGCGCTTGAGGCGAAAGCTCGTTCATCTGTAGCAGGTAGAAGATGTTGGTGAGCGCTTCCAGGGGATTGTTGATTTCATGGGCCAGCGTGTTGGCCATGCGCCCTGCGGCGGCCAGTCGCTCGGAGTTGATGAGCCGGGACATCAGGTCTGCCGTCTCGCGCTCCGCCGCCTTGCGCGCCGAAATGTCTTCCACAACCCAGAGCAGTGTGGTTTCCGGTCCGCCGGTAACGCCGTCGTGACGCAACACGGAGACCGTCAGTTGCGCCGGAAAGGTCACTCCATCGACGCGTAAAAGGCTGTGTTCCACGCGGTACCCGCTGCGTGTGCCCGCCAGCAACTCGGCCAGGAGATTGGCATCCAGTCCCTGCTCCGAGGGCAGCAGGAAGTCCTCCAGCTTCAAGGCAAGAAGCCTTTGCTGCGGCAGACCCAGCATCTCCTGGAGGCGCTGGTTCACCAACACGAACCGGCCTCCAACAGTGGTGTGCGCCATGCCCACCGCTGCCTGGTTGAAGGTGGCGGAGAACCGCTGTTGCGCCAGCCGCAGCTCAGCCTCGGTGAGCAGACGTTCCCGCCGACGCTCTGCATCGCTCAACTCGCGCTCGATGGCAGGCAGCAAACGCTCCAGATGGCCCTTCAATACATAGTCGTGGGCACCGGCGCGCATTGCATTCACCGCCGATACCTCATCGATGGTGCCGGACACAATGATGAAGGGCAGGTCCGCGCCACTGGCCTGAATCAACGCAAGCGCATCACGCGCCCCGAAACTGGGCAGTGTGTAGTCGGCGATCACCAGATCCCATGGCTGCTCGTGCTGGAGCGCATCAACAAGCCCCTCCGCAGTTTCTACCCGCAGCGCGTCGACTGCATATCCAGCCCGGCCAAGGTGCCTTTGCAACAGCAGTGCATCCTCCTCATAATCTTCAATGACGAGGACACGTAGCGGCTTGCGGCTTGGGATCATTGGGCCGGCGGACATTGATTCAGCAACAACCAATACATGCCAAGCTGTTTGGTAGCCTCGGCGAAATCGTTGAAGTTTACAGGCTTCCGAATGTAGCTGTTCACGCCCAGCCGGTAGCTCGCTACAATATCGCGCTCTTCATCGGAGGAGGTCAATACCACTACGGGCAATAATGCTGTTTTGTCCGAAGCACGTATCGCTCGCAGTACATCCAATCCTTCCACTTTCGGGAGCTTCAGGTCGAGCAGAACGAGGTGAGGCATCTTCTCCTTACCCTCAAGAATGGCCTTCATGAAATCCAAGGCCTCCGCGCCGTCACGAGCCACCTTGATTTCATTGGCCACATTCGCTTTACGCAGAGCGCGCAAAGCCAGCGCTTCGTGATCCGGATCGTCTTCTACCAAAAGAATCATGCTTTCACTCATTTCAGTCTGCGCTCCGGCAAAACTGCAGGCTTCTGCTTCACGCGTTCAGGGTAAAGAAGAAGGTCGCTCCTGCCCCGATGCTTCCTTCCGCCCAGATTGTCCCATGATGGCGGCGGATAATCCGTGACACCGTGGCCAGACCAATGCCCGACCCTTTGAAGTCGCGGTCCCCATGCAACCGCTGAAACGCGGTAAAAAGCCGATCCACATACTGCATATCGAAACCGGCCCCGTTGTCCCGGATAAAGTATACGATCTTGCCGTCCTTCTCCGTCTGCCCGAAGGCAATGCTGGCCTGCGGTGTTTTGGAGGTGAACTTTATCGCATTTCCCAACAGATTCTCAAAAGCCACCCGCATCAACCGCGGATCGGCCTCAGCGAGCATCCCGTGTTCAGCCTCGAACACCAGGTCCCTCCCGGATTCATTTGCTGCCAGCTCTCGATAGATCAACGTCGCCAGGTCGGACAGATTGACCTCTTCCCGCTGCACCTCAGACCGGGTAACACGCGAGAGCTGCAGCAGGGCATCAATCAGCAACCCCATCCGCTGCACACCGCCGCGAACACGCTGAATATAGTCGCGTCCTTCGGCGTTCAATACATCGGCGAAATCTTCTGCCAGGGCGAGCGAGAACCCGTCAATGGTCCGCAGGGGCGCTCGCAGATCGTGCGAAACAGAATAGGAAAATGCCTGAAGCTCCTGATTGGAAACCTCGAGTTCCTTGGTTCGCTGTTCTACCCGCTGCTCCAGTTCGGCGTTCAAACCGCTTAGTTCCGCGTTCAGGCTCCCAATCTTGGCCGCCCGAATGGCAAGTTGTTCCCGGTCGCGGCTCGCACTGATCAGCTGCTGAAAAGCCCACAGAATGAGGACCAGATCCAGCGCCGACGCCACACCGAAAGTAAAGATCACGTTGCGCCGGGCCGCGTGCGCCTCCTCATAGCGGTCAGCCAGCAGGCGCTTTTCCTCATTCTGCACCTGGGTCAACATGAACTTGACCGTGACACCCCCGTCAGGGCTCTCACCCACCAGGGCCGGCCGCATTGCTGCGTGGGAAAGACCCTCGCCCTGCGCTCTGCGCATGGTAATGACCGCATCGAGCACGCCGAACCGCACGGCGATCCTATGGCGCAGCGTCTGGATACGCCGCTGCTGGGATTCGTTGTCTGTCGTGAGATCGGCAACCCGAGCCACATCGCCCAGGGCCTCACTTGCGGCCTGATGATATCGCCCAACAAAGTCTTCTGAACCCGTCAACAGATAACCGCGAACCGCGTTGTTCGCCGATCCCATAGCCGCCGTCGTGGCCTCGGCCTGCGTCAGCACCTCGAGCGTATGGGCCAGCCACTTTTGCGCATTGAACAACTTGGCCAGCGCATGCGAGGCGACCCAGATGTTCAACAGCACGATCAAGATCGGCCCCACCATAATCAGGCGGTAGCGGGTGTTCGACGTCATCGCTTTCAACGGTAGCAGACCGTAACGGTTACCTGCCTGTACTTGCCTACAACCTTCGGTCTACGGAATCCCAAAAAAGGCAGCCCGGATCCCACAATGGGCCGGGCCGTATCTCTCTGACATTCCATGCCGTCGCGGCTATTTTGCGACCATGGCCATCTGCTGCTGGTATTCCTCGTACGGGCCCTTGTGGTCGGTGATCCGGAAATCCGCCGGGCCGCCCTCGAAGTGCCAGATGCGCGTGCCGACCTCTTCGATCAGATCCTGATCATGCGTCACCAGGAAGACCGTACCCTCGTACTTCTGAAGCGCCTGGTTCAACGCATTGATCGATTCAAGATCCAGATGGTTCGACGGCTCATCCAGCACAAGCACGTTGGGCTTCTGCAGCATGAGCTTGCAGAACAGCAGCCGCGCCGCCTCACCACCGGAGAGTGCTTCGGTCTTCTTCATGCCCTCTTCGCCGCGAAAGAGCATCTGCCCGAGGATGCCGCGGATGTCTTCCTTCGAGGCTTTTGGGTCATAGCTGTGCAGCCACTCCGCCGCGGTCGTTCCCTTGGGGATCGACGCCGTGTGGTCCTGCGCAAAGTAGCCGATCTGCGCCTCGTGACCCCACTTCACCTCGCCGGAGTCGATCGAGACGTCCGTCTCTTCCACGGCGGGTCCGTTCGCCAGCAGGGCCTTGATCAGCGTCGTCTTGCCTTGCCCGTTACGCCCGACCAGCACGACCTTCTCGCCGCGCATCACGGCACTTGAGAAGTTGTTGATGACATGCTCGACCTTGCCGTCCGGCTGCGTGTAGCTCTTGTTCACGTCCTTGAACTCGAGCAGGTGCTTGCCCGAGGGCCGCTCCGTCCGAAAGCTGATGAACGGGCGCTGAATGTTGGAACGCGCCAGCTCCGTCGTCGCCAGGCGCTCGACTTCTTTCTTACGCGAATTCACCTGCGAAGACCGTGTGCCGGCTGAGAATCGCGCAATGAATTCGTTCAGCTGCGCAATCTTCTTTTCACGCTGTTCGTTCTGGCCTTCGATACGGCTGCGGACCTGCGTCTTCTGCAGCACCATGTCGTCATAGCCGCCGGTGTACGTGATGATCGTCTCGTAGTCGATATCCGCGATATGGGTGCAGATCGTGTTCAAGAAGTGGCGATCGTGCGAGATCGTAATGACCGTGCCGTTGTAGCGCAGCAGGAAGTTCTCAAGCCAGTGAACCGACTCCAGATCCAGGTAGTTCGTCGGCTCGTCCAGGAACAGCGCATCGGGGTTCCCGAACAGCGCCTGCGCCAGCAGCACACGCACCTTCTGGCCGCCCTGCAGCTCGCTCATCTTGCGCTCATGCAGTTCGTCGGGAATATCGAGGCCCTGCAGCAGGATGGCGGCGTTGGTCTCGGCCTCATAGCCATCCTCTTCCCCGACTGTGCCTTCGAGCTCGCCCAGACGGATGCCGTCCTCGTCGGTCATCTCGGCCTTGTCGTAGATGGTCTCGCGCTCTTCCAGCGCGGCCCACAACGGCTTGTTGCCCATGATGACCGTGTCGATCACGCGGTAGGCGTCGAACTCATACTGGTTCTGCTTCAGAACGCCGAACTTCTTGGGGCGTACGACAGTGCCCTTCTGGGCATCCAGTTCGCCCGTGAGCACCTTCATGAAGGTGGATTTACCGGCCCCGTTCGGCCCGGTCAGGCCGTAGCGTCGTCCGTCTGTAAACGTGACGCTGACATCCTCGAAAAGAAGCTTTGCGCCATAGCGCATCGTGATATTAGAGACAGAAATCATCAATCTTATTCTCGCATGGCCAGGGCAGGGACTGCTAACCTCCGGGCATGCCGCCCGGGCCACCCTTACGCTTCGATCGTGCCACTTTTGGCAGCAACCCCGAACCGCTCCCCTGCACCTTCTGCGGGCGGGAACTTGCGAACTCTCGCTTCGAAGTCATGGGACGACCCGCCTGCGTTCCCTGCACCGAACAGGCGCGCGCCCACGTGCCCCAGGACAGCCGAGAACGCTTCCTGCGGGCTCTCGCCGTAAGCTGCCTGAGCGCGCTCGGTGGAGCACTCGCAATGACGGCAGTTCTTGGTGCTCTCCCTGGCGCTGTCGCTCGCAGCTGGGCCGCCTATGGAGGTGCTCTTGCCCTGGGCTGGGCGATCTCGCGCGCGATGCGCATTGCCTCAGGCGGGGTAGGCGGCCGACGGTACCAGGTCACTGCCGCTCTGCTCACCTACGCAGCCACGGTCTACCCTCTTCAGTTCTTTCTCCTGGGCACAGAGGGACACCCATGGTGGACCTACCCGTTGCTTCTCTTGCGCCCAATCGCATTCCTGTTTCTGGGCCTGGCGCCGATCGGAACGTGGCAGCTACTGGCGGCTTTCGTTGGCATGCGCCTGGCCTGGCAGATGACGCGGGGTTTGCCGGCGATTGTCCTGGAGAAGGCTGCCTGATTCTTCTTCCGTTAGATAGCAAGCCAGCACAGGATCAGACCGACATGGAGGCCACCACAGGCGAGCCCAACGGCACAGACTCGCCTGTGTTCTCTCAGGAGCCCGGTCGTCACCGGAGACCGCCGCCGGCCTGCAGCAGCGAACCGGTGATCCATCGCGCCTCATCGGAGGCAATGAACGCTACAACATCGGCGATGTCGTCCGGCCGGCCCGTACGGCCCAGAGGTGTGGTGGCTACGAGCCCGTTCTCGAAATCACTGCCCGCAAAACCTGCCGTGTGTACACCTTCGGTGATCGTGAAGCCAGGATTGACGGCGTTGACCCGGATCTTGCGCGGTCCAAGCTCCTTGGCCAGCACGCGCGTAATCGCATCCACGGCGCCCTTGGTTCCGCTGTAAATGGACGAGCCCGCGGGCGTCGTCTCGCTCACGACAGATCCAATATTGATGACGTTTCCGCCCTCGGCCGGGAACAGCGCCACGGCGGCCTTCGTCGCCAGCAGCAGACCCTTCACATTGGTATCGAAGATGCGATCAATTTCGTCCTCAACCAGCGCTTCCACGGGCGAAAACGCGTAAACCCCGGCGTTGTTCACCAGAACGTCTACCTTGCCGAACTGCTGCTTGGTTTCGGCGAACAGATGCTCAACCTCGGCAGCCTTGGCTACGCTTCCGCCAATGACGACTGCCTTCCCGCCGTCTTGCTGGATTTCGGCGGCCACGCGTTCTGCTCCGGCCTTGTCCGACGCGTAGTTCACCACAACCGTGGCTCCTTCGCGGCCAAGCGCCTTCGCAATGCCCGCGCCGATGCCCTTGGAGGCCCCTGTTACCACGGCTACTTTTCCTGTCAGCTTACCCATACGGTTTCACCATCTTTCGAAATATGTCGAAATGTTCGACGTCTATCGAATAGATGAGAGTTGGAGGGGCAGGTTGCAGAAACGTTGGCGATTTCACGAGGACCTCATGGAGGCACATACTTCTCCTTTTCTTCGCCCTCTGCGGTACACTTTCCTTCCAGTCAGACCTGACCTGACGCCCCGGAAGCTCCATCGCACCGCATCCAAACATCGCAAGAGGCCCAAACGATATGCCGACATCCCACTTCGCCGAGCAAGCCCGAGTCCCTCTCCCAGGCAGTGATCGCAAGCCCTTTAGCGCGGAAGGCAATCTCCGTCTCCCGTTCGCCACGCCAGAGAAGACCTCTGTCCAGGTCACACCAAGCGGTGAGCACGTCACCGTGTCCGTCCTGGTCCGCCGTAAGAACCCCATTGATCCCGAAAGCCTCGGAGCAACGCGGCTCACGCACGAGGAATTCGAAGCACAGCACGGTGCCGACCCGGCATCTGTCGAGCTCCTCCAGGCTTTCGCCGCGGAGTACGAGCTTCAGGTGGAACCCGAGCTTCAGCTATCCCGCGCCACCGTCCAGCTCACCGGGTCCGTTCCGAACCTCGAAAAGGCGTTCGGCACAAAACTCGAGTCGCACGCTACGAAGGAGGGCAAACTCCGCATCCGGCAGGGTACGCTCTCCGTGCCGCAGGAACTCGCGCCACACGTCCTCGCCGTCCTTGGTCTCGACAACCGTCCCCAGGCCAAGCCGCACTTTCGCCTGGCCCGGCCCAATGCGACCAACACGTCCTATACCCCGGTCCAGTTAGCAAGGGCTTATGGATTTCCGCAGGTCAGCGCCGCCGGCCAGACCATCGGCATCATCGAACTCGGCGGCGGCTTCCAGACTACCGATGTTGAGACCTACTTCCGTGGCCTGAACCTGACCCCACCCACCGTCAACGCCGTGTCGGTCGATAAAGCCAGGAACGTACCCGGGAAAGACCCCAACGGTGCCGACGGCGAAGTCCTGCTGGACATCGAGGTAGCCGGCGCGGTCGCTCCCGGCTCAGCCCTTGCGGTCTATTTCGCGCCAAACACCGACCAGGGTTTTCTCGACGCGATCACCACCGCCGTTCACGACACCGCGCGCAAGCCCTCCGTTATATCCATCTCCTGGGGCGGCCCCGAGTCCTCGTGGACGCAGCAGTCGCTCACGGCCATGGACCAGGCCTTTCAGGCTGCGGCTACTCTCGGCATCAGCATCACCGTGGCAGCCGGGGACAACGGCTCCACCGATGGGGTCAGCGATGGTGCCAACCACGTCGACTTCCCCGCTTCCAGTCCGCACGTTCTTGCCTGCGGCGGCACCAGCCTCCGCGCCTCGGGCACCGCGATCTCCAGTGAAACTGTCTGGAACGAAACCGCCGCGAACGAGGGCGCAACCGGCGGCGGCGTGTCCAACTTCTTTCCCAGACCCACATGGCAGGCCAAAGCGAAGGTCCCTGCGCCAACGGTCAGTGCTGGTGGCCGCGGCGTCCCTGACGTCGCCGGCAATGCTGATCCAGCTACCGGCTACTCCGTCCTGGTCGATGGCCAGGCTTCGGTGATTGGTGGCACCAGTGCCGTCGCTCCGCTCTGGGCTGGCCTGATCGCCCTTGCGAACGCCGAAAACGGTATCTCGGCCGGTTTCCTCAACCCGATCCTCTATGCGGCGAGTGAGACGGCGACCTTTCACGACATTACCTCCGGCAATAACGGCGCCTTCAGCGCCTCAAGCGGCTGGGACCCATGCACAGGCCTGGGCTCACCCATCGGTACGGCTGTCGCTGCCGCCCTCAAGGGTGCTGGCGTCACCCCGGCCAGCCCGCCGGCACCCGCGGGCTCCGGTGCCGGTCACAAGAAGCATCACGAGGGATAGGACACGCGACAGAACCCGCCTATCCTGAACACTTCCATCCAGGATAGGCGCGGCACCGGTGCCTCCAGCTCAGAGCGTCGACAATAGGAGCATGCCGCTGCTCAGCGACAAGGATCTCGTGCAGATTGTTGACGCCTCGCTCGCCGACGCCACGGTGCGCGCCCGCACGGCCGCCGGCGCTTCCTGGCTCGCCTGCCGTCCCGGGTGCACGCCGTGCTGTCACGGGGTCTTTCGCATCTCGGCCCTCGACGCAGACCGGCTTCGCTCTGCCCTTGTTGAAATGCGCGCGAGCGACCCAGCCCGTGCCGACCGGATTCAGCACCGCGCCCAGCACCTCGTCAACACCTTGAGCCGTAGTTTCCCGGGAGACGTCTCCACTGGCGTGCTCGACCCTGGCGAAACTTCCGCCTGGGACGCCTTCGCCGACCTGCCTGAAACCGATGCAGCCTGCCCTGTGCTCGACCCGGCGACAGGCCGCTGCGAGCTGTACACCGGCCGTCCGCTCACCTGCCGCGTCTTTGGCCCGCCTGTCCAGAATGAGTCTGGCATCGGCATGTGCGAGCTTTGCTATGTAGGAGCAAGCGAAGCAGAAATCCTCTACGGCGAGATGCACCTCCAGCATCACGAGCTTGAGGAAGAGCTGAATCGTCACTACCCCCCGGAAGAGACCCTGATCATCTGGGCAGTCCGACCCACGCCTCTGTAAGACCCTTTCCCGATGTCAACGGATGACAATCGTCACCCCCGATAGCTGACGGGTGGCACTCAAAACATCGATCTGAGTCGACCATACTTACTCCTGTAATCGGCAAACAGGAGCAAAACATGAGTGCCGTCTCTTTCCCCTTCACTGCCTCAGCTACAAGCGCGGCCCCTGCCGCGGAACTTACAGGCGTCACCAAGCGCTACCGCAACGGCATCCTGGCCCTGGACAACCTCTCGCTCACCCTCCGCCAAGGCGAAGTCGTCGCACTCCTCGGACCCAACGGAGCAGGTAAGTCCACCGTCGTCAAGCTTCTGATGGGGTTGGCCGCGCCTACGGGCGGCCGCGTCTGCATCTTCGGTCAGGATCCTCGCAACACCGACGCTCGCCTGCGTACCGGCGTCATGCTCCAGGTTGGCAAAGCGCCCGAGACCCTGCGCGTTCGCGAACACATCGATCTCTTCCGCGGCTACTACCCCGCGCCACTTCCCACTGCGGAGGTTGTCCGTATCGCCGGCCTGGCTGGCCTCGAGGAGCGGTTCTTTGGCCAGCTCTCTGGTGGGCAAAAACAGCGCGTTCTCTTCGCGCTCGCCCTGGCCGGCGACCCGGACCTTGTCTTTCTTGACGAGCCAACGGCCAGCCTCGACATCGAAACCCGCCGCGGCATGTGGGACGAGATTCGAGGCCTCGCCGCTCGCGGCAAGACCGTCCTGCTCACCACACACTACCTTGAAGAGGCCGACGCCCTCGCTTCCCGGATCATTGTCCTTAATAAGGGCCAGCTTGTTTGCGAAGGTACGCCCGCCCAGGTGAAAGCACACGCGGCGCAAAGCCGGCTTGGCATCTCCACGGAGCCTTTGCAGGCAGATGCACTCTCGGGCGCAGCGGCTTCCCTGGCCACGCTCAACGGCACGGCATCAGCTTCCAGCGCTCACATGCTTTCCGACCAGGCCGTAAAGGTCATCCGCTGCAAGACCCTCCTGAGCCGCACCCATCTTCAGCTCATCCCCGGGGTCCTCTCTGTCGATCACCCCCCACGTGAGCTGAATGCCAACGTTCGCCTGTTTACGTCCGTCATCACCACGGAACCGGAGGCCACGCTGCGCGAGATGCTCGCCCTGGATCCGGCCCTGTCCGCTCTCGAGGTCACCAGTCCCGCCCTGGAAGACGCCTTCCTCGAACTCACCAAATCCGCAACTCGCTAGCAGCCCCATCCAGTCCAGGCCCTCCGCAAACATCTGCCCGGTCACACACCCCAACCTGCAAGCAACAAAGGACACCGCCATGGCCACTGCCACACTTCCAGTCCCCTACCGCCAGCGGAACACCACAGCTCACACGGTCAGCCTGTACCTGCGCGAGATTCGTTACGAGTTCATCCGCTCCCTGCGCAACAAGGGCTTCTCATTCGCGGTCATCGGCTTTCCGAGCATGTTCTACCTGCTATTTGGCGTCGCCAACCGCGGCCAGACCCTGCATGCCGGCGAGAACGTGGCGAAATACCTCCTCGCGGGCTACGCAGGCTTCGGCACCGTCGGCGTCGCCCTCTTCGGCATCGGTGTGGGCCTCGCGTTCGAGCGCACCTCTGGCTGGCTTGATCTCAAGCGCGCCAGCCCCATGCCGCCGCTCGCGTACCTGGTTGCGCGCTGCGCTATGGCCGTTCTCTTCAGCCTGATCATTGTCAGCCTGCTCAGTGGGATCGGGGTGGTCGCTGCCGGCGTTCATCTCACCTTTGGCGAGTACGGCCGGCTGCTGGCCACGGCTTTCCTGGGCTCTTTGCCCTTTGCTGCGATGGGCTTACTCTTTGCCATGCTGCTGCCGCCTAACAGTGCCCCGGGCATCGTCAACATGTTCTATCTGCCCATGAGCTATGCCTCTGGCCTCTGGATTCCGATTTCCATGCTGCCCCGGATCGTGCAGCACATTGCGCCATGGCTACCCACCTTCCATCTCGCGCAACTCATGCTGCACGCTGTAGGCTACGGCCCTGCAGGAGACCACATCCTGCCTCACATCTTCGCGCTTGCCGGCTTCACCTGTCTGTTCCTCGGTCTCGCCTGGATCGCCTTCGTCCGTGCCGAAGAAGCCTGAGAAACAGTTTTAGGTTGTAAGTTCTAGGTTGTAGGATGGCAAGCCTTCCGCTTGCCACCCTCACCGCAAGAAGAAGCGTCAGCCCAACTCGCCCAAAGG